>NZ_CP114902.1:1067500-1766875 GCF_027497235.1 Micromonospora sp. WMMD1128
CGCCTGCCCGGTGCTGGAACGTTAAGGGGACCTGTTAGCTCTTCGGGGCGAAGCGGAGAACTTAAGCGCCAGTAAACGGCGGTGGTAACTATAACCATCCTAAGGTAGCGAAATTCCTTGTCGGGTAAGTTCCGACCTGCACGAATGGCGTAACGACTTCCCCACTGTCTCAACCACAGGCCCGGCGAAATTGCATTACGAGTAAAGATGCTCGTTACGCGCGGCAGGACGGAAAGACCCCGGGACCTTTACTATAGCTTGACATTGGTATCTGAATTAGCTTGTGTAGGATAGGTGGGAGCCGGTGAAGTCTATACGCCAGTATAGGTGGAGGCAATCTTGAAATACCACTCTGGTTGATTTGGGTATCTAACTTCGGACCGTTATCCGGTTCAGGGACAGTGTCTGGTGGGTAGTTTAACTGGGGCGGTTGCCTCCTAAAGGGTAACGGAGGCGCCCAAAGGTTCCCTCAGCCTGGTTGGCAATCAGGTGTTGAGTGCAAGTGCACAAGGGAGCTTGACTGTGAGACTGACAGGTCGAGCAGGGACGAAAGTCGGGACTAGTGATCCGGCACTGGCATGTGGAAGCGGTGTCGCTCAACGGATAAAAGGTACCCCGGGGATAACAGGCTGATCTTCCCCAAGAGTCCATATCGACGGGATGGTTTGGCACCTCGATGTCGGCTCGTCGCATCCTGGGGCTGTAGCAGGTCCCAAGGGTTGGGCTGTTCGCCCATTAAAGCGGTACGCGAGCTGGGTTTAGAACGTCGTGAGACAGTTCGGTCCCTATCCGCCGTGCGCGTAGGATACTTGAGAAGGGCTGTCCCTAGTACGAGAGGACCGGGACGGACGAACCTCTGGTGTGCCAGTTGTCCCGCCAGGGGCACGGCTGGTTAGCTACGTTCGGAAGGGATAACCGCTGAAAGCATCTAAGCGGGAAGCTCGCTTCAAGATGAGGTATCCCACCCACTTTGTGGGGTAAGGCCCCCAGCTAGACGACTGGGTTGATAGGCCGGAAATGTAAGCCCGGTAACGGGTTCAGTTGACCGGTACTAATAGGCCGAGGACTTGACTACCAAGCTGCTACGCGTCCACTGTGCAACTCTGAACAAACACCACCCGCCAGGGGTTGGTTGACATGTTCATAGAGTTACGGCGGTCATGGCGGAGGGGAAACGCCCGGTAACATTCCGAACCCGGAAGCTAAGCCCTCCAGCGCCGATGGTACTGCACTCGGGAGGGTGTGGGAGAGTAGGACACCGCCGGACAAACCTTCAGTTCAGGGCCACCCCCACGGGGTGGCCCTGAACTGCGTTTCCGGCCGCTCACGAACGGCGCTGGACGCCCTCGCGGATCTCGCGGAACAGTGTCGCCGCCTCGGTGAGCGGGCGTCCCGGGAGCATGCCCATCGCCACACTGCCGTGATCCGCCCAGCCGCACACCGCGAAGTCGCCGCCGTCGCCGGTCGTCGTGCCGCACTTCATCACGCCACCGAGCCGGCCGGCGTCGACCTCGCGCACGCCGGCCACCTTGCCGGTCTCGTCGGCCATCAGGTCGAAGAGCGTGTCCAGGTCCCGTTCCGGCTGCCAGAGCAGGGTGGTCCCGCCGAACAGCAGCACCGACCGTTTCGCGTCCGCCGGGTCCGCGTAGACCGTACCGATGCTGTGGTCCAGCTCGATGTCGGCGGCGAAGCCGTCGCGCAGGTATTCGGCGGTGCTGCGGGCCCGTTCGCTGTCGTCACGGGTGAGTCCGGCCACGGCGTCCGGTTGGGTGAGCTGGGCGTCCTTCTCCTTCAGGACCCCCCAGCCGGCCAGGCCCAGTGCGCCGGCGCCGGCGACGCCGACCGCCAGCGCGGCGGCCAGCACGATCTTCCGGCGCCGGGAGGTGGGTTTGCGTTCGGGCTCCAGCGCGGGGTCGCGGCGGCTCAGCCGGATCGGCTCGTCGGTCAGCTCGACCGGACCGTTACCCCCGTCGACCGGCCGCTCGGTGAGATGCGCGTCGGACATGTCCGCCACCGTACGCGAATCACAGGTGGCGCACGTCGGGTCCCGGAAAGCCCTCCGTAGACTTTCAGGGTGACCGAGAGACTGGACGCCCGACGCCCCGACGCCCCGACCCTTGCCGGCCAGTACCAGCCCGGCGAGGTAGAGCAGCGACGGTACGAGCAGTGGGTAGCCGGCGGGCACTTCCGGGCGTCGGCGGACAGTGACAAGCCGCCGTTCACCATCGTCATCCCGCCGCCCAACGTCACCGGCTCGCTGCACATGGGCCACGCGTTCGAGCACACGCTGATGGACGCGCTCACCAGGCGCAAGCGGATGCAGGGTTACGAGGCCCTCTGGCTGCCCGGCATGGACCACGCCGGCATCGCCACCCAGAACCTGGTCGAGCGGCAGCTCGCCGGCGAGGGGTTGTCCCGGCACGACCTCGGCCGGGAAAAGTTCGTCGAGCGGGTGTGGCAGTGGAAGGCCGAGTCCGGCGGCGCGATCCTCGGCCAGATGCGCCGGCTCGGCGACGCGGTCGACTGGGACCGCGAACGCTTCACCATGGACGAGGGCCTCTCCCGGGCCGTGCAGACCATGTTCAAGAAGCTCTTCGACGACGGCTTGATCTACCGCGCCAACCGGATCATCAACTGGTGTCCGCGCTGCCTCACCGCGCTCTCCGACATCGAGGTGGAGCACACCGACGACGAGGGCGAGCTGGTCTCGATCCGCTACGGCGACGAGGTCGTCGTGGCCACCACCCGGGCCGAGACCATGCTCGGTGACACCGCGGTCGCGGTGCACCCGGACGACGAGCGCTACCGGCACCTGATCGGCACCGAGGTGGCGCTGCCGCTCACCGACCGGCGGATCCCGATCGTCGCGGACGAGCACGTCGACCCGGCCTTCGGCACCGGCATGGTCAAGGTGACGCCGGCGCACGACCCGAACGACTTCGAGATCGGCCAGCGGCACGACCTGCCCGCCCTGACGATCATGGACGAGCGCGGCGTCATCACCGCGCCCGGTCCGTTCCAGGGCCTGGACCGGTACGAGGCCCGCCCGGCGATCGTGGCGGCGCTGCGTGAGCAGGGCCGGATCGTGGCCGAGAAGCGGCCGTACCTGCACGCGGTGGGGCACTGCTCGCGGTGCAAGACGACCGTCGAGCCGCGGCTGTCCCTCCAGTGGTTCGTCAACACCGGCCCGCTGGCGAAGGCGGCCGGCGACGCGGTGCGCGACGGCCGGGTGAAGATCGAGCCGGCGGAGCTGGCCAAGCGCTACTTCGCCTGGGTCGACAACATGCACGACTGGTGCATCTCCCGCCAGTTGTGGTGGGGGCACCGCATCCCGGTCTGGTACGGCCCGGCCGGCGAGATCGTCTGCGTCGGCCCGGACGAGGCGCCGCCGACCGGCGACGGCTGGCGGCAGGACGAGGACGTGCTCGACACCTGGTTCTCCAGCGGCCTGTGGCCGTTCTCCACCCTCGGCTGGCCGGAGCAGACCCCCGACCTGGCGAAGTTCTATCCGACGAGCGTCCTGGTCACCGGCTACGACATCCTGTTCTTCTGGGTCGCCCGGATGATGATGTTCGGCCTGTACGCGATGGACGGCGTCCAGCCGTTCGACGTGGTGGCGCTGCACGGCATGGTGCGCGACGAGCACGGCAAGAAGATGTCGAAGTCGTTCGGCAACGTGGTCGACCCGCTCGACTGGATCGACCGGTTCGGCGCCGACGCCACCCGGTTCACGCTGGCCCGGGGCGCCAACCCGGGCCAGGACGTGCCGGTGAGCGAGGAGTGGTGCCAGGGCTCCCGCAACTTCTGCAACAAGCTCTGGAACGCCACCCGGTTCGCGCTGCTCAACGGCGCGCACACCGAGGGTCCGCTGCCCGTGGCCGGCGACCTGTCGACGGTCGACAGGTGGATCCTGTCCCGGCTGGCGCACGTCACCGCGGAGGTGGACGAGCAGTTCGAGGCGTACGAGTTCGCGAAGGTCTGTGATCTGCTCTACCACTTCGCCTGGGACGACGTCTGCGACTGGTACGTGGAGTTGAGCAAGCCGGTGCTCGCCGAGGGCGGGCCGGCGGCGGACGCCACCCGGCGGGTGCTGGGCCACGTGCTGGACCAGCTCCTGCGGCTGCTGCATCCGGTGATCCCGTTCGTCACCGACGAGCTGTGGACCGCGCTGACCGGCGCGGAGACGCTGCTGCGGACGGACTGGCCGGTGGCCGACCGTACCGGCATCGACGACGCCGCGGAGGTGGAGGTCGCCACGTTGCAGCGGGTGGTGACCGAGGTCCGGCGGTTCCGTTCGGACCAGGGGCTGCGGCCGACGCAGCGGGTCGCCGCCCGGCTCGACGGCCTGGCCGGCGCGGGCATCGCGGCGCACGAGCCGCTGGTCCGGTCGCTGGCCCGGCTCGACGCGCCCGGCGACGACTTCCAGGCCGCCGCCACGCTCGCCATGCCCGGCGAGGTCAGTGTCGCGCTCGACACCCGCGGCGCGATCGACGTGGCCGCCGAGCGGGCCCGGCTCACCAAGGACCGGGCGGCGGCGGAGAAGGAGGCCACCCAGGCGCGGGCGAAGCTGGACAATCCGGCGTTCGTCGGCAAGGCGCCGGAGCCGGTGGTCGCGAAGATCCGTGAGCGGCTGGCGGTGGCCGAGACGGACCTGGTCCGGATCGACGCCGCGTTGCAGGCGTTGCCCTCATGAGCGCGAGGAGTGAGCCGGGGTTGCGAGCCCCGCAGTCGCGAACAAAGGATGGCTCCGCGTGAGTGACCGTAGCGATCACGCCGCGTTCGCCGAGGTGGAGGCCGCGCTCAATGCGCGCGGCTTCACCCGGATGCGGTTCGAGCTGGAGAAGATCGAGAGTCTGCTGGACCTGCTGGGCAGCCCGCAGCGGGCGTACCCGTCGATCCACCTGACCGGCACCAACGGCAAGACCTCGACGGCCCGGATGATCGACTCGCTGTTGCGGGCGTTCGGGCTGCACACCGGGCGTTACACCAGCCCGCACCTGGAGACCGTGCGGGAGCGGATCAGCCTGGACGGCGAGCCGGTGAGCGAGGAACGGTTCGTGGCGACGTACCGCGAGATCGCGCCCTTGGCCGAGCTGGTCGACCAGCGGGTGGCCGAACCGCTGACGTACTTCGACCTGACCACGGCGCTGGCGTTCGCCACGTTCGCCGACGCCCCGGTCGACGTCGCGGTGGTGGAGGTGGGGCTGGGCGGCGCGGAGGACGCGACGAACGTGATCCAGGCCGGCGTCGCCGTGATCACCCCGATCGGCCTGGACCACACCGAGTGGCTGGGCGACACGATCGAGGACATCGCCCTGCACAAGGCGGGCATCATCCACCCCGGCGCCACCGTGATCGCGGCGGCGCAGGAGGACGAGGCGGCCCGGCCGATCCTGGAACGCTGCGCCGAGGTCAACGCCACCGTCGCCCGGGAGGGCGCCGAGTTCGGGGTGCTGCGCCGGGCGGTCGCCGTCGGCGGCCAGGTGTTGAACATCCAGGGCCTGGGCGGGGTGTACGAGGAGGTCTTCCTCCCGTTGCACGGCGCGCACCAGGCCCAGAACGCGGCCGTGGCGCTGGCCGCGGTGGAGGCGTTCCTGGGCGCCGGCGCGCGGCGGCAGCTCGACATCGAGGCGGTCCGGGAGGGCTTCGCCGCGGCCAGCTCCCCGGGCCGGCTGGAGCGGGTACGCAACGCCCCCACGGTGCTGCTCGACGGCGCGCACAACCCGCACGGGATGGCCGCCACGGTCACCGCGTTGCAGGAGGAGTTCGCGTTCAGCAAGCTCGTCGGCGTGCTGGCCGTGCTCGGCGACAAGGACGCCGCAAGCCTGCTCGAACTGCTCGAACCGGTGCTCGACACGGTCGTGGTCGCGGCGAACAGCTCCCCCCGGGCCATGCCCGTCGACGAGCTGGCCGAGCTGGCCCGGGAGGTCTTCGGCCCGGACCGGGTGCAGGTGGCCCGGGACATGCCGGACGCCATCGAGGCGGCCGTGGCCGAGGCCGAGTCCGACGTGCCGGGTGAGCTGGCCGGCGTGGGCGTCCTGATCACCGGTTCGGTGGTGACCGTGGCCGACGCCCGCCGGCTGTTCAAGCGATGACCGGCCCGGAGCCGCGCCCGGACACGCAGCCGGGTCCGGGCGGCGAGGCGGGTCCAGGCGGCGAGGCGGGTCCAGGCGGCGAGCCGGGTCCAGGCGGCGAGGCGGGTCCAGGCGCGGAGCAGCGCCCGGAGCGGCCGGGTGGCGCGGGTCCGGGCGGCGTCCGCCGGTCCGGGCTGCGCAACCCCGACAAGGCGGTACGCGGCCTGGGCGCCGGCACGCTCTCGCTGGAGGCGCTGGTGCTGTTGCTGGCCATCCAGCCGATCCGGGTGGTCGGCGGTGACCTGGGCGGCGCCGCGGTCGGCGCGATCGTCGCGCTGGCGGTGGCCTGCGTGGTGTTGGCCGGGATGATGCGCCGCGGCTGGGCGTGGCACGCCGGCACCGTGGTGCAGGGCCTGCTGCTGCTTTCCGGTCTGCTGCACTGGTCGCTGCTCGTGCTCGGGGTGATCTTCGCGCTGGTGTGGGCGTACGCGTGGCACGTGCGGCGGGTCATCCTCGGCTGAGCGCTGTTTCTCGGTTAAGCGGGGCCCCTTCCTATACCGCAGGCGTTAAGAAGGGGCCCCGCCTTGCATCTCAGGCGTCGGCGAGGGACCGCCACTGGGTGAGCGCGACGCCGTGACCGTCGGGGTCGCGGAAGGCAGCGGCCCACACCTCCAGCTTGGTGCCCCGGTTGACCACGCGCGGGGCGTACGTGAAACGCACGCCGCCCTCGCGCAGCCGCTCGTACGCCGCCTGGATGTCGTCGACCTCCAGGTTGACGTGCACCAGCCGGCGGCTGATCGGGGCGGCCCCGGTGACCCGGCGCAGCACCAGCCGGGTCGGCCCGGAACCGAGCACGGCGTTGCCCTCGCCCCGGTCCAGCTCGTCGAAGCCCAGCTCCCGGTAGAAGTCGAGGGACCGGTCCAGGTCGGTGACGAGCAGGGTGATGCCGACGCCGCTGATCGGGCTGGCCAGCTCGTCCGGCTCGGCGGCGCCGGTCGGGCCGAAGATCGCCTCGTCCAGCTCCCGCGGGGTGGGCGGCGCGTCCGGCTCCGGGGTGTCGAGCGGCACGTCGATCGACTCCACCGGCACGGTGTCCGGGGCCTGCTCCTCGGCCGGCGGACGGGGCGACGGCGCGCGTCGGGGGAGCCGGCCGAGCGGGAGCGGCTCGACCAGTTGCCCCTCCAGCACGACCGGGCCGCCGGGGCGCTGCGGGCGCATCACCACCGGCTCACGTTCCTCGGGCCGGGCCGGGACGTCGGCCGGCAGCGGGTCCGGCGCGGGCGGGTAGTCGTCGCGGAAGTCGTCCTCCGGGGCGCGTCCGGCCCACGGCGGGGCCTCCTGCCCGATGAGCGTCTCGTCGGGCGGGTCCGCCTCGGCGTACTCGGGGGGCAGGTCGGCGGGCGTGCCGACGCTCTCGGCGTGGGTGGGCACCTCGTCCCAGAGCACCCGGACGTGGCGCTGGTCGTCGAGGGCCACCCGCACGGGCAGCGCCTGGCCGAGCGAGGGCCACTTGGCGACCGGCACCCGAGGCTCGATGATCTTCTTGGATCGGGGCGGCAGCCCCGGGGCGTCGATCACCAGTTGCAGCTCGCAGCGGCCGAACGCGTACTGGCTCGGTGGTTCGGAGGCGCTGTGCACGTGCCCCAGGCCGACCACCCAGGTGCGCCCGCCGCCGCGCACCATGGCCAGGGCGACCGCCAGCACCAGCAACGCGACGCCGAGCGCCACGATCGCCCAACTGGTCATGCCGAGCCCGAACAGGGTCACGAAGGTGGCCACGGTGCCCAGCACCGCGCCGATCAGTTTGCGTACCGGCGCGATGGTGCGGTTCCCGCCATTCGCCACAGTGGACCTCCCAGGGGTTCCAGGGCCAGGCTAGGCCGCCACGGCGGGCCAGGGAAGATGCAGCCGCCGCGCCGGAGCCGGGACCGGGTCGCTACGCTGACCGTACCCAGCCCAGCCGGTTTGAGCGCACAGGAGGCAACAGCGTGTCCAGCAGCAGCCCGGACGAGCGGACGCTCGTACTGATCAAGCCCGACGCGGTGCGCCGTGGTCTGGTGGGCGAGATCCTGTCCCGGTTCGAGCGCAAGGGCCTGCGGATCGACGCGCTGGTGAACCGGACCATGGACGGCGACTTCGCCGACCAGCACTACGCCGAGCACGTCGACAAGCCGTTCTACCCGCCGCTGAAGACGTTCATGACCGGCGGCCCGCTGGTGGCGCTGGTGCTCTCCGGCGACCAGGTGATCGACGTGGTCCGCGGGATGATCGGCAGCACCGACGGCCGTAAGGCCGCCGCCGGCACCATCCGCGGCGACCTGTCCCTGTCGAACCGGGAGAACCTGGTGCACGCCTCCGACTCGGTGGACAGCGCCAAGCGCGAGATCGCCCTCTGGTTCCCCGAGCTGGACTGACGTCCTTCCGACGGCCCCGGTCCCCGCACGGGACCGGGGCCGCCGCGTGCGCTCAGCCGCCGATCCGGGTCAGTTTGTCGGGGTTGCCGACCAGGTAGAGGTCGGTGATCCGGCCGTCGGCGGCGGCGACGCCGAGGGTGTACCGGAGGCCGCCCGGCCAGCTCAGCACCAGCGCGGGCGCACCGTTGAGCTCCACCGGCGTGGCCCGCACCCCGGGGCGGCGGCGGCCGTACACGCCGGCGAAGAACCGGGCGATCCGGTCCGCGCCGTACACCGGGTTGCGGGCCGCGCGGATCCGTCCGCCGCCGTCGGACCAGGCGGTGGCGTCGGCCGCGACCAGGCCGGTCAGCCGGGCCAGGTCGCCGTCGCGGGCGGCGGCGAGGAACGCGTCGAGCAGCCGCCGCTGCTCGGCCGGGCCCGCGGTGAAGCGCCGCCGTTCCCCGGCGAGCCGGGACGCCGCGCGGTGGTGCAGCTGGCGGCAGTCCGCCGCCGACCGGTCCAGGATGTCGCCGATCTCCGCGTACGGCATGGCGAACGCGGTGTGCAGCACGTACACCGCCCGTTCCGGCGGGGTGAGTCGCTCCAGCAGGTGCAGCAGGGCGGTGGAGACCGACTCCCGCAGCTCGACGGTCTCCAGCGGCCCGAACGGCGACGGGTCGGTGCGGACCGGTTCGGGCAGCCACGGGCCGACGTACGTCTCCCGGGCGGCCTGGCGGGCGCGGAGCCGGTCCAGCGCCAGCCGGGTCACCACCCGGGACAGGTACCGGCGTGGCTCGGCGACCGTCTCCCGGTCGACGTCGAGCCAGCGCAGGTACGTCTCCTGGAGCACGTCCTCGGCGTCGTGCAGGCTGCCCAGCAACCGGTACGCCAGCCCGAGCAGCATCGGCCGGTGCGCGGTGAGCGCACCGGCCGCCTCCGCCGCGCCGATCGCGGTCACACCTCGCGCGGCGGCTCGGTCCGGCTGCTGATCACGATCCGGTTCCACACGTTGATTGTGGCGATCGCGATGACCAGGTCGGCCAGCTCCCGCTCCGACCAGACCTTCGCGCCGGCGTCCCACACCTCGTCCGGCACGCCGTGCTCACCGAGCCGGGTGACCGCGTCGGTCAGGGCCAGCGCGGTCCGCTCCCGCTCGTCGAAGAACGACGGGGCCTCCCGCCAGGCGGACAGGACGAAGAGCCGCCGGTCGTCCTCCCCGTTGGCAAGCGCCGCCCGGGTGTGCATGTCCACGCAGAACGCGCAGCCGTTGAGCATCGACGCCCGCACCTTCACCAGCTCCAGCACGGTGTGGTCCAGGTTGCCCCGGATGTACGTCTCCAGCCCGCGCACCGCCGCGTACGCCTCCGGCGCCACCGCCGCCACGTTGATCCGGCTCACTGTTGCCTCCCTCGTGTCGTCCGTACGTGGGCACGACGGACTCCGGCCCGGCCGGCGTGACGACCCGGCGGTGTGACGGTCGTCATGGCGAGGTCTGGACAGCCGTCGTTGAGGCGCCGGCCACCTCGGTCGGCGTCTCCGGTCATGTCCGGCCGGTAGACCGGGCTGGCGAGATCGTCGAACCGGGGAGGACCCATGACGCACATCGACCGACGTACGCTGCTCGGCGCCGGCCTGGTCGCCGGCGCGGGAGCCGCCGGCGGCGCGCTTCTCGGCGCGCCCGGCGCGTTCGCCGCCCCCGGATGGCGGCGCAGCGGCCGGCCGCTGCTCACCCACGGCGTGCAGAGCGGCGACGTGACAGCCGACTCGGCGCTGGTCTGGACCCGGGCGGACCGGCCCGGCCGGATGCTGGTCGAGGTGGGTCGCCGGCCCGACCTGCGCGCCGCGCGGCTGGTGCGCGGCCCGGTGGTCGACCCGACCGGTGACTTCACCGGCAGGGTCCGGCTGCGTGGCCTGCCGTCCGGCGAGCGGCTGCACTACCGGGTACGGGTGGAGAGCCTCGACCGGCACGGGGTGGACAGCGCGCCGCTGACCGGTTCGTTCACCACCGCGCCGGTTCGGCACCAGCGGCGGGACGTGCGGTTCGTCTGGACCGGCGACATCGTCGGGCAGGGCTGGGGGATCAGCCCGGACTTCGACGGCCTGGCCATCTTCCGGGCCATGCGCGAGCGCCGCCCGGACTTCTTCCTGTGCAGCGGCGACACCGTGTACGCGGACGGCCCGCTGACCGAGCGGGTCACGCTGCCCGACGGCCGGACCTGGCGCAACCTGGTGACCGCGGAAAAGAGCAAGGTCGCCGAGACGCTTGCCGAGTACCGGGGGCAGTTCGCGTACAACCTGCTCGACGAGCACCTGCGGGCCTTCGCCGCGCGGGTGCCGCAGGTCAACCAGTGGGACGACCACGAGGTGCTGAACAACTGGTACCCGGGGGAGATCCTGGTCGACGACCGCTACACCGAGAAGCGGGTGGACGTGTTGGCGGCCCGGGCCCGGCAGGCGTTCCACGAGTGGCTGCCGGTGCCGGACGGCGGACCGCTGTACCGCCGGCTGTCGTACGGGCCGCTGCTCGACGTCTTCGTGCTCGACATGCGGACCTACAAGGACCCGAACGACGGCAACACGTACGCCGACCCGGCGCGCGGCCTGCTCGGCCGGGCGCAGCGGGATTGGCTGGTCCGGGAGCTGAAGGCGTCCCGGGCCACCTGGAAGGTGATCGCCAACGACCTGCCGATCGGCGTGGTGGTGCCGGACGGCCCGGGCGCCCAGGAGGGCGTGGCGCAGGGCGACTCGGGCGTGCCGGCCGGCCGCGAGCTGGAGTTCGCCGAGGTGCTGCGCTCGGCGCACCGGGCCGGCGTGACAGGCCTGGTCTTCCTCACCGCCGACGTGCACTACACGGCCGCCCACCACTACGACCCGGCGCGCGCCGCGGTGGGGGACTTCAGCCCGTTCTGGGAGTTCGTCTCCGGCCCGGCGCACGCCGGCGCGTTCGGGCCGAACGCGCTCGACGGCACGTTCGGCCCGCGGGCCGTCTTCGTGCACGCGCCGCCGGTCGCGAACACCTCCCCGGCCGAGGGCTTCCAGCACTTCGGCGAGGTGGAGATCGACGCCGAGACGGCGGCTCTCACGGTGCACCTCCGCGACCGCACCGGCGCGTCCCTCTGGACCACCACGCTCCCGGCGCCCACCCGCCGCTGAGGTGTTAAGCGGGGCCCCTTCCTCTACCGAATGCGTTAAGAAGGGGCCCCTCCTTACTCGGAGGCGGAGCGGGTGAGGGAGCGGGTAGGCTTGGGCGCACAGGCGACGACCCGGCCATCACCGGCGAGCCTCCGGAAGAACAGCCGGGCAACCGGCCCAGTAGAACCGGACGGGACGGCCCGTCACAGCCGACCAATGAGCGGGCGGTCGCACCTTGACCGCCAAGCGGGGTGGTACCGCGGGCCAGCCCGGGGGCGTCGCACGGCGTACCCGGAGAGGTTCGTCCTCGCAGACCCACCGACGAGTGAGCTGCGCGAGGAGAGCGACCCCCGATGGCCTATCCGTTGCACGACCCGAGCGGCGCCGGCGTCCCGGCGAGCCCGGACCTCCCCGCGGTCGAGCGCCGGGTGCTGGAGCACTGGACCGCCGACAAGACCTTCGAGGCCAGCGTCGAGGCCCGTCCGGCCGGCGACGACGGCAAGAACGAGTACGTCTTCTACGACGGCCCGCCGTTCGCCAACGGCCTGCCGCACTACGGCCACCTCTTCACCGGGTACGTGAAGGACGTGGTGCCGCGCTACCAGACCATGCGCGGGCGGCACGTGGAGCGCCGGTTCGGCTGGGACTGCCACGGCCTGCCGGCGGAGGTGGTGGCCGAGAAGCAGCTCGGCATCACCACCAAGGCGGAGATCCTCGACCTCGGCGTGGCCCGGTTCAACGACGCCTGCCGGGCCAGCGTGCTGGAGTTCACCCAGGACTGGGAGCGGTACGTCACCCGGCAGGCCCGCTGGGTCGACTTCGACAACGACTACAAGACGCTCGACCTGGACTACATGGAAAGCGTCATGTGGGCCTTCAAGACCCTGCACGACAAGGGTCTGGTCTACGAGGGCTTCCGGGTGCTGGCGTACTGCTGGCGGTGCGAGACCCCGCTGTCGAACACCGAGACCCGGATGGACGACGTCTACCGGGACCGGCACGACCCGACGCTGACCGTGTGGTTCGAGCTGACCCCCGACGAGACCGCGCCGGAGCTCGTCCGGGGCCCGGTGAAGCTGGGCGTCTGGACCACCACGCCGTGGACGCTGCCGTCGAACCTGGCGCTCGCTGTCGGCCCCGACATCCGGTACGCGGTGCTGGAGCGCGACGGGCAGCGCCACCTGGTCGGGGAGTCCCGCCTCGGCGCGTACGCCAAGGAGCTGGAGGGGTACGAGCAGGTCGGCTGGGTGACCGGCAAGGCCCTCGTCGGGCGCCGCTACACGCCGCTCTACGACTTCCTGGTCGAACCGGCCGGGCCGAACGCCTACCAGGTGCTCGGCGCGGAGTTCGTCACCACCGAGGACGGCACCGGGATCGTGCACCTGGCGCCCGCGTTCGGCGAGGACGACCAGAACACCTGCAACGCGGCCGGCATCCCGACCGTGGTCACGGTGGACGACCACACCCGGTTCACCGCGCTCGTCCCGCCGTACCAGGGCGAGCAGGTCTTCGACGTGAACAAGCCGGTGATCCGGGAGCTGAAGGAGCGGGGGGTGGTGCTGCGGCAGGACGTCTACACCCACTCGTACCCGCACTGCTGGCGCTGCGACACCCCGCTCGTCTACAAGGCGGTGTCGTCGTGGTTCGTCGCGGTGACGCGGTTCCGGGACCGGATGGTCGAGCTGAACCAGCAGATCAACTGGACGCCGGGGCACATCAAGGACGGCTCGTTCGGCAAGTGGCTGGCCAACGCCCGGGACTGGTCGATCAGCCGGAACCGGTTCTGGGGCTCGCCGATCCCGGTGTGGCGCTCGGACGACCCGAACCACCCGCGCGTCGACGTGTACGGCTCGCTCGACGAGATCGAGCGGGACTTCGGCGTACGCCTGACCGACCTGCACCGGCCGGCGGTGGACGACCTGGTCCGCCCCAACCCGGACGACCCGACGGGCCAGGCGATGATGCGCCGGGTGCCGGAGGTGCTGGACTGCTGGTTCGAGTCCGGCTCGATGCCGTTCGCCCAGGTGCACTACCCGTTCGAGAACCGCGACTGGTTCGAGCACCACTACCCGGGTGACTTCATCGTCGAGTACATCGGGCAGACCCGCGGCTGGTTCTACACCATGCACGTGCTGGCCACCGCGCTGTTCGACCGGCCGGCGTTCCGCAACTGCCTCAGCCACGGCATCCTGCTCGGCTCGGACGGGCGCAAGATGTCCAAGAGCCTGAAGAACTATCCGGACGTCTACCACGTGTTCGACTCCTACGGGTCGGACGCGATGCGGTGGATGCTGATGTCGTCGCCGGTGTTGCGCGGCGGGGACATGGCGGTCACCGAGACGCTGATCCGGGACGCGGTGCGCCAGGTGCTGCTGCCGCTGTGGAACGTCTGGTACTTCTTCTCGCTGTACGCCAACGCGGACGGCTACCAGGCCCGTCGGCGAACCGACTCGACGAACGTGCTCGACCGGTACGTGCTGGCCAAGACGAACGAGCTGGTGGCGACCGTCGGCGCGCAGATGGACGCGTACGACATCTCCGGCGCGTGCGCGACCGTCCGGTCCTACCTGGACGCGCTGACCAACTGGTACGTGCGTCGCTCGCGGGACCGGTTCTGGGCCGGCGACGCGGACGCGTTCGACACGCTCTGGACCGTGCTGGAGACGCTCTGCCGGGTGGTGGCGCCGCTGGCGCCGCTGACCGTCGAGGAGATCTGGCGCGGCCTGACCGGCGAGCGGTCGGTGCACCTGACCGACTGGCCGTCGGCCGACGAGTTCCCGGCCGACCACGAGCTGGTCTCCGCGATGGACAACGTCCGGGCGGTCGCCTCGGCCGCGCTGTCGCTGCGCAAGGCGAAGGGCCTGCGGGTCCGGCTGCCGCTGGCGACGCTGACCGTGGCGTCGCCGGTCGCCGACCAGCTCCGGCCCTTCGCCGACCTGGTCGCCGACGAGGTCAACGTGAAGGAGGTCGTGCTCACCGGCGAGGTGGCGGCGTACTGCCAGCAGGTGCTGACCGTGGTGCCGCGGGCGCTCGGCCCGCGCGTCGGCAAGAAGGTCCAGCAGGTGATCAAGGCGGTCAAGGCGGGGGAGTGGGAGCTGCGCGACGGCGCCCCGGTCGCCGCCGGGGTCACCCTGGCCGAGGGCGAGTACGAGCTGCGCCTGGTCGCCGCCGACGCGGAGCACTCCGCGCCGCTGCCCGGTGGTGAGGGCGTGGTGGTGCTGGACACCGAGGTCACGCCGGAACTGGCCGCCGAAGGGCTGGCCCGGGACGTGGTCCGGGTGGTCCAGCAGGCCCGCCGCGACGCCGACCTGGACATCTCCGACCGGATCACGGCGACGGTCTCCGCGTCCGAGGAGGTGCGCGCGGCGGTGGCCGCGTTCCGCGACTTCGTGGCGCGGGAGGTGCTGGCCGAGAGCGTCGACGTCGCTTCCGGCTCCGCCGACCTCGACGGCTTCGCTGGCGAGGTCGGCGACGGCGAGCGGGTGGTGGTCACCGTCCGCCGGGTGTAAGGAGGGGCCCCTGCTTAACGCTTTCGGTATAGGAGGGGCCCCCGCTTAACCGGGCGCACCGAGCGGGTGGACTGCGGGCCACCCGCTCGGCCGAGGGTGACGGCGTCGGCTACCGTGACAGCGCCTGTTTCGCGTACGACCGCCGGAGGACCCGTGCCCCTGCTCTACACCATCGGCAAGCTCACCGTGGCGCCCGCGCTCCGGTTGGCCTTCCGGCCGCACGCGGAGGGGTTGGAGCACATCCCGGCGACCGGCGGCGCGATCTTCGCGGGCAACCACCTCTCCGTCGCCGACGAACTGCTGCTCGGCACCGTGGTGCCCCGGCACCTGGCGTTCTGGGCCAAGTCGGAATACTTCAGCGGCACCGGGCTCAAGGGCGGCTTCTCCAAGTTCGTCCTCACCGGGCTGGGCGCGATCCCGGTCGAGCGGGGCGGCGGGCGGGCGGCGCTCTCCGCGTTCGACGCCGCGATCCCGGTGCTCCAGGCCGGTGACCTGGTCGCCGTCTACCCGGAGGGCACCCGCTCCCCGGACGGCCGGCTCTACCGCGGTCGCACCGGCGCGACCCGGCTGGCGGTGGCCGCCGGGGTGCCGATCATCCCGGTCGGCGTGACCGGCACCGACAAGGCCCAGCCGATCGGGACCCGGGTGCCCCGCCCCGGCCGCGCCAAGATCACCATCAAGTTCGGCAAGCCGATCGACTTCACCGGCCGACCCGACGACCGCGCGTCGCTGCGGACCATGACCGACGAGCTGATGGCCGAGATCCAGAAGCTCACCGGCCAGGAGTACGTGCCGCGCTACGCACCGAAGCGCAGCGAGCAGCCGCCGGCCTGACCCGCCCGGTCAGGACTGCTTCGGGACCACCACCTGCTGGCGCAGGTCGTTCAGCAGCCGGCCGCTGTCATCCACGGACAGCCGGGTGAACACACCTGTGGTCAGGCTGCCGTGGTCCACCGAGGTGCACACCACCACCGTGTCCCCGTCCGCCCGGCCGACCGCGCAGCGCTCGTAACGGCCCCGGACACCGGTGTCCACGGTCACCGAGGGTTGCAGCTCGTAGTCGCCGGCCAGGCGCTTCAGCTCGGCCTCGGCGTCGGACTCCGGGCTGAACCGCAGGCCGGTGCTGCCGAAGAGGGTCACCCGCTTGCCGTCGTTCGTGGCGTAGATGCCGGCGAACGTGTCCTCGGCGAGCAGGTGCGCCTGGCGTACCTGGCCCTTCAGCTTCTCGGCGTCGGCCTGGCTGCGTTCGTCCTGACGCAGCCGCATCGAGTCGAGCTGGTCGGGGAGGCTGGCGCTGGCCGGATACTGGCTGGACAGCGGCTGGACCCACCAGAGCGGGACGCCGCAGCAGCACGCCACGGTGAGCAGCAGCACCCAGGGCCAGCGGCGTCGTCGGCGTACCGGCACCGGCACGTACCCCTTGGGGGCCTGCCACCCGGGCGGCGGCGCGGCCGGCGGCGCGGTCTTCCCCCGGCGCTGCTTCGGCGGCCGGGCCGGCTGGGGCGGCCGGGACGGGACGACCGGGCCCGGCGGCGGGGTGTGCGCCGGCGGTGACACCGGCCGGGCGGCCGGCAGACCCGGGTACGGCGGGTGGCGCGCGGGCGGTGCTGCCGGCGGACCCGGGTACGGCGGGGTGTGCGCGGGCGGCGACACCGGGTGGGCCGGATGCGGCGCCGGTGGGGCCGGCACCGGCCAGGGCATGGTGTACGGCGTCGTCGCCGGCAGCTCCGGCAGCTCGGCGGAGGGAAGGTTCCACCCGGTGGTGTCCACCCCGGCCCACGGGTCGACCGGGGTGGCGTGCTCGGGCGAGTCGATCGGCGGCACCGGCGTGGGCTCGGCGGACTCGCCCCAGCCGCGGCGGCGTGCCGGCGGGGGCGGGACCGGGGCGGAGCCGCTCCACCTGGGTACCTGCGGTTCCACGCGGGTGGGCGATGGGCCGTCCTCGACCCGGGTGGGCGGTGGCGCGTCCTCGACGCGGGTGGGGTCGACGACGGGCGGAGCCGGTGCGACGGGGGCGGGCACGCTCGCGGAGCCACGGGCACGACCCGCCCGGCCGGCCGGCTCGGTTCCGGGGCCGTCGGTCGTCGCAGCGCCGGTCGTCGCCGCAGCCGTCTCCGCCGTCGCTGGCTGCCCGGGCTCGTCGGCGTCCTTCGTCGCGGTCGGCGCGCCCTCCGTCGTCGGCGGCGCGTCGGGTGCCGACGGCGCGGCGGTCGCTGGCGGCGCGTCCGTCGTCGACGGCCCGTCGGCTGCCGGCGGCGCGTCGGTCGCTGGCAGCGCGTCGGGTGCCGACGGCGCGGTGGCGTCCTCGGCGTCGGCCGGTGTCGGTACGGCGGTCGGCGGCTCGGTGACGGTCGGCTCCTCAGCCCCGTCGGCCGGCCGGCCCGCCCCCGGCTGCGGCTGCGGCATCGCGGCAATCTCCTCTCGCGCCCGTTGCGAGGTTAGTACCGCCCCGCCACCCAGCACGAATTCCGCCCCGCCCCGGCCTCCTGCTCGGGCGATCAGGAGTTCGGAGCGTCGGACAGCGCGCAACTCCGTGATCAACGCGGCGGACGCGGTCGCGGCCGTGGGCGTGGGCGGGGTGGAGGGCGGGGGCACCGCGTACGCTTGGGCATCATGAGTGCCCTGTCCACGACCCCACGTCCGCCGGCCGCCAACTCGGTGTGGCCCCGCCTGGAGCCGTTGCTGCCGCAGGTGACCAAACCCATCCAGTACGTGGGTGGCGAGCTGGGCGCGGTGGTCAAGGACTGGGACGCGGCGACCGTCCGCTGGGCGCTGATGTATCCGGACGCGTACGAGGTGGGCCTGCCCAACCAGGGTGTGCAGATCCTCTACGAGGTGCTCAACGAGCTGCCCGACGTGCTCGCCGAGCGCACCTACGCGGTCTGGCCGGACCTGGAGGGGCTGATGCGCGCCCACGGCGTGCCGCAGTTCACCGTCGACGCGCACCGCCCGGTGCGTGACTTCGACGTGTTCGGTGTCTCGTTCTCCACCGAGCTGGGCTACACCAACCTGCTCGCCGCGATCGACCTGGCCGGCATCCCGCTGCTCGCCGCCGACCGCACCGACGCCGACCCGGTGATCGTGGCCGGCGGGCACGCCGCGTTCAACCCGGAGCCGATCGCCGACTTCATCGACGCCGCGGTGCTCGGCGACGGCGAGGAGGCGGTGCTGGAGATCACCGCGATCGTCCGGGAGTGGAAGGCCGAGGGCGCGCCCGGCGGCCGGGACGAGCTGCTGCTGCGGCTGGCCCGCACCGAGAGCGTCTACGTGCCGCGTTTCTACGACGTCGACTACCTGCCCGACGGGCGGATCCAGCGGGTCGTGCCGAACCGCCCGGACGTGCCGTTCCGGGTGCACAAGCGCACGACGATGGACCTGGACGCCTGGCCGTACCCGAAGAAGCCCCTGGTCCCGCTCGCCGAGACGGTCCACGAGCGGTACGCGGTGGAGATCTTCCGGGGCTGCACCCGGGGTTGCCGGTTCTGCCAGGCCGGCATGATCACCCGCCCGGTGCGCGAGCGTTCGATCACCACGGTCGGCCAGATGGTGCAGCAGGGGCTGGAGTTCTCCGGTTTCCACGAGGTGGGCCTGCTGTCGCTGTCGTCGGCGGACCACTCCGAGATCGGCGACATGTGCTCCGGCCTGGCCGAGCAGTACGAGGGCACGAACGTCTCGCTCTCGCTGCCGTCGACCCGGGTGGACGCGTTCAACATCGACCTCGCGCAGGAGTTGTCCCGCAACGGGCGGCGGACCGGCCTGACCTTCGCCCCGGAGGGCGGGTCGGAGCGGATCCGCAAGGTCATCAACAAGATGGTGTCGAAGGACGACCTGATCCGCACCGTGGTCACCGCGTACACCAACGGCTGGCGGCAGGTGAAGCTCTACTTCATGTGCGGCCTGCCGACGGAGACCGACGAGGACGTGCTCGAGATCGCCGACATGGCGCACGAGGTGATCCGGGCCGGGCGCGCGGCGACCGGTTCGAAGGACATCCGCTGCACGGTCTCCATCGGTGGCTTCGTGCCGAAGCCGCACACCCCGTTCCAGTGGGCGTCGATGTCGACGCCGGAGGTCATCGACGGTCGGCTCAAGCTGCTCAAGCAGGCGATCAACAGCGACCGTTCGCTGGGTCGGGCGATCGGTTTCCGCTACCACGACGGCGAGCCGTCGCTGATCGAGGGCCTGCTGTCCCGGGGCGACCGCCGGGTCGGTGCGGTGATCCGCCGGGTCTGGGAGAACGGCGGCCGGTTCGACGGCTGGAGCGAGCACTTCTCCTACCGGCGCTGGGTGGACGCCGCGGCCGAGGTGCTGCCGGCGTTCGGCGTCGACCTCGACTGGTACACCACCCGCGAGCGTACGGAGCTGGAGGTCCTGCCCTGGGACCACCTCGACTCCGGCCTGGACAAGGACTGGCTCTGGCAGGACTGGCAGGACTCGCTGTCGGAGTACGAGCAGGACGACTGCCGCTGGACGCCCTGCTTCGACTGCGGCGTCTGCCCGTCCATGGACACCGAGATCCAGATCGGCCCGACCGGCCGGAAGCTGCTGCCGCTGACGCCGGTCGGTGGTCTGCGGCAGCCCGCCGCCGCGGGCTGAGCGCGCCACGTCTGCCGGAGCGCGGACGCCCCGAGGGGCGTCCGCGCTCCGTCGCGTTTCGGGCGGGTCGCCCGCCCGCCGGGGCGGGGCTGCCCGCAGTGGTGGTTCCTCGATACGCTGCGTCCGTATTGGACCGGCCCCGGGCCGGTAGCGGGGAGGACAGCAGCATGGGCATCACGCCACCGGACACCGGCGACCTGCATGTCAGCGTCGAGGACCTGGACGCCGCGGCCGACTACGTCGAGCGCCTCAAGCAGTACGTCGACGACACCATCGGTTACGAGATGGAACGCATCAAGGAGCGGATGAAGGGCGACGGCAGCGCGCAGACGGTGCCGAACGGCACCCCGTTCGGCGGGTACGAGGACGCCCGGATGCAGTGGGCGGCGTTGACCAGGTCCACGGCCAACATGGAGGCCCACCTCAAGGCCATCTCCACCAAGCTGGCCGGTCTGAAGAAGGGCACCGAGGACATCGCGAAGGCGTTCCGCGACGCGGAGGCCCGCAACGCCGCCAACGGCAAGCAGATCGAGCGCCTGCTGGAGTCCGCGGCGCCGCCGCCGGAGGCCGGGCAGCAGCCCACGTACCCGTACACGGCCTGAGGGGGAGACGGTCATGGCTGGAGGCACCTGGGAGCGCGCCGTGCGCGAGGTGACGCTGTCGGCGGACCCGGAGACCGTCGGGTCGGTGGGAGCGGGTTGGAGCAACCTGTCCACGGCGCTCGGCTACCTGCGGGACTCGCTTGTCGGGCGTTCGTTCGTCGGCCCGATCGCGCCCGGCCAGGAACGTCCGCACAGCGGCGGCCTGCCCGGGCTGCTGGCCGGGTGGAAGGGCAGCGGCGGTGACGCCTACCGCGAGCACCTGAGCGGCATCGGCAAGGACATCGAGGAGCTGATCACGCATGCCAGCGGGGTCAGTGGCGCGTTGACGCGGATCGAGGGCGACATCCGCACGGCGGTCGCGAGCATCCCGATCCCGCTGATGGACGACTTCGGGTGGAACGAGTGGAGCCTGCCCGGCGGCACCGAGCTGGACGACGCCCGCGACGGCGAGAGCCAGTCCGGCTTCCTCGCCTCCCTGCGCCAGGACTACGGGGGCAACCCGGCGCTCTACGCCGACGGGGCGTTCCGCGACAAGGCCGACGACCTGGAAGCCACCATGAAGGTCGACGGCAACGCCGAGGACCACAAGCGCGGCGGCTGGTGGGACACCAAGTCGCATCTGGACAACTGGTACCGGGACAACCAGGAGGCGGCCAACAGGGCGATGTCGCCGTTGCCCACCGCGGTGCAGACCGAGCGCCCCAAGCTGACCGTTCCCGAGCCCCAGGGTGCGTACGACGACGGCTACCGCCCGGACACCCGGGTTCCGCCGTCCGGCGTACCCGACACCGGTCTGCCCGGTGGCGGTGGCGGTGGTGGTGGCGGCGGTGGCGGCGGCAAGATGCCCTCGCTCGGCAGCACCGGGATCGGCGGTGGTGGCGGTGGTGGCGGCGGCTCGTTCACGCCCCCGCCGACCATCGGTGGCGCCGACGTCGGCGGCGGCTCCGGCGGCACCGGCTCGTACGTCCCGCCGGTCACCGGCGGCCTGCCCGGCTCCGGCGGCTACCCGGGCGCCGGTGACCACGACTACGGCACCGGCCTGGCCGGCGCGGGCGGCCCGGGCTCGATCACGGCCGGCGGTCCGGGCAGCGGCTTCGGTGGCGGTGGCGGGTTGAGCACGGTCGGCGGTGGCGGTGGCGGTGGCGGCTTCGGTGGCGCCGGCGCCGGTCTCGGCTCCGCCGGTGGCATCGGTGGCGGCGGCCTCGGCGCGGCCGGCGGGATGGGCGTGGGCGCGCTGCCCGGCATGGTGGGCGGCGGTAACGGCAAGGTCCCGCCGCTGACCAGCGCGGCCAACGCGTTGCGCGGTGCCACCGGCGCGGGCGCGGGCGGCCCGCGTGGCGGCCCGGCCGGCGCCGGGATGGTGGGCGGCGGGATGATGGGCGGCCACGGTGGCGCCGGGCACGGCGGCGGCGGGGGCGAGCACTCGTCGTGGTTGACTGAGGATGACGATCCGTGGGGTGCCGGTGACGGTGGGTCCCCGGGCATCCTGCGATGAGGGCGGACCGATGAGGGTTGACATCGGCGCGCTCCGGCCGGTGGGGGCCGGCTTGCTGGCCGGTCTGATGCTGCTGGGGGCCGCCCAACCGGCGATCGCCGCGCCGCGCCGGTCCGAGCAGTGGTACCTGGACGAGTTGCGGATCGACCGGGCGCACCAGATCTCCACCGGTCGGGGTGTCGTGGTCGGCGTGGTGGACACCGGCGTCGACGCCGGTCACCCGGACCTGCGAGGCCGGCTTCTCGCCGGTGGCAGCACCTCCGGCGACGGCGACGGCCGGCGCGACCCGAAGGGTCACGGCACCCACATGGCCGGGATCATCGCGGCCAACGGCACCGGGGTGGTGGGCGTCGCCCCGGACGCCCGCATCCTGCCCATCCGCGTGCCGCCGGCCGAGGTGGGCGCCCCCGGGCCGTCCGCGACCGGGATCCGGATGGCGGTCGACGGTGGCGCCACGGTGCTCAACCTGTCCTACGGTCACGCCGGGCTCTCCGACGACGAGGAGCAGGCCGCGGTCCGGTACGCGCTGGAGCACGACGTGGTCGTCGTCTCCGCGGTGGGCAACGCCCGGCAGTCCGGCCCGGACGTCAGCGCGCCGGCCCGGTACCCCGGGGTGATCGCGGTGACCGGCACGGTCCGGGGTGGTGGCTTCTGGTCCGGCTCGGCCCACGGTCCGGAGGCGGTGATCGCCGCGCCGGGAGACGAGGTCTACAACATCGGCCCGGAGCAGGGTTACGGCTGGGGTGACGGCACCTCCGACTCCAGCGCCATCGTGGCCGGCGTCGCGGCGCTGATCCGGTCGAAGTACCCGAAGCTCTCCGCGCCCGACGTGATCAACCGGATCATCCGTACCGCCCGGGAGGCCGGCCCGCCCGGCCGCGACCCGCGGTTCGGGTTCGGCCGGATCGACCCGGTGGCGGCGCTCACCGCCGACGTGCCGTCGGTCTCGGCGAACCCGCTGCTCGGCCCGACCTCGCCCGCCGCGAGCCCGCCGCCGGCCGCCGCCGCCGAGGACGACGACTTCGACGTGACCAGGTACGGCGACCGGGGCGGCCCGACCGACCAGCAGGTCATGGTGGTCGGCATCGGGATCGCCGTGGCGCTCGTGGTGCTGGTGGCGCTCGTGGTGTTCCTGATCTGGAACCGCCGTCGGCACCGGCGTGAGGTGGCCCGGGCCGGGCAGATCCCGGACGACGTGCTCGACCGGATGAACGCCCCCTGACGGCCCGCGGTGCGGGCCGGTGCCGGGCCGCCGGCGTGCCCGCGGCCCCGGTCGCGGGGTGCGGCGGCGGCTGCGCCAGGATGGGGCGGACACGCAGGCACAGCCGAGGAGTTCACGATCGCCAGAAAGCCTCAACCCGAGGGCGGGCAGGCGCCCGTCGTCCAGCGGGTCCGCATCCGGTACGCCAAGCGTGGACCGCTGCGCTTCACCTCGCACCGGGACTTCGCCCGGGCGTTCGAGCGCGCGCTGCGCCGGGCCGGCGTGCCGATCGCCTTCTCCCAGGGCTTCACCCCGCACCCCAAGATCTCGTACGCCTCGGCGGCGCCGACCGGTGTCGCGAGCGAGGCCGAGTACCTGGAGATCGGCCTGCGTGAGCCGGTCGACCCGGAGCGTCTCCGCGCCGCGCTGGACGCCGCGCTCTCGCCCGGGCTGGACGTGCTCGACGCGGTCCAGGCCACCGGCGGCAGTCTGGCCGACCGGATCGAGGCGTCCCGCTGGCGCATCGAGCTGCCCGAGATCGACCCGGACGTGCTCCGTGCGGCGGTGGCCGCCTTCACCGCCGCCGAGGAGATCCAGGTCGAGCGGATGACCAAGCAGGGCCGGCGCGTCTTCGACGCCCGCAGTGCGGTGATAACCATCGATGCGCTGCCCTCGGGTGAGACGCCTTCCGGAGCGCCGGCCGTACCGTGTGCGATACTCGAACTGGTCGTGCGGCAGGTCACCCCGTCCGTACGACCCGATGACGTCCTTTCCGGCCTCCGCGTGGTGGCCGACCTGGAGCCGCCGGTCACTCCGAAGGTGATCCGGCTGGCGCAGGGCACGCTGACCGCGCAGGGCGAGATCGTCGATCCGTTGGACGCGGATCGCGACGGGGCAGCCATCGGAGAGCACTGACCGTCGGTCAGCGCTCTGGCAGGCAGACTTCGGCGGTCGCGCTTCCGCGCGCCCGGCGGAAACACCTTTGCGGCGACCCTGCGTGGCAGCGCTCACCCGCGCCCGGGGCAGCCAGAACTGGAGAACGTCCATGCTCGAGAACGAGCCCGAGGGCGGCGAGCGGACCGGCGCGGAGCCGGCCGTCACCGACAACACCAGCGGCGCCGGTGGCGCTGCCGACAGCGCCGCCGCCGAGGCGAAGCCACCGGCCCGCAAGCGGGCCAGTCGCCGTAAGGCGGCGCCGCTCAACCAGCCGGAGCAGACCGACGCGCCGGTCGAGGCGTCCGCCGCGGCCAGCGGCAGCGGCGAGTCACCGCAGGCCGAGGTGTTCGCGCCGGTGGCCGGTGAGTTGGAGGCCGCGCCGAAGACCACCCGACGGCGCCGCAAGGCGACCCCGGCGAAGGCGGTCGAGGAGCCGGTGGCCGCCGCCGGGGTGGAGGCCACCTCGGACGAGGTGGTGCCGCCGGTCAAGGTGACCCGGACGCGCCGCCGCAAGGCCACCCCGCCCGCCGCTGAGCCGGCCTTGGTCGCCGAGTCGCCGACCGAGGCCCCCGCCGAGGCCGCCGAGCCGGCGGTGGCGCCGCCCGCAGCGGCCGAACCGCAGGTCGATGCCGTGATCGACGGGCCGGTCTCGGTCCCCGGTGGGGCGGGCGAGATCGCCGAGGGCCGTGCGCCGCTCGACGCCGACGAGGACGCGGACGGCGCGGACGCCGTGGCCGAGCCGACCCCGGCCGAGAGCGCCGTCGCCGAGCAGCCCGCTCCGGCCGAGCCCACCCCGGCCGAGGGCGCCGTGCGGCGTACCCGCCGGGGGCGTGGCGCGGCCGGGACCACGCCGCGCCGCACCGACGAGACCGAGCTGGCGCGGGCCGGCGGGCCGGCCGACGACACCGGCGCGGTGTCGACGGGCGCCGCGGTGCCGGGCGCCGCGGAGGAGCCGGCCGAGGAACGCCCGACCGCTGGCCGCCGGCGGCGGGCCGCGCTGTCCGCGCCGACCGTCCTGTTCATGCCTCCGCAGCCCGAGGAGGCCCCCGCCGTCCAGGTCAGCTACCCGGCCGCCGAGGAGCCCGTGGCGGAGCCGGTCGAGACCGGCCGGCGTCGCCGCCGTGGCCGGCGGGAGGCCGAGCCGGTGGAGGCCGAGGTCGAGGCCGAGCCCGCCGCGGAGGAGCCGGCCGCCGCCGAGGCCGAGGAGGCCGTCGAGGCCGAGGACGACGACGACACGGCCGAGGGCCGGCGCCGGCGTCGTCGCGGCCGTCGCGGCCGTGGGCGCGGCAAGGGCGGCGCCGACGAGGCCGAGGACGAGGAGTCCGGTACGGCGGAGACCGCCGAAGCCGGGGCCGAGGAGACCGACGAGGACGCCGAGGGCGAGGGGATGACCCGTCGTCGTCGCCGTCGTCGCCGCCGGGGCGCGGGGGAGGCGGACAGCGCCACCGAGGACGGTGTGCCCACCGTCGTCAAGATCCGGGAGCCGCGCAAGGCGGTCGACGAGGTGCAGGGCGTCTCCGGGTCGACCCGGCTGGAGGCCAAGCGGCAGCGCCGCCGGGACGGTCGCGAGCAGCGGCGGACCCGGCCGCCGATCCTGAGCGAGTCGGAGTTCCTGGCCCGCCGCGAGGCGGTCGACCGGACGATGGTGGTCCGCCAGCGTGGCGACCGCACTCAGATCGCGGTGCTCGAGGACGGCGTGCTCGTCGAGCACTACGTGACCCGCAACTCCTCCGGCACCATGGCCGGCAACGTCTACCTGGGCAAGGTGCAGAACGTCCTGCCCAGCATGGAGGCGGCCTTCGTCGACATCGGGCGCGGGCGCAACGCCGTGCTCTACGCCGGCGAGGTCAACTGGGACTCCACCGGGCTGGAGGGCCGGGCCCGTTCGATCGAGCAGGCGCTGCGGTCCGGCGACCCGGTGCTGGTGCAGGTCACCAAGGACCCGATCGGGCACAAGGGCGCGCGGCTGACCAGCCACGTCGCGCTCTCCGGCCGGCACCTGGTCTACGTGCCCAACGGCAACGCCTCCGGGATCAGCCGCAAGCTGCCCGACACCGAGCGCAAGCGGCTGCGGGACATCCTCAAGAAGCTGGTGCCGGACGGCGCGGGCGTGATCGTCCGGACCGCGGCCGAGGGCGCCAGCGAGGACGAGCTGGCCCGGGACGTCAAGCGGCTCCAGGCGCAGTGGGAGGAGATCCAGGCCAAGGCGGCCTCCGGTGGCGCGCCGGTGCTGCTCTACGAGGAGCCGGACCTGGTCATCCGGGTGGTCCGGGACCTCTTCAACGAGGACTTCCGCGAGCTGGTCATCGAGGGCGAGTCGGCGTACGACGTGGTCGAGTCGTACCTGTCGCACGTCTCGCCGGACCTGGTGGCGCGGCTGCGCCGGCACGCCGGCGTCGCCGACGTGTTCGCCGAGTACCGGATCGACGAGCAGATCCTCAAGGGGCTGGACCGCAAGGTCTTCCTCCCCTCCGGCGGCTCGCTGGTGATCGACCGGACCGAGGCGATGACAGTCGTCGACGTGAACACCGGCAAGTACACCGGCTCCGGCGGCAACCTGGAGGAGACGGTCACCCGCAACAACCTGGAGGCGGCCGAGGAGATCGTCCGTCAGCTCCGGCTGCGCGACCTCGGCGGCATCGTGGTGATCGACTTCATCGACATGGTGCTGGAGTCGAACCGGGAGCTGGTGCTGCGCCGGCTCACCGAGTGCCTCGGCCGGGACCGCACCAAGCACCAGGTCACCGAGATCACCTCGCTCGGCCTGGTGCAGATGACCCGCAAGCGGATCGGCGCGGGCCTGCTGGAGGCGTTCAGCGAGACCTGCGAGTGCTGCAAGGGCCGGGGTGTGATCATCCACCCGGAGCCGGTGCCGGAGAAGCCGCGTGCCGGCGGTGCGGGGGAGAAGGTCAAGGCGGTCGCCTCGGCGGTCGCGCCGGTCGAGGAGAAGGGCCGACGCCGGGGCCGCAAGGCCGCCGCGGAGAAGCCCGCCGTGGAGGCCGCGCCGGAGCCACCGGCCGTCGCCGAGCCGGAGCGGACCGTCGCCGAGGTGGTCGAGTCCCCGGACGACTACTACGACACCCAGGGCTACGACCTGTCCCGGTTCGAGACCGACACACCGGCCGCGCCGGCGGTGGCGGACAGCCAGGAGGGCGACTCGGCCCGGCTGGCCGCCGCCGACGACCCGGACGCGATCGACGGCGAGAGCGACGACGAGGGCACCCCGCGGCGGCGGTCCCGGCGTGGCGGCGCCCGGCGGCGTACCCGGCCGTGAGCCGCTGACCTGCGTGGCGTTTGACAGGGCCCCGGCTCCGGCAACAGAGTGCCGGGCAGGGGCCCTGCCGTTCCCGTCGACCCCCGGTCGGGTCGGCGCGCCCCGGAGGGAGGAGACATGCGTCGGGTGCTCGCGGTCAGCGTGCTGACCGGACTGCTGCTGGCCGGTGCGGGCTGCGCCGACCGGAACGACGACCCGTTCGCGGTGGGCTTCGCCTCGCCGGCCCCGGCCGCCACGTCGCCCGCGCCGGCTCCGACCGCCACCGGGGACGCGGGCGTCTGCGCCCGGGCGAAGCAGGCCGGCTCCGCCGCCGTGCAGACGTACGTGTTCAAGCTGGCGGAGATGGTGCGGGCCGGCGGCACCGGGGACAGGAGCACCGCGAAGGCCGCCGAACGGGACGCGGAGGCCGCGCTGGCGGGCTGGCGGGACGTGCTGCGGGAGCAGGCCGGGAAGGCCAGCGACCCGCCGCTGCGGACGCTCCTGGCGGACCTGGCCACCGAGGTGGGCGGGCTCGGCACCGACGTGCGGTCGATCGACGAGACGGAGTTCGATCGGCTCCAGCAGCGTCTCGACGAGCTCTGCCCGGCCTGACCGGCGGCCCGGTTTGGGGGGCGGGCCGGGTATGGCGTACTCTTGCCTGCGGCGCACTTTGGTGTGCCTAGTTCCCGCGCGCCCGCGCCGCCGGTGTCACGGCTCCCGGCGAGACGCCGTGGGAACGACCGGCCGGTGACGGTCGGAAAGACGCCAGCAGCCTCAACGACAGGGAGTGCGCCTCCGATGTACGCGATCGTCAAGACCGGCGGCAAGCAGTACAAGGTCGCCGAGGGCGACGTGATCGAGGTCGAGAAGCTCGCCGGTGCTCCCGGCGACGCGGTGAAGCTCACCGCGGTGCTCCTCGTCGACGGTGACGACCTGGTGACCGACGCGGCGAAGCTCGCCGAGGTCGCGGTGTCCGGCGAGATCGCCGCGCACACCAAGGGCCCGAAGATCCGGATCCACAAGTTCAAGAACAAGACCGGCTACCACAAGCGTCAGGGTCACCGGCAGCCGCTGACCCAGATCAAGGTGACCGGCATCTCCAACAGCGGGAAGTAGGTCGTCGGACAATGGCTCACAAAAAGGGTGCGTCCAGCTCGCGTAACGGTCGCGACTCCGCGGCCCAGCGGCTCGGCGTGAAGCGCTTCGGTGGTCAGGTCGTCAGCGCGGGTGAGATCCTCATCCGTCAGCGTGGCACCAAGTTCCACCCCGGTGACCTGGTCGGCCGTGGCGGCGACGACACGCTGTTCGCGCTGTCCGCCGGCTCGGTCCAGTTCGGCACCAAGCGCGGTCGCAAGACCGTCAGCATCGTTCCGCAGCAGTAGTTCGAAGGCGAAGCGGGCCGCGGACCTCGGGTCCCGGCCCGCTTCGCCTTTCCCCGCGCGGGGCGGAACCCCGCTGGAAGGATTGGCGTCGTGACGACGTTCGTTGACCGGGTCGTCCTGCACATGCAGGCCGGCGACGGCGGGCACGGCTGTGTCTCGATCCACCGGGAGAAGTTCAAGCCCTTCGGTGGCCCGGACGGTGGCAACGGGGGCCACGGCGGCAGCGTGTCGCTGGTGGTCGACCCGCAGGTCACCACGCTGCTCGACTTCCACTTCCGGCCGCACCTGAAGGCCGACAACGGCAAGGGCGGCGCCGGCTCGAACCGGGACGGCGCCAACGGCCGCGACCTGGTGATCAAGGTGCCGAACGGCACCGTGGTGCAGAGCCTCGACGGCGAGGTGCTGGCCGACCTGGTGGGCGTCGGCACCACCTTCGAGGCGGCCCGCGGCGGTCGGGGCGGGCGGGGCAACGCCTCGCTGGCGAACGCCCGCCGCAAGGCCCCGGGCTTCGCGGAGCTGGGTGAGCCCGGCGACAAGCTCGACGTGGTGCTGGAGCTCAAGAGCGTCGCCGACGTCGGCCTGGTCGGCTTCCCGTCCGCCGGGAAGTCCTCGCTGATCTCGGTGATCTCCGCGGCCAAGCCGAAGATCGCCGACTACCCGTTCACCACGTTGGTGCCCAACCTGGGCGTGGTCCGGGTGGACAACCACACCTTCACCGTCGCCGACGTGCCCGGCCTGATCCCGGGCGCGGCCACCGGCAAGGGCCTGGGCCTGGAGTTCCTCCGCCACGTCGAGCGGTGCGCCGTGCTGGTGCACGTGGTCGACACCGCGACGCTGGAGCCCGGCCGGGACCCGCTCGCCGACATCGACGCCATCGAGTCGGAGCTCACCCAGTACGGCGGGCTCGCCGACCGGCCCCGGCTGGTCGCGCTCAACAAGGTCGACGTGCCGGACGGGAAGGACCTCGCCGACATCGTCCGCCCCGACCTGGAGGCCCGTGGCTTCCGCGTCTTCGACGTCTCCAGCGCCACCCGGGAGGGCCTGCGCGAGCTGACGTACGCGATGGCCCAGCTGGTCGACGAGGGCCGCCGCGCCGCCCCGCCGGCCGAGCCGACCCGGGTCGTGATCCGCCCGAAGGCGGTCGACGACGCCGGCTTCACCGTCGAGGCCGAGCCGGACGGCTCCTACACGGTGCGCGGCGGCCGGCCGGAGCGCTGGGTGAAGCAGACCAACTTCGACAACGACGAGGCCGTCGGCTTCCTGGCCGACCGGCTGGCCCGCCTCGGCGTCGAGGAGAAGCTGGCGAAGGCCGGCGCGCAGGCCGGCGACCTGGTGCGGATCGGCGAGCGGGAGTTCGACTGGCAGCCGACGCTCTACGCCGGCGTCGACTTCGTCCCCGGCAACCGGGGCACCGACGTGCGGCTGGAGGACAAGTCGACGCGTCCCTCGGCCGCCGACCGGCTGGAGGCCCGCAAGGCCCGCCGGCGGCGCCCGGAGGACGAGATCGAGGGAACGCCGGAGACCGCGGCGGACGACCCGGACGACCTGGACGACGAATAGTTCGGCTCCGTCCGTGTTCGGGACGTTGGCCGGAAACCTCCGCGAAATCCGGTCGACCTACCGTGACCGGATGCTGATCGAATCCCGGCCCGGCACCGATCCGGAGATCGCCACGCTCGTCGTCGCCCAGCAACGTGAGCTGCGGGAGGCCGACGGCGGTCTGGAAGGCCAGGTCACCGTGACGCACACCGACATCCGCTACCTGGCGGCCGTGGTCGGCGGCCGGGCGGTCGGCTGCGGTGGGCTCCAGACGCTCGACCCCGACACCGGCGAGCTGAAGCGGATGTACGTCCGGCCGGCGTACCGGGGTCGGGGCATCGCCCGGCAGTTGCTGCTCGCGCTGGAGGAGTTGGCCTTCCGGCAGGGGCACCGGACGGTGTGCCTGGAGACCGGCGTGTACCTCCCGGCCGCGATCGCGCTCTACCGCTCCGCCGGCTACCAACCCGTCCCGGTGTACGGCGAGTACGTCGACAACCCGCACAGCGTCTGCTTCGCCAAGCACCTGCCGGTGGCGGCCTGAGCTGGCGGGTCGGTCGCGCGTCCGCGCTCAGGGCCGGTCGATCGGGGTGTCCGGCCGACTTCCGGTGCCCACCTCGTTGTTCAGCAGCAGACCCGTGGCCAGCATGCCGAAGCCGAGGAACAGGTGCAGCCAGTTGTCGGCGTCGTTGAGCGGCACGAAGTTCGCCGCGCTCTCCCGGTCGACGGCGAAGCCGTACAGCCACAGCACCAGGTAGAGCGCGCCGCCGCCGGCCAGGAACACCCGCGCGCCGGCCAGCCGTCGGGCCGCCACCAGGCCGACCAGCCCGAAGAGCAGGTGCACCAGGTTGTGCAGCACCGACACCTGGAACAGCCCAAACAGTTTCGCCCCGGAGTGGTGCCCGGCGAATGCCATCCGGCCGTAGTGCGCGGTGATGCCGGGGACGAAGCCGAGCACGCCGATCAGCACGAACACGACGGCCACCGCCAGGGCGACCTTCTGCACGGCCGGTCGGGCCGACGTGCGACCGCGCACGTGGCGTGCCATCGCGGTCACCTCCCGTGGAGCGTCTCGCCGTCCGTGCGGCCGGCATTCCATTGTGTGACCGACGCCTGTCGCTTCCGCAGAGAAATCACGAATCAGGCATGGACCCGGAGACCAGGGGTAGGGCACTTGTCACGCGGAAAGCAATACGCGTGCCCCCCGAACACATACCGCTGCACCACTTGAGCGGAAGGGAAACCATGACTCAGGATCTTTCACCCACGTCCGCCACGTACGAGTCCACCACGTACGAGTCGACGAACGGCGGCGGCGTGCGCGATCAGGCCCGCCAGGTCGGCTCGGACGCCGCAAGCGCCGGCGGAGCGGTCGCCCAGACCGCCAAGGAGCAGGGCCACGAGGTGGTGGGCGAGGCCAAGCGGCAGGCCCGCGACCTGTACGGCGAGGCCCGTACCCAGGTCACCTCCCAGGCCGGTCAGCAGCAGCAGCGTGCCGCCAGCGGCCTGCGCTCGCTGGCCGACGAGATGCGGTCCATGGCGCAGCAGGGTGGCGGCTCCGGCCCGGTCACCGAGCTGGCCCACCAGGCGGCCGAGCGGGTGCACGGCGTGGCCGGCTGGCTGGAGCAGCGTGAGCCGGGCGACCTGCTCAACGAGGTGAAGGGTTACGCCCGCCGTAACCCCGGCACGTTCCTGGTCGGCGCCGCCCTGCTGGGCGTGGTCGCCGGTCGACTCACCCGGAACATCGCCGCCGTGGGCAACGACAGCGGCGCGACCCGGCCGGCCTACGACCCGGACCGGACCGCTCCCATCCCGACCGCGCGTGCGGTGCCGGACCAGGTGCCGTCGGGCGGCTACCTCGACCCGACCCCGGGCACCTACGCCGAGCCGGACCCGGGCTACTCGGCGCCGGGCGTGACCTACCCCGGCGGCGGCGCCCCGAACACCTGGGCCGACCCGGCCGGTGGCACCGGCCAGCCGCTGCCGCCGCCGGAGCGGACCGACCCGTTGCCGGGTGTCCCGTCGACCGGCGCTCCCCGCCCGTGAACCGCCGGACCGGCAGAAGGGAGGCGGCGGCATGACCGTGCCGACGCAGGACCCGGGCTACCAGGCGGCGGGCGCGCCGCAGCATCAGGCCGACGAGGTGCGCGGCAACTCGCTCGGCGAGCTGATGCGCCAGGTCACCGGTGACCTCTCCACGCTGATGCGGCAGGAGGTGGAGCTGGCCAAGGCCGAGATCCGCCAGGAGGGCAAGAAGGCGGGCAAGGCCGCCGGTCTCTTCGGCGGCGCCGGCTTCGGCGGCTACATGGTGGCGCTCTTCGTCTCCATCGCGGTGTGGCAGTTCCTCGACAACGTCATGGACTCCGGGCTGGCCGCGCTGATCGTGGCCGTGATCTGGGCCGCGGTCGCCGCCGTCCTCTACTCGATGGGGAAGAAGAACGCCGAGCGGGTCCGTGGCCTGAAGCAGACCAACGACAGCGTGCAGCGCATCCCCGACGCGCTCAAGCCGCACCCGGAGGGAGTCACCCGATGAGCACCGATCCCGACCAGATCCGCCGGGAGATCGAAGCCACCCGCAACAACCTCAGCTCGGACGTGGACGCCCTGGCGTACAAGGTGAGCCCGGGCCGCATCGTCGACGACCGCAAGCAGCGCGTCCGCAGCGCGCTGACGAACGTGAAGGACAAGGTGATGGGAAGCGCTTCCGATCTCGGCCACAGCACCGGCCACGCGGCCCACTCGGTGGGTGACCACGCCTCCTCGGCGGCCTCCACCGTGGGCGACCGGGCACACTCCGCCGCATCCACGGTCAGCGACGCCGCGCACCGGGCGCCGCGGGTGGTGCGGCAGAAGTCCGAGGGCAACCCGATCGCCGCCGGCGTGATCGCCTTCGGCGTCGGCATGCTGGTCTCCTCGCTGATCCCGGCCACCCGTCGCGAGCAGGAACTCGCCGCGCAGGTCAAGGAGAAGGCGACCGAGCACGGCGGCGTGGTGAAGGAGAAGCTCGGCGAGGTCGCCGGGGAGCTCCGGGACGAGCTGCGCGAGCCGGCCCAGCAGGCCGCCGAGTCGGTGCGGTCCACCGCGCAGGACGCCGCGCACGCCGTACGGGACGACGGCCGCAGCGCCGCGCACGACGTCCGGCACAGCGCCGAGCAGGCGCGTTCCTGACCGTTGCGCTCGCGCGTGAGGAGGGGCCCCTTTTTATCGCCCTGGCGATAGAAAGGGGCCCCTCCTCACCTCTCGGCGTGCACCCAGAGGGTCAACTCGTCGGGGCGGCGTCGGGGCATCCGCCGCCGCAGCGTCCGGGTGGGGTGCGCGGCCACCCGCAGCCGGTGGCCCGCGTAGGGCACCCCGCCGCGCAGCCGCCGGCCCACCGCCAGCCACGCGCACACCCCGCGCTCCAGCAGCCACACCGGGGCGGCGAGCGAGGTGTGCGCGGGGAAGACGCGGGCCCCGCCGGCCCGCCGCCGCCCCAGTTCCGCCACCGCGACCGTGACCAGCCCGGCCCGCAGCAGCAGCCCCGGGCGGCGGGCGGCGAGCGCGACCGCCGCGGCCGGCAGCACCGCCAGCGCGGCCAACAGCCACCCCGGTCGGGCCGTCTCGTCGTACGCCTGGCGGACCCGCTGCCCGAGGAAGTGCGCGGTGGTGGGCGGGAGCCGCCGCACGTACAGCCACGCCGGGGTGGCCGTGCTGCCGCCGTACGCGCGGACGGTCCGGTGCAGCTCCAGGTTCTCGAAGAGCACGTCCGGGTCGTAGCCGCCCATGGCCAGGAAGGTGCTCCGGCGCACCGCGAGTGTGCCCGGCCAGTCTCCGCCGAGCGCCCGGTTCAGCAGCGTCCGGCCGGTGTCCCACCAGGCGTGCCAGGGCAGCGGGTCGAAGTGGTTCTGCGGCCGGACCAGGTCCACCCGGTCGAGCAGCTCGTGCACGGCGCGCAGCGCCGGCAGGTCGTACCGGACGTCGTCGTCGGCGATCACCACGTGCTCGTGGCGGGCCAGCGCGACGCCGGTGAGCACCCCGAGCACCTTGCCGTTGCGTCCCCGCAGCGCCGGGTCCGGCGGCACGTGCCGGACCAGGTCCCGCCAGGCGGTCGCGTGCCTGGCGAACGGGTCCGGCGGCGAGCTGTCGACCACCACCACGTCGACCCACCGGCGCAGGTCGCGCAGGTAGCCGGTCAGCTCGTCGAGGTCACGGTCGTCGGCGGCGCGCAGCGGCAGGACGTACGCCATCGGGAGCCGGACCGGCGCGGACGCCGCGGCGGTCCGGCCGGGGTTCCGCAGCTGGGGGACTGTCGCTCGGGTCACGTCGCCTCCGGTCGGCTCGGGTCACGCGACTTGCCCGGAATGCGGTAGCTGAAACCGTTTCGGCGGTCCGGCGCCGCTACTCGCGCGCGGCCGGTCGGCTCAGGCGGTCCGCCGCACCCCGTCGACGACCAGGCCACTGGGCGGCAACGTCGGCATCATGCCGAGGTCGAGCGCGAGATCCTGCGGCGGCACCCGGTAGCTCATCGCGCCGGTCAGGTTGGCCACCGCCCGCTTCATCAACTCGATCGTGATCCACTCGCCGGCGCACCGGTGGCCCGCCTGGTGGTCGCCGCCGCCCTGCGGGACGAAGCCGAACGGGTCGTCCCGCCAGCCGGCGAAGCGTTCCGGGCGGAACCGCTCCGGCTCCGGCCAGAGCCGCGGGTGGTGGTTCGTGCCGTACAGGTCGAGCAGCACCCGGCGGCCCTGCGGGAACGCGTACCCCTGCCACTCGAACGAGCGGCGCACCCGGGCCGCGGTGACGGCGAAGAACGGGTAGTGGCGGCGTACCTCCTGCACGAACTGTTCGGTCGCGGCGTCGTCGCCGCGTACCCGGTCGTGCCAGTGCGGGTGGTCGTGCAGCGCCAGCGCGGCGAAGACCACGTAACGGTCCACCGCGACCGTGGGGCGGAGCACGTTGAGCAGCTCCACCGCGGCGATCCGGCGGGGCAGCGGCCGGCCCCACTCGTCCCGGTGCCCGGCGACGACCCGCAGCGCGCTGCCCGAGGGCGCGGGCACCGCGCCGGCGCGTACCTCCTCGATCAGCTCGCCGGCCCACCGTTCGGCCCGGCGCCGGGCGACCAGGCCGCGCCAGTGCGTCGGGCCCAGCGCGGCCGGTCCCTCGATCATGGCGTGCATCTCGGCGGTCCGGCGGCGCACGTCAGTCCCGGCCAACGGCACGCCGGCCCAGGCCCAGATCGCCCGGGTCAGCATCCGGCCCACCTCGTCGTAGAGCACGACCGGGCCGTGCTCCGCCCAGGCCGATATCCGCGCCTGCCACTCGTCGTCGAAGAGGTCCCCGAGCCGTCGGACGGCGGCCGGTGTCATGATCGACATGAACATCGCCTTGCGGACGCGGTGCGCCGGCCCGTCGAGGCCCTGCACGCCGCCGACCCCGGTCAGCGTGCGCTGCCCGCGCTTCGGCATGGCGCCACGCCGGACGAACCGTTCCTCGTCGTAGAACAGCTCGGCGGCCTCCCGGCCGCGTAGGCAGATCGTCGGCTCCAGCAGCAGCCGGGCCTGCACGATGTCGGTGCCGAACCGGTCGCAGCGGGTGCCGACGAAGCGGTAGCCCTCCCGGCGGAACGCCAGCGTGCTGTCCGGGCTCCGGTCGCTCGGCATGGTGCTCATCTCGGCTGCTCCTGACCCGGGTCGACGCGCGGTGCGACGTGTGCGCTGCCTACCCGGGGCGACGCGGCCGAATCCTCCATTTCACCAGCTCCACCCGGCCGGGGGAGGGGCCAGCCGGGACGGGCGCTGGCCCCTCCCCGGGCGCGGAAAAGCTGGTTTCCTCGGTGTGCGGATCGGCGGTGACCGGTCCGGCGCTCCGCCGGCGCGACTCCGGCGAGGGCCACCGACGACGGGGAGGGCACGGATGCGTGACGATCGGGCGACACGACGGCGGCACCGCGACGCGGTGGCCGGGCTGCGCGGCGGCGGTCGCGGGGAGCCGCTGATCGCCGCGCCCCGCCGGGCCGCGGTCCGGCCACCGCGGTTCTTCACCGTGCACCTCGGCTTCGCGGCTGCCGACGCCACCGTCGCGCGGGAGCTGGCGGTGTCGTACGCGGAAGCGCTCGGCCTGCTCCGTCCGGAGCTGGCACTCGGCGCGGCGGCGTTGTCCCCGGCCGACGCCTGGCACCGCGCCGAGCGGCTGTTCTGCGGCGCGGTCGGCCCCGACGGCGAGCGGTGCGCCGACGTGGCCGACCATCCCGGTTTCCACCACGCGCCCGGGCCGGGCGGGCTCGGCTGGGGCGACGGTGACTGACCTCCGGCGCTCAGTCCAGGTCGAACTCGCCGTCCTGGGCGCCCGCCACGAACGCGTCCCACTCGGCCTGGGTGAAGACCAGGACGGGTCCGTCCGGCTCGGCCGAGTTGCGCATGCCGATCAGGTCGTCGACGAAGGCCACCTCGACCGCGCCCTCGGACGTGTCGCCCTCCGCCCGCTGCCAGACCGCCCGAGAAAGGTCGAAATCGCCCTTGGGGTGCTGACCCATCGTTGTTCCTCCATCGCCACGCGTCACGGGAAGGTCCGAGCGGACCTCATCGGGCAGGATAAGCGGATGCCGAGCCTGACCCGTGCAGAGGCGACCGCGCGTGGCGCGTCGGTCACGGTCGAGTCCTACCACGTGGACCTCGACCTGACCGGCGACGCCGAGCGGTTCCGCTCCACCACCACCATCCGGTTCCGGGCCACCCCCGGCGCCGAGACCTTCGTCGACGTCAAGCCCGTCCGACTCCTGCGGGCCCGCCTCAACGACCGTGACCTCGACCCGGCCCTGCTGGCGGGCGGTCGGTTGCCGGTCACCGGGCTGGCCGCGACGAACACGCTCACCGTCGAGGCCGAGATGGCCTACTCCAACACCGGCGAGGGGCTGCACCGCTTCGTCGACCCGGCCGACGGCGAGACCTACCTCTACGCGATGTCCTTCCTGGACGACGGTCCGCGCATCTTCGCCGCGTTCGACCAGCCCGACCTGAAGGCCCCGGTGACGCTTGCGGTCACCGCCCCGCCGCAGTGGACGGTGGCGGCCAACGGCCCGCTCGCCGACCGGCCGGCGCCGGGGCGCTGGGAGTTCGCCGCCACCGCGCCGCTTGCCACCTACTTCGTCTCGCTCGTCGCCGGGCCCTGGCACGTGCGGCGCGCCGAGCACGACGGCATCCCGCTCGGCCTCTACTGCCGGCGTTCGCTCGCCGCGCACCTCGACGCCGACGCCGACGAGATCTTCACGATCACCGGGCAGTGCCTCGACCGTTTCCACGAGCTCTTCGCCGAGCGCTACCCGTTCGGCAAGTACGACCAGGCGTTCGTGCCCGAGTTCAACGCCGGCGCGATGGAGAACCCCGGCCTGGTGACGTTGCGCGACGACTTCGTCTTCCGCTCCGCGGTCACCGACACCCAGCGCGAGCAGCGCGCCACCACCATCGCGCACGAGATGGCGCACATGTGGTTCGGTGACCTGGTCACCATGCGCTGGTGGGACGACCTGTGGTTGAACGAGTCGTTCGCGGAATACCTGGGCACCCGGGTCACCGCCGAGGCGACCCGCTTCGACCGCGCGTGGACGACGTTCGCCAGCCGTCGCAAGGGCTGGGGCTACACCGCCGACCAGCGCCCGTCCACCCACCCGGTGGCGCCCGACGCGGTCGCAGACGCCGCGCAGGCCCTGCTCAACTTCGACGGCATCTCGTACGCCAAGGGCGCCAGCGTGCTCCGCCAGCTCGTCGCGTGGCTCGGCGACGACGCCTTCCTCGCCGGGCTGAACGCCCACTTCGCCGCGCACCGGTTCGGCAACGCCACGCTCGCCGACCTGCTGGCGAGCCTCGGCGCGGCCAGCGGTCGTGACCTGGCCGACTGGGCCGAGCGCTGGTTGCGCCGCGCGCAGGTGAACACGCTGCGGATGGAGACCGCGGTGGGCGCCGACGGCCGGTGGACCGACGTCGCCGTGGTGCAGACCGCGCCGGCGAGTCACCCGGTGCTCCGGCCGCACCGCATCGGCGTGGCCCACCACACCGCCGAGGGTCCGGCGCGCCGGTTCGAGGTCGCCCTCGACCCGGACGCCGACGGTGGCCGCACCCGGGTGCCCGAGTTGGTCGGTCAGCCCGCCACCGGCCTGCTGCTGCCGAACGCCGGCGACCTCACGTTCGCCAAGATCCGGCTCGATCCGCGCTCCGCCGACGCGGTGCCGACGCTGCTCGCCGGGCTCGACGACCCGCTGGCCCGGGCGCTGCTCTGGGGCGAGGCGCTGGACGCGGTCACCGACGGGGAACGGCCCGCCGCCGCGCTGGCCGGGCTGATCGCCGCGGCGCTACCGGCCGAGACCGAGGTGACGATCGTCGAGGACGTGCTGCTGCTCAGTCGGCGTCTCATCGACCGCTACCTCGACCCGCTCGCCCGCGACGCCGCGCTGCTGCGGGTGGCGGGCGCCTGCGAGGCGTTGCTCGCCGACCGGGCCGCCGGTGGGTCGTTGCAGCTCGCTGCCGCGCGGGGGCTGATCGCCGCCTCCACCGACACCGGGCTGCTGGCCGGTTGGCTGGCCGGCAAGGACGTGCCGCCGGGGCTCGCCGTCGACACCGACCTGCGCTGGGCGGTGCTCCGCCGGCTCGTGGTGCTCGGCGCGGCCGGCACGGCGGAGATCGACGCCGAGGCCGCCGCCGACCGCAGCGCCACCGGCGCCGAGCGGGCCGCCGGCTGCCGGGCCGCGCTGCCCGACCCGGACGCGAAACGGGCCGCCTGGGAGATCATCACCCGCAACACCGAGCTGTCGAACCGGCTGGTCGAGGCGACCGCCGAGGGCTTCTGGCAGCCCGAGCAGGCGGAGCTGACCGCCGGTTACGTCGCGCGTTACTTCACTGACATGCCGGAGGCGGCGCGGCTGCGTACCGCCTGGGTGGCCGACTCGGTCACGGTCGGGGCATACCCGCGGTTCGCCGTGGCACAACTCACCCGGGAGTTGGCCGCGGCGCTGCTGGCCCGCGACGACCTCACGCCCGGCCTGCGCCGCTGGGTCACCGACCTGGACGACGACATGCGTCGGGCGCTCGTGGCCCGGACGGCGGTGGCCGCCGCGGCGGCCTGATCGGGAGTCTGCCGGGCGGGTCAGGCGTCCGCCCGGCAGACTCCCCGGTGCCTCCGGCCGGCGTGGGCGCGGCCTAGGATCTACGGAGTGGAGGACGACATTCGGCGGATCGGCATCATGGGCGGCACGTTCGACCCGATCCACCACGGCCACCTGGTGGCGGCGAGCGAGGTGGCCGACCGGTTCGGCTTGGACGAGGTGGTCTTCGTGCCGACCGGGCAGCCGTGGCAGAAGGCGGACGAACCGGTCAGTCCGCCCGAGGACCGCTACCTGATGACCGTGATCGCCACCGCCTCCAACCCCCGCTTCCAGGTGAGCCGCGTCGACATCGACCGCGGCGGTCCCACCTACACCGTCGACACGCTGCGCGATCTGCACGCGGAATTCGGCGCGAAGGCGCAGCTCTTCTTCATCACCGGCGCGGACGCGCTGGAGCGGATCCTCTCCTGGAAGGATCTGGGCGAGGCGCTCGAGTTGGCCCACTTCATCGGGGTGACCCGGCCCGGGTTCGAGTTGTCCGACAAGCACCTCCCGGCGGACTCGGTCAGCCTGGTGCAGGTGCCCGCGATGGCCATCTCCTCCACCGACTGCCGCGCCCGCGTCGGTCGGGGCGAGCCGGTGTGGTACCTGGTGCCCGACGGTGTGGTGCAGTACATCGCCAAACGGCGGCTCTACCAGCGCTGATCTCGTCCGTTACGTCCCCGTTCATGCCTGAAACCGACCAGAACTGGCAAGTCGCCGCATCGGATGGTGTGAGAGGCTTGGTGGGTCGCACGGTTGATCGAAGGAGAACGGTGACCACCATTCCGGAACGCGCCCACGAGCTGGCGACGGCCGCTGCCCAGGCCGCGGCCGACAAGAAGGCACAGGACATCGTCATCATCGACGTGGGCGACCAGCTCGCGATCACCGACGCGTTCCTGGTGGCCTCCGCTCCGAACGAGCGGCAGGTCCTCGCCATCGTCGACGCCATCGAGGAGCGCCTGCTGGAGCTGCCGGAGAAGGCCAAGCCGGTCCGCCGCGAGGGCGAGCGGGGCGGCCGTTGGGTGCTGCTCGACTACGTCGACATCGTGGTGCACGTGCAGCACACCGAGGAGCGCGAGTTCTACGCGCTCGACCGGCTCTGGAAGGACTGCCCGCAGATCCCGTTCGTGGACCGCGACCTGGCCGACTCGGCCGCCGGCACCGCCACCGCCGAATGACCCGCCTGATCATCTGGCGGCACGGCAACACCGACTGGAACGCGCAGAGCCGGGTCCAGGGCCAGACCGACGTGCCGCTCAACGATCTCGGCCGCGAGCAGGCCCGCGCCGCCGCGCCGGTGCTGGCCGCGCTGCGCCCCGACGCCATCGTCGCCAGCGACCTGCGCCGGGCCGCCGACACGGCCGCCGCGCTCGCGGCGCTGACCGGACTGCCGGTCCGCTCCGACCCCCGGCTGCGCGAGCGGCACTTCGGCCAGTGGCAGGGATCGGCCCTCACCGAGGTCGCCGAACGGTTCCCCGACGAGTACGCCCGCTGGCGGGCCGGCGACCCCGACCCCGGCGCCGGCGTCGAGAACCTCGACGACCTCGGCAGACGGCTCGGTGCCGCGTTCCGCGACGCGGCCGGCCTGGCCGCCGGCGGCACCGTGGTGGTGACCACCCACGGCGGCGGCGCCCGGCAGGGCATCGGTCAGCTCCTCGGCTGGGATCACACCGTGCTGCGCAGCGTCGGCTCGCTCGCCAACTGCCACTGGACCGAGCTGCGCGAGGACGACGTCCGCGGCTGGCACCTGCGGGCACACAATGTCGGGCTGATCACTCAGCCGGCGCTCACCGACGCGGTCTGAGCCCACCGGCCCCGGCACGCCGCCGCGACATCGGCTAGCGTGCCCGTCATGCCCGTAGCGGTCGTCACCGACTCCACCGCCTACCTGCCCCCCGAACTGGTCCGCGCGCACCGGCTCACCGTCGTCCCGCTCACCGTCGTGCTCAACGGCGCCGAAGGGCTGGAGGGCATCGAAACGTTCCCGGCCGACGCCACCCGCGCGTTGAGCGCCAGGCGCGTCTCGGTGAGCACCTCCCGGCCCGCCCCGGAGCAGTTCGCGCGGGTCTACCGCGCGCTGCTCGCCGACGGCGCCGACGGGGTGGTCTCGGTGCACCTGTCCGCCGAACTCTCCGGCACCGTCGAGGCGGCCCGGCTGGCCGCCGCCGAGGTCGGCGACGACCGGGTCACGGTGGTCGACAGCCGGTCCACAGGCATGGGCCTGGGGTTCCCGGCGCTCGCCGCCGCCTCGGCCGCCGCCGAGGGCGCGGACCTGACCGGGGTACGCGCGGCGGCGCTGGACGCGATCGGGCGGACCACCATCTTCTTCTACGTCGACACGCTTGAGTTCCTGCGTCGGGGCGGCCGGATCAACGCGGCCGAGGCGCTGCTCGGCACCGCCCTCTCGGTCAAGCCGATCATGCACATGCCGGACGGCGCGATCGTGGTGCGGGACAAGGTCCGCACCGCCGGCCGGGGCGTGGCACGCCTGGTCGACCTGGCCGTCGAGACGGCCGGTGACGCCGACGTCGACCTCGCGGTGCACCACCTCGCCGTCCCGCAACGCGCTGACGAACTGTTGACGGCGCTGACCGAGCGGCTGGGTGACCGGCTGCACGACACGTACGTCAGCGAAGCCGGCGCGGTGGTCGCCGCGCACGCCGGCCCCGGACTGGCAAGCGTGGTCGTCCACCGCCGCCCATGAGCAACGCGCCAACGCGGTCGCGCTCGGCTCGATCCACACCGAGCGGCACGCCGCCTACCTCGCCGGACTCGATCCGGCCGGGGTGGAGCACGTCGAGTCGGAGCTGGCCCGGCTGCATCCGGTGGGTCGGATCGGGCGTACCGGAGAAGTGGCCGACGTGGTCGCGTTCCTGCTGTCGGCGGCGGCCTCGTTCGTCACCGGGGTGACGCTGCCGGTCGACGGAGGTCGGGCCGCGCTCGGGCTGGACCCGGAGGCACGCTGACCGGCGCACGTTCGCCGACATCACGAACAGTTCCCGGCTCGCCATCGCCGGCGCACCGCCCACACCTCGGTGAGGCGGACGAAGAGGCGTAGCGGCAGGGAGTTTCCGAGATCGGTCATCTGCATTCCGTGACCCGCCGGAGATCTTGGTACGAAAGTGCCCCTGGAGGGGCCATTTCGTACCAAGATCTCGCTTTGCTTCATAAGCGAGCATGGCGCGGCACTGCCTACGAACTTGATAGCGTAGACGAGTCGCGACCTGAATTTTTCGTAACCGCGCGGGCATCTCGCCCGAGCCGGCGCGGAGCGCATCGATAGCACATCGTCGGCATGATCAGGGCGTTGTCCACAACCGCAGCCTGTCCACAGGCGAGGAGTCGCGGACCGGCGCTGGGCGCTGCTGTCGTCGTAGCGTCCGGAGCCGTGCCAGACGACGAGGAAGCGGCGGTACGGCGGCGGCTCGCCCGGCTGTTCACGCCGGTCGGTCAGACGACTGCCGTCGCGGTGGCTCCGGCTGGCAGTGCGCGGGGTCCCGTCCGGGCCGAGCCGTCACCCACGAACCCTTCCATCGAGCCGTGGGGTCTCCCGGATTCCGAACGCCACCTCGGAGATGGAACCGACCACCTGGGCGGAGTTCCTCGGCTCGGCGAGCTGGACCGCTTCGGGCCGCTACGCGGCCACCCGGAGCGCGACAGCGGGTCGGATCATCCGTTCGGGGCGCACCCGGCGTCCATCGTGGGCGATGCCGATGGACCTGCGGACGATTCGCCGGAGGCGTCCCCGGAGCCCGCGCGGGGGCTGGCGTCCCGACTGCCCGGCCCCGGCGCGTTCGACCCGGGTCGGCGCGGCGTCCGCGCCCTCGCCGCCGTGGCCGCGATCGTCGTCCTGGTGGCCGCCGGGTGGACGTGGCGGTCCCGGCCGAGCCCGGAACCCGTCCGCCCGGCCGCGCCGACCGGCGCGCCGTCGACCGGGGAGGTGTCGGCCGACGCCGCGACCGATGTGGCCGCGCCCGCCGGGTCGTCCGCCCAGGTGGTCGTTGCGGTGGCCGGCAAGGTCCGTCGCCCCGGGCTGGTGCGGCTGCCGGCCGGCGCCCGGCTGGCCGACGCCGTGGAGGCGGCCGGCGGCGCGCTGCCCGGCGTCGACGTGGCGCTGCTCAACCCCGCCCGCAAGGTCACCGACGGCGAGCTGATCCTGGTCGGCGTCACCGCCCCACCGGGGCAGGCCGCACCCGGTCCGGCGGCCGGCGGCGGCGCGCCAGGTGGTCCGGCCGCCGGGCCGGTCAACCTGAACACCGCGACGCTCGCCCAGCTCGACACGTTGCCCGGCGTCGGTCCGGTGCTCGCCCAGCGGATCCTCGACCACCGGGAACAGCATGGCCCGTTCCGGTCCGTCTCCGACCTGCGGCAGGTCGACGGCATCGGCGACGCCCGGTACGAGCAGCTCAAGGAACTGGTGACGGTGTGAGCGCCGACGGTGGGGACGCCGCCGGGCCGGACCTGCGGCTGGCCGGGTTCGCGGTGGCGGCCTGGCTCGCCGCGCTCGCCGGGCTGCATTCCTCGGTCCGCGCGACCGTCTGGCTGGCCGCCGTCGCCGCCGCGCTCGCGCTGGTCGCCGGCCTGCGCCTGCGTCGCGAGCGTCCCGCCGGGTGGGTCCGCCGATACGGCTGGGTCGCCGTCGCCATCCTCCTCGGCGTGCTCTGCGGAGCGGCGACCACCGGGGCCCGGCTCGCGGTCCGCGACGCCGCCCCGATCCGCGCGCTCACCGCCGAGCGCGCGCTGGTCACCGCCGACCTCGTGATCCGGGACGACCCCCGCCGGGTACGCGGCGCGCCCGGCCGCCTGGCCACGCTGCTGGTGCGGGCCGACCTGGTACGCCTCACCGACCCCGGCGGAGGTCAGGTCAGCGGTCCGGTACGCGGGCTGGTGCTCGCCACCGATCCCGGCTGGCAGGGGCTGCTGCCGGGGCAGCGGGTCACCACCCGAGGGCGGCTCTCCCCGCCACGGGGTGGCGACCTGACCGCGGCGGTGCTCTCGACCACCGGCCCGCCCACCCGGCACGGAGCGGCGTCGTGGCCACAGCGGGCGGCCGGCGCGCTGCGGTCCGGCCTGCAACGGGCGTGCGAACCGCTGCCGGACGCGCCGGGCGGGCTGCTGCCCGGCCTGGTGGTGGGGGACACCAGCCGGCTGCTGCCCGAGGTGGAGGAGGACTTCCGGGCCACCGGAATGACCCATCTCAACGCGGTGTCCGGTTCCAACGTGGCGATCATCGTGGGGGCGGTGCTGCTGCTGGCCCGCTGGGCGCGCGCCGGCCCGCGTACCGCCGTGGCGCTCTGCGGTCTCGCCCTGGTCGGCTTCGTCATCCTGGTGCGACCCTCGCCCAGCGTGGTGCGGGCCGCGGCGATGGGCGCGATCGGGCTCGCCGCGCTTGCCACCGGGCGGTCCCGGGCCGCGCTGCCCGCGTTGGCCGCCGCGGTCGCCGGGCTGGTGCTGCTGGACCCGGACCTCGCAGGTGACCCGGGTTTCGCGTTGTCGGTCTGTGCCACCGGCGGGTTGCTGTTGCTCGCGCCGGGGTGGCGAGACGCGTTGCGTCGCCGGGGCGTACCGCCGGGGTTGGCGGAGGCGCTTGCGGTGCCGGCCGCCGCGCAGCTCGCCTGCGGTCCGGTGATCGCCGGGCTGTCCGCGACCGTCAGTCTGGTGGCGGTCCCGGCGAATCTGTTGGTCGTGCCCGCCGTCGCGCCGGCCACCGTGCTGGGCGTGCTCGCCGCGGTGCTGTCGCCGGTGTGGCCGGCCGGGGCGGAGTTCCTCGCCTGGCTGGCGAGTTGGCCGGCGCGCTGGTTGGTGGCGGTGGCGGCCCACGGTGCGGGATTACCGGCCGGCAATCTGCCGTGGCTGGGCGGGGTGGCCGGCGCGCTGCTGCTGGCCGCCGTGAGCGTTGCCCTGCTGCTCGCCGCCCGGCGGCGGCGGGCCCGGCGGCTGGTCGCGGTGGTCGTGGTCGCCGTGGTGCTGGGCGCGCTGCCGATCCGCCTGCTCGCCTCCGGGTGGCCGCCGCGCGACTGGGTGGTGGTGGCGTGCGCGGTGGGGCAGGGAGACGCGGTGGTGCTGCCGGTCGCCGCCGGCCGGGCCGTGGTGGTCGACGCCGGCCCGGACCCGTCCGGCGTGGACGGCTGCCTGCGCCGCCTTCGCGTACGCGAGGTGTCGTTGCTGGTGGTCAGTCACTTCCACGCGGACCACGTGGGTGGGGTGGCCGGGGTGTTCCGGGGCCGGCGGGTCGGCGCGGTGGTGAGCCCGCCCTGGCCCGAGCCGCCCTTCGGGGTCACCCAGGTACGCGAGGCGGCCCACCGGGGCGGCGCCACGTTGACGCCGGCGCCGGCGGGTTGGCGGTGGCGGGCCGGAGCGGTGGAGCTGGCCGCGATCGGGCCGCCGTACCCGCTGCGCGGCAGCCGCTCCGACCCGAACAACAACTCGTTGGTGCTGACCGCCACCGTGGCCGGGGTACGGATCCTGCTGGCCGGGGACGCCGAGACCGAGGAGCAGCGGGCGTTACGGGAGACGATGCCGGCCGGCGCGTTCCGGGCGGACGTGTTGAAGGTGGCGCACCACGGGTCCGCGTACCAGGATCCGGAGTTCCTCGCCGCGGTCCGTCCGGCGGTCGCGCTCGTGTGCGTCGGCGTCGACAACGACTACGGGCACCCCAATGCGGGCTTGCTGGGCCGGTTGACCAGGGGAGGGGCGCGGGTGATGCGTACCGACACCGACGGCGACGTGGCCGCCGTCCGGACCGGTGCCGGCCTGGCGGTGGTGGCGCGTGGCGCAGATCGGGGGCGGTCACGGTGAACGTGCCGGTGGGAGCGCGGATCTTGATGGCAAAGATTGCGGATCGAGGCAAATGTCTGGATTTGCGTTGAGTGCGGGCTGCGCCGTCACAGTCCCCGATGAGCAGGCACGATCCGGTCGTGGGGCGTGCGAGTATGTGCGACGTGAGCCCCGCCAGCCTGCCTCCTATTCTGCTCGTCCTCGGCGACGAGGAACTGCTCGCCACGCGCGCGGTCTCCGAAACCGTGGCCCGGGCCCGCGCGGTGGATCCCGACGTGGACGTGCGGGAATACCAAGCCGGTTCGCTGGCGGTCGGCGAGATCGACGAGATGCTGAGCCCGTCGCTGTTCGGCGGCCGTCGAGTGCTGGTGCTCCGCTCCGCTCAGGACGCCCGCAAGGACCTGTCCGCCGCGCTGCTGGCATACGCGAAGAATCCCGACCCGGACGTGCAACTCGTGGTGCTGCACCTGGGCGGCGCCAAGGGCAAGGCGTTCGCCGACGGGTTGCGGGCGGCGGGCGCCACAGTGGTGCCGGCGGGCAAGCTCAAGGGGCACCGCGACCGGGTCGCGTTCGTGCGGGACGAGATCCGCCGCAGCGGCGGCAGATGCGCCGACGACGCGGCCGAGGCGCTCATCGCGGCGGTCGGCAACGACCTGCGTGAGCTGGCCGCCGCCTGTTCGCAGCTCGTCGCCGACACCGACGGGCGGATCGACGCCGACACCGTCTCCCGCTACTACCGGGGTCGGGTCGAGGTGACCGGCTTCACCGTGGCCGACGCGACGATGGTCGGCGACGTCCCCGGCGCGCTGGAGGCGCTGCGGTGGGCGCTGCACGTCGGGGTGGACCCGGTGCCCATCGCCGACGCGCTCGCCGACGGCGTACGGACCGTGGCGCGGGTGGCCTCGGCCGGACGGGGCAGCGCCTACCAGCTCGCCAGCAGCCTGGGCATGCCGTCGTGGAAGATCGAGCGCGCCCAACGCCAGGGTCGGGGCTGGACGCCGGAGGGCCTGGTCGAGGCGATGCGGGCAGCCGCCGAGTGCAACGCGGCGGTCAAGGGAGGCGCCGACGACCGCGCGTACGCGCTGGAGCGGGCCGTCTTCTCGGTGGCCGCGGCCCGTCAGGGGGGCGCCCGGTGACCCGAGCATGGTCGACCGTGCCGACGGACGAGGAGCGATACCGGCCCCTCTACGCCCGGGTGCTCGGCCTGCGCTTCGTCAACCCGGGCGGGGTGCTCTGCTTCGTCTTCTTCGAGGGCGCGGTGGCGCTGGCCGTGCTGCTCGCGCTCGCCGAGCTGGTGAGCTGGTGGGCGGTGCTCGTGCTGCCCACCGCGGTGGCGGCGATGGTCAAACTCAACGACGTCGTGGCCGAGGTGGTGATCCGCACCGCGGCGCAGGTGCCCGAGCAGGAGCGGGATCGCTTTCGCCGGCAGATGGAGCCGGTCGTCGGCCGGGCGCGGGTGCCGACCACGGCCCGGGCGCTGCCCGGCGGTCTGACCCTGGCCGGTGAGCCACGGCGTGCGGCCGTCTCCTACCACCAGCCGGGGCGTGCCGTGCTGCCCTTCGACCGGCCCGACGAGGGTGGCCGCCGAACCGATCCGGGCATCACCTGGCCCGATTCCATCCGCTGACCGCCGCCCGCTAGACCCCGATCCGCCCGGTTCGCGCCCCTGCGCGCCCCCCGACGAGACCGGGTAATTCGGAATAGGGTGCCCCGAGGGCCACTGCCCTCCAAGATCTCGGACGGGCGACCGCCTGCCGAAAGGCGAGCCTGTGATCATGAGGTTTGCGGTTCGATTCGCCCTTTTCGTTCCCGTCAACCTCATGATCACCCTGGTGTCCGGCGCTCGGGCGGTCGCAGGGGTGCCCTCCTTGGCTGATAAGGGAGGTTTGCGTCGGCGGTGAGGGGTGGGGGGTGGGGGTGGGGGGTGCGACTACGTGAACCCCTTTGATCAACCGCTCAACCCGCCGCTCGGCACTCAGTCCGCCGGTACGTCAGCCTGCCGGCACTCAGCCCGCCAGCACTTCAGGGCAGGAAACGCGGACAGCCGGAAGCCCCGGGGTGGTGCCCCGGGGCTTCCGGTCGGGTCTGCGGTCTCGTCAGGCCGAGAACGAGGCGACGCGCTTGGCGATCGCCGACTTCCGGTTGGCCGCCTGGTTGGCGTGGATGACACCCTTGCTGGCAGCCTTGTCGAGCTTCCGGGTGGCCTCCTGCATGAGGACGGCGGCCTTCTCGGTGTCGCCAGCCTCGGCAGCCTCGTGGAACTTGCGGATGGCGGTCTTCAGCGACGACTTGACCGACTTGTTGCGCAGCCGGCGCTTCTCGTTCTGCCGGTTGCGCTTGATCTGGGACTTGATGTTCGCCACGCGACAGCCTCGTCTTGATAGCTCGGGTTGGTCAGCTTCCGCGCGCGACGAGCATGCGTCATCGCCGCGCGAATGGCCAGGCTACCAGGTTGCCCCCGACCGAGCCAAAACGCCTCCCGAACCCCCGCCTGCTTGTTAGGCGGGGCCCCCGCTTAACAGCTCCGAGTCAAGCGGGGGGCCCGCCTCTACCGGAGGCGTTAAGCGGGGCCCCCTCCTAACAAGCAACAGCGGGAGGAGCAGCGGGTCAGGTCCAGTTCTGTCGGGTGGTCAGCCAGGCCAGCGCCTGCTCGCCGCTCCATCGCTGGTGGGACCGCAGGTGCGGGGAGGAGTTGGACGGTCCGGCGGCGGCAGCGGTGAGGAAGTAGCCGGCGAGTGCGGCGAGGCTCACGTCGAGCGCGTCGGCGGGCGCCGTGGTGGTCGCCGGGTGGCGGGCGAAGGCGGTGTCCGCGTCGAGGCCGCTCGCGTACCCGGTGAGCAGCAGGCCGGCCAGGTCGAACCAGGCCGGCCCGTGGCAGAGCCAGGTCCAGTCGCAGAGCCAGGCGCGGCCTCCGGCGTCGAGCAGGAGGTTGTCCACCCGCAGGTCGCCGTGGGCCAGCCCGGGGGCGGCCTCGGCATACCCGGGGAGGCGGGACTCCAACGCGACCAGGTCCGCCAGCGGGGCGCCGGCCGCCGGCTCGGGCAGCGGTTCGCGGCCGGCGGCCACCTCGCCCCACCACAGGATGTCGTCTCGGGCCAGGTCGGCGAGGCGGGGGAGGCCGAGCGCGACGAGCTGCGCGGGCGGCTCGGCGAGCGCGGCGGCCACCTCGGCGTACGTGGTGAGGGACGCCTCCAGCTCGGCGGGGTCCCAGGGCAGCCGGGGGGTGCGCCCGTCGATCGCGTCGAGGGCGAGCGCGTACCAGCCGGCTTCGGTGAGCGACCAGCGCGGCCGGGGCACCGGCAGGCCGGCGGGGAGCCGGGCCAGGATCGCGGCCTCGTGGGCGTACCAGTCGACCAGGTGCCGCTGCCCGTCCAGCGGGGCCGCCTTGACGAACACCCGCGCGCCGGTCGGGCCGGTCAGCACGGCGGTGAAGCCGCGGGTGAAGCCGCCGCCGGCCACCTCGACCGCCGCCGGTGGGCCGCCGAGCCGGGCCGCCACCGCCGCGCGCAGCCCGTCCGGCAGGTCGCCCCAGCCGGGCCGCACGGCCGTCGACCCGTACGGCACAGGCGGTAGCGAGACCTGACGCACGACACCATGCTGCCGCACCGCCGTCATGGCCGCACTGCCCGTGCGTCGGCGTGCCGCTGCGTCGGCGGGCGTCGGTGGGTGCCGGCGGGCGTCGGTGGGCGTCGGTGGGCTCTGCGAGACTGCCGGCCATGAGGACCGAGGACTTCTGGCAATTGATCGACCAGGCCCGGGCCGGGGCCGGGGAAGAGGCCGACGCGGTCGCCGCCCGGGCGGTCGCGCTGTTGGCCGAGCGCGACCCCGAGGAGATCATCGGGTACGCCGAGCACCAGCGGCGGGTGATCGCCGCCTCCTACCGGGTGGACCTGTGGGGTGCGGCGTACCTGATCAACGGGGGTGCCTCGGATGACGGTTTCGAGTATTTCCGGGGTTGGCTGATGACGCAGGGGCGGGCGGTGTTCGCCCGGGCGGTGGCTGATCCCGACTCCCTCGCCGAGCTGCCCCGGGTCCGGGCCGCCGCGCTCAGCGGCGAGGAGTTCGAGTGCGAGGACATGCTGGCGGCGCCGTGGGACGCGTACCGGAAGGCGACCGCGGCCGAGCTGCCGGCGGGCCGTGAGCGGGCACCCGAGCCGGACCTGAACGACTTCTGGGACTTCGACGACGAGGACGAGGCGCGGCGGCGCCTGCCGAAGCTGGCCGCGCTCTTCGTCGAGCCGCCAGAGGAGTGACACCGGCAGTGACGCCCGCGGCAGTGACGCCCGCGGCGGTGACGCCGGCAGGAGCGACGCCGCAGGCGCCGCGGGAGTGACGGGGGGAGCGAGGCCGCGGGAGTGACGGGGGAGCCCGGGCGCGCCCCGGCCGGCGTGGGAGCATAGAGGGGGCCGGCGCCGCGCCGGCCCGCTCACGTCAGCCGACCAGAACGGACCGCTGTGCCACCGACGCTCGATCCCGGCGCGAACGCTCCTGGTGCCACCGACCCGGCGCGCATCCGGAACTTCTGCATCATCGCCCACATCGACCACGGGAAGTCGACCCTGGCCGACCGGATGTTGCAGCTCACCGGCGTGGTCGACCCCCGGCAGATGCGCGCGCAGTATCTGGACCGGATGGACATCGAGCGCGAGCGCGGCATCACCATCAAGAGCCAGGCCGTCCGGATGCCGTGGACGATCCGGGAGGGTGACCGGTCCGGCGAGACCGCCGTGCTGAACATGATCGACACCCCGGGCCACGTCGACTTCACCTACGAGGTGTCCCGCTCGCTGGCGGCCTGCGAGGGTGCGATCCTGCTTGTGGACGCCGCGCAGGGCATCGAGGCGCAGACGCTTGCGAACCTTTACCTGGCGCTCGAGAACGACCTGCACATCATCCCGGTGCTCAACAAGATCGACCTGCCGGCCGCCCAGCCGGAGAAGTACGCCGAGGAGTTGGCGCACCTGATCGGCGGCGACCCGGCGGACTGCATCCGGGTCTCGGGCAAGACCGGCGAGGGCGTGCCCTACCTGCTCGACGAGATCGTCCGGCAGTTCGTGCCGCCGGTGGGCGCGGCCGACGACCCGGCCCGCGCGATGATCTTCGACTCGGTGTACGACGTCTACCGGGGCGTGGTCACGTACGTGCGGGTGATCGACGGCCGGATCTCGGCCCGGGACCGGATCAAGATGATGTCCACCGGCGCGGTCCACGAGCTGCTGGAGATCGGCGTCATCTCGCCCGAGATGGTGAAGGCCGACGCGCTCGGCGTCGGTGAGGTGGGCTACCTGATCACCGGTGTGAAGGACGTGCGTCAGTCCCGGGTCGGCGACACCGTCACCATCAACGGCAACCAGGCCAAGGAGGCGCTCGGCGGCTACAAGGACCCGAAGCCGATGGTCTACTCGGGCCTCTATCCGATCGACGGCTCGGACTACCCGAACCTGCGCGAGGCGCTCGACAAGCTCAAGCTCAACGACGCGGCGCTCACCTACGAGCCGGAGACCTCCGGCGCGTTGGGCTTCGGCTTCCGCTGCGGCTTCCTCGGCCTGCTGCACCTGGAGATCATCCGGGAGCGGCTGGAGCGGGAGTTCAACCTCGACCTGATCTCGACCGCGCCGAACGTGGTCTACCGCGCGATCACGGAGGACGGCGAGGAGATCGTGGTGACCAACCCGAGCGAGTACCCGTCCGGCAAGATCGCCGAGGTGTACGAGCCGACGGTGCGGGCCACGGTGCTCACCCCGAACGACTACGTCGGCGCGGTGATGGAGCTGTGCCAGGGCCGCCGGGGCAGCCTGCTGGGCATGGACTACCTCTCCGCCGACCGGGTGGAGTTGCGCTACACACTGCCGCTGGCCGAGATCATCTTCGACTTCTTCGACCAGCTCAAGAGCCGCACCAAGGGTTACGCCTCGCTTGACTACGAGCCCTCCGGCGAGCAGGCGTCCGACCTGGTGAAGGTCGACATCCTGCTGCACGGCGAGCCGGTGGACGCGTTCAGCGCCATCGTGCACAAGGACAAGGCCTACACGTACGGCACGACGATCGCGGCGAAGCTGCGCTCGCTGATCCCGCGCCAGCAGTTCGAGGTGCCGATCCAGGCGGCCATCGGCTCCCGGGTGATCGCCCGGGAGACGATCCGCGCGATCCGTAAGGACGTGCTCGCCAAGTGCTACGGCGGTGACATCAGCCGTAAGCGCAAGCTGCTGGAGAAGCAGAAGGAGGGCAAGAAGCGGATGAAGATGGTGGGCCGGGTGGAGGTCCCCCAGGAGGCGTTCATCGCCGCGCTCTCCTCCGACTCCGACGGCAAGTCCACGGGCAAGAAGTAGCCGCAGGCCCTTCCGGCCGGCCGGTCCCTCCTCGGCGGAGGGGCCGGCCGGTTCGCGTACCCAGGAATTTTTCAGCTTCCCGCAGCGCCCTCACCTGCGGATTCGGGCGGTCGAGGCGGTCGGGGCCGGTCCGCGGCGGATCTGGCCGGTTTCGATTTTTGGCGAGTCGGGAACTTACCGGTCACGACAGCAACCGCACAGAACGTGCGAAACCGCTCATAGGAGGACGACCGTGGAGTTCACCGTCTGGGGCATCATCACCGCCCTGATCGTCGGTCTGATCGTCGGCGCGCTGGGCCGTCTGGTCGTGCCGGGCCGGCAGAACATGCCGATCTGGCTGCACATGCTGATCGGTGTCGGCGCCGCGCTGCTGGGCACGATCGTCGCTCGGGCCTCCGGCTTCGCCGAGACCGCCGGCATCGACTGGCGTGAGCTGATGCTGCAGGTGCTGTTCGCCGCCATCGGGGTGGCCCTGGTGGCCGGTGTGGGCCGTCGCCGCGGCGTCACCCACCACTGACCGCGCACCACACGCGCCTCGACGGGCGCCCGGCCACTCGGCCGGGCGCCCGTCGGCGTTTCCGCATTGAAGCCGGTCGGTCCGCTGCCGGGCCGGGCATCGGCATCCCGCACGGAAGTTTTGACGAGAAACCCCAGCTCACCACCGGTCTGAACAAATCGTCACCGAAGTCGGTTTGGATTTTTGGCCGGTCGGGAATTCAGCTGTCACGACAGTTTGCACACGAAATCGTGTGACCCGATCCGAAGGAGGAGGGCGACCATGGAGTTCACCGTCTGGGGAATCATCACCGCGCTGGTCGTTGGTCTGATCGTCGGCGCGCTGGGCCGTCTGGTCGTGCCGGGCCGGCAGAACATGCCGATGTGGCTGCACATGCTGATCGGTGTCGGCGCCGCGCTGCTGGGCACGATCGTCGCTCGGGCCTCCGGCTTCGCCGAGACGGCCGGCATCGACTGGCGTGAGCTGATGCTGCAGGTGCTGTTCGCCGCCATCGGTGTGGCCCTGGTGGCCGGCGTCGGCGGTCGCCGCGGCGTCTCGCGCTACTGACCTCCGCACCACAGCCTCGACGGGCGCCCGGCCAATGGCCGGGCGCCCGTCCGCGTACCCCCGCTTTGACCTGCCCGGACGGTGCCTCTGCCGGCCGGGCTTCCGGCTGCGATACCGTCGCCTCGGCCGGCCGCCGCGACCGCCCCCTGTTGTAAAGGAAATTTTCCTACTAAGGTGCGGCGCAGAAGGTTAGTGCCAAACGGCCCTGAGGGAGATATGGCGTGAACAGGTGGAAGCGGCTGGCCCCGGTCACCGCCATCGTGGCGTCGGCCGCGCTGGCGCTGACCGGATGCGGTGGCTCCGGCGACGACGACGAGGCCGGCGACACCAGCAAGCTGACGGTCTGGATGATGGGCGAGGGCGGCGACGCCCAGACCGCGTTCCTCGACACGGTCGAGACGGAGTTCAAGAAGAAGCACCCCGAGACCGACGTCGTGGTGCAGTACATTCCCTGGCTCGAGGCGCCGAAGAAGTTCCAGGCCGCGCTCGCCGGGGGAGAAGGCCCCGACGTCACCGAACTGGGCAACACCGAGACCCAGGGCTGGGCGGCACAGGAAGCCCTCGCCGACGTCACCGACAAGCTCGACGGCTGGTCCGAGGGCAAGGACATCCTGCCCGACCTGGTCAAGAACGCCCAGCTCGACGGCAAGCAGTACGGGGTGCCGTGGTACGCCGGCGTGCGCGCCGTCTACTACCGCACCGACTGGTTCGCCGAGGCCGGCGTGAAGCCGCCGACGAACTGGGACGAGATGGTCGCCGCCGCGAAGGCCGTCCAGGCCAAGAAGCCCGGCACCTACGGCATCGCCCTGCCCGGCAACTCCGAGCTGCCGTTCTACTCCTTCCTCTGGGGCGCCGGCGGTGAGATCGCCACCAGGGACGGTGACACCTGGAAGTCCGGCTACACCACGCCCGAGGCACAGCGGGCGGTGAAGTTCTGGACCGACCTGGTGACCGTGCACAAGGTCGCCCCGCCGGCCGCCGCCGGCTGGAACGAGGTCGACGCCCGTACCCAGTTCGCCACCGGCAAGGCCGCCATGGCGTTCGCCGGCAGCTGGCAGGGCGGCGCGATGAAGGAGGCCAACCCGGACATCGAGAAGGTCTGGGGCACCTTCCCGATCCCCGGCCCGGACGGCCGGGCCGCCCCGGCGTTCGCCGGCGGCTCCGACATCGCCATCTGGAAGGACAGCGAGCGGCAGTCCCTGGCGTGGGACTACATGACCGTGCTGCTGGCCAAGCAGAAGGACAAGGAGTTCGCCGACAGCCTGGGCTTCTTCCCGGTCTACCAGGACCTGCTCAACGGCGGCAGCTACGCCGACGACAAGGTCATGGCCGCGTTCGCCACCGCCATGCAGAACACCAAGCTGACCCCGCTCACCCCGAAGTGGGTCGAGGTCAGCCGGACCAAGACGGTGACCCAGGCGATGAACAGCTCGGTCATGAAGGGCCAGAAGACGGTCGAGAAGGCAACCGCCGACGCGGCCACCGAGATGGAAAGCATCTTGAACAGCAAGTGAGCTTACTGACGAAGAGCACCGACGAGGCCGCCGCGCGGGACACCCCCGCGCGGCGGCGCCGCCGGCCGGACAAACTCCCGTACCTGCTGCTCCTGCCCTGCCTGGCGATCATCGCCGTGCTCCTGCTCTGGCCGCTCGGCCAGGTCGTGGCGATGTCCTTCTTCAAACTGGACAACGTCCGCCAGCTCCGCGGGGACCGCGAGTGGCCGTGGGTCGGCCTGGCCAACTACGCGCAGATCCTCGGCGACCCGTTCTTCCGTACGGTGCTGCGCAACACCGTGCTCTTCGCGGTCGCCAACGTGGCGCTCACCATGGTCCTCGGCACGCTCGTCGGTCTGCTGCTCAACCGGCTGGGCCGGAAGATGGCCACGTTCGTGGCGAGCTGCGTGATGCTCGCCTGGGCCACCCCGGCGCTCACCGGCACCATCGTCTGGAAGTGGATCTTCGACGATACGAGCGGCCTGGTCACCTGGCTGTTCAACAAGCTCCCGGACGGGCTCTCCACGACGGTGTTCGGGCGCAGCGACTGGACCGGGTACGGCTGGTTCAACGACCCGCTGCTCTTCTTCGGCATCCTGACGCTCGTGGTGGTCTGGCACTCGTTCCCGTTCATCGCGGTGAGCGTGCTGGCCGGGCTCAAGAGCGTGCCGAGCGAGTTGCAGGAGGCGGCCCGCGTCGACGGCGCCGGGCCGTGGCGGGTCTTCTGGTCCGTCACCTTCCCGATCCTGCGGCCCGTCTTCGGCATCCTCGTGGTGCTCTCCACGATCTGGGACTTCAAGGTCTTCACCCAGCAGTTCGTGCTGGCCGGCGGCACCCAGGACCGGTCGACGTTCATGCTGTCGATCTACTCGTACGCGGAAGCGTTCTCGCCGCCGCCCAAGTACGGCCTCGGCTCCGCGATCGCCGTTATCCTCACCGTCATCCTGCTCGTGGTGACCTCCCTGTACGTCCGCATGGTGCTCCGGCAGGAGGACGAGTCGTGAAGAAGCTCGCGCTCAACGGGGCCGGCCTGCTGGTCGCCCTGTTCGCCGCGTTCCCCGTCTACTGGATGATCGCGACCTCGCTCAAGCCCAACCGGGAGATCTTCTCCGCCACGCCCCGCCCGGTGCCGGCGAAGCCCACCCTGGAGCACTACCGGGAGATCCTCGGCGGCAACCTGATCCCCGGCGTGACGTTCCTCGACTTCTTCCTCAACAGCGTCCTCGTCGCGGTGGCCACCGTGCTGCTGAGCGGGCTGGTCGCGCTGCTCGCCGCCACCGCGGTCGCCCGGTTCCGGTTCACACTGCGCACCAGCTTCCTGATCCTGCTGCTGGTGGTGCAGATGATCCCGCTGGAGGCGCTGGTCATCCCGCTGTTCCTGATGATCCAGCGGCTCGGCCTCTACAACACGCTGCCCAGCCTCATCCTCACGTACCTCGGCTTCTCGCTGCCGTTCGCGGTCTGGATGCTGCGCGGCTTCGTCGCGGCGGTGCCGAAGGAACTGGAGGAGGCGGCGGCGATCGACGGCGCCAGCCGGGCGCAGACCTTCCGCAAGGTGCTCTTCCCGCTCGTCGCGCCCGGTCTGGTGGCCACCAGCATCTTCTCCTTCATCACCGCCTGGAACGAGTTGATCTTCGCGTTGACCTTCATCAACGACCAGCAGAAGTACACGCTGCCGGTGGCGATGACGTTCTTCTTCGGCCGGGACGACACCGCCTGGGGCTCGGTGATGGCCGCGTCCACCCTGTTCACCCTGCCGGTCATCGTCTTCTTCCTGCTGGTCCAGCGCCGGATGGTCTCCGGGCTGGTCGCCGGCGCGGTGAAGGGCTGAGTGCACCTAGGGTGGTCGCCATGACGGGCAGGGTGGTGGCGGTGAACCTCGGCGAGATCACCGAGGCGGCGTGGGCCGGCGACGCGAGCGGTCGCAGCGGCATCGACAAGCGGCCCGCCGGTGGCCGGGTGGAGATCCGGCCCGGCGGGGTGACAGGCGACTTCATCGGCGAGCGGGCCCACCACGGCGGCCCCGACCAGGCGGTCTACGCGTACGCCGAGGAGGACGCCGACTGGTGGGCCGGCGAGCTCGGTCGGCAGCTGCGGCCCGGCGTCTTCGGCGAGAACCTCACCACCTCGGCGGTCGACGTGACCGGCGCGGTGGTCGGCGAGCGCTGGGCAGTCGGCTCCGCGCTGCTCCAGGTGACCAAGCCGCGCACCCCGTGCCGCACCTTCGCCGGCTTCTGGGGCGTACCCGATCTGATCAAGCGCTTCACCGCGCGCGGCGCGCCGGGGGCCTACCTGCGGGTGCTGCGTCCCGGCGACGTCGGCACCGGCGACCCGGTCGAGGTGGTCGACCGGCCGGCCCACGGGGTGACCGTCGGCGAGGTGTTCCGGGCCGTCACGCTGGAGCCGGCGCTGCTGCCCCGGCTGCTCGACGTGCCGGAGCTGCCCGGGTCGCTGCGGGAGAAGGCCCGCCGCCGCCTCGGCTGACGGGTTGCGGTCTCGGCTGGCGGCCCGGTCAGGGCGCGGCGAAGACCTCGGCCAACACCTGCGTCGCCGGGTCGCCCTTCACCCGGGTCCAGGTGCCCTGCTCGGCCGTCCACTCCAGGTTGGCGAAGCGGACCCGTTTCACGCCCCGGTCGTCGGCGTGCGAGACCAGCCAGTGCGCGTACCGCCAGCCGTTGCGATTGTCGCTGGCCGGCACCGTGAGCCCGGTCAGGTCGGACCCGGCGGTCAACCCGGGCAGCCCCCAGTCGAGGGCCAGGCCCTCCAGCACCGCGCTGGCCGCGGCCGGTCCGCGCATCGTCGGCGTCGGCCCGACCGTGCAGGCCACCGCGCCGGTCGCCGGGCCGAGCAACGCGCGGGTGAGGACCTCCGACTCGTCCGCCCACTTCTGGTACGCCTCGGGGTAGGCCGACCGCTGCACCCGCTGGGCGGCCTCGGTGATCCGCATCCGTTCCCAACCCTTGATCTTCTTCAGCGCGGCATAGAACTTCTTCGCCGCGTAGCGCGGGTCCTGGATCTCCTCCGGCGTGCCCCAGCCCTGGCTCGGGCGCTGCTGGAACAGGCCGAGCGAGTCCCGGTCGCCGTGCGCGATGTTGCGCAGGTGTGACTCCTGGTAGGCGGTGGCGAGCGCCACCACGACCGCCCGCTCGGGCATCCGACGCTGCACGCCGATGGCGGCGATGGTGGCCGCGTTGGCCATCTGGTCCGCGCCGAGCACCACCTCGCCGTCGGCCTGCACGGTGCAGGTCCGGCTGGCGGTCGGCAGTCGCAGGTGATGACCGAACTGCTTGGTCACGAACCAGACCGCGAGCAGGGCCAGCACGCACACGGCCACCCCGGCTGCCATGATCGGCACTCGCGTCCGCACCCGCACCCCCTGCCCTTCCGGCCCCGCCCAGCGTACGTCGAGATCGCCGCCGGCCCGGCGTGGCCGTTAAGCGGGGGCCCCGCCTATACCGGAGACGTTAAGCGGGGGCCCCTCCTTACACCACCCAGGCGGCGGGGCGCTTCTCGCGGAGTGCCTGCACGCCCTCGCGGCCCTCGGGGGAGAGGAAGTAGCCGGTGGAGAGCGCCGACAACTCGGCGATCTCCACCCGCAGGTCGGTGGCGGAAGGGCGGCGCAGCAGCTCCTTCGCGCCGGCCAGCGCCCCCGGCGCGCCCCGCACCAGCGACGCGCGGTAGCGCTCGACGGCGGCGTCCAGCCCGTCCGCCGGCACCGCGGCGGTGACCAGGCCGATCTCGGCGGCCCGCCGGCCGTCGAACGTGTCGCCGGTCAGGTAGAGCTCGGCGGCGGCCCGGGGGCTCAGCCGGGGCAGCACGGTCGCCGAGATGACCGCCGGGATCACCCCGATCCGCACCTCGGTGAACGCGAACGTGGCCTCCTCGGCGCAGACCGCCAGGTCGGCGGCGGCGATCAGGCCCAGCCCACCGGCCCGCGCCGCCCCGGCCACCTTCGCCAGCACCGGCTTCGGGCACTCCCGCACGGCGACCAGCACGTCGCCGAGCATCCCGGCCGGCACGGTCCCGCTGGCGTACGCCGCGGCGGTCTCCTTCAGGTCGGCGCCGGAGCAGAAGACCGGACCGGTGTGGTCGAGCACGACCGCCCGGACCGCGTCGTCGGCGACCGCCGCGGCCAGCCCGGCCAGCAGCTCTGTCATCAGCGGGGTGGAGAGCGCGTTGCGGTTGTGCGGGCTGTCCAGGGTGAGCGTGGTCACGCCACGGGCCGTGGCGACCCGCACGAGAGCGTCCGGAGAGGTCATGCCGGGCACACTAGTGGCCATGCCCGGCGTCCTTCCAGAAGGCGAACCCGTCCCGCGCGACGGGTCGCTGCCCGCCGCCGCCCGCCGCGCCGTCGGCGCCCGCGGTTTCGGCGTGTACGTGCACGTCCCGTTCTGCGCCAGCCGGTGCGGTTACTGCGACTTCAACACGTACACCGCCGCCGAGCTGGGCGGCGGGGCGAGCCGGGAAACGTACGCCGACAGCGTGCTGGCCGAGCTGGCGCTCGCCGCCCGGGTGCTTGGTGACGCCCCGCCGCCGCGGGTGGACACCGTCTTCGTCGGCGGCGGCACCCCCACTCTGCTGCCCGCCGACGACCTGGCCCGGATCCTCGACGGCATCGACCGCACCTGGGGGCTGGCCGCCGACGCCGAGGTGACCACCGAGGCCAACCCCGAGTCGGTCACCCCGGAGTCGCTGAAGACGCTGCGGGCGGCCGGCTACACCCGGATCTCGCTCGGCATGCAGTCCGCCGCGCCGGGCGTGCTGGCGGTGCTCGACCGGCGGCACAGCGCGGGCCGGGCCACCGCCGCCGCGGCGGAGGCACGCGACGCCGGGTTCGACCACGTGAACCTGGACCTGATCTACGGCACGCCGGGGGAGACGGCGGACGACTTCGCCGCCTCGCTGGCCCGGGTGGTGGAGGCGGGGGTGGACCACGTCAGCGCGTACGCCCTGATCGTGGAGGACGGCACCCGGCTGGCCGCGCGGATGCGTCGCGGCGAGCTGCCGTACCCCTCCGACGACGTGGCGGCGGACCGTTACCTGGCGGCGGAGACGGCGCTGCGCGCGGCCGGCTTCTCCTGGTACGAGGTGTCCAACTGGGCCCGCTCGGCGGCCGGGGCGTGCCGGCACAACCTGCTCTACTGGACCGGCGCCGACTGGTGGGGCCTGGGCCCGGGGGCGCACAGCCACGTCGGCGGGGTGCGCTGGTGGAACGTCAAGCACCCGAGCGCGTACGCGGCGCGGCTGGCCGACGGCGTGTCGCCGGCGCTGGCCCGGGAGCGGCTCACCGCCGAGGAGCAGCACATGGAGGACGTGATGCTGCGGCTGCGGCTCGCCTCGGGGCTGCCGCTCGACGTGCTGGACGAGACCGGCCGGGCGGGCGCGGAGCGGGCCCGGGCCGGCGGGTTGCTCGACGCCGAGGCGTACGCCGGGGGCCGGGCCGTGCTCACCCTGCGGGGCCGGCTGCTCGCCGACGCGGTCGTCCGCGACCTGCTGCCCTGACCGGAGCCGGCCGGTCCCGCCGCGCGGGACCGGCCGGAGCGGGTCACTTGATCAGGCTGGCCGACATCGGATAGCGGTAGAGCTGGCCCTCGTTGGCCTTCACCCCGGCCAGGATGCCGAAGATGATGCCGACGATCATGGCGCCGAAGCCGATCACCAGGCCGATCAGGATGCAGGTGAGGATCCAGCCGACGAGCGCGATGACCGACCAGATGAGCTGGAAGTTGAGCGCGGCGACCGCGTGCGCCCGGACGGTCGGGGACTGGTTGCCCCGTGCCAGCAGGGCCACCAGCGGCGCGACCCAGCCCAGTACGCCGCCGCCGATCAGCATCCCGGCCGCGCCACCGAAGTGCGCCACCAGGGCCCAGGTCTTGTCGTCGTTGTTGGCGTAGCCGGCCGGCGGCCCGTACGCGCCGCCGCCGGGGTAACCGGCGCCGGGCGGGCCGTAACCGGGCGCGCCGCCACCCGGCGGGGGATAGCCACCCGGCGGCGGGTAACCCCCGGGCGGCGGATAGCCACCCGGCGGGGGATAGCCGCCGGCCGGAGGTTGGCCGCCCGGGGGCGGATAGTCACCGGGCGGGGGATAGCCGCCCCCGCCCGGTGCCCCGGACAGTGGTGCGGTGGGGGGCTCGTCGGCCGGCGACGAGCCGTAGGGCGCCGACGGCGGGGTCGGGTCGGGCTGGGGGCCGGGGTCCCCCGCTCCGGGCGGGCGAGGAGGTTCAGTCATGCACGTCACCGTAGGTCCCACGGGCAAGCGACACCAGTGCTGCCCGGACCCGTGGCGGCGGAATGTGCGGCAGGCCGCACCCGAGGTCCGTCGGGCGATCATCGCGTCGGTGGGACTGCCGACGTAGACTGGCACTCGCTACAGTCGAGTGCCAGCCGCCCGGCGGATGCCGCGCGTGGTCCGGCCGAGGTGCGTCAGGAGGTGGGGAGATGGGTCTCGACGACCGCAAGCTCGCCGTGCTGCGCGCCATCGTCGAGGACTACGTCCACACGCAGGAGCCGGTGGGCAGCAAGGCCCTGGTCGAACGGCACCAGCTCGGCGTCTCGCCGGCGACCGTGCGCAACGACATGGCGGTGCTCGAGGAGGAGGGCTACATCCGGCAGCCGCACACGAGTGCCGGCCGGGTGCCCACCGACCGCGGCTACCGACTCTTCGTCGACCGGCTCTCCCGGGTCAAGCCGCTCAGCCCGGCCGAGCGCCGGGCGATCGAGCGGTTCCTGGTCGGCGCGGTCGACCTCGACGACGTGGTGCACCGCACGGTCCGGCTGCTGGCCCAGCTCACCCGGCAGGTCGCCGTGGTGCAATATCCCAGCCTGGCCCGGTCCAAGGTGCGCCACCTGGAGCTGGTGCCGATCTCCACCACCCGGCTGATGGTCGTCATGATCGCCGACACCGGGCGGGTCGAGCAGCGGCTGGTCGAGTTGCCCGCCCCGATCCCCGCCGAGGACGTCACCGACCTGCGCCGGCTGGTCAACGAGAAGCTCGTCGGCAGCCAACTCGCCGAGACGCCGCCGCTGGTGCAGGCGCTCGTCGAGGAGTCCCCGCCGAAGCTGCGCCCGGCCATGACCACGCTCTCCACCGTGCTGCTGGAGACACTCGTCGAGCGGCACGAGGAGCGCATCGCGCTTGCCGGCACCGCCAACCTCACCCGGGGTGGCCTGCTCGACTTCCAGGGCTCGCTGCGCCCCATCCTGGAGGCGCTCGAGGAGGAGGTCGTGCTGCTCAAGCTGATCGGCGAGACCGAACCGAGCACCACCCGGGTGCTCATCGGCGACGAGAACGAGGTCGACAACCTGCGGGCCGCCTCCGTGGTCAGCACCGGCTACGGCCCGGGTGCGACCATCGTCGGTGGGCTCGGCGTGCTCGGGCCGACCCGGATGGACTACCCCGGCAATATCGCCATGGTGAGGGCCGTGGCACGCTACGTGGGCGAACTGCTGGCCCAGAACTGACCAGTCAGGGCCGACGGCCGGCTGCGGCCGACGACCGGCGAACGCGAGACGAACATGAGGACACCGAACGCAGTGGCCAGGGACTACTACGGCATTCTCGGCGTGAGCCGGGACGCCTCCGACGACGACATCAAGCGTGCCTACCGCAAGCTGGCGCGGCAGTACCACCCGGACGTCAATCCGGACCCGGAGGCACAGGAGAAGTTCAAGGACATCAACGCCGCGTACGAGGTCCTCTCGGACGACCGGAAGCGGCAGATCGTCGACCTGGGCGGCGACCCGCTCGCCCCGGGCGGCGGTGGCGCCGGCGGTCCGGGCGGTCCGGGCGGCGCCGGCCCGTTCGTCGGCTTCCAGGACATCATGGACGCGTTCTTCGGCGGCGCGGCGGGCGGCAGCCGGGGGCCCCGGCCGCGCACCCGGCCCGGCGCCGACGCGATCCTGCGGCTGGAACTCGACCTCAACGAGACCGCGTTCGGCGTCGAGGCGCCGATCACCGTCGACACCGCGGTGCTCTGCACCACCTGCTCCGGCGCCGGCACCGCCGCCGGCACCCACCTGGCCACCTGCGAGGCGTGCGGCGGTCGGGGCGAGGTGCAGTCCGTGCAGCGGACGTTCCTCGGTCAGGTGGTCTCCGCCCGGCCGTGCACCGTCTGCCAGGGCTACGGCACCACGATTCCGCACCCCTGCCCGACCTGCGCCGGTGACGGCCGGGTGCGGACCCGCCGTTCGCTGACCGTCAAGATCCCCGCCGGGGTCGAGGACGGCATGCGGATCCGGCTGGCCCAGCAGGGCGAGGTCGGCCCGGGCGGCGGCACCGCCGGCGACCTCTACGTCGAGATCCACGAGCGGACCCACGACGTCTACTCCCGCAAGGGCGACGACCTGCACTGCCGGGTGACCGTGCCGATGACGGCCGCCGCGCTCGGCACCCGGCTGACCATCAAGACGCTCGACAGCGAGGAGGTCGTCGACGTCAAGCCGGGCACCCAGCCCGGCAGCACGCTGCGGCTGCGCGCCCGCGGCGTGCCGCACCTGCGCGGCACCGGCCGGGGTGACCTCTACGTCCACCTGGACGTGCGGACGCCGACCAAGCTCGACGCCGACCAGGAGCGGATGCTGCGCGACTTCGCCAAGACCCGCGGCGAGGAGGTCGCCGAGCTGACCAAGCAGGGCGGCTTCTTCTCCCGGATGCGCGACGCCTTCAACGGGCACGCCTGAGGTGTCGGCGCCGCTGTTCCTGGTCGAGGCGCTGCCCACCGGCGACACGGTGACGCTCGACGGCCCGGAGGGCCACCACGCGGCCACCGTGCAGCGGCTGCGCGTCGGCGAGGAGCTGCTGCTCGCCGACGGCCGGGGCGGCACCGCCGCCGCGCTCGTCACCGCCGTCGGCCGGGGCACGCTCGACGCGCGGATCACCTCCCGGGGGTACGCCGACGCGAGCGTCCCCCGGGTGGTCGTGGCGCAGGGGATCGCCAAGGGCGACCGGGGTGAGCTGGCCGTGCAGGCGATGACCGAGGTCGGGGTGGACGAGATCGTGCCCTGGGCGGCGTCCCGGTCGGTGGTCCAGTGGCGCGGCGACCGGGGCGTACGGGCCCGGGAGAAGTGGGCGGCCACCGCCCGGGAGGCCGCCAAGCAGGCCCGCCGCCCCTGGCTGCCGGTGGTGGCCGGCGCCCCGGACGAGTCCACCGCCACGGTGGCCCGGCGCATCGCCGGCGCCGGTGCCGCCTTCGTGCTGCACGAGGAGGCCGACGAGCGGCTGAGCACGGTCGAGCTGCCGGCGACCGGTGAGATCGTGCTCGTGGTCGGCCCCGAGGGCGGCATCGCCCCGGCCGAGCTGACCGCGTTCGCCGGGGCCGGCGCGCGTACCGTCCGCCTCGGCCCGTCGGTGCTGCGTACCTCCACCGCCGGGGTGGCCGCGCTCAGCGTGCTCGCCGCCCGCCTGGGCCGCTGGTAGGTCAGGGGCGCGGGAAGATCGGCACCGGCTGCTCCTCGGGGCCCAGGTCCAGCCCCGCCGGGCCGATGATCAGCGGGTCGGGCGTGCCGACCACATCGACGTCCTTGCCGTCGTAGTCGAACCGGTGCAGCACGTGGCGCATCGCCTCCAGCCGGGCCCGCTTCTTGTCGTTGCTCTTCACCACCGTCCACGGCGCGTCCGCGGTGTCGGTCCAGAAGAACATCGCCTCCTTGGCCTCGGTGTACTCGCCCCAGCGGTCGAGCGACGCCAGGTCCATCGGGGAGAGCTTCCACTGCCGGACCGGGTCGACCTTGCGCACCACGAACCGGGTCCGCTGCTCGTTGCGGGACACCGAGAACCAGAACTTCACCAGCCGGATGCCGGACCGGACCAGCATCCGTTCCAGGTCCGGGGCCTGCCGCAGGAACTCCAGGTATTCGGTGCGGGAACAGAAGCCCATCACCCGCTCCACGCCGGCCCGGTTGTACCAGGACCGGTCGAAGAGCACGATCTCGCCGGCGGTCGGCAGGTGCCCCAGCCACCGCTGGAAGTACCACTGCCCGGCCTCCCGCTCGTCCGGCTTGACCAGCGCGACCACGCTCGCGCCCCGCGGGTTGAGGTGCTCCATGAAACGCTTGATGGTGCCGCCCTTGCCGGCGGCGTCCCGCCCCTCGAAGAGGATCACCAGGCGCTCGCCGCTCTCCTTCACCCAGTCCTGGAGCTTGAGCAACTCGATCTGGAGCAGACGCTTCTGGTGGTCGTACTCCTCCCGGTCGAGGCGCTGCTCGTAGGGGTAGTCGTCACGCCAGGTCTCGACCGGGCTGCCGTCGGGCCGCAGCAGCACGGGATCGTCGTCGTGCCCGTCTACCACCCGATAGTCGGCGGTGAGGTCAAGCAACTCGGTGTCGGCCATACCGCACGTACCTACCCCGTCACGTGGGGTTCGACGCGCCGGACGGGCAGGTCAGCTCCGCAGGTAGGAGGCGCCGTTCAGGTCGACGATCGTGCCGGACGCCCACTCCGCCTCGGGACTGGCCAACCAGTGCACCGCCGCGGCGATCTCCTCCGGACGGGCCACCCGGTGGAACGGCGACTGCGCCCGCATCGCCTCGCCCCGCTCGTTCTTGAGGTGTTCGTTCGTCATGTCGGTCTCGACGAAGCCGGGCGCCACACAGGCCACCCCGATGCGGTACGGGGCCAGGGCCACCGCCAGCGACTGCGCCATCGCGTTCATCCCCGCCTTGCTGGCCCCGTACGCGGGATTGGCCGGCTCGCCCCGGAACGCGCCCCGGGAGGAGACGTTGACGATGCGCCCACCCCGCTCCCGCATGTGCTGGGCGGCGCACCAGGCGGCGTTCGCGGCGCCCACCAGGTTGGTGTCCAGCACCTCGCGCCAGCGTGACCGCCACTGCTCGTAGCTGCTGTCGAAGACCGGGTGCGGCGGGTCGGCCGGCCCGAACACGCCGGCGTTGTTGACGAGCACGTCCAGGCCGCCGAGCAGCCGGGCCGCCTCGTCCACCACCGCGCGCACGGCGTCCGGGTCGGCCAGGTCGGCGCGGACCACCACGTGCCCGTCGCCCGGCAGTTCGGCGCGCAGCGCCTCGGCCAGCTCGGCCGAGTCCCGGTGGTGCACCGCCACCCGGTCCCCGCCGGCCGCGAACGCGCGGGCCACCGCCCGTCCGATGCCCCGCGAGGCACCCGTCACCAGCACCGCCCGTCCCGCCATGCCGGCCATCCTGCCGCACCGACGCCGGATGTTAAGCGGGGCCCCTTCCTCTACCGGAGGCGTTAACCGGGGCCCCTTCCTTACACTGCTGCGATGGACTGCCTGTTCTGCCGGATCGTCGCCGGGGAGATCCCGGCCACCATCGTCCGCGAGACCGCCACCACCCTCGCCTTCCGCGACATCGACCCGAAGGCGCCCACCCACGTCCTGGTGATCCCGAAGGAGCACTACGCGGACGTGGTCACGCTGGCGCAGGGCGATTCCGCGCTCGCCGGTGAGCTGCTCAACACCGCCGCCGTGGTGGCCGAGGAGGAGGGCCTGACGGTGGACGGGTTCCGACTCATGTTCAACACCGGCCCGTACGGCGGCCAGGAGGTCTTCCACGTGCACGCCCACCTGCTCGGTGGCGCGCCGCTCGGCCCGATGCTCTGCCGGTGACCGCGATCTCCGACCGGCTCGACCGGATGGTGCGGCAGGCCCAGGCGACCGGGCGGGTCCCGGCGGTGTCGGCGGCCCTGCACCGGGCCGACCGGCCGCTCTGGACGTGCACGGTGGGCGGGACCGGCAACGACACCCCGCTCGACCCGGACACGGTCCTGCGGATCGGCTCGGTCACCAAGACCTTCACCGCGGTGCTCGTCATGCAGTGCCGCGACGACGGGCTGCTCGACCTGGACGACCCGGTCGGGCGGCACCTCGACCTGCCCGCGCACGGCGAGCTGACCGTGCGCCGGCTGCTGTCGCACACCGCCGGCCTGCAACGCGAGCCGCACGGCGACGTGTGGGACACCCTCCGCGTCCCGGGCGTCGACGAGCTGCTCGCCGACCTGGCCCGGGCGGAGCGGGTGCTGCCCACCGGCCGCCGCTTCCACTACTCCAACCTCGGCCTGTCGCTGCTCGGCGAGGTGGTCGCCCGGCGGCGCGGCGGCACCTGGGCCGAGGTGCTCGCCGACCGGGTGCTCGGCCCGCTCGGGCTGAACGCCACCGGGCCCGAGCCGGGGGAGCGGGCGGCCACCGGCCACCTCGTCGACGCGTACTCCGACGAGGCGCACCCGGAGCCGCCCACCGACTTCGGCGCGGTGGCGCCGGCCGCCCAGCTCTGGAGCACCGCGCCGGACATGGCCCGCTGGGCGGCGTTCCTGGCCGACCCGGCCGCGCTCGACCCGGACGGCGCGGTGCTCGCCGCGGCCACCGTCGAGGAGATGCGCTGGCCGCACACCACCACCGACGAGTCGCTCTGGGCGGCCGGCTTCGGCCTCGGGCTGATCCTGGTGCCACGGCCGGACCGGGTGACCCACGTCGGGCACGACGGCGCGATGCCCGGCTTCCTGGCCGCCGTCTACGGCCGGCGCGGCGGTGACGGCACCGCCGGCGCCATGGGCTGCGCGGTGCTCGGCTCGTCCGGCACCGGCGTGGCGGTGCTCGACCTGCCCCACGCGCTGCTCGCCGCCGCCGCCGAGCACGACCCGGCGGAGGTCGAGCCGTGGCGTCCCGGCCCGCCCGCCCCCGCGCACCTGCGCGGGATGCTGGGCCGCTGGTGGGGCGAGGGGTTCGAGTCGGTCTTCTCCTGGCACGACGGGGCGCTGCGGGCCCGGGGCGCGGACGACCCGGCCGGCAAGCCGCCGTCGGTGTTCGCGCCGCTGCCGGACCGGCCGGACGAGTTCCGCACGGTCGCCGGCCGGGAGGCCGGCGAGCTGCTCCGGCTCACCCGCGACGAGCGGGGCGTGGTGGTCCGGATGCACTGGGCGACCTACCGGTTCACCCGCCGGCAGGAGACCTTCGACGGGTACGACTTCCGGGCCGGCGGCTGACCGTCGAGCACCGGAAATGGGCACGGTGCGTGCGGTGCCGACCCGATACGATGGAGGGCAACCGTACGCCGCGCCAGCAGGGCCCGGCGCCGAGATCGGAGAGCAGGTGGCGCAGGGCCCGACGGCCCGACCTATGACCGGCACCCCACCTCCCGGCCCGCCCCGGGTGCAGACCAGGATCACGGTCCCCGACCAGAAGATCATGGTGAACCTGCTCGGCGCGGGCGACGAGATCCTGCGTCTCGTCGAACGCTCGGTCAGCAGCGACGTCCACGTGCGCGGCAACGAGATCACCATCACCGGTGCGCCCGCCGACAACGCCCTCGCCGAGCGTCTCTTCAGTGAGCTCCTCGAACTGATCGAGAAAGGCGAGACCCTGACCACAGACGCCGTCCGGCGTACCGTCGGCATGCTCGAGCAGGGCGGCGCCGAGCGGCCCGCCGAGGTCCTGACGCTCAACATCCTCTCCCGGCGCGGGCGCACCATCCGCCCCAAGACGCTCGGGCAGAAGCGGTACGTCGACGCGATCGACTCGCACACCATCGTCTTCGGGATCGGCCCGGCCGGCACCGGCAAGACCTACCTGGCCATGGCGAAGGCCGTCCAGGCGCTCCAGGCCAAGCAGGTCAACCGGATCATCCTGACCCGGCCGGCGGTCGAGGCGGGCGAGCGGCTGGGCTTCCTGCCCGGCACCCTGAACGAGAAGATCGACCCCTACCTGCGCCCGCTCTACGACGCGCTGCACGACATGCTCGACCCGGAGTCCATCCCCAAGCTGATGGCCGCCGGCACGATCGAGGTCGCGCCCCTGGCATATATGCGGGGCCGCACGTTGAATGACGCTTTCATCATCCTGGACGAGGCGCAGAACACCACGCCCGAGCAGATGAAGATGTTCCTGACCCGGCTCGGCTTCAACTCCAAGATCGTGGTCACCGGCGACGTCACCCAGGTGGACCTTCCCGGCGGGACGACAAGCGGCCTGCGGCTGGTCCGGGAGATCCTGGGCAACGTCGAGGATGTGCACTTCGCCCAGCTCTCCAGCTCGGACGTGGTTCGCCACAAGCTGGTGGGCGAGATCGTCGACGCGTACGCCCGCTGGGACGCCGAGCGGGAGAACCAGCAGGCGCAGAGCGTGCACGCCGTGCCGGGGCGCACCGCCCAGGGCGGCCGGGCCGGCCGGCGCCGCTAACCCACCAGAGGAAGACAGTTGTCCATCGAGATCGCCAACGAGTCCGGTGTCGAGGTCGACACCGACGCCGTGCTCGCCGTCGCCCGGCACGCCCTCGACGAGATGGGGGTCAACCCCCTCGCCGAGTTGTCCGTGCTGCTCGTCGACATCGAATACATGTCGGAGCTGAACCACCGCTGGATGGGCGGTGACGGCCCGACCGACGTGCTCGCCTTCCCCATGGACGAGGGCAGCGTCGACCACGGGCCGGGGGAGAGCGCCCCGGCCGGCGGCGAGCCGGCCCTGCTCGGCGACATCGTGCTCTGCCCGGAGGTGGCGGCCAAGCAGGCGGCCACCGCCGGGCACTCGTCCGGCGACGAGTTGCACCTGCTCACCGTGCACGGCGTGCTGCACCTGCTCGGCTACGACCACGCCGAGCCCGAGGAGGAGCGGGAGATGTTCGGTCTCCAGGCCCGGCTGCTGGCCAGCTGGCGGTCGACCCGGTCGCGGTGATGACGTCCCTCGCGGCGGCCGGCGCCGCGGCCGGCCTGCCCGATTTTCAGCTCCTGTTCTTCGGGGCCGGGCTGGTGGTGCTCGCCGGCCTGATCGCGATGACCGAGGCGGCGCTGGCCGCGGTCTCCCCGGCGCGCGCCGCCGAGCTGGCCCGCGAGGGCGCGCGCGGCGCGCGGGCGCTCCAGGCGGTCGCCGCTGACGTGGTCCGTCACCTCAACCTGCTGCTCCTGCTCCGCCTGCTTGCCGAACTGACCGCGACCACGCTCGTCGCGCTGGTGGCGGTCGACACGTTCGGCGCCGGCTGGCGGGCGGCCCTGGTCACCGCCGGGGCGATGACCGTGGTGAGTTTCGTGGTGGTCGGGGTCGCCCCGCGCACGCTGGGTCGGCAGCACGCCTACGCGGTCGGCCGGGCGGTCGCGCCGCTGGTGCGGTGGCTGGGCCGGGCGCTCAACCCGCTGGCGTCGCTGCTGATCCTGATCGGCAACGCGGTCACCCCGGGCAAGGGGTTCCGGGAGGGGCCGTTCGCCACCCAGGTGGAGCTGCGTGAGCTGGTCGACCTGGCCGAGCAACGCGGGGTGGTGGAGCACGGCGAGCGCCAGATGATCCACTCGGTGTTCGCGCTCGGTGACACCATCGCCCGCGAGGTGATGGTGCCGCGCACCGAGATGGTGTGGATAGAGGAACGCAAGACGCTGGCGCAGGCGCTGGCGCTGTTCCTGCGGTCCGGGTTCTCCCGCATCCCGGTGATCGGTGAGAACGTCGACGACGTGCTCGGCGTGCTCTACCTCAAGGACCTGATCCGGCGTACCCAGGGCGACCGGGAGGCACGGGAGATGCCGGTGGCGGAGCTGATGCGTCAGGCGACGTTCGTGCCGGAGTCCAAGCCGGTGGACGATCTGCTCTCCGAGATGCAGGCGGCCCGCAACCACCTGGTCATCGTGGTCGACGAGTACGGCGGCACCGGCGGGTTGGTCACCATCGAGGACATCCTGGAGGAGATCGTCGGTGAGATCACCGACGAGTACGATGTCGAGCGCCCGCCGGTGGAGCACCTGCCGGACGGGGCCGTGCGGGTGACCGCCCGGCTGCCGGTGGAGAATCTGGGCGAGCTGTTCGACACCGAGTTGCCCACCGACGAGGTGGAGACGGTCGGCGGGCTGCTGGCGCAGGCCCTCGGCCGGGTGCCCATCCCGGGCGCGGAGGCCGAGGTGGCCGGCCTGCGGCTGATCGCCGAGGGCACCACCGGCCGGCGCAACCGGATCGACACCGTCCTGGTGAGCCGGGTCGATCCGGGGTCCGCTCCGGAGGGCACGGGCCGGGGCGAGCCGGTCGAATCCCGTGGCAACCACAACCGTTCCGAGGAGAGGCAACCCGCCGATGCCTGAGTCACCCGCCGTGCCGGCCGCACTGCCCACCCCCGCCGATCCGGCCGAGCTGAGCGCCGAGGACGGCAAGCTCGTCGTGCTGGCCCGGGGCGCGCGGGGCCGGGTGGCCGCCGTGGAGGGCGCGGCCGTCCGCGACCAGGACGGCCGGACGTACGCGGCGGCAAGCGTGGCGCTGCCGTCGCTGACGTTGACCGCGCTCCAGTTGGCGGTCGCCTCGGCGGTGGCGGCGGGGGCGAGCCGGCTGGAGGCGGCGGCGGTGGTGACCGAGGCGTCGACGCTTGACGGCGCCGGGCACGCCGCGGTCCGGGATCTCTCCGCCGACGCGCCGATCCACGTGGCCGCGCCGGACGGCGCCGTCCTCGGCACGGTGGTCGAGTGACCACGCCCGAGGAGCGTCCCTACCGGGCCGGTTTCGCCTGTTTCGTCGGCCGGCCCAACGCCGGCAAGTCGACGCTCACCAACGCGATCGTCGGCACCAAGATCGCGATTACGTCGAGCAAGCCGCAGACCACCCGGCACATCATCCGAGCGGTGCTGCACCGGCCGGAGTCGCAGCTCGTGCTCGTGGACACGCCCGGCCTGCACCGTCCGCGTACGCTGCTCGGCGAACGCCTCAACGACCTGGTGCGGGAGACCTGGAGCGAGGTCGACGTGATCGGGCTCTGCGTCCCGGCGAACGAGCCGGTCGGGCGGGGCGACCGGTTCATCACCGGCGAGCTGTCCAGCCTGAAGGCCACCGTGCTGGCCGTGGTCACCAAGACCGACCTGGTCGACAAGAAGCGGCTGGCCGAGCAGTTGGTCGCGGTGAGCGAGCTGGCCGAGTTCGCGGCCGTGGTGCCGGTGAGCGCGGTCTCCGGTCATCAGGTGGACACGCTCGTCGACGTGATGACCGGCTACCTGCCGGAGTCGCCGCAGCTCTACCCGGACGACATGCTCACCGACGACCCGGAGCAGGTGCTCGTCGCCGAGCTGGTTCGGGAGGCCGCGCTGGAGGGGGTGCGGGACGAGCTGCCGCACTCCATCGCCGTGGTGGTCGAGGAAATGATTCCGGAGGGCAACCTCACGAAGATCTACGCCGATCTCTACGTGGAACGGTCGAGCCAGAAGGCGATCGTGATCGGTCACCGGGGCAGCCGGCTCAAGCATGTGGGGACCACCGCGCGCCGGCAGATCGAGGAGCTGCTGGGCACCCGGGTCTATCTCGATCTGCACGTGCGCGTGGCGAAGGACTGGCAGCGGGATCCGAAGCAGCTGCGCAAGCTCGGCTTCTGAGGCGTCGCGCCGGCACGCGGCCGGCATCCGCTGGGCAGGATCAGTCAGACCTATGGGACATCTCACGTTCAGTGGCTGTCTTTACCCGTTTCACAGGTTGCCCGAGCAGGGTAGGGACCGTCGTCACTATCCCCGGACCCTGCCGCGAGCTGATGCGAAACCGCTACCTCGACCTGCTTCGCTTCCTGGCCATCCTGCGCGTCGTCACCTACCACGTCACCGGCTACGCCACGCTCACGCTGGTGTTCCCCGCGATGGCGGTGATGTTCGCGCTCGCCGGGTCGCTGATGGCTGCGTCGCTGGGCCGTAGCGGCGTCCCCGCCGTGGCGCGCCGGCTGCGGCGGCTGCTGCCCTCGCTCTGGGTGCTCGCCGCGGTCTTCGTGCCGGCGATGCTGCTCACCGGGCTGCCGTTCAGCCCGCGGGTGCTGCTCTGGCTGTTCCCGATCGCCGATCCGCCGGCCAACTACTGGGGCGGGCTGGCCCTCAGCCCGATCTGGTACCTGCGGGACTACCTGTGGTTCGTGCTCGCCTCACCGCTGGCGCTCTGGCTGTTCCGCCGGGCGCCCCTGCCCACGCTTGCCGTCCCGTACGCCCTGCTCGCCGCGATCGAGTTCGGCATCCTGCTGAACCCACCGGCCGTGCTGCGCGAGTTCGGTCTCTACTTCGGCGCCTGGCTGCTCGGTTTCGCCCACCACGACGGCCTGCTGCGACGGATGCGCAACCGGGTGCTGCTGCCGATCGCCGCGGTCGTCGGCGCGGCCGGGCTGGCCTGGATCTTCACCCATCCCGGCGCGCGTGGTTACGACATCAACGACATCCCGCTCGGCAACGCGCTCTGGGCGACGGCGTTCATCCTGGTGGCGATCGGGCGGGCGCCGACCGGCGTGGCCTGGGTCGACCGCGTTCCGGTGCTGGGTCGCGCGGTGACCGTGGTCAACCGGCGTGCGCTGACCATCTATCTCTGGCACATGCCGTTCGTGGTGGCGCTCACCCCGCTCGTGAGCCTGGTGGGCTGGTCGCCGCGCGACCCGGTCGGACTGTGGCTGCGCGTGGGGCTGGTCTTCGTGCTCGTCGGGGTGGTGACGTTGCTTGTCGGCTGGGTCGAGGACGTGGCCGCCCGGCGTACCCCCGAACTGGTGCCCGGCAAACGGCGCACCGCGTCCGAACGGGCGGCGGTCGCCCCGGCGAGCCCGGCCTCGGCCGGCGGTGCTTGGGCCGGCGGTGGCCCGGCCGGCGCTGGCCCGGTGAGCCCGGCCTCGGCCGGCGCGGCGGGCGCGCTTGTCGGCGCCGCGACGCGGGTGCCGGCGCCGCGCCGTAGCGCCGAGCGGTCCGCCGACCACACCGTCCAGCCGAACGACACCGTCCAGCCGGACCGCGTCGCCGACTGAGCGCGAGCCGGATCAGCCGGGGCGACGGCCGGGCTGGGTGGGTGCCGGTCGGGCTGGCTGCGTCCCGGTCGGGCCGGGTGGGCGGTGGTCGCTCAGCGGCTGGACACGCTGACGTTGCCGCTGGTCGCCGAGACGTCGAGCAGCAGGGACGCGGCCGGGTCGTTCGTCACCTGCAGGGAGACGTCGCCGGACTTCGCGTCGGCCCGTACCCGGTAACGGCCCTCCGGCACGGCCAGGTCGACGTCGCCGCTCGTGGCGTGCAACCGGGCCGGGGCCGGCTGGTCCAGCTCGATGGTGAGGTTGCCGGAGGTGGCCTCCGCGTCCACCGCGGAGGTGAGCCGCCGCGCCTCGATGTCACCGGAGCGGGCCCGCAGCCGGACCGGGCCGGCGGCCTCGCTCAGGTGGATGTTGCCCGAGGTGGTCGACGCGCGGACCTCACCGCTCGCCCCGCTGACCGTGAAGTCGCCCGAGCTGAGCGTGAAGTCCACCGCGCCGACCTCGCTGAGGTCGACGTTGCCCGACCCGGTGCCGCCGCGAACCGCCACGCCCGGTGGCGCGGTCACCTCCCAGGAGATGCTGCACCGGTTGCCGCAGTCGGTGGGCAGCACCAGCTCGTCGCCCTTGATCTCGTACCGGCTGTCCGGCTCGCCGCCTTCGTAGCGGACCACCCGTTTGATGCGTACCTGGTCGGCCGGACCGTTGGCCCGGACCACGACGTCGCCCGAGCCGTCGCCGTCCACGTTGATCCGGGTGATCCTGGTGCGCTCGGTCTGGTCGTAGTCGAGGCGACGGAACGAGAGGGTGTCACACCCGGCGAGGACGATGAGCGTGGCGGTCGCGGTCGCGGCCACCACCACGCGGGGCCGGACGGCCGTTCGGAGCGAAGCCATGGCCAGAACCCTAGGGCCGGCCGGACGGCCGGCACATCGGGGATGGTCCGCCGGTCCACCCCGAACCAACCCTGAGATCGCACCCCGAGGAGAATGGGCCGGTGGCCGGCTACCGTCGACAGCTCTACCGCGACGACGCGGTGGTGCTGCGTGTGCAGAAGCTGGGCGAGTCCGACCGGATCATCACCCTGTTCACCCGCCGGCACGGCCGGCTGCGCGCGGTGGCCCGGGGCGTCCGACGCACCACCAGCAGGTTCGGCGCCCGGCTGGAGCCGTTCGGGCACGTCGACCTCCAGCTCGCCGGTGACCCCAAGGGCAACCAGGGCAGCTCGCTGCACACCGTCAGCCAGGTCGAGGCGATCGAGCTGTACGGCAAGCGGTTCCTCGGCGACTACCCCCGCTACACGGCGGCCAGCGCGATCGCCGAGACCGCCGAGCGGCTGACCCCGGTCGAGCGGGAGCCGTCGCTGCGGCTGTTCCAGCTCACCCTCGGCGCGATGAAGTCCCTGGCCCGCGGCGACCACGCCACCACCCTCGTGCTCGACGCCTACCTGCTGCGCGGCATGTCGTTCGCCGGCTGGGCGCCGGCGCTGTCCGCCTGCGCGGTCTGCGGCGAGCCGGGCCGGCACCGCGCGTTCTCGGTGCCGGCCGGCGGCGCCGTCTGCCCGGACTGCCGCCCCCCGGGCGCCGCCCACCCCGCGCCGGCCACGCTCCTGCTGATGTCCGCGCTGACCAGCGGCGACTGGGCGCACGCCGACGCCACCGACACCGGCGTACGCCGGGAGTGCAGCGGCCTGGTCGCGGCGCACCTCCAGTGGCATCTGGAGCGCGCGCTACGCTCGCTGCCGCTGGTCGACCGGGGTGCCCCGGCGGCCGGCACGGTCCCGCCGCCCGGCGGCGCGAGGCCGGGTGTGGTCCCGCCGCGCACCGGCGCCGGACCCGCCGCCGCTGGTGTGAACAGGGAGATGACCGAGTGATCCGTTCGACGAGGGCGACCCGCCGCGAGCCGACCCCGCCGACCCCGCACCCGTCCGGCGCCCGGCCGCCGGCGCTGCCGGCCGCCGCGCTGCCCCGGCACATCGCCATCGTGATGGACGGCAACGGCCGCTGGGCCAAGGAACGCGGCCTGCCCCGCACCAAGGGGCACGAGCAGGGTGAGCACAGCCTCTTCGACACCATCGAGGGCGCGATCGAGCTGGGCGTGCCCTACCTGTCGGCGTACGCGTTCTCCACCGAGAACTGGCGTCGCTCGCCGGACGAGGTCCGCTTCCTGATGGGCTTCAACCGCGACGTCATCCGCCGCCGCCGTGACCAGCTCGTCGACCTGGGCGTACGGGTGGTCTGGTCGGGCCGGGCCGGGCGGCTCTGGAAGAGCGTGATCTCCGAGTTGCAGACCGCCGAGGAGATGTCCCGCGGCAACTCGACGCTGACGCTCCAGTTCTGCGTCAACTACGGCGGTCAGGCCGAGATCGCCGACGCCGCCGCCGCGATCGCCCGGGACGTCGCCGCCGGCAAGCTCGACCCGGGCAAGGTCACCGAGAAGACGGTGGCGCGTTACCTCTACCACCCCGAGGTGCCCGAGGTCGACCTGTTCCTGCGCCCCTCCGGCGAGCAGCGCATCTCCAACTTCATGCTGTGGCAGACCGCGTACGCGGAACTGGTCTACCTGGACACGCTCTGGCCCGACTTCGACCGCCGTCACCTCTGGTACGCCTGCGAGCTGTACGCGCAGCGGGACCGCCGCTTCGGCGGGGCGCTGCCCAACCCGGTGGCCCCGGGAGGCTGAGCTCACGCTTACCGACGCGACACGCTGGGTATCGAACAGGAATACCAGCAAACGCGGAGGTGAACCACATGATTCAGAAGCGGATCGGGCAGTGGGCGATCATGGCGGTCGCCGTGCCGCTGGCGGCGGCCGGTGCCCGCCGGCTCAGCCACACGCTTGAGGCCCGCCGTGGCCCGACCGGAGTGAGCCGCCTGCTGACCAAGGGCGCCGACCTGATCCGGCCGCAGAAGGCCAAGCGACGTCGGTTCTTCTGACCCCCTCGACGGCCGGGCAACTCCGGCCGTCGAGCCGAACGCCCCGCGCCCCGGCCTCTCCGGCCGGACCGCGGGGCGTTCCACTGTCAGCGCTCCCGGGCGTCAGCCCTCCACCTCGGAGCGGTCGCCCGCCCACAGGGTGTGGAACGAGCCGTCCCGGTCCACCCGGCGGTAGGTGTGCGCGCCGAAGTTGTCCCGCAGACCCTGGATCAACGCGGCCGGCAGCCGCTCGGCGCGCAGCGCGTCGAAGTAGGCGAGCGACGACGAGAAGGCCGGCGTCGGCACACCCGCCCGGGCCGCGTCGGCCACCACCCGCCGCCAGCCCGGGACGCCGGCGCTGACCCGGTCGGCGAACCAGGGCGCGACGAGCAGCGTCGCCAGGTCCGGCTCGCCGTCGTACGCCTCCTTGATCCGGTCCAGGAAGCGGGCCCGGATGATGCAACCACCCCGCCAGATGGTGGCCGTGCCGCCCAGGTCGATGTCCCAGTCGTACTCCCGGCTGCCGGCGCGGATGTGGTCGAAGCCCTGCGCGTACGCGACGATCTTGCTGGCCAGCAGCGCGCGGCGCACGTCCTCGACGAACGTGTCCCGGTCCTCCACCTGCCACTTCTCGCCGGCGTCGGGGAACACCCGGCGGGCCGCCTCGCGCTGGTCGGCGTGGCCGGACAGCGACCTGGCGAACGTGGCCTCGGCGATGCCGGTGATCGGGATGCCCAGGTCCAGCGCGCTCTGCACGGTCCAGCGGCCGGTGCCCTTCTGCTCGGCCTGGTCGAGCACCACGTCCACGAACGCCTTGCCGGTCGCCGGGTCGGTGTGGCCGAGCACGTCGGCGGTGATCTCGATGAGGAACGACTCCAACTCGCCGCCGTTCCACTCCCGGAAGATCTCCGCGATCTCCGCCGGGCTCGCCGACAGACCGGCCCGCAACAGGTCGTACGCCTCGGCGATGAGCTGCATGTCGGCGTACTCGATGCCGTTGTGCACCATCTTCACGAAGTGGCCCGCGCCGTCCGGCCCGACGTGCCGGCAGCACGACTCGCCCTCGACCTGCGCGGCGATCTTCTCGAAGATCGGCCCGAGCTTCTGGTAGGACTCCGCCGAGCCGCCCGGCATGATGCTCGGGCCGAGCAGCGCGCCCTCCTCGCCACCGGAGACGCCGGTGCCGACGAAGTGCAGCCCGTGCTCGCGCAGCGCCTCCTCCCGGCGGCGGGTGTCGGCGAAGTGCGCGTTGCCGCAGTCGACGACGATGTCCCCCTCCTCCAGCAGCGGGATCAGCTCGTCGATCACGGCGTCGGTCGGCGCGCCGGCCTTCACCATCACGATCACCGCACGCGGCCGCTCCAGCGAGCCGACGAAGTCGGCAAGCGACTCGGACGGCACGAAGGTGCCCTCGTCGCCGTGCTCGGCGACCAGGCTGCGGGTGCGTTCCGGCGACCGGTTGTGCACCGCCACGGAGAAGCCGTTGCGGGCCAGGTTCCGGGCCAGGTTGCGACCCATCACCGCCAGACCGGTGACCCCGATCTGCGCCGTCGCCTGTTCTGCCATGCGTACCGCCCCTCTCGTCCGCGCCGCGTACCGCGACCGTCCTCGCTGCCGTCATGCGACCGTATCGCGGTCACCGGGTGAGCGGATCACACCTCGACGGTGGGTGAGGAGCCGGTGGCGGCTCGTCTCACCCCTCGGCGAGCCGCGCCTCCACGTGTGCCACCTTCGCGGTCAACGCCTCGGTCACGCCGGGGCGTAGGTCGGCCTTGAGCACCAGGCTGACCCGGGGCGCCTGGGCCGCGACGGTGTCGACGGCCCGCTTCACCACCGCCATCACCTCGTCCCACTCACCCTCCACCGTGGTGAACATGGCGTCGGTCCGGTTCGGCAGGCCGGACTCACGTACCACCCGGACGGCGTCGGCGACCAGGTCGCCCACGGACTCACCCACGCCGAGCGGGGTGATCGAGAACGCGATCAGCATGTCGCCGATGGTGCCAGTAATTCGGGTGCGGGTGGGGCGGGCGCGGGCTAGCGTGTCGGTATGCGTAAGTGACGCCCTTCCTCCGAGCACCGGTCCACCGCCACACGTGCCGTGGACCCGTCCCGCTCCGGGCGTCCGCATCCTGTTTCCCGCCGCCGTTGTTCGCGGTGACTGTCGTGGTCGGATCGCACCGGGGCACCCGCTCGGCGCGTCCCTGGTCGGCGCGCCCCGGCGCGTCCAGGTCGGCGCGCCCGACAGACAGGAGGCCCGCGGATGCCCGCGAAGCGCACCCCGAAGAAGTCCCGTAAGCCGTCCCCGCTGGGGTTGCCCCCGACCGATGCCGACGCGCTCGCCGTGTCCCCGTCGACACCGGTGACCCTGCCCGCGGCTGGTTCCATCGGTCCGGCTGTGCCGGCGTTACCCGGTTCACCCGGTCCGGCTGTGCCGGCGTTGCCCGGTTCACCCGGTCCGGCTGTGCCGGCGTTGCCCGGTTCAGTCGGTCCGGTTGTGTCGGCGTCGGCTGGTCCGGGGTTGGCCGGTTCGGTATCGGCCGGTTCGGGGTTGGCTGGTTCGGGGTTAGCTGGTTCGGGGTTGGCTGGTTCGGGGTTGGCTGGTTCGGAGTCGGCTCGCCCAGCGCCGCCGAAGGCCGGCCCGCCCGCCGGCCGCGATGCTCGGCTGTCCGGCCACAGCCAGCGGTCAGGCCAAAACCGTTTCTACGCCTTCCGGCGTAGCTGACCGCCGACCGTCCCCGGCTCCCGTGCGTCCCGTATGCGCCACAGATCTTGGAAGCTCCCGGCCCCTCCAGGGGCCCTCCCCTTCCAAGATCTTCAATCCACCCCGTTGATCATGAAGTTGGCGGCGACAAAAGGGATGGAGAGGGGCCGCCAACTTCATGATCACCGCCGAACCGGCGCTCGGGCGGTCGCCGGGGCGTTCTCCCGGCCGTGATCAAGGATTTTGCGTCGGATTTCCGCCTTCACGACCACGCGAACTCCTTGATCAATCACCCGCCCCGGCCAGCACCGTGGACCCCGACGCGCCATCCACAGATGGCTCTCGCCCTTCTGTGGCTGTCTCTCGATCTTGGACTTGGGGTGCCAATAAGTGTCACTTTTGTTCTGATATTGGAGGTGCCACAAGTCGAAGATCGACGCCAGCACGCGGGACCTCGGCGGGGGAGAGGGGACCTGGAGGGGCATATGGAGGTGTTGCGGCTTTCGGTGTGTGTCGGAGGGCTTGTTCGCCGTGCGGGAGCGCGGCGGGTGGCTCCACTCGGCGATCACGAGCCGGACCGGGCTGGGCTGGACCAAGCCGGGTTGAGGGGGTGGTCGGGTCAGCCGATCAGGGGGCGGAAGGTGCCGAGCAGCACGCTTACCGTCAGGGCCGCGCCGGCCAGCAGCGCCGCCCCGGCGATCAACAGCCCGTCGGCCCGGGTGAAGAGCTGTCGGCGGGCGACCGTACGCGGGGTGCCGGCGTCGAAGCCCCGCGCGTCCATCGCCACCGCCAGCCGGGTGCCCCGCCGGATCGCGCCGACCAACAGCGTGAACGCGGTGGACGCGAAGAGCCGCAGCTTGGCCACCGGGTTGCGGCCGGCGTCCACGCCCCGCGCCCGACGAGCCATGCTGATCATGCGCCACTCCTGTTCGAGCAGCGGCACCAGCCGGAACGCGGCAAGCGCGCCGATGGCGAACCGGGCCGGGGCCTTGGCGTTCTGGATCAGCGCGTCGGCCAGGTCGGTCGGGTCGGTGGTGGCGAACACGATGATCCCGGGCAGCGCCACCGCGAGCATCCGCAGCACCAGCCCGAGCGCGGTGACCAGCACGCCCTCGGTGACCAGCACCGGGCCGGCCTCGACGAGCACCCGACCGGACCGGTCGGCGGCGAAGAGCACAAGTGTGACCAGGATGCCGGCGGCGGCGGCCAGCAGCGGCCACGCCCGCCGGGCCAGCACCCGGTAGCGGACGCCGAACAGCGGCAGCGCGGCCAGCTCGACGGCGATGGCGATGGCCGGCGCGACCGGATCCAGGGTCGCCACCAGCACGATGGTGAACACCATCGCGGCGGCCAGCTTCGCCACCGGGTTGCGCCGGGCCAGCGGGGCGCCCGGCGTCGCCACCGGTTCCAGGCTGATCACGGCGCATCCGCCCCTCGGTTCGGCGGTGACGGCGGCAGCCCCGGCCCGGGACTGCTCGGCTGGGCGGATCCGGCCGGGTGGCTCGGCTGGGCGGATCCGGCCGGGTGGCTCGGCTGGGCGGATCCGGCCGGGTGGCTCGGCTGGGCGGACCCGGAAGGGTGGCTCGGCTGGGCGGATCCGGCCGGGTGGCTCGGCTGGGCGGATCCGGGAGGGTGTCCCGGCTGGGCGGTCCTGGAAGGATGAATCGGCTGGGTGGCCCCGGAAGGGTGGCTCGGCGCGGGGGACACGGTCGGGTGGTCCAGGGTGAGCGTCCGGTCGGCCAGCGCGGCCACGAAGTCCGCGTCGTGGGTCACCGTGACGATGCCGTGGCCGGCGTCGCGCAGCTCGGCCAGCAGGTCGACCAGCTCCAGCCACGTCCGCCGGTCCTGGCCGAACGTGGGCTCGTCACAGATCAGCAGGCGGGGCGCGGTGGCCAGGGCGGTCGCCACGCTCAGCCGCCGCGCCTCGCCGCCGGAGAGGGTGTACGGGTTGGCGCCGGCGAGCCGGTCCAGCCGCAGCCGGTGCAGCAGCGCGTCCACGGTGGCGGTGACCTCCGCATCGGTCCGGCCGGTCCGGCGCGGCCCGAGGGCCAGTTCGTCGCGGACGGTGCCGGTGACGAACTGGTGCTCGGGGTCCTGGAAGACCGAGCCGATCCGCCCGGCCAGCGCGGGTGCCCGCCACCGGTGCGGGGAAGTACGCGCGTCCCGGCCGGCAAGTGCGGCGGAGGCGGTGACCGTGCCGGCGCCGGGGCGGGTCAGGCCGCCGAGGAGCAGCGCCAGCGTGGACTTGCCGACGCCGTTGGGGCCGAGCACGGCGAGCGCCTCGCCGGCGCGTACCCGAAGGTCGGTGGGGGCCAGCCGGGGCGGCAGGCCGAGCCGGTCGGCGGTGAGCAGCACGTCCCCGGGTGGTGTGGTGGCGTGTCGCGGCGGCGTGGTGTGCCCGGGGACCCAGACCCCGGCGGCGGCCAGCGCCTCGCCGTGCGCGGCGAACACCGCCTCGGGTGGGCCGTCGGCCCGCACCCCGCCACCGGGTTCCAGCACCACCACCCGGTCGATCAGCGGCAGCGCCTCGGTGACCCGGTGCTCGACCAGGATCAGTGTGGTGTCCGGGTCGACGGCGTCGGCGACGGCGCGGCGGATCAGCGCGGCGCCGGCCGGGTCGAGGTTGGCGGTGGGTTCGTCGAGCAGCAGCAGCCCGGGCCGCAGCGCGAGCGCCCCGGCGAGGGCGAGCCGTTGCTGTTCGCCGCCGCTGAGCGCGGCGGTGGGGCGGTCCCGGTGGTAGGGGAAGCCGACCCGGCGCAGCGCCTCGTCGACCCGGGGCCAGATCTCCTCGGCGGGCACGCCCCGGTTCTCCAGCCCGAACGCGACGTCGTCGCCGGAGCGGGCCATCACGAGCTGGGTCTCCGGGTCCTGGAAGAGCACGCCGACGCGCTCGCGGGCCTTGCGCGGGTCCAGCCCGTCGATCTCGACGGTGCCATCCTGCTCGCCGGAGTCCTCGGGCAGCAGCCCGGCCAGCGCCGCCAGCAGCGTGCTCTTGCCGGCCCCGGAGGCACCGAGCAGCAGCACCCGCTCCCCGCTCTCGACGCGCAGGTCCACCCCGCGCAGAGCCCAGCGTCTGCGCCCCCCGTGCCGCCACCCGAACCCCCGCAGCACCACCCCACTCACCGCTCCACCCCCTCTGCCTCGTCGATCATGAAGTTGACGGCATCACAACGCGCTGAAATCACCGTCAACTTCATGATCGACAGCGGGATACCCGTCAGATCAGGGCTCGGTCGCGGCCGGCGGGGAAGCGGTCCAGGACGCCGGTGTTGGCCAGGGCGCGGGTCAGGACGTGGGCGCCGACGCCCGCGATGATCGTGGCGCTGGCGATGGTGATCAGGGCGTAGGGGATGCGGTAGTTGGTCAGGTCGTATGCCTTGTTCCAGTAGACGAAGTCGAAGATGGCCGCGCCGAGACCGGTGAGCGCGCCGGCAAGCGTCGCCACCGGCAGCTTGAACGAGCGGTAGCGGAACGCGGCGAACGCCAGCTCGGCGCCGATGCCCTGCATCAGGCCCTGGAGGATCACGATGCCGGCCCACTGGCTGCCCAGCAGCGCGGAGACGATCGCGGCCACCGTCTCGCAGTAGAGCGCCGCGCCCGGCTTGCGAATGATCAGGCCGGCGAGCACCGCCGGGATCAGCCACACGCCGTAGAGCACCGCCTGCGCCGGCGGGAAGAACGCGAACGCCGCGTCGGTGGCGCTCCAGAGCAGGCCCCAGGCCCAGAAGACGACGCCGAAGGCGACGGCGATCACCGAGGCGACGACGATGTCGACGGTACGCCAGCGGTTGCTGTCGGTGTGGTTCATGCGGACTCCCAGTTCGTGGTGCGGAACCAGGAGAAGACGCACGCCGCGCCCGGAATGTGCCCGGACGTCGACGCGGCTGGAGGTCGACCGAACTCCCTGCGCTGGCATTACCCAGATCAGGTTCGAGGGTCTGCGGGCACCGGCCCGCACTCTCAGCGCTGTGCGCTCCCCTGTCGGATGTGAAGTTGTCTCAACGGCAGACGCTAGCACCGATGTCGGGGCCAGGCCCAGCAGGGCGCGGGTCGGTATGGTGGCGATCATGCGGGTCGAGGCGCGGGATCTGACATTCGAGGTACGCACCGGCGGCCCCGAGGGCGGCGATCCGGTCCTGCTGCTGCACGGCTTCCCGCAGCACGCCGGCGAGTGGGATGCGGTGACGCCCGCGCTGCACGCCGCCGGGCTGCGCACGTACGCCCTCGACCAGCGCGGATACTCGCCCGGCGCACGGCCGGACGCCGTCGAGGCGTACCGCATCCCGGAGCTGGTGGCCGACGCGGCGGCCGTGCTGGACGCGCTCGGGGTGACCACCGCGCACCTGGTCGGCCACGACTGGGGCGCGATCGTGGCCTGGGGCCTGGCCGCGGCGCACCCGGAGCGGGTGCGGACGCTTACCGCGGTGTCGGTGCCGCACCCGGCCGCGATGGGGCATGCGCTCGCCACCGATCCGCGGCAGAAGGCGAAGTCCGCCTACATGGCGTTGTTCCGGATGCCGGGCAAGGCCGAGACGGTGCTGCTGGCGTTGCGCGGGGCCGCGCTGCGCCGGCTGCTGCGCGGGGTCGGCGACGCGGACGCGGTGGCCCGCTACGCCGAGCCGATGCGCGAGCCGGGCGCGCTCACCGTCGCGCTGAACTGGTACCGGGCGATGAGCGGGTCGGACATGAAGGCGGTCGGCCCGGTGGCGGCGCCGACCACGTACGTCTGGAGCGAGAAGGACGTGGCGATCGGCCGGACCGCCGCCGAGGCGTGCGCGGCGCACGTCACCGGCGACTACCGCTTCGTGACGCTTCCCGGCGTCAGCCACTGGATCCCCGACGAGGCCCCCGGCCCGCTGGCCGAGGCGATCCTGGCCCGGGTGCGAGGAACGGAGCAGACATGACGGTGAGCGCCCAGGCGTACCTGGCCACGGTGACCGAGATGATGGGCCGGGTGGCCGCCGAGCAGCGGGAGAACGTGGCCGCGGCGGCCGACCTGATCGCCGCGGCGGTACGCGCCGACGGGGTGGTGCACGCCTTCGGCACCGGGCACTCGGAGGCGCTCGCCATGGAGATCGCCGGCCGCGCCGGCGGACTGGTGCCCACCAACCGGATCGCGCTGCGTGACCTGGTGCTCGTCGGGGGTGAGCCGGCCGACGTGCTCGGCCCGAAGCTGGAACGCGAGCCGGCTGTGGCGCACCGCCTCTACGAGCTGGCCCCGGTCCGGCCGCCGGACGTGTTCGTGCTGGCCTCCAACTCGGGCGTGAACGGGGCGATGGTCGAGTTCGCGTCCGTGGTGAAGGAACACGGGCACGGTCTGGTGGCGGTCACCTCGGCCCGGCACTCGGCCCGGATGACCTCGCGGCATCCGTCCGGCCGCAAGCTCGCCGACTTCGCCGACGTGGTGCTGGACAACGGCGCCCCGTACGGCGACGCCACGCTGCCGCTGCCCGACGGTGGCGCGGTCGGCGCGGTCTCCTCGATCACCGCCGCGCTGCTGGCCCAGCAGATCACCGTCGAGGTGGTGGCCCGGCTGGTGGCTGCGGGGGAGCGTCCGCCGGTCTACCTGTCGGCGAACATCGCCGGCGGGGACGAGCACAACGCCGAGTGGGAGGCCCGGTACGCGGGCCGGATCCGCCGGGGTTCCTGAGTCGGTTTCGTGATCATCTGAACCGGGCACAGGCGCTGCTGCCGGCGGGCGTTCACCCGCCGGCCGTGCCGTCTTCACCGGAGGTTCACGAGTGTCCAAGGAATCCGAGAAGCAGCGTTGGCAGCGCAACTTCGCCGACCTGCTCCAGGAGCTGCGCGTGGCGCAGACCGGTGTGCAGATCCTTTTCGCCTTCCTGCTGACCATGCCGTTCAGCAACGCGTTCAACCGAACCACCGACTTCCAGCGCGACGTCTACGTCGTGGCGCTGCTGGCCGCCGCCGCTGCCGCCGCGATGATCATCTCGCCGGTGGCGTTCCACCGGGCGCTGTTCCGCCAGGGGCGCAAGCCGGAGTTGGTGCGCTTCGCCCACCGGATGGCTACCGGCGGCCTGTTCTTCATGCTGATCGCGATGGTCAGCGCGGTCCTGCTGGTCACCGACTTCGTGCTGGACCGGCCGATCGCGTTCCTGCTCAGCGCGCTCACCGGGATCTGGTTCCTGCTCTTCTGGGCGATCCTGCCGTTCAGCCGCCGCAACTGGGGCGACGACGACATCGACGATGACGACGACGACCCGGCGACGTTGACCGCCGGCTGACGGTCCGCCAAATCGGACGTGCACGCGACGCTACCCCTGGGTAACACCCGGGGGTAGCGTCGATTTCGTCGCATCCGGACCGACCATCCAGGAGGCAGCCGTGACCACGACACAGAACAACGCCGACGGGGCGGGGCCGCTGCCCGGCGAGGCCGGCCAGGTCTCGGAGAAGGAGGCCCGTCAGGTCGCCGAGGCGGCCCGCGAGGCGGCCTGGGACCGCCCCAGCTTCGGCAAGGAGCTCTTCCTCGGCCGGTTCCGGCTCGACCTGATCAACCCGTGGCCCCGGTCCGACCCGGACGACGTGGCCCGCGCCGACGAGTTCCTCGGCGCGTTCGGGGCCTACCTGGGCAGCGAGGTGGACGGCGCGGCGATCGAGCGCGACGCGCGCATCCCGGACGAGGTGTTCCACGGGATGGCCCGGCTCGGCGCCTTCGGCATGAAGATCGACCGCAGGTACGGCGGCCTCGGGCTGAGCAACCTGCACTACTGCCGGGCGCTGATGCTCGCCGGCTCGGTGAACCCGGCGATCGGCGCGCTGCTCTCCGCGCACCAGTCGATCGGCGTGCCGCAGCCGCTGAAGATGTTCGGCACGGCCGAGCAGAAGCAGCGTTTCCTGCCCCGGCTGGCCGCCGGCGAGGTGTCCGCGTTCCTGCTCACCGAGCCGGATGTCGGCTCCGACCCGGCCCGGCTCGCCACCACCGCCGAGCCGACCGCCGACGGCGCCGGCTACCGCCTCAACGGGGTGAAGCTCTGGGCCACCAACGGCACCGTGGCCACGCTGCTCGTGGTGATGGCCCGGGTGCCGGCCGCGGAGGGCCGTCGCGGCGGGATCACCGCCTTCGTGGTGGAGGGCGACAGCGACGGCATCACGGTGGAGCGGCGCAACTCCTTCGTCGGGCTGCGCGGCCTGGAGAACAGCCTCACCCGGTTCCACGACGTGTTCGTGCCGGCCGAGAACGTGATCGGTGGGGAGGGCAAGGGCCTGAAGATCGCGTTGACCACGCTCAACACCGGCCGGCTGTCGCTGCCGGCGATGTGCGTGGGCGCCGGCAAGTGGGCGCTCAACGTGGCCCGGGAGTGGGCCGCCGACCGGGTCCAGTGGGGCCGGCCGGTCGGCGAGCACGAGGCGGTGGCGAAGAAGCTGGCGTTCATCGCCGCCACCACCTACGCCATGGAGTCCATGCTGGACCTGTCCTGCCTGCTCGCCGACGACGACCGCAACGACATCCGGATCGAGGCGGCGCTCGTCAAGCTCTACGCCAGCGAGATGGCCTGGCGGATCGCCGACGAGCTGATCCAGATCCGGGGTGGACGCGGCTACGAGACGGCCGAGTCGCTCGAAGCCCGGGGCGAACGCCCGGCCGCCGTCGAGCAACTCCTGCGCGACCTGCGGATCAACCGGATCTTCGAGGGCTCCACCGAGATCATGCACCTGCTGATCGCCCGCGAGGCGGTCGACGCGCACCTGTCGGTGGCCGGCGACATCATCGACCCGGACGCCGGGCTGGGCCGCAAGGCGGCAGCCGGCGCGCGGGCCGGCGCGTTCTACGCCAAGTGGCTGCCCACGCTCGCCGTCGGCAAGGGGCAGGCGCCGGGTACCTACCAGGAGTTCGGGCCGCTGGCCGGGCACCTGCGGCACGTCGAGCGGACCTCGCGCAAGCTGGCCCGCTCGACGTTCTACGCGATGTCCCGCTGGCAGGGAAAGATGGAGCGCAAGCAGGCGTTCCTCGGCCGGGTGGTGGACATCGGCGCGGAGCTGTTCGCGATGTCCGCGGTCTGCGTCCGGGCCTACGCCGAGCGGTCCGAGCACCCGGAGAACGTCGAGCTGGCCGACCTGTTCTGCCGGCAGGCGCGACTGCGCGTCGACGAGCTGTTCACCGGCCTGTGGTCGAACACCGACGCGGTGGACGTGGCCGCCGCGAAGCGGATCGTCGCCGGCCGCTACGCCTCGGTGGAGGCCGGCGTGTTCACGCCCCCCACCGACCTGCCCTGGGTGGCCCGCTGGCAGCCCGGCCCCTCCACCGCCGACGACGTCCGCCGCCGGCTGTGAAAGGAGGGGCCCCCGCTTAACGCTTTCGGTATAGGCGGGGGCCCCTTTTAACACCGCTCAGCGGCGGGCGACCGCCCAGGCGATCACCGCGACGAGGATCAGACCGTTGAGCGCGGCCAGCACGAGGTACGCGGCCGGCGGAATCCTGCGGCCCTTGCGGACGAAGCTCACCAGCACGCCCGCGTAGACGAGCAGCAGCACGGCGACGACGATCAGGAAGTACAGCACCGGCACACCCTACCGGCCGGTGCGCAGCCCCAGCCCGCGCAACTCCAGCGCGGCGAGCGCGTCCACGGTCGCGTCGTCGCCGCGCCGCCACGCCTCGGCCACGTCCGGCGCGATCCGGTTGAGCTTCGACAGCGGCTGGCCGGCGAGCGCCCGCAACGCCAGCAGGTCCCGGCCGCCCGGCGCGGCGGACATGGCCTTCGCCGCGCCGGCCCGGCGCATCCACCGCACCCGCAGCGGCAGCCAGCCGACGAGCACCAGCCCGAGGGGGAACACCAGCACCGCCACGGTCAGCGCCACCGCGAGCTGGCCGACCAGCTCCTGCTGGTCGCGGCCGGCGTCGGCCATCGCGCGGGCGGCGTCGGCGGCCCGGGTGAAGGGCGCGGTCAGCTCGTCGCCGACAAGCGGCACCCGGCCCACCTTGCCGCCGGCCTCGGCCAGGTTGTCGGCGAGTCCGCCGCCGGCCCCCTCCAGCTTCTGCCCGGGTACGGCGAGCTTCTCCACCAGGTCGTGCACCCAGAACCCGAAGCGGATCGCCGCGTACACCCAGACGACCACGAGCAGATCGGTGAGGAGCTGGCGGAGGGCGGTCGGAAAGCGGTCGGCGTAGATCTTCACGCCGCACAGCCTGCCACGGCGTGGCCGCGGCGGCACCGGTCGGTTTTACCGGCCGGCGCAGGCCGGACAGGTGCCGAAGATCTCCAGGGTGTGGCTGACCTCGGTGAAGCCGTGCTCGGCGGAGATCCGGTCCGCCCACTTCTCCACCGCCGGGCCGGCCACCTCGACGGTACGACCGCAGCCCCGGCACACCAGATGGTGGTGGTGGCCGCCGCTGCACCGCCGGTAGAGGTGCTCGCCGCCCGGCGGGCGCATCACGTCGATCTCGTCGGCGTCGGCGAGCGCCTGCAACGTCCGGTAGACCGTGGTCAACCCGATCCGGTCGCCGCGCCGGCGCAGCATGGCGTGCAGGTCCTGGGCGCTGTGGAAGCCCTCGACCTCGTCCAGCAGGGCGCTCACCGCGCTGCGCTGCCGGGTGGTGCGTGGGGTGCCGGTGGTCATGCCGGTCCCTCCCCGGCGTGGCTGACCGCGTCCGCCACGATGTGCGCGACGTGCTCGTCGACCAGGGCGTACGCGATCTCCCGACCGCGCCGGGAGCCGCGCACCACGCCGGCCCCGCGCAGCACCCGCAGGTGCTGGGAGACGAGTGGCTGGGGCGCGCCGAGCTTCTCGACCAGCTCGTGCACGCAGCGCTCGCCCTCGGCCAGCTCGCTCACGATGGCGAGCCGGATCGGGGCGGAGAGGGCGCGCAGCAGATCCCCCGCGCCCTCGAAGACGTCGTACCCGTTGGAGCCGGTCACCCCGTAACGATAACCAGTGTCGGCTGTGCCGGCCTCATCCGAGCACCACCTCGTGCTCGGCCGGCTCGACCGCCGCCTGCGTCGCCGTCGGCCGGACGCGCCGCCGCACCGCCCGCCCGCCGGCCGCCAGCAGCGCCACCACCAGGAACGAGCCGATCGCCACCAGCACCACCGAGGCGCCCGGCGCGGTGTCCGCGGTGGCGGCCACCCAGATCCCGGCCCCGGCGGCGAACAGGCCCAGCGCCATGGCCGCCGTCATGGTCGACCGGAAACCGCGCGTCACCTGCTGGGCGGTGGCCACCGGCACCACCATCAGCGCGCTGATCAGCAGCACCCCGACCGCCCGCATGGCGATGGTCACCGTGATCGCGGTACCCACCGCGATCAGCAGGTTCAGCGCCCGCACCGGCAGGCCGGAGACCCGCGCGTACTCCTCGTCGTGGCAGACCGCGAACAGCGCCGGACGCAGCACCAGCATGGTCACCAGCAGCACCGCGCCGAGCACGCCGATGGTGACCAGGTCGGCCGGCGACGTCGTGGTCAGCGACCCGAAGAGGTACGCGTTGAGCGACCCGCTGCTGGCGTCGGAGAGCCCGACGAGCATCACGCCGCCGGCGATGCCGCCGTAGAACAACAGCGCCAGCGCGAGGTCGCCGGAGGTGCGCCCGTACGCGCGGACCAGCTCGATGACGACCGCGCCGAGCGTGGCGGCGAGCACCGCCACCAGCACGGGGGAGCGGTTGAGCAGCAGCCCGGCGCCGACGCCGGTGAGCGCCACGTGACCGATGCCGTCACCGATCAACGCCAGCCGGCGCTGCACCAGATAGATGCCGAGCGCCGGGGCGGCCAGCCCGATGACGAGCGCGCCGACGAGCGCGCGGAGCATGAAGTCGTACTGGAAGAGGTCCATCTCAGATGCCTGTCCAGAGCCCGGCGGGCTCCTCGTCGCAGTGCGGGTGCACGTGCTCGTGGTCCGGGTCGGCGTGGTGACCGGCCGGCTCGGGCACCGCGCCGTCATGGGCGATCCCGCCCCGGTGCACCACCACCGCCCGGCTGATCAGCGGGCGCAGCGGCCCCAACTCGTGGGCGACGAGCAGCACCGTGCCGCCACCGTCGCGGAACATCCGCAGGGCACCGGCGAACGCCTCCTGACTGGCCGCGTCCACCCCGGCGGTCGGCTCGTCGAGCACCAGCAGCTCCGGCCCGCCGGCCAGCGCCCGGGCGATCAGGACGCGCTGCTGCTGACCGCCGGAGAGGGTGGCCACCGGATCACCGGCCCGGTCGGCGAGCCCGACCGCGCGCAGCGCCTCCGCCACCGCCTCCCGGTCGGCCCGCCGAGCCGGCCGGAGCACCCCCCGGCGGGCCAGCCGCCCGGACGCCACCACCTCGGCCACCGTGGCGGGTACGCCGCCGCCCGCGCCCAGCCGCTGCGGGACGTACCCCACGCGGTGCCACTGCCGGAAACGGCGCTGGGGGGTGCCGAACAGGGTGACCGACCCGGCGCCCAGCGGCACCAGGCCGAGCGCGGCGCGGACGAGCGTCGACTTGCCGGAGCCGTTGGCGCCGAGCACGGCGACCACCTCGCCGGCGGCCAGCGCCAGCGAGACGTCGCGCAGCACCGGCCGGCCGTCGTAGCCGACGGTGGCGTGGGTGATCTCGAGTACGGGTGCGGTCATGAGCAGTCCAGGGCGGTTCGCAGGGTCTGGAGGTTGGCGCGCATCGCGGAGAGGTAGTCGCCCTCGGCCGGCGGGCCCTCGATCGGGTCCAGGACCGCGGTGCGCGCACCGACCTCGCGGGCGATCGTCTCGGCGACCTTCGGGCTGACGAGCGTCTCGAAGAAGATCGTGCCGGCCCGGTGCTCCCGGGCCTCCTCCGCCACCTCGGCGAGCCGCTGCGGGGACGGCTCGGACTCGGGGGTGAGGCCGGTGAGACCGATCTGCTCCAGCCGGTAGCGCTCGGCCAGGTAGCCGAAGGCGGTGTGACTGGTCACGATCTCCCGGCGCTGGCAGGTGCGCAGGCCCTCGGCGTACTCGGTGTCGAGTGTCGTCAGCTCGCCCCGCAGTGCGCCGGCGCGGGCGGTGTAGTCGGCGGCGTGGTCCGGGTCGACCGCGCCGAGACGCTCGGCGAGCCGGTCGCCGACGGTGGCCAGCCGGGTCGGGTCGAGCCAGAGGTGCGGGTCCTTGCCGCCGCCCTCCTCGTGCCCGGCCTCCTCCTGGTGCCCGCCCTCGCCCTCGTGCTCGTGGCCGCCGGCGGCGGCGTCGCGCAGCGGCGCCACGCCCGCCACGTCGAAGGCGCGGTCGCCGCCGTTCTGCTCGACCGCCTCGTCCACGGCCGGCTGGAAACCGGTCAGGTAGACGATCAGCTCGGCGTCGACCACCTGGCCGACCTGGCGGGGGTTCAACTCCAGGTCGTGCGGCTCCGCGCCGGGCTTGGTCAGGTTGCCGACCACCACCCGGTCGCCGCCGATCCGCTCCGCGAGGAACTGGAGCGGGTAGAACGCGGCCACCACGTCGACCCGGTCCGGGTCGCTTCCCCCGCCCCCGCCGTCCGAGCAGGCGGCCAGACCACCGAGCGTGAGCAGGGCGGCGGTGGCGGCGGCGAGGACGCGGGGCGTGGCACGAGCGGTCATGGGACCAACTGTCCGCGATAACGAAAATTATTGTCAAAAACGCATGATTGCATGTCTGCGCAGGTCAACCGGCGCTACTCAGCCGACCAGCAGCTTGGCCAGCGCCACCGCGATCAACAGGGCGAGCATCAGCAGCCGGAGCATCCGCGTCGCCGGCGCCTGCACCGGCCAGGTGACCGACATCAACCAGACCAACCCGGCGGCCAACGCCAGCAGCAGGACGCCGCCGGCCGGGCCGGGCGCGAAGAGGCCCACAAGCACCAGCACCAGCGCGGCGAGGAACACCGCCGTCGGGTTGAGCCGGGCCAGGCGGGACAGCACGGGACTCTGCGTACGCTGCATGCCACAGACTCTACGAGGAGGAACGCCGTGCTGGTCACCAACCGGTTCGTGGTGGAAGCCGAAACGGTGGACGAGTTCACCCGGGAGGCGCACGCGGCGCTGGCCGCGCTCGCCGCCCGACCCGGCTACCTGCGCGGCGAACTGCTGCGGGCGCTCGACGACCCGGCCCACTGGTGTCTCATCACCGAGTGGGAGTCCGTCGGGGCGTACCGGCGTGGGCTCGGCGGGTTCGACGTCAAGATCACCGCCGTGCCGCTGCTCGCCCGATCGGTGGACGAGCCGTCGGCGTACGAGACGCTCGCCAGCGCCGCCCCGCAGGGCGAGATCGTCGTCGCCGCAAGCGATCGTGCCGCAGGTCCTTACCGCTGACTCCCGGGGCACTACCCTGGCGCGTATGACCGCTCCCGGACCGGCCGCGCCGCCCCCGCCACCCGTGCCGCCCGGCGCACCGCCGGTGGACCCGGGCGTGCCCGCGCCGCCGCCCGGTCCCGGCGTCGCCCCGCCGTTCGCCGCCCCGCCGACCGAGGGGCGGCGAGCCCGGCTCTGGCTCGCCCTCGGCGTCGGCGCACTGGCCGTGCTGCTCTGCTGCGGCGGGGGCGGCGCCGCGGTGATCGGCCTGGGCGTGAGCAACGTGCAGGCCGTCGGGGAGCAGGGCCGGGCCGTCACCGACGACTACTACCAGGCGCTCGTCGCCCGGGAGTGGACCAAGGCGTACGCCCAGCTCTGCGACGACGCCCGGCGGCGCGAGTCCCGGCCCGAGTTCGTGCAGCGGGTCGCCACCGAGCCGCAGATCTCCGGCTACCGGGTGGGCAAGGTCGACACCACCACGCTCACCGTGCCGGTGGACGTCACGCTCGCCGGTGGCCGCCGGGAGGCGCAGACCGTGACGCTGGCCCCCGACCGGCAGACCGGCGGCATGGAGGTCTGCGGGGTGAGCTGACCGGGCCCCGGTATTCTGCTGGGCTCGGGACCGAGGCGGTCGTACCGTGGTCCCATTCCATCCGACTCGACCGCGCCGACCGCCAGCCGGCGTAGGAGGAAACATGCCAGCCGACCGAATTGACGCCGTCGTCAGCCTCGCCAAGCGCCGAGGCTTCGTCTTCCCCTCCAGCGAGATCTACGGGGGCACCCGGTCGGCTTGGGACTACGGCCCGCTCGGCGTCGAGCTGAAGGAGAACGTCCGCCGCCAGTGGTGGAAGACCATGGTCCAGCAGCGCGACGACGTCGTCGGCCTAGACTCCGCGGTCATCCTGGCCCGCAAGGTCTGGGAGGCGAGCGGCCACATCGCCGAGTTCGTCGACCCGCTCACCGAGTGCCAGTCCTGCCATCGGCGGTTCCGCGCCGACCACCTGGAAGAGGCGTACGAGGCCAAGCACGGCAAGCCGCTGACCTCGCTCACCGAGCTGAACTGCCCCAACTGCGGCAACAAGGGCACCTTCACCGAGCCGAAGATGTTCAACGGCCTGATGAAGACCTACCTGGGCCCGGTGGAGAGCGACGAGGGCCTGCACTACCTGCGCCCGGAGACCGCCCAGGGCATCTTCGTCAACTACAAGAACGTGGAGACGGTCGCCCGCAAGAAGCCGCCGTTCGGCATCGCGCAGACCGGCAAGTCGTTCCGCAATGAGATCACCCCGGGCAACTTCATCTTCCGGACCCGCGAGTTCGAGCAGATGGAGATGGAGTTCTTCGTCGAGCCGGGCACCGACGAGCAGTGGCACGAATACTGGCTTCAGGAGCGCTGGAACTGGTATCTCGACCTGGGCCTGTCCGAGGAGAACCTGCGCTTCTACGAGCACCCGAAGGAGAAGCTCTCCCACTACTCGAAGCGCACCGTCGACATCGAGTACAAGTTCCGGTTCGGCGGCAGCGAGTTCGCCGAGCTGGAGGGCATCGCCAACCGCACCGACTTCGACCTGTCCACGCACAGCAAGCACTCCGGCGTCGACCTGTCGTACTTCGACCAGGGCAAGGGCGAGCGCTGGATGCCGTACGTGATCGAGCCGGCCGCCGGCCTGACCCGCGCGGTGCTGGCGTTCCTGCTCGAGGCGTACGACGAGGACGAGGCGCCGAACACCAAGGGCGGCGTGGACAAGCGCACCGTCATGCGGTTCGACCCGCGGCTGGCCCCGGTCAAGGTGGCGGTGCTGCCGCTGTCCCGCAACGAGGCGCTCTCGCCGAAGGCCAAGCAGCTCGCCGCCGACCTGCGCAAGCGGTGGGTGGTCGAGTTCGACGACTCGCAGGCGATCGGTCGCCGCTACCGCCGGCAGGACGAGATCGGCACCCCGTTCTGCGTCACGGTCGACTTCGACACGCTCGACGACGACGCGGTGACCGTCCGCAACCGGGACACCATGGCCCAGGAGCGCGTGGCGCTCACCCAGGTCGAGCGCTACCTGATCGAGCGCCTCCCCGGCTGCTGACGTGTGTAAGGCGGGGGCCCCTCTTAACGCATTTGGTAGAGGAAGGGCCCCCGCTTAACACCCCGCCGCCGGGGCGGCCTGGACCGCGACGGCGGCGGCGAGACCGGGGCGGGAAGCGTGCGCCTGCTCCACCGTCCGGCGTACCCGCCGGGGCTCGCGGCGGATCTGCGCCGGGGTGAAGTGCAGGGTCATCACCCCGAGCCGGCTCAGCTCGTTGTGGCGGTCGAGCGTGCGCGCCCAACCGTCCGGGCTCAGGTGGTATTCCCGCGAGTCGACCTCCAGCGCCAGCGCCGACTCGGCAAGATAGCCGTCGGGTGTCGGGAGGGTGCACCCGTCACCTGTCGTCAGTCGTGGGTTCCACAGGATCTCCGGGAGCAGCCGGCTCCCGGCGAGACAGTCCCGCAACTCGGCCTCCGGAGCGGAGCGGGCGCCGGCGGTCACCTCGTGGAACGCCTTCCGGATCAGCGCCGTACGGCTGCGCCGGGCCCGGATGATCTCCTCGTCCAGGGCGGCCAGGTCGGTGAAGCTCCGTTGGACGGCCTCGGCCACGATCGCCCGTACCGTCCGCAGGTCGCGCAGGTCACGGGCGGCGTCGACGACGGACCGCGCGGGCGAGCAGACCGGGTAGTGGGCGGTCGCCCGCGCGTTCGGATCGAGCGACAGGGCCCGGGACACCAGCACGTGACCTGTCGACTTGCGGCTCGTCGAATGCGGAACGAGCAGGTGTACGTCGGTGGTCCGCGGGCTGTATCGGAAGCCGTACCAGGAGAGCGCGGACAGCCCGGTCAGTTGGGCGCCCCGGCCGGCGTACAGGGCGGCGGAGATCCGCCGCTGCTCGTCGGTGAGCACGCCGGTGACCAGGGCATAGGTCGCCGGCAGCACGCGCTGCCAGCGGCCCCGGCGGGTTTGTCGGTAGATGAACATGTCGTCGTAGCCGGCTTGCAGCAGTTGGACGCGCGTGACCAGGTCCTGCTGGCGGTGCGCGATGTCCGCCAGCCGGGGCGGGTGATCGACCATGCGGCAAGCGTGGGCGACGGGCGGGTGTTCGTGCTGCCCGTCGCCCACGTCCTGTGGATACCGGCCCGCTTGTGGAAACCCCGCACCTCCCACCGGCGCTGTGATATGCGCCGGTGTTAAGCGGGGCCCCCGCCTATGCAGAAAGCGTTAAGCGGGGGCCCCTCCTTACACTTGGGCGGTGGATGAGCTGAAGATCGGGCCGTATGCGGTGTGGCCGCCGGTGGTGCTCGCGCCGATGGCCGGGATCACCAACGTCGGCTTCCGGCGGCTCTGCCGGGAGCAGGGCGGCGGCATCTACGTCTGCGAGATGATCACGACGCGGGCGCTCGTCGAGCGGAACCCGAAGACGCTGCGCATGATCGCCTTCGGCGCCGAGGAGAAGCCCCGCAGCCTCCAGCTCTACGGCACCGACCCGGAGATCACCGCCGCCGCCGTGCGGATCGTGGTCGAGCGGGACCTCGCCGACCACATCGACCTGAACTTCGGCTGCCCGGTCCCGAAGGTGACCCGGCGGGGCGGCGGCTCGGCCCTGCCGTGGCGACGCCGGCTGTTCGCCCGGCTGGTCCGGGCCGCGGTGGACGCCGCGTCACCCGCCGGGGTGCCGGTCACGGTCAAGATGCGCAAGGGCATCGACGACGACCACCTGACGTACGTCGAGGCCGGGCTGGCCGCCCAGGACGCGGGCGTCGCCGCGGTGGCCCTGCACGGGCGTACGGCCGCGCAGCGCTACTCGGGGACCGCCGACTGGGACGCCATCGCCACGCTCAAGGCGGCGCTCGACGTGCCGGTGCTCGGCAACGGCGACATCTGGGAGGGCGAGGACGCGCTCCGGATGGTCGCCCACACCGGGGTCGACGGCGTGGTGGTGGGGCGTGGCTGCCTGGGCCGGCCGTGGCTCTTCGCCGACCTGGAGGCCGCGTTCGACGGCCGGGTCGACCGGCGGTTGCCCACCCTCGGCGAGGTGGCGGTGACCATGCGCCGGCACGCCGAGCTGCTGGTGGAGCAGTTCGTGGCCGGGGCGCGCAACCCGGCCCGGGGTGAGCGGGACGGCTGCACCGACTTCCGCAAGCACGTGGCCTGGTATCTGAAGGGCTTCCCGATCGGCGGCGAACTGCGTCGCTCACTCGCCATGATCGAAAGCCTGGCGCAGCTCGACGACCTGCTCGGCAAGCTCGACCCGGCCGTACCCTTCCCGGTCGAGACGCTCGGCCAGCCACGAGGCCGCACCAACTCCCCGGGGAAGGTCTTCCTGCCCGACGGCTGGCTGGCCAGCCGCGACGACGACACCCCGCCGGAGGGCGCGGAGCTGGACGACTCCGGCGGCTGACGCCGAAGGGCCCGACCCCCGTTCGGGGTCGGGCCCTCCGCTGTCGGTCGGTCAGTCGGTCAGGAGGTCGAGTAGCCGCGGGTGGCGATCCAGTCGGCCAGGTTGTCCACGCTCATCCGGTAGGAGGCCATGTTCGGGTTGGCGCTGTCGGCGATGGTCACGACCTTGCCGTCGTCGCGGTAGCCGATGACGCTGATGTAGTGGCCGCCCTCGAAGGAGTGGGTGTTGCCGTCGGTGTCGGTGGCGGTGCCGACGATGTTGGCCACGACCGCCCGACCGTTGTCCACGGTCTTGACGATGTCGGCGCGCAGCGTCTCGGTCTGCTTCTCGTCCGCCTTCGAGCTGCGGATCTCCACCGAGCGGTAGGCGTCCTTGGCGCCGGTCTCCTTGTTCAGCACCGGGGTGATGTCGTTGATGCTGTTGGTGCCGCTCTCGGTGGTGCCCATCTCGCGGGCCATGGCGTCTACGTCGATGTTCTTGCCCTGCACGGACAGGGCGTTGCGGGCGGCGGCGGGGCCGCAGAAGTAGAAGTTGGGCTGCGCCTCGTAGCGCACGTCCAGCTCCCGCTCGCCGTGGCCGCCCTTGCGGTCGGCGACGACGACGGCGGCCTTCTCGGCCGGAGCGGCGTGGGCGGCGATGGCGGGGCCGGCGATGCCTCCGGCGGTGGCGGCGATACCGGCAGCGGTCAGAACGGTCTTGCGCAGCAGAGTGGTAGCCATGATCGGTTGCCTCCCTGGTCGGGGGTACGCGGCGGGGTGCGCCGCATGGGGGAAAGAGTGCGGTGGGGCATCGGCTCGGGGGTGTAACGACCGGCGGCCCGGGGTCATTCCCCGCCGGCTCCGGCCGGGCACGGGGTGGCTGGCGAGCGGGTGCGGCGCGGTCAGCCATGTACAACACGCCGACCCCGACAGCGATTCCGCCGCCACGGTGACGCCCACCACCCGCCCACCCGCCCACGCTGCGACGAATGTCCCCAGCGTCCGTTTCAAGCCCGCCCCGCCTCAGCCCCACCCCAACGCGGATTCACGGAAAGAGGGGCTGTCCGAGCTCGTTTAGCCCCTCTTTCCGTGAAACAGGCCGTCGGGGCGGGTGGTGGGGTGGGGGCGGTCAGGGGGTGGTGGGCGCGCTGTCGCGGGTGGGCTGGGTGGGGACGGCGGCGTGCGGCCAGGGGATCTCCGGGGCGGGGTGGAAGGTGATTCCGGCCGTGGCCCAGCGCGGGCCCTGGCCGGCGAGCCGTTCCCGGAAGCCGGCCCAGGCGTGTGTCGAGCGGGGTGACCAGCCCAGCTCGGCGATGGCGGGCAGGCGCGGGAAGAGCATGAATTCGACCTCGGCGCGGTTGGTGACCGACTCGGTCCACAACGGCGCCTCCACACCCAGCACGGCCTCGGCCGGTACGCCGTGGACGTGACTGCCGGGATCCCAGTCGTACGCCCGGCGCACGTCGATGAGGCCGGCCCAGTCGTGTCCGATCGGTGTGTCCGGGGCGTATTTCATGTCCAGATATGCGTGGTTGGCCGGGGAGAGGATCAGTCGAGCGCCCCGGCGTACCGCGTCGGCCGTTTCCGGGTCGTCGCCGTTCGTGCCCCACCACTGGAGGACGCGCCCGTCGGCGTGCCCGGCCGGGGCGAGCTGGTGCCAGCCGACGACGGTCTTGCCGGTGGCCGCGACCAGGGCCTGGGCCCGCTCGACGAAGGCCCGGTAGCTCTCCGCCGGCACCTTGAACGCCTCGTCGCCGCCGAGGTGCAGCCACGGACCGGGGGTCAGCGCGGCCACCTCCCCGAACACGTCGGCGACGAAGGCGTACGTCCGCTCGTCGGCCGGGTCGACGTAGCTGAAGCCGACCTCGGTGTCCGTGTACGGCGGCGGCGCGATCTTGCTGGGGGCCAGCTCGGGGTAGGCGACGAGCGCCGCGTTGGTGTGCCCCGGCAGGTCGATCTCGGGTACCACGGTCACGTGGTGGCGGGCGGCGTACGCGACGATGCGCCGGTAGTCGTCCCGGTTGTACCAGCCTCCAGGGCCGCCGCCGACCGCGGTGGCGCCACCGACCTCGGCGAGCCGGGGCCACGAGTCGACGGCGATCCGCCAGCCCTGGTCGTCGGTGAGGTGCAGGTGCAGGTGGTTGAGCTTGTACCGGGACAGGTGGTCGATCACCCGCAGCACGTCCGCCACCTCGAAGAAGTGCCGGGCGACGTCGAGCATGACGCCCCGGTAGGCGAAGCGCGGCCGGTCGACGATCGTGCCGCCGGGGACCGTCCAGCGCTCTCCGGTCGGGGTGGCGCTCTCGATCGCCGCGGGCAGGAGCTGCCGCAGCGTCTGCGCGCCGTGGAGCAGGCCGGCCGCCGTGTCGGCCGTGATCCGGACGCCGCCGGCCGTGACGTCGAGGCGGTAGCCCTCGTCACCGAGCCCAGCACCGTCGACCGACCCTGCGCCGAGCCCTTGGCCCGCCTCGCCGTCCGCCCCTGCGCCGAGCCCTGCGCCGGGCCCGCCACCGTCCGCCGACCCGCCGCCGTCCGGCCATGCGCCTAGCCCTTCGCCCGGCCCGCCGGCGTTCGACGCGAGGGTGAGCGTCAGCGGGCCGTCCGCGTCGGGATCCGTGGTGTCGGTCACCGGGAGCGGGTAGCCGGTGGCCGGGCGCAGCCAGCCGGCGAGCTGCTCGGCCACGTCCCGGCCGGCGGGGCCCACCCGCAGCACCGCGCCGGCGCGCAGGGTGAAGTCGCCGGCCGGGTCGGGCCGGACGTGCTCGGGGGCGGGCACCACGTCGTGGAGGCGGACCGGCGCGGGCGGGGCGAGCAGGTCGGCGGCCCGGTCACTGGCGACGCCGGCCAGCCCGGCGGCGTCCGTGGGCACACCGGGCAGGCGGTGGACAGGGGTCGGACCAGCCGACGTCGGGCCGGTCTCGGGGCTGGTGGGGCTGGTCGGCACGGCAGCGCTCCGAGGGGGTATTCGTGCGGGATATGGCAAAGGTGAGGTTCGGCGATATCCAGTGCCGTCAAGGGTACGAGGTGAATCGGAATTGCGTGTTCCTGCTCGTGGAAGCGTTCCCAAAAACCGGTACGGACGCGGGCAGGGGTGACTGTTGTGCCAATAGTCACCGAACGGTCCCAGGTCCCGCGAAGGTCGCTTAACCTTCGCCCACCGATCGCTGACGAGCCGGGATTACCGGTGGTAGCTCCCGGGGTAGGTCCGAACTGAACCTTCGTTAAGTGTCAATGGCGCGCGTGGGAGGCTCTGGTGGCATCGCAAGAAACGGTCGAGCACAAGTACGTCTACGACTTCGCCGAGGGCAACAAGGACCTCAAGGACCTGCTCGGTGGCAAGGGGGCCAACCTGGCCGAAATGACCAACCTCGGGCTGCCCGTCCCGCCCGGCTTCACCATCACCACCGAGGCATGCCAGGCGTACCTGACGACCGGGCACGAGCCGGACGGGCTGGCCGGGCAGATCGAGGCGCACCTGGAGGCGCTGGAACGCGAGATGGGCCGCCGCCTCGGTGACCCGGACGACCCGCTGCTGGTCTCCGTACGCTCGGGCGCCAAGTTCTCCATGCCCGGCATGATGGAGACCGTCCTCAACGTCGGCCTCAACGACCGCAGCGTCATCGGCCTGAGCAAGCAGGCCGGGCAGAACGACAGGTTCGCCTGGGACTCCTACCGGCGGCTGATCCAGATGTTCGGCAAGACCGTCTGCGAGGTGCCGGGCGAGGAGTTCGAGCACGCGCTCGACGAGGCCAAACGCGCCAAGGGTACGCACAACGACCTCGACCTGGACGCCGACGACCTGCGCGGGCTCGTGGACCGATACAAGAAGATCTTCGCCAAGCACACCGGGCGGGAGTTCCCGCAGGAGCCCCGGGAGCAGCTCGACCTGGCCATCCGCGCGGTCTTCGACTCGTGGAACGCGGAGCGGGCCATCCTCTACCGCCGGCAGGAGCGCATCCCGGCCGACCTCGGCACCGCGGTCAACGTGGTCTCCATGGTCTTCGGCAACCTCGGGCCGGACTCCGGCACCGGCGTCGCGTTCACCCGCGACCCGGGCAGCGGCGCGCAGGGCATCTACGGCGACTACCTGGCCAACGCGCAGGGCGAGGACGTGGTCGCCGGCATCCGCAACACCGTGCCGTTGCAGGAGTTGGAGCAGCTCGACAAGACCTCCTACGACGAGCTGCTCGGCATCATGGCCCGGCTGGAGGAGCACTACAAGGATCTCTGCGACATCGAGTTCACCATCGAGCGCGGCAAGCTCTGGATGCTCCAGACCCGGGTCGGCAAGCGCACCGCCGCCGCCGCGTTCGTCATCGCCGGGCAGCTCGTCGACGAGGGCCTGATCGACCTGGACGAGGCGCTGCACCGGGTCAACGGCGCGCAGCTCGCCCAGCTGATGTTCCCGCGCTTCCAGCTCGACCACGACTTCGAGCCGGTGGCCACGGGCATCGGCGCGTCGCCGGGAGCCGCGTCCGGCAGGGTGGTCTTCACCTCGGCCCGCGCCGTCGAGCTGGCCGCCGAGGGTGAGTCGGTGATCCTGGTCCGCCGGGAGACCAACCCGGACGACCTCACCGGCATGATCGCCGCGAAGGGCATCCTCACCTCGCGCGGCGGCAAGACCAGCCACGCCGCCGTGGTGGCCCGGGGCATGGGCAAGACCTGCGTCTCCGGCGCCGACGCGCTGGAGGTGAACGTCCCGGCGAAGAAGTTCACCGTCGGCGGGCACACCGTCGGCGAGGGGGACGTGGTCTCGATCGACGGCACCACCGGCAAGGTCTACCTCGGTGAGGTGCCGGTCACGCCGTCCGAGGTGGTGCAGTACTTCGAGGGCGAACTCGACCCGGAGACCACTGACGATCCGCTGGTCCGCGCCGTACACCGGGTCATGACGCACGCCGACTCGGCGCGGCGGCTGCGGGTCCGGACGAACGCCGACACCGGCGCGGACGCGGCGCGGGCCCGGCGCTTCGGCGCCGAGGGCATCGGCCTGTGCCGCACCGAGCACATGTTCCTCGGCGACCGCCGGGAGCTGGTCGAGCGGCTCATCCTCGCCGGCGGCGGCCGGGAACGGGAGGACGCGCTGGCCGCGCTGCTGCCGTTGCAGCGCGACGACTTCGTGGAGATCTTCCGGGAGATGGACGGCCTGCCGGTCACGGTGCGGCTGATCGACCCGCCGCTGCACGAGTTCCTGCCGCCGCTGGAGCAGCTCGCGGTGAACGTCGCGGTCGCACAGGAACGCGGTGAGGACGTGGCGAAGGAGGAGGCGCTGCTGTCCGCCGTCCGGCGGATGCACGAGGAGAACCCGATGCTGGGCCTGCGCGGGGTCCGGCTCGGCCTGGTCATCCCGGGCCTGTTCGCGATGCAGGTCCGCGCCATCGCCGAGGCCGCCGTCGCGGTGACCCGCGACGGCGGGTCGGCCCGTCCGGAGATCATGGTGCCGCTGGTCGGGGCCGTGCAGGAGCTGGAGACGGTACGCGCCGAGGCCGAGCGGATCATCGCCGAGGTGGTCGGGGACAGCGGCGTCGAGGTGCTGATCGGCACGATGATCGAGGTGCCCCGGGCGGCGCTCACCGCCGGGCAGATCGCCGAGGCGGCCGAGTTCTTCTCCTTCGGCACCAACGACCTGACCCAGATGGGCTGGGGCTTCTCCCGCGACGACGTGGAGGGCGCGTTCTTCTGGCGCTACCTGGAGCTGGGCATCTTCGGCATCTCGCCGTTCGAGTCGATCGACGCGGACGGGGTCGGCCGGCTGGTCCGGATCGCCGCCGAGGAGGGCCGGGCGGCCCGGCCCGGGCTGAAGCTCGGCGTCTGCGGCGAGCACGGCGGCGACCCGGACTCGGTGCACTTCTTCCACTCGGTCGGGCTGGACTACGTCTCCTGCTCGCCGTTCCGGGTGCCGGTGGCCCGGTTGGAGGCCGGGCGGGCGGCCGTCAGCACGACCGGTTCCGACTCACGCTGAGCACGCCCGCGCGGGCCGTCGGTGACCACCGGCGGCCCGCTGGCGCGCCGATCCGGGCACTCCGGCGTAACCTGAGCTTCCGCCACGTGTCGATCAGGAGGGGTGGCCGCATGACCGCCGTCTGGGAGAACCTGACCGTCGATGCCCAGGACCCGTCCCGGCTCGCCCGCTGGTGGGCGGAGGCGCTCGGCTACCAGGTGGTCACCGACAAGCCGGACGAGGTGGAGATCCGCCGGACTCCGGACACGCTCCCCGGCCTCGTCTTCGTCCCGGTGTCCGGGACGAAGCAGGGAAAGAACCGGCTGCACATCGACCTGCGCCCGACCGACCTGGAGGCCGAGGTGGAACGGCTCGTCGACATGGGCGCGCGGCACGTCGACCTCGGGCAGGGCGACGTGGAGTGGACCGTGTTGTCCGACCCGGAGGGCAACGAGTTCTGCGTTCTCCGGGAGCGCGAGGAGTGAGCCGGTGTTGCGAGCCCCGCAGTCGTGACCTTCGGGCCCTGCGCCAGCGAAACCCCGTTGCACGCTGACGACGCGGCCCGGCTGGTCGCCGAGACGCCCAAGGACACCGGGTACGGTCGGTCGCCGTTCGAGCGGGACCGGGCCCGGGTGCTGCACTCGGCGGCGTTCCGCCGGCTCGCCGCGAAGACCCAGGTGCACGCCGCCGGCACCGACGACTTCCTGCGTACCCGGCTGACCCACTCGCTGGAGGTGGCGCAGGTCGCCCGCGAGATGGGCGCCCGCCTCGGCTGCGACCCCGACGTGGTGGACACCGCCGGGCTGGCGCACGACCTGGGCCACCCGCCGTTCGGCCACAACGGCGAGTACGCCCTGGACGAGCTGGCCGCCGCGTGCGGCGGCTTCGAGGGCAACGCGCAGACGCTGCGGGTGCTCACCCGGTTGGAGGCCAAGGTGCTCACCCCGGACGGGCGGTCCGCCGGGCTCAACCTCACCCGGGCGACGCTCGACGCGGTCGGCAAATACCCGTGGCCGCGCCGGCCGGGAGAACGCAAGTTCGGCGTGTACGCCGACGACCGTCCGGTCTTCGACTGGCTGCGCGCCGGGGCCCCGCCCGGTGGCCGGCGCTGCCTGGAGGCCCAGGTGATGGACTGGGCCGACGACGTGGCGTACTCGGTGCACGACGTCGAGGACGGCATCCACGGCGGGTACGTCGACCTGCGCCCGCTGCTGGCCGAGGAGGACGAGCGGCGGGCGCTCTGCGCCGACGTGGCGTCCGCCTACTCCGGGGAGGCGCCGGAGGACCTCGGCGAGGTGCTGGCCGAGCTGCTCGCCGACCCGGCGCTCGCCCCGCTCGCCGCGTACGACGGCAGCCATCGGGCGATGGCCGCGCTGAAGGCCACCACGAGCGTGCTCACCGGCCGGTTCGTCTCGACCGTGGTGGCCGCCACCGAGACCCGCCACGGCGCCGGGCCGCACCGCCGCTACGCCGCCGACCTGGTGGTGCCGCGCCGGATCCGGGCGCAGTGCGCGCTGCTCAAGGGCATCGCCCTGCGCTACGTGATGCGCCGCCCGGGCTCCCGGGGCCGCTACGACAGGCAGCGGGCGATCCTGGCCGAGTTGGTCGCCGCGCTGCTCGACCGGGCCCCGGACGCGCTCGACCCGGTCTTCGCCCCGCTCTGGCGCGACGCCGCGGACGACGCCACGCGGCTGCGCGTGGTGATCGACCAGGTGGCCTCGCTCACCGACCCGGCGGCGCTGGCCTGGCACGCCCGGCTGGTGTCGCCGAGCTGACCGCCCGGCCGGCGGGACCGGCCGGCTGGTGAGGGTAGCCTAACCGGCATGACGGAACGCCCGAAGTCGCTCACCGCCGCCACGGTCGTCCGGACCGCTCGGCCCACCCCGCACCTGATCCGCCTCGTGCTGGGCGGCACCGAGCTGACCGGCCTGCCGGTGGGTGCGTACACCGACCACTACGTGAAGTTCGTCTTCCCGCCGGACGGCGTCACCTATCCGCACCCGACCGACCTCGCGACCATCAAGCGGGAGTTCCCGGCGCAGCAGTGGCCGCGGCTGCGCGCGTACACGGTGCGGGCCTGGGACGCGACGGCCGGTGAGCTGACCGTGGAGGTGGTCCACCACGGCGACGAGGGGCTGGCCGGCCCGTGGGCGGCGGCGTTGCGTCCCGGCGACCGGGTGTTGTTCACCGGGCCCGGCGGCGCGTACGCGCCGGACCCGACGGCCGACTGGCACCTGCTGGCCGGCGACGAGAGCGCGCTGCCGGCGATCGCCGCCGCCCTGGAACGGCTGCCGGCCGGCGCGCCGGCCCGGGTCTTCGTCGAGGTGGCGGGTCCCGCCGACGAGCTGCCGCTGGCCGGCGCCGGCGCGGTCGAGCTGCGCTGGCTGCACCGGGCCGGGCGTCCGGCCGGCGCGGCGCTGGTCGAGGCGGTCCGGGCGCTGGAGTTCCCGCCCGGTCGGGTGCACGCGTTCGTGCACGGCGAGGCCGGCGCGGTCAAGGAGCTGCGCCGCCTGCTGCGGGTGGAGCGCGGCGTGCCCCGGGCCGACCTGTCCATCTCCGGCTACTGGCGGCGCGGCCTGGACGACGAGGGCTGGCGCTCCACGAAGCAAACGTGGAACGCCGAGGTGGAGGCCGAGGAGTCCGCCGCCGTCGCGGCCTGAGCTGGGCTTCCTGATCCGTTCCGCCCCGCCGTGGCCCCCGGTCCGCCGAGGATGGGGCCATGGCGGAACAGGTACGGGACCGGCCCGCGACGCAGCCGGCCGACCGGGTGGTGCTCGGGCTCGGTGTGGCCGGGGTGCTGGCCGTGGTGGCCTGGGGGGTGTTCGCGCGCGGTTCCCTGGCGTCGTTCGGCACGGCCGGGCTGGACTGGACGATCACCACGTTCGGCTGGTTCTTCGTGGTCGCCGCCGACGCCTTCCTGGTGCTGGCGGTGGTGCTCGCCGCGTCCCGGTTCGGTCGGATCCGGCTGGGCGCCGACGACGACGAGCCGGAGTTCAACGGGCTGGCCTGGATCGCCATGATGTTCAGCGCCGGCATGGGCATCGGCCTGGTCTTCTTCGCCGTCGCCGAGCCGATCGAGCACTACGCCGCGCCCCCGCCCGCCTCCGGCGTCCAGCCGCAGACCGGCGGCGCCGCCGCGGCGGCCATGCAGTACACCCTCTTCCACTGGACGCTGCACCCGTGGGGCATCTACGCGATCGCGGCGTTGGCGCTCGCCTACTCGACGTTCCGCAAGGGGCGGGGCAATCGGATCTCGTCCGCGTTCGCGCCGCTGCTCGGCACGCGCACGGACGGTCCGATCGGCCGCGCGATCGACCTGTTGGCCGTCTTCGCCACCGTGTTCGGCTCGGCGACCAGCCTCGGGCTCGGCGCGCTCCAGGTGGCGGCGGGTCTGGACCTGGTAGCCGGCGTGCCGGACAGCCGGACCGTCGAGCTGGTGATCATCGGAGCGCTCACCCTGGCCTTCGTGTTCTCGGCCTTCTCCGGCCTGCACCGCGGGGTCAAGTGGCTGTCCACCACCAACGTGCTGATCGCCGTCGTGCTGATGCTGTTCGTGTTCGTGGTCGGTCCCACCGTCTACACGCTGGAGGTGCTGCCGGCGGCCGTCGGCGACTACCTGAGCGGGCTGGTACGGATGTCGACCCGGACCGGGGCGTTCTCCGACCCGGCCTGGCTGGGCTCCTGGACGATCTTCTACTGGGCGTGGTGGATCTCCTGGGCGCCGTTCGTCGGCACGTTCATCGCCCGCATCTCCCGGGGGCGTACGGTGCGGGAGTTCCTCGTCGGGGTGCTGCTGGTGCCCAGCGGCGCCAGCGCGGTCTGGTTCGCGGTGATGGGCGGCACCGCGCTGCGGACCCAGGCCACCGGCACCCGGGATCTGGTGGCCGACGTGGGCGCCGGTTCGGAGCAGGCGCTGTTCGGCCTGCTGGACGCGCTGCCGCTGGGCACGGTGACGAGCGTGCTCGCCATGGTGCTGATCGCGCTCTACTTCGTCACCAGCGCCGACTCGGCGTCCCTGGTGCTCGGCTCGCTGAGTTCGCGTGGGGCGTTGCGGCCGCACCGCGCGGTGGTGGTGCTCTGGGGCGTACTCATCGGCGCGGTCGCGGCGGCGCTGCTGCTGGTCGGCGGCCTGGACGCGTTGCAGCAGGCCACCATCATCGTCGCGTTGCCGTTCGTGGTGGTGATGCTGGGCCTGGCGGTGTCCCTGGTCCGGGAGATGGCCGCCGACCCGAGCCTGCGTGCCGGGGCCCGGCCGCGCCGGTCGGGCCTGGCTGCCGCGGTGCGTGCGGCCCGGTCGTACGAGGAGGAGGAACCACCGCCGGTCACCCGCTGGCTGCATCACCCCCGGCGCTGAGCTCGATCGAGCCGTTCCCACGGATCGGCGACGCCCCGGCCGTCCGCTCGGCCTGAGCCGGCGGGGGTGGGCGTCGTGGGCCACCCGCCCGTGCCCCCGGCCGCCGGATCGTCGGTCCGGCAGGGCAGGATGTACGCCGAGGGGGTGGCGGTCATGGCGGGGCGGATCCGGGACGAGGACATCGCGCTGGTCCGCGAGCGCACCGCCATCGCGGACGTCATCTCCGAGGTGGTGACGCTCAGGTCGGCCGGTGGCGGCAACCTCAAGGGGCTCTGCCCGTTCCACGACGAGAAGAGCCCGTCGTTCAACGTCTCGCCCGCCCGCAACGTGTTCTACTGCTTCGGCTGCGGGGTCGGCGGCGACGCGATCAAGTTCCTGATGGACGCCGAGCACCTCGGGTTCGTCGAGTCGGTCGAGAGCCTCGCCGCCCGGGCCGGCATCCAACTGCGCTACGTCGAGGACGACAGGTCCACGCCGCGTGCCCGCCCGCAGCAGGGGCAGCGGCAGCGCCTGGTGGCCGCGCACGCCGCCGCCGTCGAGTTCTACGCTGCCCAGCTCGGCGCCGCCGGCGCCCGGCCGGCCCGGGAGTTCCTCGCCAACCGCGGCTTCGACCGGGCCGCCGCCGAGCGCTACGGCTGCGGGTTCGCCCCCGACGGGTGGGACCTGCTCACCAAGCACCTGCGCCAGCGGGGCTTCACCCACGACGAGCTGGTCACCGCCGGCCTGTCCCGTCCGGCCCGGTCGGGCTCGCTGATCGACCGGTTCCGGCGCCGCCTGATGTGGCCGATCCGGGACATCACCGGCGACGTGATCGGCTTCGGCGCTCGCAAGCTGTTCGACGACGACGACGGCCCGAAATACCTCAACACCCCCGAGACGCCGATCTACAAGAAGTCCCACGTCCTCTACGGCATCGACCAGGCCAAGCGGGAGATCGCCAAGCAGGGCAAGGTGGTGGTGGTGGAGGGCTACACCGACGTGATGGCCTGCCACCTCGCCGACGTCCCGACCGCGGTGGCGACCTGCGGCACCGCGTTCGGCTCGGACCACATCTCGGTGCTGCGCCGGGTGCTCTTCGACAGCGACGAACGGGCCGGCGAGATCATCTTCACGTTCGACGGGGACGCCGCCGGCCAGAAGGCCGCGCTGCGCGCCTTCGAGGACGACCAGCGCTTCGTCGGGCGCACCTTCATCGCGGTCAGCCCGGACAACATGGACCCGTGCGACCTGCGGCTGGCAAAGGGCGACCTGGCCGTCCGCGACCTGGTGGCCCGCCGCGAGCCGCTCGTGGACTTCGCCCTCCGGCACGTGATCACCCGGTTCGACCTCGACACCGTCGACGGCCGGGTCGAGGCGATGCGCCGGGCCGCGCCGCTGGTCGCGAAGATCAAGGACCTGGAGAAACGCCCGGAGTACGTCCGCAAGCTCGCCGGCGACCTCGGCATGGAGATCGAGCCGGTGCAGCGCGCCGTGCTCACCGCCGCGCACGGTGAGCCGGCCGGTGGCCGTCCCGCGCCGTCCCGCCCGGGGCCCGCCACACCGGCCGTGGACAGCCCGCGGTCGATGGTGGAGCGGGAGGCGCTGAAGCTGGCGCTCCAGGAGCCGGTGCTGGCCGGCCCGATGTTCGACGCCGTCGAGGTCACCGACTACCAGCACCCGGTGCACGCCGCGGTCCGCGCCGCCGTCGCCGAGGCCGGCGGGGCGGCCGGCGCCACCGGCGGCGCGGTCTGGATCGAGCGGGTCCGCGACGCCTGCGCCGACCTGGCCGCGCAGGCCCTGGTGGGCGAGCTGGCGGTGGAGCCGCTGCGCATCGACGGCGAGGTCGACCCGAGGTACGTCTCGGTCACCATGGCCCGGTTGCAGTGGAGTTCGGTCACCGGCCGGATCCGGGACCTCAAGTCGAAGATCCAGCGGATCAACCCGGTGAGCAACAAGGACGAATACTTCGCCCTCTTCGGCGAGCTGCTCTCGCTGGAGCAGCACGCGCGGGCGCTACGCGAGCAGGCCGCGGGAGGACTGTGATGGGCCTCTTCCGCCGCCGCCCGAAGCTGCCGCCGGCCGACCGGCCGCCGCTCGCCGCCGACGAGCGGGTGCTCGCCTGGGCCGCCGCCGGCAACGGCGAGGGCGACGGCGTGCTGGTCGCCACCAACCGCGGGCTGTGGCTGCCCGGTCGCGGTGAGCGCCTCGGGTGGCACGACATCCTCAAGGCGATCTGGTCCGGCCGCGAGCTGACCGTCACCCCGGCCGAGCCGGCCGGCGAGCGGGACGGCTACCTCGTGGTCGCCGACGCCCCGGCCGAGTCATACCTGCTACTCGACCCGGGCGACCTGCCGCACCAGGTGCGGGCCCGGGTGACCGGCTCGGTGGCGTACACCGCGCACCACCCGGTGCCCGGCGGCGCCGGCCGGATCGCCGCCCGGCGGGTGTCCGGGGTCGACGGTCTGACCTGGACGGTGCGCTACGACCCGGGCACGCCGGCCGACGACGAGGCGGTGGCCGCCGAGACGGGCCGGCTGGTCGCCGAGGCCCGCGCCGCCACCACGCCTGCCGACGTCTGAGCGTGACCGGCGCGGGTTCGGGTGGATGGCCTCGGCCCTCGCGCGGACCTCAGGCGTGGGCTGAAACGTCCGATCACACCTTGAGGACGTCCACGTCGTACAGCGCTATCGACGTGTCGCGGGAGGCGAGGGTCAGCCCTTCGCAGATTGCCTGTGCCACAAGCATGCGGTCGAAGGGATCGCGGTGGTGCGATGGCAGGCGGCCGGCGGCGATGACGTGGGCGTGGGTCACCGGGAGTTCCCGGAAGCCCATGTCTCTTACCCGCTCGGCGAGGTCAGGGGGGCCGGCGAATTTCCCGGTGCTCTGTTTGATGGTGATCTCCCACAGGGTGACCGGGGAGAGGAAGATGTCCGGCTCGTGGCGCAGTCGGTCGAGCAGTTCGGTGCCGAGGGTCGGGTCGCCGGTGATGGCCCAGAGCGCGACGTGCGTGTCCAGCAGCAGGTTCATGCGCCGATGCCGAAGTCGTCGGCGATCTCGGCGTTGGTCTGTGGTGAGTCCCAGTCACCGGAGAGGTCCAGTTGGCCGGCGAGGGAGCCGACCGCGGTGCGGTTGACCCGCCGGACCAGCGGCACGACCTTCGCCACCGGGGTGCCTGCCCGGTCGATGATGATCTCCTCGCCGTGTTCCACCCGTTCGATGATGCGTGACAGGTGGGTCTTGGCATCATGCATGTTGTAGTGCACGGCCTCAGCCGACATGGCGCAGACCCCCTCGCTTAGCTAAGGGGTTAGTCTAGCCTGCTCGGCCGCGTGGTCACCGTATTCTTCAATGGCAGCGGCACGGCGCGGGGTGGCCCGGGCGGGCAGGTCCAGCTCGACGCCTCCGTGCGTGGCGAACCGGTCGGTGAGCGCGCTGAACAGGTCGGCTCCCGGTGCGCCGTCGGCAACGGCTGCGGCAGGAGGGAGCCGTCACTCTCTGCCACTCTCAACATATATCGCACCCCGGGTCTTGCGGCAAGACCCGGGTGGTGCCGCAGACTCTCCGTTCGACGCCGTGACCTGGCGAAACCGAACGGGGGAGTCCATGATCGACGTGATCATCGTGGGTGGCGGGCCGACCGGCCTGATGCTGGCCGCCGAGCTGCGGCTGCACGACGTGGGCGTGGTCGTGCTGGAGCGGGAGCCGGAGCCGACCACGGTGGTCCGCTCACTCGGCCTGCACGTGCGCAGCATCGAGGTGCTGGCACAGCGCGGCCTGCTGGAGCGGTTCCTCGCGGCCGGGAAGACGTTCCAACTCGGCGGCTACTTCGCCGGCATCGCCAAGGCGTGGCCGCCACGGATGGACACCGCGCACGGCTACATCCTCGGCATTCCGCAACCCGTCACCGAGCGGCTGCTGGCCGGGCACGCCATCGAGGCCGGCGCCGAGATCCGGCGGGGGAGCGACCTCGTCGGGCTGGGCCAGGACGAGGGCGGGGTGACCGCCGAACTGGCCGACGGCACCCGGTTGCGTTCACGCTATCTCGTCGGCTGCGACGGCGGTCGCAGCACGGTGCGCAAGCTGCTGGGCGTCGGCTTTCCGGGTGAGCCCACCCGGCACGAGACGCTGCTGGGCGTGATGGAGCTGACCGCGCCGCGGGACGAGGTGGTCGCCGTGATGACGGAGGTACGCAGGACGCAGTTGCGGTTCGGCGCCGGGCCGGTCGGGGACGGGGAGGGGCTGTACCGCGTGGTCGTGCCCGCCGCCGGCGTGGCGGAGGACCGCACCGCTCCGCCGAGCTTCGAGGAGTTCCGGCAGCAGTTGCGGGCGACCGCCGGCACCGACTTCGGGGTGCACTCGCCACGCTGGCTGTCCCGCTTCGGTGACGCCACCCGCCTCGCCGATCGCTACCGGGTCGGCCGGGTGCTGCTGGCCGGCGACGCGGCGCACGTCCACCCGCCACTTGGCGGACAGGGGCTCAACCTCGGTCTCCAGGATGCGTTCAACCTGGGCTGGAAGCTGGCCGCGGAGGTCGGCGGGTGGGCGCCGGCGGGACTGCTGGACACGTACGAGTCCGAGCGGCGGCCGGTGGCCGCGGACGTGCTCGACAACACCCGCGCGCAGACGGAGCTGATGTCCCTGGACCCGGGCCCGCAAGCGGTGCGGCGGCTGCTGACGGAGCTGATGGACGTCGAGGAGGTCAACCGCCACCTGATCGAGAAGATCACCGCGATCTCGGTCTGGTACGACCTCGGCGAGGGCCACGAACTGCTCGGCCGCCGGCTGCGGGACGTGCGGCTCAAGCGGGGCAGCCTGTACGGGCTGATGCACGCCGGCCGTGGGCTGCTGCTGGACCAGACGGGCCGGCTCTCGGTGGCCGGCTGGGCGGATCGGGTCGACCACGTCGTCGACGTCAGCGAGGAGCTGGACGTGCCCGCCGTGCTGCTACGGCCGGACGGGCACGTGGCCTGGGTCGGTGACGACCAGCGGGAGCTGCTCGACCGGCTGCCGCAGTGGTTCGGGGCCGCGGACGGCTGATCCGCCGCTCAGACCTCCGCCGCCAGCACGTTGGGCAGGTCTCCGAAGCGGGCCTTCGCGTCTCGGCTCAGGATGACTCGTCCGGTCTCGGCCGCGTGGGCGGCGATGATCAGGTCGTGGGCGCCGCGTGGTGCCCCGGCGCGGCGTACGTGCGCGATGAGTCGGGCGTGGTGGGCGGCGGTCGCCTCGGTGTAGTCGAGGACGTCGACCGCGCTGACGATCGCCGCCAGGGCTCGCGCCCGGTCGGCCGCGCGAGCGACGGTGTCGGCCAGTTCGATGCCGACCCGGTATTCGGCGACGGTGACGGCGGCGATCGCCAGCTCGTCCTCGTCGAGCGAGGCGCGGTCGAGTGTGCCGCGTTCGTAGGCGATGAGGACGTTTGTGTCGAGGATCAGGCGTCGGCCCACGGATCCGTCCGTTCGCTCGTGACGTAGCCGAGGGCGTCGGCGATATCCCGTTCGAAGTGATCATCGGGTGACGGGACGTCGGTCAGTGCGGCTCGAAGGTCGCGACCGGTGCGACGATGCGCTGGATGGATCTCCGCGATCGGGCGGTTCCCGCGCGTGACGACGACGCTCTCGCCGCGCTCGATCGCATCGAGGAGATCGGAGAATCTCCGCGAGGCTTCGGTGGCCGAGATGGTACGCATGACCGGAGTATATCTGATAATCAGACCACTCGACCGCCGCCGCGGCTCACGACGCCGTCGCGACGCGCACCGGCACCTGCATCTCGGTCACCCACCTGTCGAACTCGTCCGGCGGGCAGTCCAGGTAGACCTCCCGGGCGAAACCCGGTTCGACCGCCCGGTGACCGTGGTCGTCGATCCAGTTGGCGATCTTCTGCCCGGTCCGGAACGCCTCCGACATCGGGCCGTGGTGCAGCGCTGTCGCCGCGTACCCGATGGGGGGAAGCGTGACCACCTCGAAGCCGGCGGCCGGAGGCTCGTCGGCCGTGCCGATCGGGAACGCCGCGTGCACCCGGATCGTCTCGTCGCCGGGCTCGGACGGCGCCGGCTCGTACCAGGCGATCGGCGCGCCGGTGATGGCGATCCCGTGCCGCTCCAGCGACTCCATCAGCCGGGGATAGAGCGGCGTGAGGTTCTCGGTGATCGACGTCGGGTGGTCGTAGCCGGCGGCGGTGCCGGACAGTTGCGCCACCCGGATCGCCGGGATGTTCTTCAGGACGACGTCTCCGGTGTCCATGTGCCCCTCGCTCTCGATCATGCGGAGTCGCGCGTCGACCTGGGCCAGGCGGGCGGTGTCCTGCCGCATCCGCGCGGCCAGTTCGGCCCGGCGCAGGCGCAGCATGCCGCGCAGCTCGGCGGGATCCACCTCCTCGTCGATGAGCGTCTGCACCTGCTGGAGGCTGAAGCCCAGATCCTTCAGGGCGGTCACCCGGTTGAGCAGGCGCAGTTGCACGGCGGTGTAGAAGCGGTAGCCGCTGTGCGGGTCGACGTGGGCGGGACGCAACAGGCCGATGGCGTCGTAGTGGCGCAGCATGCGCACCGACACCCGGCCCAGGCCGGCGAACTCTCCGATACTGAACATGGTCCGCTCAGCATCGGCCCTGACATCGTGTGAGGGTCAAGCGCGTCAGCGGTTGCCGCCGCTGCGGTAGAACCGCCGCGCGCCCGGGTGCAGCGGGATCGGATCGGTCAGCGCCGCGCTCGACCGGGTGAAGTTCGCCGCCTCCGGGTGCACCTGGGCCAGCTCGCTCTGCCAGGTGAAGAGCACCCGGGTCAGGTCGTACGCGAGCTGGTCCGGCATGTCCGCGGCCACCAGGATCACGTTCGCCACCGTGATGGTCGGTGTCGGCTCCGGCGTGCCGTAGACCTCCTTGGGCAGGATCGCGGTGGTGTAGACCGGGCCGAAGCGGGCGCCCAGCGGCTCGATCAGGTCGCTCAGCGGCAGCAGCCGGAACCTCCCGGGCGTGGCGGAGAGCAGGTCCTTGACGCCCGGGGTGGGTAGCCCGCCGGAGAAGAACATGGCGTCCAGAGCGTTGGCCCGCATCCGCTTGACGGTCTCCGGCAGCGACAGGTTGACCCGCTGGATGTCCCGGTCGGGGTCGATGCCGGCGGCGGTGAGCAGGCGCCCGGCGACGATGTCGGTGCCGGACTTCGGCGAGCCGGTGGAGATCCGCTTGCCGCGCAGGTCGGCGAAGCTGCCGATCTTGCCGTCGGCGCGGACGATCACGTGGGTGTAGTTGCTGTAGACCCGGGCCAGCGCCCGCACCGGCTGCGGCTGCTTGTCGAAGACGCCCCGCCCGCTGACCGCGTCGGCGGCGGTGTCGGCCAGGCTGAACGCGATCTCCATGTCGCCGCTCGCCAGCCGGGTGATGTTCTCCACCGACGCGCCGGTCGGCTCCGCCCGCGCCTCGTAGCCCGGCAGGTGCCGGCTGATCAGGTCGGCGTACCCGCCGCCGAGCTGGTAGTAGACGCCTGTGGTGTTGCCGGTGGCCAGGAAGATCCGCCCGCCGTGCCAGGCCGGAGCGGCGGTGTCCCCGCCGCCGCAGCCGGCCACCAGCACGGCCGACAGCAGCGCGGCCACCAGCCGCAGCGGGCGGCGGGTCACTGCCGGACCGCCGGTTCCAACGCCTCCGCCACCCGCTGCACCAGCGTCGCCGTCTCGTAGCCGATCTGGCCCAGGTCGCACCCGGGCGCGGCGAGCACGCCGAGCAACGCCCGCTCGCCGACCGCCATCACCAGCATCACCCCGCCGTCCATGTCCACGATCTGCTGGCGTACCCGCCCGGCCGACATCAGCCGGGCCGCGCCCACGGTCAGGCTGGCCAGGCCGCTGATCACGGCGGCGAGCTGGTCGACCTGGTCGGCGGAGAGGTCCGGGGAGGAGGCCAGGCGCAGCCCGTCCTCGGAGACCGCGAGCGCGTGCGAGACGTCCGGCACCTGCTCGGCGAAGTTCGCCAGCAGCCAGTCGAGTCCGGCGGTAACGGGTGTGGTCATGGCGTTCTCCCGGTGGGTGTGGTGGTGGTGTTCGAGGTACGGCGGGTCGCGCTGGCCACCCCCGCGGCGAGCGCGGACAGCCGGGCGCGTACGACCTCGGGGTCGAGCAGGTCCGCCGCCGGCGGCGGCGTGGTGGCGCTGGGCATCGGCGCGGGCAGGCTCCCGCCCCGGGTCCGGCGGGGCAGGCCCGCGCCGGTGGTCGACACCGGCGCCGGCGGGGCGCTCACCGGCCGGAGCCGCGCCTCGACCGGCACCGGCAGGGCGCCGCCCGGTGGGCGTACCGCGGCGACGCCGCGCGCGCCGGGCGATCGGGCGGCCGGCGGCGCGGCGGTGACCAGGTCGCCGACCGCGGCGGCCGGCACCGCCGTGCTCCCCGGCTTGAACCAGGGCGCGGTGGGCCCGTGCGGGGCCCGGCGGTCGGCGGCCGGCCGTCGGGTCACCGCCTCGACCCGGGTCAGCGCCGACTCGGGCACCTCCACCTGCGCCACCGTTCCGCTGTCGACGTGGTGCAACTGCACCCGGATGCCGTGCCGGGCGGCCAGGTGGGCCACCACGTGCAGGCCCATGCTCCCGGCGGCGGCGCTCGACAGCGTGGCCGGCGCGGCGAGCCGTTCGTTGATCTCGGCCAACCGGCTGTCGCTGATGCCGATGCCCTGGTCGTGGACGCGCAGCACCAGCCCGTCCACGGTCCGCCGCCCGTCGACGAGCACCCGGGACGCCGGCGGCGAGTAGACCGTGGCGTTCTCCAGCAGCTCGGCCAGCAGGTGCACCAGGTTGCCGGCCGCCGCGCCGTGCACCGCGGCGGCCGGCACGTCGATCTCCACCCGCGGGTAGTCCTCGATCTCGGACGCCGCCGCCCGCACCACGTCGTCCAGGAGCAACGCGCCCTCGTGCCCCCGGCCGGGCTCGCCGCCGGCGAGGACCAGCAGGTTCTCGCCGTTGCGGCGCAACCGGGCGGCCAGGTGGTCGAGCGCGAAGAGCCGGGCCAGCGCGTCCGGGTCGGTCTCCTCGCGTTCGAAGTCGTCGAGCAGCCGGAGCTGCCGGGTGATCAGCGTACGGATCCGGCGGGCCAGCGCCTCGGCCATCCGGGTGACGTCCAGCCGCAGCTCGGCCTGCTGACCGGCGAGCCGCAGCGCGGCCCGGTTGACGGTGTCGAACGCCTCGGCGACCTGCGCCACCTCGTCCCGCCCGCGGCGGATCCCGTCGGTCATCCGGGTGGCCGGACCGTCCTCGGGCGCGCCCTCGCCCGCCGCGATCGAGGTGATCCGTTCCGGCAGCTCCCGGTTCGCCATGGTGAGCGCCGCGACCCGCAGCCGGCGCAGCCGGCGGCTGGTGCGTACCGCCAGCAGCACGGCGGTGACGAGCGAGCCGAGCGCGACGGCGCTCGTCGCGGCGGCGGTCAGCAGCGCGCGCAGCCGGGCGTCGCCGGCCAGCTCGGCGGCGTCACGGTCCAGGTCGTCGGAGAGTTCCCGGCCGAGCAGGTTGTACCGGCGGATGGCGCCGCTCTGCGCCACGTACCAGGCGTCGCCGTCGGTCCGCAGCGTCTCCGGCGTACCGTCGGTGTCCAGCACCGCGTCGCGCATCCGCCGGGCCGCCGTCACGTCCGTGCCGTCGACCACCCGGTACCAGGCGGCGTTCGACGGTCCGGAGGCGATCCGGAGGAATTCGGCCTGCCGCTGCTCCCGGGCACCCCGCAGCCGGCCCAGCCGGGCCAGCTCGCCCCGCTCCAACGCGCCGCGGACGAACACCGTGCGCAGCAGGTCGCGTTCCAGCGCGGCGAGGTGCTCCTGGGCGGCCACCGAGGCGACCTCGCGTGCCTCGTTGGCCAGGCCGGCGTCGCGGAGCTGGCTGGGCAGCGCGTCCGCGACCGCGAGCAGCGACTCCACCAGGGACCCGTACGCCGGGTCGCCGCGTTCCCCGGTCACCGCCAGCGCACGGGCCGGGTCGAGCTGGTCGAGGTGGCCGTCGGCGTTGTCGAGCACCCGGGCCAGGTCCGGGGCGGCCCGCCGGGCGTCGCCGCCGGCCGAGCGGTACCTGTCGACCGCGGCGTCCACCCGGCGTCGCTGGGCGTCGACGAGGGGCCGCCCGGCGTTGCCGCCGCGCTGGCGCAGCGCGGCCGTCTCGGCCAGCTCGCGTTCCAGCTCGTGCACCAGCCGGACGGTCGCGGTCGCGGTGCCGGCCAGCACGCGCGCCCGGCCGGCGTCCGCGGAGGCGTCCAGCGCGGCGCCGGACTGCGCCGCGCCGAGCACCACCAGACCGGCCGTGGCCACCAGGATCGGCGCGAGCAGTTGGACGCGCACCGACCGGAAACGCCCGGCACGGTCCGCGGAACGGTGGTGCCGGCGTACGCGGGTGGGGTGGGGCTGCGGCACGGGGGTCTCCGGGTCGGGTGTGGGTCGGCCGGGCCCGGACGCGGGGTCCGGGCCCGGCCGGTCGGGTCAGCTCGCGCCGAGGTCGGTGAGCGCCCGCTCCGCGCCCCGGTGCAGCGGCACCGGGTCCGTCTTGCGGGCGTTGCCCAGCTCGATGCCCTTGGCGGCCGGGTTCGCCTGGGCCAGCGCGTCCCTGCGGTCGAAGACCGTCCGGGTGATCGCGCAGGCGACGTCCGCGTCGAGGTTGTCTCGCACCAGCAGCACGTTCGGCACCACGATGGTGGGCACGTCGGCCGGCGTCCGGTAGATGTCCTTGCCGATGGTGCCGGCCTGGTACGCCGGGTTCAGCTCGGCCATCTTCGGCAGCAGCGGGCTGAGGTCGAGGAACGTCATCTTGTCGCCGGCGGTGGTGAACAGGTCGGTGACCCCGCCGGTCGGCACGCCGCCGGACCAGAAGAACCCGTCGATGCTGCCGTCCTTCATGCCGTCGACGGTCTTGGTGAGGTCGAGCCGCTGCGCCTGGACGTCCTTGGCCGGGTCCAACCCGGCGGCGGTGAGCAGCCGGTTGGCGATGACCTCGGTGCCGGACTTGGGCGAGCCGGTGGAGATCTTCCGGCCCTTCATGCCGGCGACCGAGGTGATCCCCGAGTCGGCCCGCACGACCACCTGCGTGTAGTTGTCGTAGATTCGGGCCAGCGCCCTGACCGGCTGCGGCGCGTCGAAGCTCTCCTTGCCCTGCACCGCGTTGACCGCGGTGTCGAACAGCGAGAACGCCACGTCGTACTGGCCGGCGACGAGTTGCTCGACGTTCTGCACCGACGCGCCGGTCTCGGCGGCCGTCCCGGTGAGCTTGCCGTCGGTCGTCTTGGTGAGTTCACCGGCGAGCGCGTTGCCGACCACGTAGTAGACGCCGGTGGCGTTGCCGGTGGCGATGCCGACCCGGGTGTCCTTGGTGACCTTGCAGGTGACGTCGCGAGCGGCGTCGTCGGTCGCCGCGTTGTCCTGCCGGCCTCCGCACCCGCCGGCGGCGACCAGGGCCAGCGCCCCGACGCCCGCGGCTATTCGCCTGTCGATCCGTTTCACGTGCTCTCCTCCCCAGGGGATTCCTCTGTCGACGGGCGGGCGGCGCCACGTCGGGCGTACACGCCCGCGACGGCCGACGCGGCGAGCACCGCGCCGATCGCCATGGGCAGCGGTTCCAGCCAGAGCAGCACCAGCCCGGCGACCGCGCCGAGGAGCCGCTCCGGCGGGCCGGCCGGGCCGACGCCGGGTAGCCACCCGCCGGCCGCCACGGCCAGCACTGTGACGCCGAGCGCGGAGACCAGGCCGGCCAGCGCGATCCGTCCGGCCCCGCCGATGCCGAGCAGCCCGAGGCCGGTCGGCGTGATCACGAAGGCGAGCGGGATGAGGTACGCCGGCAGCGCGTACCGCAGGGTCTGCCACATGGTCGGCACCAGCCGGCCGCCGGTGATCGCGGCGGCGGCGACCGCGGCCAGCGCGGTCGGCGGCGAGACCTCGGACAGCACCGCGAAGTAGAAGACGAACATGGCCGCGGCGGGGGCGGCGACGCCCAGGTGCAGCAGCGCCGGGCCGATGATGACCCAGCCGATCACGAAGGACGCGGTGACCGGCACGGCGAGGCCGAGCAGGCTGAGCGCGACCGCGGCGAGCACGGCGGTGAGCGCCAGCACCACCGCCGGTTCGGAGCTGACCGACTGCGCGCCGCCGATCAGCAGCGCCGCCGCCTGCGGGCCGAGGCCGGTCTTGGTGGTGGTGGCGGTGATGATGCCGGCCGCGGCGCACACCGCGCTCACCGCGAGCACCCCGCGTACGCCGTCGCGTAGCGCCGCCACCAGCCGGGCCGGGGTGAGCCGGTGCCGCCGGTCCAGGAAGGACAGCGCGGCGGCCAGCCCGGTGGCGATCACCACCGCCCGCATCGCGGAGGCGCCGAGCGCCAGCACCACGATGATCACGAGGAGCGAGAGGAAGTGGTAGCCGAAGCGGGCCAGCAGCCGCCACGCCGAGCCGGTGTCGAGGACCACCGGGCGTACGTCCGAGCGCCGGGCGTCGATCTCGACGGAGAGCAGGATGCCCAGGTAGTAGAGGACGGTCGGCACGGTGGCCCAGCCGAGCACCTGGAGGTAGGACACGCCGAGGTATTCGGCGATGATGAAGGCCGCCGCGCCGAGCGTGGGCGGGGAGAGGATCGCGCCGACCCCGGCTGCGGCGAGCATGCCGCCGGCCCGTTCGGGCGGGTAGCCGGCGCGGCGCAGGATCGGCCAGGTGACCGCCCCGATGCTGACCGTGGTGGCGGCGCCGGAACCGGAGACGGTGCCGAGCAGGAAGCCGGAGGCGACCGCGGTCCGGCCGGCGGCGGTGCGGGAGCGGCGGAACGCGGCGGCGGAGAGTTCCACGAAGAACCGGCCGGCGCCGGAGAGGTCGAGCACCGCGCCGTAGATGGTGAACAGCACGATGTAGGAGGCGGCCACGTCGAGCGGGGTGCCGTAGAAGCCGGTGTCGGAGTTGTAGAACGCGTCGACGAGCTGCCCGAAGTCCAGGCCGGCGTGCGCCACCGGCCACGACTGCGGGAGCAGCCCGCCGTAGTAGCCGTAGCCGAGGAACAGCACGCACACGGCGGGGAGGATCCATCCGGTGGTGCGGCGGCACGCCTCCAGCAGCAGGAGCAGCAGGCCGGTGCCGAACGCCACGTCCAGCGGGTTCAGCAGGCCCTGCCGGTCGAGGAAGGCGTCGTAGCCGCCGCCGCCGGCCGCGCCGAGCGCGACCGGCAGCACCGGGTAGAGGCAGACCCCGAACGCGGCGGCGGCCAGCAGCCAGTCGACAGCCGTCGGCCGCGTCGTGTGCCGGGCCCGGGCGGGGTACGCGAGGAAAACCATCGGCAGTACGCCGGCGAGAAAGATGATGAGGTAGTACTTGCTGCCCTGTGCCAGCGGAAAGAACACCTGCCGGAGGGTCAGCAGCGCGACCGCGACGGTGACGCCGGTGAAGAGCATCCCGACCGGTCCGGAGAGCACCCGGCCCGGTTTCTCCTCCTCGAAACGCGCGGCCAGTTCGCGGGTGTCGGGGTGCGCCGGGTCCCGCGTGTGGTGGTGGCTCGCGCCCGGTCCGTCGTCCGCCCACGCGGGGTCGGTGACGTCCCCCTCGTCCGGCGGGAGCGGCACCTCGGCGGCGTCCACTTCGGACCCACCCGACTCGCCGGCGGGCGGCCGGGGTGGCGGGGGAGTGGCGTCGGAGGGGCGAACGGGTGGCACGAGGGGGGACGATACGCGAATGGCGGACACGTTGGGAACATTGCCGATCGTGATTGCATTGAGTGACGGATCGCGGCTCCGATCACTCACCGCACATTCATTCTGAATCCCTTTCGCAATTGTCTGGCGCCAGGTGGGAGCGCTGTTCGGCAGTCGCGTCGCTATGGTGAGTCGGGCCCGCTACTAACGATGAAATGAACTGGTCACTCACCGTAGGCGTGATGACCGAGCGTGTCTGCTTCCGCGGTGCAAGCCGGACCTGTTTCCGGTCGGATTTCGGACAGGGCGGGGCGGGCGGCGGGTTCTGGTCAGATCTCGGTCGGGCGGGGTGTGCGGGCCCATGCGACGAAGCGCTGTGCCAGGTCCTGGGGAGCGGTGCCGTCACGCACGGTGGCGAGGTCGGTCGTCGCCTCGCACAGGAGCGTGCCGAGGTACACCAGTAGCGCGATCCGATCCTCGCGGTACTCACCGAGCAGGGCGAGCCGGGCGGGCGAGCACGGCCACGCCGCACCGCAGATCCGGCAGCGCCAGGACGGGCGCGCCGCGACGTGTGGGCGGTGACGCGGCATCAGCGTGTCCCCTCCCCGTCGGGTGTGCTCGGCGCGTGCGGGGCCTGCGGGGCGTGCGGGGCATGCGGTGCCGCGCGCCGGCGGCGCCAGAACCTGATGCGCATGGTGAGCCTCCCGTCGTGACTGGAATGGGGGCGTCGGCGGACCTCGTCGTGCGCCGACGCCCCCGGCCTGGTTCCGCCCGCCGTCCGATCCCGTGAGCGGTTCCGCTGCGTGACAGTCTGGTGACGGTGCGACTACGGTGGGGGATCCGGCACGGTGACGACAAGCGCGTCCGGCGGCCGGCTCCCGGGTGTGTCGAGGATGTACGGAGGCGGTCCGTGGAACTGTCGTCCATGCTGGAGCACTTCGCCGAGGAGCTGCGGCTCGCCCGCGCAGCCAACGGCATGTCCCAGACGTCGTTGGCCGAGGCGTTGACCTACTCCGGCGCGCTGGTGGCCAAGGTGGAGACCTGCGAGCGCCGCCCGAGCCTGGATTTCGCGCGCCGCTGCGACACGGTGCTCGGCACGGATGGGCGCTTCGAGCGGATCCAGCGGCGGATCGGCCGGGAGAGCGTGGTGCCGTGGTTCCGCGACTGGCCCGGCATCGAGGCGGACGCGACCGCGCTGCGCTCGTTCGAGCCGCTCTGCGTGCCGGGCCTGCTCCAGACCGAGGGCTACGCCCGCGCGTTGCTCTCCGGCGGCGGCCTGTTCGCGCCCGACGAGGTGGAGCAGCAGGTGACGACGCGGCTGGATCGTCAGGCGTTGCTGACCCGGGAGCGGCCACCGCTGTTCACCTTCGTCGTCGACGAGCACGTGCTGCGCCGGCGGATCGGCGGGCCGGAGGTGATGCGCGAGCAGGTGCGCCACCTGGTGAAGGTCGGCTCGGGGCTGCCCCGGGTGCGCATCCACGTCGTGCCGCTCACGGCCGGGGCCTACCCTGGCGTCAACGGCCCGTTCGTGATCGCCACCCCACCGCACGGCGAGGACGTCGTCTACCAGGAGGGCCAGCTCCACGCCCAGGTGATCGACCGCGCCGAGCACGTGCGGCAGATGGTCGAGGTGTGGGAGTCGGTCCGCGGTGAGGCACTATCGCACCAGCAGTCCCTCGAATTCCTGACGGAGATGGCGGAGACATGGACCTGAGCAACGCCCGGTGGCGCACGAGCAGCCGCAGCAACGGCCAGGGCGGCAACTGCGTGGAGGTGGCGGACGGACTGCCGGGCGTGGTCGCGGTGCGCGACTCGAAGGACCCGGCCGGTCCGATCCTGGCCTTCGGCCCCGACGCCTGGCGCGCGTTCGTCGACCGGCTCCCCGCCCGCTGACCGACGCCGGCCCGTCTCCCACTGACCGGCTCGTCTCCCGCTGACCGGCTCCGGCTCGGCGGGGCGGCGGTGGTCCCGACACCTCCCCCGGCGTCCGGATCGGGTCGTGCGAGCCCGGGCCCGCCCCGGGTGGCGGTGAACGGGTGCGCTGGCCTTCCTCGGTCGTTCACCCGGTTACCACGCCCCACCCCCGCGACCATTCCGCCGTCAGAGTGCCACCCACCCCGGCACATGGCGACCGGATTCCGCACGCCGTCAACACACCCAGGCCCACGACTGGAACGCTATGGACGCCTCAGCGCGCCCGAGACGGCCATAGCGTTCCACCCGCGCTCCGCCTGGGGGGTATCAGGGGGTCGGAGACAGCCAAGGGGCGACAAAGGTGGCGTGGCCCTCCTGAGAAACGCCTGGTTATCCGTCCCCGCCTCGGGGCAAGTCGTGGGTGACGACACGACGACGAGGGAGGTGCGATGGCAGGCGACGAGTCTCCCGCCCGTGACGGGCGCGACCGCACCGGGCCGGCGGGGCCGGACGACCGCACCGGGCCGGCGGGGCCGGACGACCGCACCGGGCCGGTGGGACCGGACGACCGCACCGGGCCGGTGGGACCGGACGACCGCACCGGACCCGTGGGACCGGACGACCGCACCCGGCCGGTGGAGCCGGACGACCGCACCCGGCCGGTGGGGCCGGACGACGGGCCGGACAGCCCGACCGACCTGTCGGGCACGGGTTGGGTGGCGACGCTCAAGCGGACTGCCCGGGAGTTCCAGGACGACAGCCTGACCGACTGGGCCGCCGCGCTCACCTACTACGGCGTGCTCTCCATCTTCCCGGGCCTGCTGGTGTTGATCTCCCTGCTCGGCCTGCTCGGTGACCGGGCCACGAACGGGGTGCGGGACACGGTCGGCCAGGCGGTGCCGGAGGAGAACATCCGGAAGATCATCGAGAGCGCGATCGACCAGGCCGGGCAGTCCGGCGGGCTGGCGAGCGTCGCGGCGGTGATCGGTCTGGTCGGCGCGTTCTGGTCGGCGTCCGGCTACGTCGCCGCCTTCATGCGCGCCTCGAACAGCATCTACGACGTGCCGGAGGGCCGGCCGATCTGGAAGACGCTGCCGATCCGGCTCGGCGTGACCGCGGTGATCGGCGTGATGTTGCTGATCAGCGCCGTGATCGTGGTGTTCACCGGTGGGCTGGCCGAGCAGGCGGGCAGCGCGATCGGGCTCGGCTCGACCGCGGTCACGGTGTGGAACATCGCCAAGTGGCCGGTGCTGCTGCTCCTGGTCAGCCTGATGTTCGCGATCCTCTACTGGGCCTCGCCGAACGCCAAGCACGGCGGTTTCCGCTGGGTCAGCCCCGGCGGCGTGCTCGCCGTGGTGCTCTGGCTGCTGGTGTCCGGTCTGTTCGCGTTCTACGTCAGCAACTTCGGCTCCTACAACAAGACGTACGGCGCGGTCGCCGGCGTGATCATCTTCCTGGTGTGGCTCTGGCTGAGCAACGTCGCGATTCTGCTCGGCGCGGAGTTCGACGCCGAGTTGGAGCGCAGCCGCGCCATCGCCGCCGGGCTCCCCGAGGACAAGGAGCCCTACGTCGAGCTGCGCGACGACCGCAAGCTGCGCAAAAAGCGCAACACCCCCACCGCGCGCTGACTCACCCCCCACCCCCCACACGCCCGCAGATTCACGGAAAGAGTGGCTATCCGCGCCCGGATGGCCACTCTTTCCGTGAAACAGGGCGCGGGGGGCGGGGTGGGGCGGGGTGCGGGGTGGGGCGCGACGGGGGTTTTCATGATCCGCGACGCTCTTTTGTTCGGATAGACAAAAGTTTCCGTCAGATGAGCCGAAGCTATGGACACGTGACCCGGAACGCTCCTACTGTGTCGGACACAACACATCGCCGCTGCGTCGATGTGACCGAATCCGATGCGGAGGTGACTGCCGGTGCGGACGGTCGACCCCCTGCACGTGCGGCTCCTGCGGGTGCTCCGGGACGAGGGCCCGGTCTCCCGCGCCGAGCTGGGCGACCGGCTCCAGATGCCCCGCCCACGGCTGCTCGCCGAGCTGCAACGGCTGGTCGCCCTCGGCTACGTGGCCGAGGCCGGACTGGCCGCCTCCCGGGGCGGTCGCCGCTCCACGCTTGTCGAACTGAGCCCGCGCCTCCGGTTCGCCGCCGTCGACCTCGGCGCCAGCTCGATCGACGTCGAGGTGGTCAACGGCCGGCTGGAGCCGGTCACCGCGTACGCCGAACCGGCCGACATCCGCTCCGGCCCCAAGGTGACCCTGCACCGGGTCAACGACCTGCTGCACAAGGCCAGGGCGGACGGCGCGTACGAGCGGCTCGACGCGATCGGCATCGGCGTGCCGGGGCCGGTGAGCTTCCGTGACGGCGTGCCGGTCTCCCCGCCGATCATGCCGGGCTGGGACCGCTTCCCGGTCCGCGAGGTGCTCACCCGCGAGCACGGCTGCCCGGCCGTGGTGGACAACGACGTCAACATCATGGCCATCGGCGAGCGGCACGGCGGTGTCGCCCACCCGATTGACGACTTCCTCTTCATCAAGATCGGCACGGGCATCGGCTGCGGCATCTACCTGCACGGCGAGGTCTACCGGGGCACCGACGGCTGTGCCGGCGACATCGGCCACATCCAGGTCGACCCGAACGGACCGATGTGCTCCTGCGGAAACGTCGGCTGCCTGGAGGCAGTGTTCAGCGGCGCGGCGCTGGCCCGGGAGGCGACCGCCGCGGCCCGCGCCGAGGCGTCGCCGGCCCTGGTCGAGCGCCTCGCCGCCCGGGGCTCGCTGACCGCGCTCGACGTGGCGCAGGGGGCGACCGAGGGAGACGTCACCTGCATCCAGCTCATCCGCGACGGTGGCCGGCGGGTCGGCAGCGTGCTGGCCGGGCTGGTCAGCTTCACCAACCCGTCGATGATCGTGATCGGCGGCGGGCTCGCCCAGCTCGGCCACATTCTGCTCGCCGAGATCCGCAGCGTGGTCTACCGCCGCTCGCTGCCGCTGGCCACCGGCAACCTGCCGGTCGTCCTCTCCGAGCTGGGCCCGCGCGCCGGCGTCGCCGGCGCGGCCGTGCTCGCCAGCGACGTCGCGTTCGGCGAACCGGCATGAGCGAACGCACCGAGCGGAGCGAGGGCCGTGAGGGCATGCCCGGCCAGTCCCACATGAGCCCGTCCGAGGAGGTCCAGGTGAGCGCGAAGGACGACGCCGTCGCGGGCGAGGTGGTGCTGCGGCTCACCGACGTGGTGAAGACGTTCCCCGGCGTACGCGCGCTCGACGGCGTGCAGCTTGAGGTGCGGGCCGGCGAGGTGCACTGCCTGCTGGGGCAGAACGGCGCCGGCAAGTCCACCCTGATCAAGGTGCTCGCCGGGGTGCACCGGCCGGACTCCGGCGAGGTGGTGTGGCGGGGCGGGCCGGCCACGTTCACCAACCCGCAGGCCGCCATGCGCGCCGGCATCGCCACCATCTACCAGGAACTCGACCTGGTCGACGACCTGTCGGTGGCGGAGAACGCGTTCCTCGGTCACGAGCCGCGCCGACTCGGTTTCGTCCGGCGCGGGCACATGGCCCGGCGTACCCGGGAGATCCTGGCCCGGCTCGGTCACCCGGAGATCCCGCCCGGTCGGTTGGTCCGGCACCTGCCGGCGGCCGGGAAGCAGATCGTCAGCATGGCCCGGGCGCTGTCGCACGAGGCCCGCCTGATCATCATGGACGAGCCGAGCGCGGTGCTGGCCCACGACGAGGTGGGCAACCTGTTCCGGATCATCCGGGAACTCACCGCGCAGGGCATCGCGGTCATCTACATCTCGCACCGGCTGGAGGAGATCCGCGAGATCGGCGACCGGGTCACCGTACTCAAGGACGGCCGGACCACGGCGGCGAGCCTGCCGGCGCGCGACACCCCGACCCGCGACCTGGTCGCCCGAATGACCGGGCGGACCATCGAGTACGTCTTCCCGCGGCGCCCGCCCGACGACGGGGGCGGCGCGGAACTGCTGCGGGTGGACGGGCTGACCCGGCACGGCGAGTTCGCCGACGTGTCGCTCGGCGTCCGGGCCGGGGAGATCGTCGGCATCGCCGGGCTGGTCGGGTCCGGCCGCTCGGAGCTGCTGGAGACGATCTTCGGGGCCCGCCGGGCGCACGCCGGGACGGTCCGGCTGGCCGGGAAGGCGCTGCGCCCCGGCAGCGTGGGCGCGGCGGTGCGGGCCGGCATGGGCATGGCGCCGGAGGAGCGAAAGAGTCAGGCGTTGCTGCTCGGCGAGCCGATCTACCGCAACGTCACGCTCGCCACCTTCGGCCGGTACGCCCGTCTCGGCTTCACCGACGCCGGGCGGGAACGGGCCGAGGCGGACCGGATCGCCGCCTCGCTGGAGTTGCGGCCCCGGGACGTACGCCGGCCGGTGCGCACGCTGTCCGGCGGCAACCAGCAGAAGGTGGTGGTCGGGCGGTGGCTGCTCGGGGACACCCGGCTGCTGCTGCTCGACGAGCCGACCCGGGGCGTGGACGTGGGCGCGCGGGCCGAGCTGTACCAGGTCATCCGCGACCTGGCCGCCCGGGGCGTCGGGGTGCTGCTGGTCTCCAGCGAGGTGCCCGAGGTGCTCGGCCTGGCCGACCGGGTGCTGGTGATGCGGGAGGGCCGGGTGGTCCGGGTGGCCCCGGCCGGCGAACTCGACGAGAACACCGTGCTCGACCTCGTCATGGCGGGGTCCCTCATGGAAGGCGCACCGGCATGAGCGATACCGACACCACGCTCCCCGCGCAGTCGCCACCTGTGGACCGGGCGGAGACCGCGAAGGCCGACGCGGCGGCCCGGCTCTCCTGGTGGCGCGGCGACGGCGGGGAGGGCGTCAAGCGCAACCTCGGGCTGCTGGCCACGCTCGTGGTGCTCGTGGTCATCGGCATCCTGACCCGCCCCGACCTCTACGGCGACCCGACCTGGGTGTGGGGCAACACGCTCACCATCCTCAAGCTCGCCTCGGTGGTCGGCGTGGTCACCGTCGGCATGACCTTCGTGATCATCGGCGGTGGCATCGACCTGTCGGTCGGCGCGATCGTGGCGCTGGCCGGGGTCTGGTGCACCACTGTCGCCACCCAGAGCTACGGCGCCGGCGGCATGATCTTCACCGCGCTCACCGTCGGGCTGGCCGTCGGCGTGGTCAACGGGCTGCTCATCTCGTACGGGCGGCTGGTGCCGTTCATCGCCACGCTCGCCATGCTGGTGGCCGCCCGGGGACTGGCCGCGGAGATCTCCGACAAGCAGACCCAGGTCTCCACCAGCTCGTTCATCAACGGCATCGCCACCGCGAAGGTGCTCGGCATCCCGCTGCTCGTCTACATCCTGGTCGCCGTGGTGGCGGCCGGCTGGGTGCTGCTCAACCGGACCACGTTCGGCCGCCGCACGGTGGCGGTCGGCGGCAACCCGGAGGCGGCCCGGCTCGCCGGCATCGACGTCCGCCGGCACACCGTGCTGCTCTACGCGCTCTCCGGCCTGTGCTGCGGCATCGCCGCGGTCATGCTGACCGCGCAGGCCACCTCCGCCCAGGCGGCGATGGCCAACCTCTACGAGCTGGACGCGATCGCCGCCGCGATCATCGGCGGCACGCTGCTCAGCGGCGGGCGGGGCACCATCATCGGCTCCCTGCTCGGGGTGATCATCTTCTCCACGATCACCAATCTCTTCGCCATCAACAACCTCTCCGCCGAGGCCCAGAACATGGTCAAGGGCGGCATCATCGTCGCCGCCGTCCTGGTCCAGCAGGTGCAGTTCCGCAGCCTGACCCAGTTCCTCGCCCGCAACCGGGCCACCACCACCTGACCCCACCGCGCCGCCAGGCCGCCGTCCCCCGACGGTGGCCCGGCCCGCCACACCCGAAAACCACCCCCACCACCTTCATCCAGGAGGTCGTCATGACTAGTGACCTGTCACGCCGCCGGCTGCTCTTCGGCGGGGCCGCAGTCTCCGCCGGGGTGCTGCTCGCCGGCTGTACGAGCAACGAGCAGTCCCCGACCGAGGCGCAGACCAAGGCCGCCGCGAACGACGGCAACGCCGAGCCCGGCAAGAAGGTGACGATCGGCTTCTCCGCCCCGGCCGCCGACCACGGCTGGATCGCCGCCATCACCAACAACGCCAAGGCACAGGCCGGGGCGTACGACGACGTGGAGTTGAAGTCGGTGGAGGCCGGCGCGGACGCGGCGGCCCAGCGGGCGGCGCTGTCCACGCTGATCTCCCAGAAGCCGGACGTGATCGTGCTGCTGCCGCACGACGGCAAGGAACTCAACGCGTTCGGCCTGGAGGCGATGAAGGCCGGCATCCCGGTGGTCAACCTGGACCGGGCGTTCCCGGACGCGCGGGCCTACCGGTTGCAGATCAAGGGCGACAACTACGGCATGGGGGTGGCCGCCGCCACGTACATCGCCGAGCAGCTCAAGGCCAAGGGCGTGAGCAACCCGGTGATCGGCGAGATCCCCGGCATCGAGTCGCTGGAGCTGACCCAGGAACGGTCCAAGGGCTTCTCCGACACGCTCGCGTCGTACGGGCTGAAGGTGGCCAACCGGCGTCCGGCCGAGTTCACCGTGGACTCCGGTCAGCAGGCCGCGACCGGGCTGTTCCAGGCCCTGCCGAAGATCGACGCGGTCTGGAACCACGACGACGACCAGGGCATCGGCGTACTGGCCGCGGTCAACCAGGCCAACCGCAAGGAGTTCTTCATGGTCGGCGGCGCCGGCTCGAAGAAGGCCATGGAGGACATCGCGGCGGACAACACGGTGCTCAAGGCGACAGTCACCTACAGCCCGTCGATGGCCTCCTCGGCCATCACCCTGGCCCGCCTGATCGGGCAGGGAAAGGGCATGTCCGACCTGGTGGAACTCCAGGTACCGAAGGAAATCGTGCTCGCCTCCGAGACGATCACCAAGCAGAACTCGGGCGACTACCTCAAGCTCGGGTTCTAACACAAGGGGGGAGACCGGGTTGTCCAGTCATGACAGGATCCTGCGGGTCGGCATGGTCGGCTACGCGTTCATGGGCGCCGCGCACTCGCAGGCGTGGCGCACCGTGAACCGGGTGTTCGACCTGCCGGCGCGGGTGCGGATGTCGCTCGTCTGCGGCCGGGACGAGCCGAAGGTGGCCGAGGCCGCCGATCGGCTCGGCTGGGACGGGTACACCACGGACTGGCGGCGGCTCGTCGAGTCCGACGAGATCGACGTGGTCGACATCTGCACGCCGGGGGACAGTCACGGTGAGATCGCCCTCGCCGCGTTGGCCGCGGGCAAGCACGTGCTGTGCGAGAAGCCGCTGGCGAACACCGTCGCGGAGGCGCGGGAGATGACCGCCGCCGCCGCGCGGGCCCGCGAGTCCGGGGTACGCGCGATGTGCGGCTTCAACTACCGGCGGGTGCCCGCGGTCGCCCTGATGCGGCAGTTCGTCGCCGACGGGCGGCTCGGCGAGATCCGGCACGTCCGGGCGACCTACCTCCAGGACTGGATCGTCGACCCGCAGTTCCCGCTGGTGTGGCGGCTCCAGCAGGAGCGGGCCGGCTCCGGCGCGCTCGGTGACATCGGCGCGCACATCATCGACCTGACCCAGTACGTCACCGGGCAGCAGATCACCGGGGTCAGCGCGCTCACCGAGACGTTCGTCAAGCAGCGGCCGTTGCCGTCGGAGTCGAGCGGCCTGGCCGCGCAGTCCGGCGGCAACGGGCAGGGCACGGGACCGGTCACCGTGGACGACGCCGCGGTCTTCGTGGCCCGGCTCGACAGCGGTGGACTCGCCACGTACGAGGCGACCCGGTTCGCCACCGGCCGCAAGAACGCCCTGCGGGTCGAGATCAACGGCTCGCGCGGCAGCGTCGCGTTCGACCTGGAACGCCTCAACGAACTGGAGTTCCTGGACGCCACCCGGCCCGCCGCCGAGCAGGGCTTCAGCCGCATCCTGGTGACCGAGCCGGAGCACCCGTACCTGGCGGCGTGGTGGCCGCCCGGCCACATCATCGGCTACGAGCACTCCTTCACCCACCAGATGCGCGACTTCGTCGAGGCGGTCGCCACCGGCGCCGACCCGACGCCGTCCTTCGCCGACGCGTTGCAGGTGCAGCAGGTGCTGGACGCGGTTTCGCGGTCCGCCGCCGCCTCCGCCTGGGCCGAGGTCGAGAAGGAGGGGGCCCCGCTTAACGCCTCCGGTATAGGAAGGGGCCCCGCTTAACGTCGGGCACCGGCGCTCACCCGCAAAACGGAACCCCCATCACACGACTTGGGAGAAGGACAATGGCGCGACCCATCACGCTCTTCACCGGCCAGTGGGCCGATCTTCCGTTCGACGAGGTCTGCCGGCTCGCCGCCGAGTGGGGGTACGACGGCCTGGAGATCGCCTGCTGGGGTGACCACTTCGAGGTCGACCGGGCGCTCGCCGACGACTCGTACGTCGAACGCAGGCGGGAGACGCTCGCCAAGCACAACCTCCAGGTCTTCACCATCTCCAACCACCTGGTCGGGCAGGCGGTCTGCGACCACCCGATCGACGAGCGGCACCAGGACATCCTGCCGGCGCGGATCTGGGGCGACGGCGAGCCGGAGGGGGTACGCCGCCGCGCCGCCGAGGAGATGAAGGACACCGCGCGGGCCGCCGCGAAGCTCGGCGTACGGACCGTGGTCGGCTTCACCGGCTCGTCCATCTGGCACACGCTGGCGATGTTCCCGCCGGTGCCGCCGGCGATGATCGAACGCGGTTACCAGGACTTCGCCGACAGGTGGAACCCGATCCTGGACGTCTTCGACGCCGAGGGCGTGCGCTTCGCGCACGAGGTGCACCCCAGCGAGATCGCGTACGACTACTGGACCACCAAGCGGACCCTGGAGGCGATCGGACACCGGCCGGCGTTCGGGCTGAACTGGGATCCGTCGCACTTCGTCTGGCAGGAACTGGACCCGGTCAACTTCATCCTCGACTTCGCCGACCGGATCTACCACGTGGACTGCAAGGACGCGAAGGTCCGCACCGGCGACGGTCGGCGTGGCCGGCTCTCCTCCCACCTGCCCTGGGCCGACCTGCGACGTGGTTGGGACTTCGTCTCCACCGGCCACGGCGACGTGCCGTGGGAGGACTGCTTCCGGGCGTTGAACGCGATCGGCTACGACGGCCCGATCTCGATCGAGTGGGAGGACGCCGGCATGGACCGCCTGGTCGGCGCGCCGGAGGCGCTCCAGTTCGTCCGCCGCCTGGCCTTCGACGCCCCGACCGCCGCGTTCGACGCCGCCTTCAGCACCACCCGCGACTGACGTAGACAGTCTCCCGGCCCGTCGCCGTCGTCCCCGGTGCCGGTGTGCGGGCCGGGCCGCAGCTCGGCGCTGTGCAGCTCGGCCAGCATCGCCGGGTCGGGCTCGACCGCGGTGACGGGCCGTCCCCGTCGGCGTCCCGCTGGCATGTCTCAGGTCTGCCGCTGTCGTCGGTAGGTCCGCTGTCGTCGGTCGGTCGGCTGGTCGTTGGTCGGTCCGCCCCAGTTCGGTCGGTCGTGGTCAGGAACCCACCCGACCATCAGCCTCGGCCGGGGAATCACTTCTCCGCGCCTACAAACTTGATGACGTGAACGAGTCGCCACCCGGAGCGGTGTGGCATCACGTAACCGGCCGGCCCGGGCCTTTCCGTCGGCCCCGCCACCGACATATGCCCGATGCTTCCCCGACGAGCGCGAGGGGAGGGGCGGACCCGGCCCGGGAGATCGCGGTGGCTCGGTTGCCGTCCGCGAGGCGGGGTGGAATGTCGAGGTCGGCGAGCCACGCCTGCACCGCCATGGGTGTCGAAGGAGCCGTGTGACCCATGGCCTCGCACCGGCGGCCTGGCCGCTGCGGCACAGCCGGCCGGCGACCTGCCCGATCCATTCGCGTCATCAAGTTTGTAGGAACCCCGGACCGAACTATGCCCGGGGCCGCACTGCGCCGCGGAGACCGTCGCGCCGCGGAGACCGTCGCGCCGGAGATGGGCCGCACGTGCATACGGAAGCGGGCCGGTCACCCGAAGGTGATCGGCCCGCTGTCCGCTGATGTCAGAGGGTGCTGCTCGTGCCGTTGGGCTTGGTGCTCGTGCCGGTCGTGGTCGAGCCGGTCGCGCCGGTCGATCCCGTACCGCTGGTGCCGGCCTTGCTGCCGACGGCGGCCGGCGTGCCGGCGAACGGCTTGTCGGCCTCGGTCAGCCCCGACTTGCTGCCGTTGCCGGTGGAGATCTTCTCGCCGATCTTGCTCTGCCCGAGCTTGTCCTTGCCCTCGGAGTAGAGCCGGGTCGCCTGTGCCTGCGCGACGCCGGCCGCCTCCTGGACGGTCGGGTGGTCGAGCACCTTGCGCCCGCGCACCACCAGCTCTTCGTACTTCTCTCGGCCGGCACGGGCGCCCAGGACGAATCCCGCAGCCAGCCCGCCAAGAAACATGATCTTTCCGCGCATGGCGGCTCCTTCCGTACCTGACTCTGTTGACCGCTAACTACCCATCCTGCTCTCCGCTCATACCTGCCTGCGCCCAGATGACGATTTGTCCCGATTCTGAGGGCCCGACAACCCACTGGCGCGCCACCCCCCGATGTCCTGTATTCTTTTCTCCGTCGCACGGCGCGGAGAGATCGTCGCCCGGGCGGTGCACGGTCCCCTGTAGCTCAATTGGCAGAGCAGCCGGCTGTTAACCGGCAGGTTATTGGTTCGAGTCCAATCGGGGGAGCTTCGCTCCACACCACGCCCGTCGGCCACGCCGACGGGCGTTTCTCGTTGCCGGTACGCGTACGGCCGCCCGGTTTCCGCCCGTGAACGCCGCTTCGACCGGCAGGATGGTCCACGTCGACTTAGACTCCCGCTGCGTCGATCCACGCGTCGATTCGAGGGTGGTGAGGATGGCCGCAGGACGCACCCGTTCGACCGCGACACTGATCGCGGTGGCAGTGGTGCTCGGCTGGCTCGTCGTCGGCGGGATCGCCGGTCCCTACGCCGGCAAACTCGGTGATGTCGCCACCAACGACAACGCCTCCTTCCTCCCGGCCGACGCCGAGGCCACCCGCGCCCAGGACCTCTCCGCCGGCTTCGTCGACCGGGAGACCACCCCGGCCCTCGTGGTCTACGAACGCGCCGGCGGCATCACCCCGGCCGACCAGCAGCGCATCCAGGGCGACGCCGCCCGCTTCGCCCAGGTGCCCGGCGTGGTCGCCCCACTGCCGCCACCCGTGGTCAGCCAGGACAAACAGGCCGCCCAGGTGATCGTGCCGATCGACAGCGCCGAGGGCGAACAGATCCGCGCCGTCGTCGACGAACTGCGGACCATCGCCGGCCCCGACCGCGACGGGCTCACCGTCGACGTGGCCGGCCCGGCCGGACTGCTCGGCGACCTGATCGAGGTGTTCTCCGCGATCGACGGACCGCTGCTGCTGGTCACCCTGGTCGTGGTGCTGATCATCCTGCTGATCGTCTACCGCAGCCCGGTGCTCTGGGTCTTCCCGCTGCTGGCCGCCGGGATGTCCTACTCGCTTGCCGCCGTCTTCGTCTACCAACTCGCGAAGCACGACGTGGTCAAGCTCAACGGGCAGGCGCAGGGCATCCTCACCGTGCTCGTGTTCGGCGCCGGCACCGACTACGCCCTGCTGCTCATCGCCCGCTACCGGGAGGAACTGCACCGACACGAACGCCCCTGGGACGCGATGAAGGCCGCCTGGAAGGGCGCCGCCCCGGCGATCTTCGCGTCCGGCGCCACGGTCATCGTCAGCCTGCTCTGCCTGCTGCTGTCCAGCCTCAACTCCAACCGGGCGCTCGGCCCGATCAGCGCTGTCGGCATCGCCGCCACGCTGCTGGTGATGCTGACCTTCCTGCCCGCCCTGCTGGTGCTCGGCGGCCGGTGGGCGTTCTGGCCCCGGCGACCCCGGCACGACGACGCCGACCCGCGCACCGAGCACGGCATCTGGGGGCGCATCGCCGGCTTCGTGGCGCGCCGCGCGCGTACCGTCTGGATCGTCACCGCGGTGGTCCTGGCCGCGCTCGCGATCGGGGTGACCCAACTCGGCGCCACCACCCTCGGCCAGTCCCAACTGTTCACCCAGCGCACCGACTCGGTGGCCGGCCAGGAGGTCATCGACAGGCACTTCCCGGCCGGCACCGGCAGCCCGGCCACCATCTTCACCGCGCAGGCCACCGCGCAGCGCGTCGCCCAGGTGGCGCAGGGTGTCAAGGGCGTCGACTCGGTGGCGCCGCTCGGCCAGCGGGGCGAACTGGCGCCACCCGACCCGAACGCGCCGCCGAAGGTCGTCGACGGCCGGGTGCAACTCAACGTCACGCTCGCCGACCCACCCGACAGCAACGGCGCCGAACAGGCCATCCGCGACCTGCGCGAGGCGGTGCACGCGGTGCCCGGCGCGAACGCCGTGGTCGGCGGCTTCACCGCCATCAACGTGGACACCGCCGACGCGTCCGTCCGCGACCGCAACGTCATCATCCCGGTGGTGCTGCTGGTCATCGCGGTCATCCTGGCGCTGCTGCTGCGCGCCCTGGTCGCCCCGGTGCTGCTGATCGCCACCGTGGTGCTGTCGTTCCTGGCCACGCTCGGCCTCTGCGCGCTGCTGTTCAAGTACGTCTTCGACTTCCCCGGCGTCGACCAGTCCTTCCCGCTGTTCGCGTTCGTGTTCCTGGTCGCGCTCGGCATCGACTACAACATCTTCCTGATGAGCCGGGTCCGCGAGGAATCGGTGCGACGCGGCACCCGGGCCGGGGTGCTCGCCGGCCTGGCCGTCACCGGCGGCGTCATCACCTCCGCCGGCATCGTGCTCGCCGCCACGTTCTCCGCGCTCGCCGTACTGCCGCTCGTGGTGCTCGTCGAGTTGGGCGTGGCGGTCGCCGCCGGGGTGCTGCTCGACACCATCGTGGTCCGCTCGCTGCTGGTGCCCGCGCTCGCGTACGACATCGGGCCGAAGGTCTGGTGGCCGGGCCGGTTGTCGCGGTCCCACCGCGAGGGCGACCGCGCCGGGGCGGGGGTGGACCGTGCCTGACAGCGACGTGGTCATCGTCGGCGGCGGCCTGGCCGGCCTCGCCGCCGCGCGGCGGCTGCACCGCGCCGGCGTGCCGTGGCGGCTGCTGGAAGCCGGCGACCGGCTCGGTGGCCGGGTCGCCACCGACGAGGTCGACGGCTTCCTGCTGGACCGCGGCTTCCAGGTCCTCAACACCGCCTACCCCCGACTCGGCGGGCTGCTCGACCTCGATACCCTCGGCCTCGGCTGGTTCACCTCCGGCGTGCTGGTGCGCCGCGGCGACCGGCTGGCACGCCTGGTCAACCCGCTGCGCGAACCCACCGGCGCGCCCGGCACGCTCACCGCGGGCGTCGGCTCGCTGCGCGACCGGCTGCGCCTGGCCGCGCTCGCCGGCGGCTGCGCCACCCTGCCCGCCGGTCGGCTGCTCACCGCGCCCGAGACCAGCACCGAGACGGCGCTACGCCGGGCCGGGCTCTCCGACGCGATCATCGAGGAACTGCTCCGGCCGTTCCTGGCCGGTGTGTTGCTCGACCGCGAGCTGGCCACCTCCAGCCACGTGTTCGCGATGATCATGCGCTCCTTCGCCCGGGGCCGGATCGGCCTGCCCGCACAGGGCATGGGCGCGCTGCCCCGGGCCGTCGCCGCGCCGCTGCCCACCGAACTGATCGCCCTGCACACGCCGGTCACCCAGGTCGCGCCCGGCCGGGTCCGCACCGCGACCGGCGAGATCACCTGCCGCGCCGTCGTGGTCGCCGCGGACCCGCCCGCGGCGGCCACGCTGCTGCCCACGATCGAGCGGGTACGCATGCACGCGTACACCACCTACTACCACCGCACCGAGTCCGCGCCCCTCGACGAGCCGATCCTGCTGCTCGACGGCGACCGGCGGGAACTGGTCACCAACACGGTGGTGCTCAGCCAGGCCGCGCCCACGTACGCGCCGGCCGGCCAACACCTGGTGGCCACCTCCGTGGTCGGCCCGCAGGCACCGCCCGAACCGGTGATCCGACGCGAGCTGGACCGCCTCTACGGCCGTCCCACCGCCGATTGGACCCACCTCACCACCGTCACGGTGCCGGAGGCGCTGCCGGCCGCCCCGCCGCCGCAGGGCCGGCTGCGCAAGCCGGTCGCGCTCGGCGACGGCCTGTTCGTGGCCGGCGACCACCGGGACAGCCCGTCCATCCAGGGCGCGTTGGCGAGCGGCTGGCGTACCGCCGGCGCGGTGCTCGACGAACTGCGGGGCTGAACCGGCGCGTCACTGTGCGCTGTTATTCTCGCGTTGCCCATCGTGCTGTCGTGGCGGCGTACGTCGCCGGGTCGGTGGTGGCCGGTGATCGATCGGCAGGTTACGATCCGGCGCGGTAACGGGGCGGTAGCTCAGCGGGTTAGAGCAGGGGACTCATAATCCCTCGGTCGCGGGTTCGAACCCCGCCCGCCCCACCCGAAACGCGCACCCAAGCGGGCCTGGCCAGGCAGCGTTCGGTCAGTTCCGCGGTCATGCCGTGCCGTTGCGAGGGCTTGGCCCAAGTCGGCGAAGGCGCTTGCACTTTTTTCACTTCGCGGGATGATGGTGGTCGGTGCTGACGGACGGGAGGGGTCATGTCCACGGAAGCGATCATGCCGGCTGATGGGGAACATCCCTCGTTGACCGAGCTGGCCAACTTGCTGCATGACGGTGCGGGGGAGTTGGCAGTGCGCCGCGGCGGGGAGCAGGTGGCGGTTCCTATGTCGATGCGGGATGTGTTGACCAGGATCGCCGATGTGCTTGCCTCTGGCCGTGGCGTGGCGGTCGTGCCGGTCGACCGGGAGTTGACGACGACCGAGGCGGCCGGGTTGCTCGGGGTGTCCCGACCGACGTTGATCAAGTTGCTGGAGGCTGGTGAGATCGGTTACTCGCGGCCGAACTCCTCGCGCCGGATCCCGCTGGAGCAGGTGCTGGCCTACCGGGACCGGCGTGGTCAAGCTCGGCGGGCGATCCTCGACGAGTTGACCGCCGACGCAGTCGAGATGGGCATGTACGGGCAGTCCGCACCGGTCGAGACGGATGACGCGGCCTGAGGCGTGACGACGATCGCGGTCCTGGACGCCAACGTTCTGATCCCCAACGCACTGTGCGACCTCCTGCTGCGGCTGGCCGAGGAGGAGTTGTGCCAGCCGCGCTGGTCACCGGCCATTCTTGAAGAGGTTCGACGGCACGTGCCGGTGTCACCGGCGGCGATCGAACGACGGTTCGCGTTCATGAACGCCGCGTTCGAGGACGCGATGGTTACCGGGTATGAGGCGCTGATCGACCAGATGGACAACGATCCGAAGGACCGACATGTGCTGGCCGCGGCGGTAGCCGCCGGAGCAGACTCGATCATCACCTGCAACCTCCGAGACTTCCCGCTTGCCGCCTGCGAACCGCACGGGGTGGTCGCCGAACATCCCGACGTCGTACTGCTGGACATGTGGGCCCGCGAGCCGCGCATCTTGCTGCGGGTCCTTGGCGAGCAGGCGGCCAGTACCGGCCGTCACGGTACGCGGCTGAACGTCCACCAGATCCTCGACTACCTGGCCACCGCCGGAGCGCGCAGGTTCGCCGCAGCGGCTCGGAGTGCGTCGCCTCCGGACGGCGTCCCACCGTTGCCGTGCCCCACGCCCCGGTTACCTCGATCGCGGGATTGCCCGCAGGCGCCGTGGTCCGGCAGCGTGCAAGGGTGAACCGGGTGAAGCACGGTGCCGACGCGCCCGGCCCGACGAAGCGTCGAGCCGGGCGCGTCGATCGAGCTAGGCCACGAAGCGGGACCGGCGCCGGCGTCCGATCACGAAGCCCGCGCCGCCGAGGAGCAGGAGCACCCCGCCGATGCCGGCCACGGTCGCGGTGTCGGTGCCGGTCACGGGCAGCCCGCCGCCCTCGCCGCCGTCGGGCGCACCCGGGGTCACGGCGGGGGCGGCGGTCGGCACGACTGTCGTCGTGGCGCTCGGCCTCGGCGTGGGCTGAGACGTCGTCGGCGTCGGCGTGGGCGTGGACGCGCAGTCAAGCTCCCGTGCGATGTACAGGCCGTAGTTCAGGTACACCAGGTAGGCATCGATGCTCGGGTCGTCGAGCACCTTCTGCGTGGCCTCCCGAACGTTGGGGCCAGCGTCGGTCAGCGTCCGCACCACCGTGACCCGCAGCGCCACCGACCAGGCGCTCTGCACGCCCGTCTTGAGGAACGTGCGCAGCTCGTCCTCGGAGCCTTTCAGCGCCTTCTGGATGGCGTCCGGCAGAACCGGCAGCGACTCGGCGTTCGCCTCGGTCAGGATCTGGGCGGTCAACACACGCAACTCGGTGTTGGTGGCAGCGTCCAAGTCGATGGTGATGAGGTCCCGGATGTCCTTGTAGACCTTGCGCTCGACCGTCTGGCAGGCCGCGTCGAGCCCGGGATGGCCGGTCTGCGCCAGAGCCGGTGCCGCCGGAATCAGCAAGGCCAGCGCCATGAGGACGCCGGCCGGAATCTTCCATCGCATGTGAATCTTCCTCCCCGTTGGACAAACACGGAGATGCTACCGACAGCGGCCGGCGAGCACATTCCCATCGTCAAAATTCGATGCAAGGTTGCCCATGCGATGGCGGCCTACCTCGGGCCTCTTGCTCGGTCGCCCCGCTGCTTCGGATCTCCGGCGGACGGCAGCGGCACCACGCGCTCGTCGTGCACCCTGATCTCTGCGCGGAAGCGGTGGGCGGCCGGATGCCAGATCTCCTCGAACGGCCCCATGACGTTGTCGCCGATGCCGCGGCGACGGACCCGGGCCGCCAGCCACGCGAGGAAAACCAAGACGGTCGTCAGGCAGCCGGCGACCAGCGCGATCGCCAGAAGCTCATCCACCGTTCCAGCCTAGGCCTCGCGGCCTCACGCGTGACGGGGCCGCGCAACCGGGCGTGCGTACGGCATGCTGTTCGCCATGGCGATCCTCGACCCGAAGGCGGACCTGCTCGACTATCTGCGCGGGGCACGTGAAGCGGTGGTGTGGAAGCTCGACGGGCTGAGCGAATACGACGCCCGCCGTCCGCTGACGCCCACCGGGACGAACCTGCTGGGCCTGGTCAAGCACCTGGCCCGCGGCGAGTTCGGATACTTCGGTGAGACCTTCGGACGCCCGAGTGACGCCGTACCGCGATGGCCCGAGGGGGAGGAGTCGTGGGAGGCGTGGGCACTGCCGACGGAGTCGCGCGAATCCATCGTCGATCTCTACCGACGGGCCTGGGCACACGCGGACGCGACGATCGAGGCGTTGACCCTGGACGCGGTCGGACGGGTGCCGTGGTGGGGCGACGGCGGCGATGTGACGCTGCATCAGATGCTGGTCCATATGACCGCCGAGACCCAACGCCACGCCGGGCATGCCGACATCGTCAGGGAGTTGATCGACGGCACGGTCGGTCTTCTTCCCACGACCACCAACGTGCCGTTATCCGACGCCGCGACGTGGACCGCGCATCGGGACATGGTGGAGCGGAACGCGCGGGAGGCCGCCAGCCGATGAGGCTCCCCGGCTGCGTCATCGGCTGGGGACGTCCCTCTTCCGGCGGGCGGAGACAACCCGTTCAGCCACCGATACAAGAAGCATGGCGATCGCACCTACCACGGCGAGCGTCCACCAGGGCCAGTCGCGGAGGAAGAACCCGGATGCTGCCAGGACGGCGATGGTCGACAGATACACGAGGTTCATCGGCCTGCGCATGCCGCTCAGTCTAGATGGGCGGGGCACTCGCGTCGGCTCAGGAAAGTCACCACCGGCCGGTCGGCGTTGCTCACCCTGGCGCACGTCGCGACGAACCGCCACCCAGGATCAAGATGGCTCCGCCGTCGCGCTAGCTGGCATCGATGAACAGGTCGGCGTAACGGTGCAGGTACAGCGGCCAGCCCTCGTCGTCAGCGACGCCGTCACGAACCGACTCCCAACCCGGACCGTGCCGGTCCAGGTTGCGGTGCTCCAACTCGATCCGGGTCCGCTGCGGTGTCTCGGCGACGAACCGGACCTCGACCTCGCTGGCGTTTTCCGGGTCCTGTTCGACCTGCCACGTCGGGCTGATGTCCCAGCTGAACAGGACGCGGTCCGGCGGCTCGAAGGCGAGGATCCGGGCCCAGGCGCACTCGCTGCCGTCCTCGGCGCGGTCGTAGATGTGTCCACCGACTTTCGGCTCGAACACCGTCTCCACGATCGGTGACTCCAGCAGGTTGTGCTCCTTCGGCTTGAAGTCGCCGAACCGGGCCGTGAACACCGCGAACGCCCGTTCGACCGGCGCGTCGACCACGATCTGCCGCCGTACCACCGTGTTCGTGCCACTCATGATTCCTCCTCGTCGGGACGCTCGGTGGCGTCCTTGAAGCCGTCCAGGGCCCGACTCCAGTAGGTGTCGAGTTGATCTCTCAACGCGGCCACGCCGGCGGGATTGAGCCGGTAGACACGCCGCGTACCCGCGGTGCGGTCCGTCACCAGGCCGGCGTCCTTCAGCACGCGCAGATGCTGCGATACGGCCGGCCGGCTGACCGGCAGCATCCCGGCCAACTCGCCGACGGCCCTCGGCCGCTCCGCGAGACACGCGATGATCGCCCGCCGCGTCGGGTCGCCCAGGGCGTCCCACCCATCCTCGATTCGGTAAGTGGCCACGAACGGTAAGCTACGACTTACCACGGGCTTCGTCAAGCTCTGGCATTGTCGTCGGCATGGCCACCGAGAATCGCGACGTGGGCCTCGGTCGCCGGCTGTCGCATGTGCGCTGGCTCGCGGGTGGCACCGGAACGGGCAAGAGCACCCTCGCCCGGGCGCTTGCCGAGCGCCACGACGTGCTGATCTACGACGGTGACCACGCGGAGCGCGGCTACGTCAGTCGGTGCACCGCCGCGGAGCAGCCCTACCTGTGGGCGTTACTGCACGCCTCGGGGGCGCAGCGGTGGAACGGCCGCAGCGCGCAGGAGGTCTTCGCGTCGATGCCGAGCCTGCACGGGGAGACGTTCGGCTTCGTGGTGGACGACCTGCTGGCGCTGCCCGCGGACCGGCCCGTCCTGGTCGACGACTTCCGCACGCTGCCCCGCGACGTCGCTCCGCTGCTGACATGGCCGGAGCAGGCGGCGTTCCTGCTGCCCACGCCGACGTTCCGGCACGGGGCGCTACGCGCGCGGTTCGCCGACCCGGTCCGGGCCCGGGCGAACTGGGGCGAGAGCGACCACGGTGAGGCGCTCGCCCTGCGGCTGGCTCGCGACGAACTGTGGGACGCCGAAGTCCGCCGCCAGGCCGCGCGGTCAGGGCTGCCGGTGGTCACCGTCGACGGCGCGCGGGACGTGTTCGACCTGGCCGACGACCTCGCCGCCCGGTTTCGGCTGGGCCGATGAACCGCCGGGTCCGGCGGTTGCCCGTCATTGCCACAGCCGGTCCGGTCACGTAGCGTCAGCGCTCGTGAACACCGGACCGGCTCGACGCCATGCACGGATTGGCGATCCGGTGGAGGGCTGACCGCACGGCGGGTGCGCGATCAGCACCTTTCCGGCTCGGCACGTGGACCTCCGCGCGGCCTGCGCAGCGAAGGTTTCCATTCGTGTCGAGCACCGCGAGGTCAACCACATGCCAGTCACGTTCAACCACACGATCATCGCCACCCGGGACCGCGACGCCTCGGCCCGGTTCTTCCGGGAACTGCTGGAACTGCCGGCGGCCCCGTCCTGGGGCCCGTTCACAAACGTCCAGCTCACCGACGGCGTGCTGCTCCAGTTCGCCGAGCCGCCGGTGGAGATCCAGATGCAGCACTATGCGTTCCTGGTCGACGACGACCTCTTCGACCGCGCGTATCGGCGGCTGTGCGACCAGGGCGTCGAGCACTGGGCCGACCCGCAGATGCGACGCCCCGGCGAGATCAACAACGAGCACGGCGGCCGGGGTGTCTACTTCAAGGACCCTGCCGGCCATGCCATCGAGCTGATCACCCGCCCGTACCTGTAGGTGTCGCGCTCCGCCGGCCGGGCGCCGAACGCGGCGCCCGGCCGGCGCACCGCCGTGCACGGCGTTCCCGGGGCAGCCGCGTTGTGGGGCCTGTCCGCGCTCCGGCGCGACGCCTGACCCACAGGCGTGGCGGCCGGCGGGCGGCGCGCCCCGGTCACGCCTGCGCGATGCTGGCGGTGCCACGATGGCGGCGAGGTGCGTCGATCTCGTCGAGCAACGCGATCGCGAAGTCCGCGTAGCTGATCCTGCTGGCCGGATCGCCGTGCTCGGCCAGCCGGTAACGCCCGGTGCGGGTGCCGTCGCGGTCGAAGTCGCCGGCCGGCGCCACGTACGCCCAGTCGAGGTCGCACGTCCGCAGCTCCGCCAGGCCCGCCGCGTGACCCAGGTAGAAGGGGCGGTATTCCTGCGGGAAGCCGGGTTCGTCCATCAGGGCGCCGCCCGACGCGCCGGGAAGCACCGGTGCGAGGCCGACGACCACCAGACGGCGTACGTCCGCCTTCGCCAGCCCGGCGGCCAGGGCGCGGGAGGACGCGGTGAAGAAGTCGAGCGGCGGCACGGTCAGGTCCACCGCCGCGCTGATCGCCGCGTCGTGTCCGGTGGCCACCCGTGCGACGTCGGCCGCGTCGGTGACGTCGCCTGCCACCACCCGGGCGTCGGCCATGTCGCGGTGGCGCGCCGGGTCGCGTACCACGGCGGTGACCTGGTGGCCACGTCGCCGCGCCTCGGCGACGGCCTGCCGCCCGGCGCGCCCGCCGGCCCCGAAGACCACGATGTCCATGTGGATACGCCTCTCGCCATCGCCGGAACCCCTACGCCCGGCCGGTGCCGCCGACGCTATCGAGCGTCGCGGTTACCTCGGGGATACCGGCTATCGTCGGCGCCATGAGGCAACCGCTGCCCGCCGACATGTTCGACGAGCTGTGCCCGTCCTCGCTCAACCCGATCCGGTTCGGCGACAAGTGGGCGGCGCTCATCATCCGGTGCCTGGAGGGTGGGCCGCGCCGGTTCTCCGAGCTTCGCGTGCCGCTGCGCCGGGTCACCCCGAAAGTGCTCACCCGGTCGCTGCGCGCCCTCGAACGCGACGGTCTGGTCACGCGCGCGGTCCGCGCCGGGCGTGCTTCGCACGTCGAGTACGAGTTGACGCCGCTCGGTCGCAGCATGCTCGGACCGATCGAGGCGGCGTGCACCTGGACCGCGAGGCACTGGGACGAACTGCTCGACGCCCGGGAGTCGTACGACAGCCGCCAGGACCGGTGACGTCCCGAGCCGCCCTACGGCGTTTCGGGAAGGGCCGCGGTCACGTCCAGCTCGACCAGTTGCCCGGGAAAGCCCAACTGGGCGACGCCGAGCAGGGTGCTCGCGGTGGTGAACGCGGGTGCCAACGGCGAGGCCAGGAAACGCTGCCACACCTGGGCGAGCACGGCCCGGTCGGCGCTCACCACATAGATCACGGTACGCACGACGTGCTCCGGGCCCGCGCCGACCGACCGGAGCGCGGCGAGCACGTTCGCGGCGATCTGGTCGACCTGGGCGTCGACGTCGTCCGTCCCGACCAGCGCGCCGGCCCCGTCCAGCGGGCACTGGCCGGCGAGATGGGCGGTACGCCCGGCGGGAACGACGGTGACGTGGTGGTATCCCGGGGTGGAGTGCACGCCCTCCGGGTTGGCGCGAACGATGGTCATGGTCCGCAGCATCGCTGACCCACCCATCGGTGTCACCACATTTCCCCGGCGTGGTGAAGGATCAGCGGATGAGGTTTCCACTGTCGACACCACCGACGATCACCGCCGGCACCATCGCCGCCGGGCCTCAGCCGACGATCCCCGCCGGGGCCGGCGTCGTCCTGCGGCCCTGGGAGGCCGCCGACGCGCCGACGGTCTTCGCCGCCTACCAGGATCCGGAGATCCAGCGCTGGCACACCCGTCGGCCCGTCTCCGAGGAGCAGGTCCGGGAATGGTTCGCGCACTACCGCCGGGCCTGGGCGCGGGAGACGGGGGCGAGCTGGGCGGTGACCCGGGGCGGCGGCGAGGTGTTGGGACGGATGGCCGTGGGCGGCTGGGACTTCGCCGACGGGGTGGCCGGCTGCGCGTACTGGGTGGTCCCGGCCGCCCGGGGAGCGGGCGTGGCCCCGCGGGCGTTGCGGGCGGTCAGCGCCTGGGCCCTCGCCGAGGGTCGCTTCCACCGTCTGTACCTGGACCACTCGACCCGCAACCACGCCTCCTGCCGGGTCGCGGTAAAGGCCGGGTTCCGCCTGGAGGGCACCAAGCGCAGCGACGCCGTCCACGCCGACGGCCGGCACGACATGCGTCTGCACGCCCGCGTCCGAGGCGACGATTGACCGCGGCGAGCTGCGGCGGGGCCCTGTCGGTGCCCTCCCTTGCACTAGCGTGGGAACGGTGGGAAAGCATGCTGCGAGCTACGAGCCGCTGACCGTGGCGCGCCTGGGGGCTCTGCTCACCGGGGCGGACGACAGCCGGCGGTGGCGGTTGGTGGCGGAGTTCCTGGAGGAATACCGCTGGGAACCCCGTGAAGACCGCGGGACGCTGTTGGAAGGGGAACCCGCATACACGGGAGACGAGCACTGGGACGTGTTCCTCGCTGCCCTGGCCGAGCATCTGAGCGCGAAGGATGGGCGCGGTGCGCCGCCGTGGGTCGAGACGCGGTCGTTGCGCAGGTTCTGGTTCCCGTTCAACACGAGCGCCGCCCGGGTGGATGCGGTCGTCCACGCGCCGGCCGCCTTCCGCCGCCGTGGTGTCTACGTGTCGGCGCACGAGTTGGATGTGGCATGAACTCTGATGATCCGCTCCTGGACCGTGTCGCGACCGAGGATGCCTTCCGCAGGCTCGGTGACCGCCTGGCGAAGCGCGGCGTGGTCGCGGACCTTTACGTTTTCGGCGGGGCGGCGATGGCCTTGGCCTACGACGCACGACGAGCGACACGAGACATCGACGCCGTGTTCCAGCGCCCGCGTCCACGGGGACGAGTGACCGCCTACGCCCACGGCGGCGGGTAGCGGCGGACGTAGTCGCGCGCCCGGGGGAGGGGGTCCTGCCAGTATTGGTGCGGCATGCGTGAGAGGTGCGCCCGGCAGAACGCAGCCAGGTCGTCACCGATCGCCACCCGGTCCAATGGGCGGCGTTCGAAGTCCTGGTTGGACGCGAGCAGATCCGGCTCAGGGTTCCAACCGGAGTGGTCGAACGCCCACCCCGCCCAGAACGCGTACACGTGGAAGACCTGCGGATCGTCGGAGTAACGTACCCCGGCCATCTCGATCGCCCGGTCCGGGTAGGTGTCCCGGCACACCCAGGCCAGGATGTGGCACGCCCCGGCGGCGAAGAACGCCTGGTCCGTCCGTCGCCAGGAGACGCGCTGGTCCGACCGTTCGAGCGGCGTCCGGCGAAAGCGTCCCGCCGCCACCGCTGCCATGCCCGTACGCTAGCGGTTCCTGGCCCTCCGCTCGACCGCCCGACGCCGTTCACAGATGCTGACCGTGTCCACCTGTGGCACCCTCGCGTCATGGGCGGGCAGCGTGCGGCGTGGTATCGCCTCACCAGGAAGCAGCGCGGCGTGGTGGTCGCGGCCATGGGGCTGGCCCTCGTCGGGCTGGTGCTGGCGCTGACGGTCAACCCGGCCCTCGGAGCCATGGTCATCGCGGTGGCCGCGCTGGTCATCATCTTCACGCAGATCGTCGCCCCACCGGACTGAACCCCAATTCCACCGCCGGCCCGCATGGGCGGCGACAACCGCCCCCACCCACCCACAACGGTCCAGCCGGGTGGAAGTCGGCGGCTGATCAAGGGGTTCGCGTCGCCGCGGAGATCGACTCTGACGCAACCCCTTGATCATGCCCCCGAAGGGCCCAGCTGAGCGGACAAGGAGAGGGTGATCATGAGGTTGGCGGCATCAACGGAGATCAACACCGCCGTCAACCTCATGATCGCGGCGTCGGAGGCGAGGGGTTGCGGACCCTTCCCGTCGTGGAGGGGGGTGTGGCGAGGTGCGGTCAGGCGGCGGGGGAGGACCGGACGGGCGGATGTGAAGGCGAGCTGTGGTCGCCTCGGGTGGCCGGGGGCGCCGCTGATGTCAGAGGCGCTCACCCGTGTGGATGTGGAACGAAGTCCGCGGCGATTCCGGCGGCGTCCCCGTCACCGGACAGATCGGCCTGCCCGGAGAGGGAACCGATCCCGGTGCGGTTGGTCCCGACCGCGCGGGCTGCCTCGTCGCCTTCGACCTGGCCCGTCATGCCCGACGGCTGGAGAAAGCACGCGGGTGAGAGAGTGACAGCGTGCGGGTGGGGATACTCGGGCCGTTGGAGGTCCGCGACGGCGGGCAGGCGGTCGACGTCGCCGGGGCGCGGCTGCGGGCGCTGCTGATCCGTCTCGCCCTGGACCCGGGCCGCCCGGTGAGCGTGCCGGCGTTGGCCGAGGCGCTCTGGGCGGACGCGCCGCCCGCCGACACCGCGAACGCGGTGCAGACGCTCGTGTCCCGGTTGCGTCGGGCCGTGCCCGGCCTGGGAGTACGCAGCGGTCCGGCCGGCTACCGGCTCGACCTGGACCCCGACGACGTGGACGCCGAGCGGTTCGCGCGGCTGGCCCGCGCGGGCCGGGAGGCGTTGCGCGCCGGGGACGCCGACACCGCCCTCGCCATGTTGCGGGACGCGCTGGCGCTGTGGCGGGGTCCGGCGCTGGCCGAGGTGGCCGACGCGCCCTACGCGACCGCCGCCGGGGTGCGGCTGGCCGAGTTGCGGCTCACCGCGCAGGAGGACCGGATCGAGGCGGAGCTGGCCACCGGCCGGCCGGAGCTGCTCGTCGCCGAGCTGGACGAGCTGACCGCCGCGCATCCGCTGCGGGAGCGGCTGGCCGCGCTGCACCTGCGGACGCTCGCCGCCGCCGGGCGACCCGCCGAGGCGCTCGGCGCGTACGAGCGGATCCGCGAGCGGCTCGCCGACGAGCTGGGGGTGGACCCCTCGCCGGAGTTGCGGGCCGCGCACCTGGCGGTGCTGCGGGGCGAGGCGGGCCCGTCGCCGGCGCCCGTCGCGCCGCGGGGGAACCTGCGCACCGCGCTCACCACGTTCGTCGGGCGGGACGAGGACCTGCGCCGGCTCACCGGGCTGCTCGCCGGCAACCGGCTGGTCACGCTGATCGGGCCGGGCGGGGCCGGCAAGACCCGGCTGGCCGGGGTCGCGGCGGCCCGGCTGGCCGGTGGTGTGCCGGGTGGCGCCTGGCTGGTCGAGCTGGCCCCGATCACCGACCCGGCCGACGTGCCGCGGGCGGTGCTCGACACGCTCGGCCGGCGGGACCTGCCGCGGGAACCCGCCCGACCCACGTTCCGCGACACGCTCGGGCGGCTTGTCGACGCCATCGCCGGCGCGGAGACGCTGATCGTGTTGGACAACTGCGAGCATGTCGTCGAGGCCGCCGCCCGGCTCGCCGAGGAGCTGCTCGGCCGCTGCCCGGGGCTGCGGATACTGGCCACGTCCCGGGAGCCGCTGGGCATCGTCGGTGAGGCGCTGGAGCCCGTACCGCCGTTGCGCCTGCCGCCGGCCGACGTCACCGCGGCCGACGCGGTCGCGTACCCCTCGGTGCAGTTGCTGCGCGACCGGGCCGTGGCCGTGCGCGCCGGCTTCGCGGTGACCGGCGACAACGTCGCGGACGTGGTGGAGATCTGCCGCCGCCTGGACGGCCTGCCGCTCGCCATCGAGCTGGCCGCGGCGCGGCTGCGGACGCTCTCGCCGCGGCAGGTCGCGGCCGGTCTGGACGACCGGTTCCGGCTGCTGACCGGCGGCAGCCGGACCGCGCTGCCCCGGCACCGGACGCTGCGGGCGGTGGTGGACTGGAGTTGGGGGCTGCTCACCGACGACGAGCGCCGGCTGGCCGAGCGGCTCGCCGTGTTTCCCGCCTCGGTCACCGCCGACTCGGCGGCCGGCGTCGCCGGCCCGGCCGCCGCCGCGCTGCTGGACGCGCTCGTCGACAAGTCGCTGCTCCAGGTGGTCGGCGACGGGCGGTTCCGGATGCTGGAGACCATCCGGGAGTACGGGCTGGAGCGGCTCGCCGCCGCCGGGGCGGCCGTCGAGGCGCGCGCCGCGCACGCGGCGTACTTCCGGGACCTGGTCCGGACCGCCGAGCCGCACCTGCGTACCGCCGGGCAGTTGCCCTGGCTGCGGCTGCTGACGGTGGAGCGGGAGAACATCGTCGGCGCGCTGCACTTCGCCTGCGACGCCGGTGACGCCGACACCGCGCTGCGGATCGGCGCGGCGCTGGCGCTGCCGCTGATCATCTGGGGCGACGACGGCGGCATCGGCGGTGACGTGCTGGCCCGGGCGCTCGCGCTGTCCGGGCCGGCGCCGGCGGCGGAGCGGGCCGTGGTGCTCGCCATCCGGGTGATCACGGAGATGTTCCACAACGCCGCCGAGCCGACCGACGAGCAGGTCGCGGAACTGACCGCAGCCGTGCGGGCGGCGGAGGGCACGGACCATCCGATCGTGGCGCTGCTCGAACCGGCGCTGTCGATCTTCACGGATGACACGGCCGCCGGGATCGCCGCGGTGGACCGGGCGCGCGGGCACCCCGACCCGTGGACCGACGGGACGCTGCTGGCGATGCGCAGCCAGATCCGGGAGAACGACGGCGACGGCGAGGGCATGCTGCGCGACTCGATCCGCGCCGTCGACGAACTGCGCGCGGTCGGCGAGCGGTGGAGCCTGTCGATGGTGCTGAGCAACTACGCCGACGCGCTGACCAAGCGCGGAGACTTCGCGGCGGCCACCGCCGCGCTGGAGGAGTCGGCCCGGCTGGTCCGCGAACTCACCCCGGGCGCCGAGCCGGGCTTCCAGTTGATCTGGCTGGCGGCCATCCGGGCCCGCTCCGGTGACGCGGCCGGGGCCAAGGCCGAGCTGCGCCGGTTCGTCGCCGACCGGGTGGCCGACCGGGACGGCCGGGACGCCGCGTTCGGGCTGATGACGCTCGGCGACATCGCCCGGCTGGAGGGCTCGCTCGACGAGGCGCAGGAGTGCTTCGCCGACGCGATGCGCCGCCAGGAGGCCGCGCCGTTGGTCGCGCCGCAGTTCCGCGGGCTGCTGCTGGCCGCGATGAGTCACCTCGCGCTCGCCCGCGGCGACGTGCCGGGCGCACGCCGGTGCCTGGCCGAGGCCACCGTCCGTGGCCTCGCCGCCCGGGACATGCCGGTGATCGCGGTCATGGCGGTCGGCTGGGTGGCGATTGCCGAGGCGGAGGGTCGGTACGAGCGGGCCGCCGAGATGCTCGGCACGTCCGACTCGCTGCGCGGCTGGCCGGACCGGTCCAACCCGGACGCGCAGCGGCTCGCCGAGCGGCTGCGGGCCGAGCTGGGCGACGACCGCTACGCCGCCGCGTACGCCCGGGGGCACGGCCTGAGCCGGGCCGACGCCCTCGCGTTCGTGGGCGGCGACCCGGCTCGGTGAGACAGGTCAGGCGCGGCGTCGGTACGCGCGGACGGCGAGCGGCGCGCAGACCGCGATGATCGCCACGGTCCAGAGCAGCGACCGGGTCACCGGCCCGGCGACCGGACCGCCGATCATCAGGCCCCGGGCCGCCTCCATCACGTCGGCCACCGGGTTCACCCCGACCCACCACTGCAACCAGCCGGGCAGCGTGTCGGTCGGCACCATCATGTTGGTGCCGAAGGTCAGCGGGAACAACACCAGGAACGCGGTGCCCTGCACGGCGCCGGGGCTGCGCATCACCATGCCGAGCAGCACGCCGATCCAGGTGACCGCGAACGCGAACGCGATGGTCAGCAGGCAGGCCGCAAGCGTGGACAGCGGATCGGTGCCGATCCGGAAGCCGATCGCGTAGCCGAACGCGAGCAGCACGGAGATCGAGACCACGAACCGGACCAGGTCGCCGACCACGGAGCCGACGAGCGGCGCGGACCTGGCGATCGGCAGGCTGCGGAACCTGTCGAAGACGCCCTTCTCGATGTCGGTGTTGAGGCTGACGCCTGTCGCGATGGACGCGAACAGCACGGTCTGCACCATGATCGCCGGCAGGAGGAACTGGAGGTAGGCGTGCTGCGAGCCGGAGATCGCGCCGCCCAGCAGGTAGACGAAGATCAGCACGAAGACGATCGGCTGGAGCGTCACGTCGAGCAGTTGCTCGGGCGTGCGCAGCGTCTTGATCAGACTGCGTCTGGCGAGCGCGAGGCTGTGCCGGGCCAGCCCGAACGGGCGGGAGCCGGCCCGGGGCGCGCTGGTGCGGGGCGGCGTGGCCGCCGTGCGGGTGATCGTGGTCATGCGGCCACCTCCATGGGTTCCCCGGCGCCGTGGCCGGTCAACGTGAAGAACACCTCGTCGAGACTGGGGAGGCGCAACGCCAGCTCCACCACGCCGATGCCGGCGTCGTCGAGCCGGCGGACCACCGCGGTGAACGTGGCGTCGTCGTCCACCGGCACGGTGAGCAGGCCGGGTCGGGGCAGTTCCGGATCGGTCCCGGTGCTGGCCCGCAGGATGTCGGCGACGTCGCCGATCCGGTCCGGCTCGGTCGGCCGGACCACGATGGTCTGGGTGCCGGCGATCCGCTTCAACTCGCCCGGGGTGCCGTGCGCGATCACCCGGCCGTGGTCGATCACCGAGATCTCGTCGGCGAGCGCGTCGGCCTCGTCCAGGTACTGCGTGGTCAGCAGCACCGTGGAGCCGTCGTCGACGAGCGAGCGGACCACGCCCCACATCTCCTCGCGCTTGGCCGGGTCCAGGCCGGTCGTCGGCTCGTCCAGATAGATCACGTCCGGCCGGCCGACCAGGCTCGCGGCCAGGTCCAGCCGGCGGCGCATGCCACCGGAGTACGTCTTGGCCGGGCGTCCGGCCGCCTCGGTCAGGTCGAACCAGGCGAGCAACTCGGCCGCCCGGGCCCGGGCGTCGCGTCCGCTCAGGTCGAGCAGCCGGCCGATCAGCACCAGGTTCTGGGTGCCGGTCAGATCCTCGTCGACCGAGGCGTACTGCCCGGTCAGCCCGATCATCCGGCGTACCTTCCCGGCGTCGGCGACCACGTCGTGGCCGCCGACCGTGGCCCGGCCCCCGTCCGGGCGCAGCAGGGTGGCGAGGATCCGCACCGCAGTGGTCTTGCCGGCGCCGTTCGGCCCCAGCACCCCCAGCACGGTCCCCCGTCGTGCGGCGAGGTCGATCCCGGCCAGCGCGGTCGTCGTACCGAACCGCTTGACCAGGCCCTCCGCCTCGAATGCGTATGTCATGGCACCGACCATGGCCGGCGCCGCTGGCAGCGCACGCACACGCCGCTGGCAGCGGCGCTGTTCCTATTCGCCGACGAGCAGGGGGCGGTGCGCGGTCCAGAGCCAGCGCAGGTGGTCGCGCAGCCGCTGCGGGCTCGCGACCCAGCCCTCGTCGGCGTAGCGCAGCAGCCGCCCGACCTCGCCGGCCACCAGGTCGTAGCCGGCCGCGCCGGTCTCCGGGACCGGCTCGTGCGGAGCGACCGCGACCGGCAGTGGGACCATCGGAAGCCGCAGCCCGGCGGCGTCCGCGGCCCGCAGCACCGTCAGATAGACCCGGACCAGGTGGTACGGGGAGACGACGAGCGCCACGCTGCCGATGCCCAGGGCCCGGACCCGGTCGACGATCCAGGCGGCCTGCCGGCCGGTGTCGGTGGCCGGCTCGGCCTGGAGCACGACGCCGTCGACCCGGCGCAGGCCGAGATCGCGCAGGCGGTCGAGTGTCAGCGGCCGGTGGGTCCGCTCGGCCGGGTTCGTGCCGGCCACCAGCAGGTGACGCAGCGCCGGGCCGGCCTCCCAGGCGCGGATCGCGTCGGTGAGCCGCCAGTCCTCGCCCTGCCCGGTGGGCACGACAAGCGCGTCGACCCGCTCGGCGGCCCGACCGGGGATGGTGAGGATCATGGTGACCGCCTCCAGCAGCGCCAGGAGCCGGTCCGGCGGGACGTCCGCGAACGCCTCCGGCCGCACGATCCGGGGCAGCGCGCCGTACCTGCGGGACACACTCGTCACGCACGCGATCTTGCCACCTCCGCAGCGCCGGTGGGCGTGTCCGAGCCGGTCTCTCACCTAGGATGGCGGCATGAGCGCTGAGGCCGTCGGCATGCACATGCCCGCCGTCGTGATGCTCGACGACGTGGCGACGATGAACGCCGCCGACCCGAACGGTCACCGCTACGAGACCAGCCCCGACGGGGTCCTGTCGGTCATGCCGCCGCCCGACTCCGAGCACGCGATCATCGCGAGTCGCCTCTTCGCCTGGCTGATCAGGGCGGGCTGGCCGCCCGAGCAGGTGCTCCAGGCGGTCGGCGTCCGGGTGCCCGGGCGCAGCGGCGACGGCGGGCGGATCCCCGACCTGAGCGTGTGGCGCAAGCCGCCCGGGCGCGGAGTCTGGTCCACCGTGACCGATCTGGTGCTGGCTGTCGAGATCGTCTCACCCGGTTCGGAGGCGATGGACTCGGTGACCAAGGTCCGGGAGTACGCCTCGGCCGGCATTCCGCGTTACTGGGTGGTGGATCGCGACGGTCCGCAGACCGTGACGCTGCACGAGCTCACCGGCGACGGCCGGTACGCCGAACACGCTCGGATGCCGCTGGCCTGGCTCTTGCAGACCGCGCCGGCCGACCACCTCGACGGGTGAACGCCGAGGGGCCCCGCCGAAATCGGCGGGGCCCCGGTCGTGCGCGGGATCGCTCAGGCGAGCGTCTTCAGGTAGTCGGGGTTGGCCTTCAGCCACTCCTCGACCGCCTTCTCCTCGTCGCCCTTGTGCACGTTGAACATCAGGTCCTCCAGCGAGGCGAGCTGGTCACCGTCCATCTTGAACTTCTTCAGCATGTCGGTGACCTCGGGGAAGTCCTCGCCGAAGCCCAGCCGGGCGAACGTGTTGATCTGCTCGGCCTGGCCGAGGGTGCCCTTCGGGTCGGCCAGGTCCTTCAGCTCGTACTTGGCGTAGGCCCAGTGCGGGTGCCAGAGCGTGACGACGATCGGCTTCTTGTCCTTGATGGCGCCGTCGAGCGCGGCCAGCATGGCCGGGGTGGACGACGTCTTCAGCTTCATCGCGCCGTCCAGGCCGTACTGCGGGATCACCTGCTCCTGGGTGGCCTTGGTGAGGCCGGCGCCCGGCTCGATACCGATCATCTCGCCGCCGAACGTGCCGGCCTTGCCGGCCAGGTCCGCAAGCGAGTCGACGCCCTCGACGTACGTGGGCACCGCGATGCTGAGGCTGGCGTCGTCGTGCCAGACGCCCAGCTTCTCCAGCTTGTCGCCGTACTTCTCCATGTAGGAGGCGTGGGTCAGCGGGAGCCAGCCGTCCAGGAACAGGTCGATGTCGCCGTTGGCGAGACCGCCGTAGACCAGACCGGCCTCCAGGTTCTTGAGCTGGACCTCGTAGCCCTTCTCCTTGAGGATGTTCTCCCACAGGTGGGAGGCGGCGATCGCCTCGTCCCAGGCCATGTAACCGATGGTGATCTTCTTGTCGCCGCCGGACCCGGACGCGCCGTCGGACTCGTCGCCGCAGGCGGTCGCGCCACCGAGGGCCAGAGCGGCGGTCACCGCCAGCGCGAGAACGCGCTTCATCGTCGTAAACACAGAACTTCCTTTCCTTGCGGGGTTGCCGGTGGTTTCGCGTGGGCGGAACCGGGGGTGCCGGCGAGGAGGGCTACCGGTCAGGCCGCCTCGCGCGCCAGGCGCTGGGCCCGGGCGGAGGGGAACCGGTCGCCCGCGGAGTCGGTGAGCCGGTCGAGCACGACGGCGAGGACCACGACGGCGATCCCGCCTTCGAACCCGGCACCCACCTCGACCTGGGACAACGCGAAAATGATCACGTCGCCGAGGCCGCCGGCGCCGACCATGCCGGCGATGACCACCATGGACAGGGACAGCATGATCACCTGGTTGACGCCGGTCATGATGGTCGGCAGCGCCAGCGGCACCTTCGTGCGCAGCAGCACCATCCACGGCGGCGCGCCGAAGGACTCGGCGGCCTGCACGATCTCCTTGTCGACCTGGCGCAGGCCCAGCTCGGTCAGGCGGACGCCGGGCGGCATGCTGAACACCACCGTGGCCAGCACGCCCGGCACGGTGCCGATGCCGAAGAAGAACAGCGCCGGGAGCAGGTAGACGAACGCGGGCATGGTCTGCATGAAGTCCAGCACCGGCCGGGCCACCGCGGACGCCCGCTTGTTCTCGGCCACGAAGATGCCCAACGGGATCGCCAGCAGCAGGGCGAGCAGGCTGGCCACGAGCACCTGCGCGAGCGTGCTCATGGTCTCCTCCCAGTACGGCATGCCGGCCACCAACAGGAGGCCGACGGCCGCGCCGAGGGCGAACTTCCAACCGCGCAGCCACCAGCCGAGCCCGGCCAGCACCGCCACGACCGCCACCGCGGGCACGCCGTTGAGCAGCTGTTCGAGCGGGCCCACAAGTCCCTCGACCACGGCCGTGACGGCGTCGAAGAGCGGGCCCAGGGTACGGGTGGCCCAGTCCACGCCCGTCTCGATCCACTCGCCGAGCGGCACCCGGGGCAGCGCGGCGTCGAGCGGGAATTCGCGCAGGCTCATGCCGGGATCTCCTCTTCGACTGTCGGCTCCTCGGGCGTGCCGCTGGCCAGGGCGCTGAGCAGCGTGATCCGGGGGATCACCCCGGCCAGCCGGCCCCGTTCGTCGAGGACGGCCACCGGGTGCTGGCTCTCCGCGCAGTCGGCGAAGAGGTCGGCGACCGAGGTGTCCTCGGTGACGGTGCGGACCCGCTCAGTCGAGACGTACCCGTCGAGGGTGGTCCGGTTCTCGCGCAGCGCGCGCAGCACCTCGTCCTCGGTCACCGTGCCGAGGAAACGCTTGCCCGGGCCGGTCACGTAGACCACCGAGGTCTGGGTGTCCCGCAGCGCCTTGGCGGCGACCCGCGGGCCGGCGCTGATGTCGAGAACGTGGTGCGGCTTCTCCATCACCGAGGCGGCGGTGAGGATGCGGGTGCGGTCCACGTCGGCCACGAACTGCGCCACGTACCCGTTGGCCGGGTCGGTGAGGATCTCCTCCGCCGTGCCGATCTGGACGATCCGGCCGTCCCGCATGACCGCGATCCGGTCGCCGAGGCGCATCGCCTCGTTCAGGTCGTGGGTGATGAAGATGATCGTCTTGCCCAGCTCGGCCTGCAGCTCCAGGAGCTGGTCCTGGATCTCCCGCCGGATGAGCGGGTCGAGCGCCGAGAACGCCTCGTCCATGAGCAGGATGTCGGTGCCGGCCGCGAGCGCGCGGGCCAGGCCGACCCGCTGCCGCATGCCGCCGGAGAGGTCGTGCGGGAGGTGGTCCGCCCACTCGGTCAGGCCCACCATGCGCAGCGCGTCCATCGCGCGCTCGCGCCGTTCGGCCTTGGGTCGGCCGGCGACCTCGAGCGCGTATCCGGCGTTCTCCGCCACCGTGCGGTGCGGCATGAGCGCGAAGTGCTGGAAGACCATGCTGATCTTGTCTCGGCGCAGCTTGCGCAGGGCGGCGGGCTTGAGCGAGGTCAGGTCGACGTCGTCCACCCGCACGGTGCCCGCGGTGGGCCGGAGGAGGCCGTTCAGCATCCGGATGAGGGTCGACTTCCCGGAGCCGGACAGGCCCATCACGACGAAGATCTCGCCGGGGCGTACGTCGAAGGTCGCGTCGATGACGGCGGCCGTGGCCGACAGGCCGGCCAGGGCCTCGGCGCGTGGCGCGCCGTCCGCCAGGCGTCTTACCGCTTCGTCAGCTCGGTTCCCGAATATTTTGTAGAGCGACTGCACTGCGAGCGCGGACACGATCCCCTCTCCGACGCCGGCCGTCGGCGGGGTGTGCCGGCGGCGGCGGTCTTCGGTCTCGTCCGTGATATCAACTTCGGTCACGTGCGGGCCATGAGGGCCGGCAAGGAAACCTACCGACGCCATCGCGATTAATCCAACCGGCACTGCGGGGAATGTGGACCACCACACAAAAACCGGCGGTCGAATTCGGTCGTCGAGGGCATCCGGTATGCGCGCGCCACGCTTCTCCGGACGACGTTTCCGCTGGTAGGAGCGTTGTTTCCGGTTATCGACGCAGACTGTTGCATATGAAGAAACTGATAACCAATCGTCACGCGATTGTCATATCCGACCGACCGTGTCGCGGATTACGGTCGGCTCCGCCGTTCCATTCCGTAATGGGGCGGCGACGATTCCCGTCGAGTGCGGCCCCCGCCGGCCGGCGGGTCAGCCGGTGCGGCCGGGCGCCTCGTCGGGGCCCAGTTGCCGGGCGACGATCCGCAGCGCACGGGTCAGCTCCTGCGCCGAGGGCGCGGCGTCCGGGTCCACCAGGCACTGGGCGGCCACGCCGCCGAGCAGCGCCTGGTGGAACGCGCCGAGGGTGAGCGCGGTGCCCTCGTCCGTGCCCGGGCCGAACCGGTGGAACACCTCGGCCAGGCCGAGGCGGGCCCGGCGGTTGGCGGCGGCGAACGCCTCGCGTAGCTCGGGGGCGCGGTCCATCCGGGCGATCAGCTCGAACTGGACCGCCCAGAGCGGGCGCAGCCGGACGATCGACTCGATGATCCGCTCCCAGGCCAGCTCGAACCGCTGCTCCGGGTCGGCGTCCGGGTCGGCGTCGTGGGCCAGTGCGCGGTCCAGCTCCTCGCCCCACTCCGCCATCGCCTCGAACAGCGCCTCGTCGAGCAGCGCCCGGGTGGTGCGGAAGTGGTAGCCGATGGCGGCGAGGCTGGTGCCGGCCGCGGCGGCGACGTCGCGGGCGGTGGTGGCGGCGTAGCCCTTCGCCATCAGGCAGCGCTTCGCGCCGGCGAGGAGATCTTCCCGATTTCCCATGGAGAGCAGCGTACCGAGAATCTTGAACATCTGTCTTGCACAAACGTCTGACACACCCGTACCGTCGCTGTCATGACCGATGTCCTGATCTCCGGCGGCGGTGTCGCCGGCTCCGCGCTCGCCTGGTGGCTGCGCCGCCACGGCCTCCGGCCGACAGTCGTGGAACGGGCCCCCGCGCCCCGCGACGGCGGCTACAAGGTCGACGTCCGGGGCGCGGCCCTGACCGTGCTGGACCGGATGGGCCTGACCGGGCAGGTGCGCGCCCACGACACCGGGATGCGGCTGGCCCGCTTCCTCGACGGGCGCGGCCGGCAGCTCGCCACCATGGACGCCGCCCTGTTCGGCGGCCGATCGGACGACGACGTCGAGATCATGCGCGGCGACCTGACCCGGATCCTGCGGGCCGCCGCCGGCGACGTGGAACACCGCTTCGACGACTCGGTCACCGCGCTGCGCGCCGACGCCGACGGAGTCGACGTGACCTTCGCGCGGGGCCCGCGCCGTCGCTTCGACCTGGTCATCGGCGCCGACGGGCTGCACTCGACGGTACGGCGGCTCGCGTTCGGCCCGGCGTCGCGCCACCTGCGCCCGCTCGGGCACCACATCGCCATCTGCACCGTGCCGGCCGGATTCGGCGAGGAACGGGTCGAGCTGCTGCACCCGGCACCCGGGCGGAGCGTGGGCGTCTACCGGACCGCGGGCGCGCCCGACGCCCGGGCGCTGTTCCTCTTCCGCTCGCCCGGCGACGCGGGAGACCACGGCGACGCCGGCGACCGCGGTGACGTGGCCGCCCAGCGAGCGCTGCTGGGCCGGGCCTTCGCCGGGGCCGGCTGGCGGGTGCCCGAGCTGCTCGCCGCGTTGCCCGACGCGCCCGACCTCTACCTCGACGAGATGAGCCAGGTGCGGATGGTGAGCTGGTCGGCCGGCCGGGTCGGGCTGGTCGGCGACGCCGCCTACGCCGCCTCACCGGCGTCCGGCCAGGGCACCAGCCTCGGGCTGGTCGGGGCGTACGTGCTGGCCGCCGCGCTGGCCGAGGCGGGCGGGAACCCGGCGGCCGGATTCGCCGCGTACGAGCGTCGGATGCGGCCGTTCGTCGCGGCGAACCAGGCGCTTGCCGAGCGCAACTTGAAGGGCATGGTGCTCGGCTCGGCCGGGCAGATCCGGTTCCAGACGCTGATGCTGCGCCTCCTGCCGCGCCTGCCCGGCCGGGAGCGGATGATCAGCCGGGTGGCCGAGCCGATCCGCCGGGCGGCCACCGCGATCACGCTGCCGGACCTGCCGACCCGCGCGACCTGAGATCAGGGACCCGGCGGCCCTATGCTCGGGGGATGGAACTTCGGATCTTCACCGAGCCTCAGCAGGGGGCCAGCTACGACCAGCTGCTCGCCGTGGCGCGCCGGGCGGAGGAGACGGGCTTCGCCGCGTTCTTCCGCTCCGACCACTACCTGAAGATGGGCTCGGTGAGCGGTGACCCCGGCCCCACCGACGCCTGGACCACGCTCGCCGGCCTGGCCCGCGACACCACCCGGATCCGGCTCGGCACGCTGATGAGCGCCGCCACGTTCCGGCTGCCCGGCCCGCTGGCCATCACCGTGGCGCAGGTCGACCAGATGAGCGGCGGCCGGGTCGAGCTGGGCATCGGCGCCGGCTGGTACGCCGAGGAGCACACCGCGTACGGCATCCCGTTCCCGTCTGTGGGCGAGCGGTTCGACCGGCTGGAGGAGCAGCTCGCGGTCATCACCGGGCTCTGGTCCACGCCGGCCGGATCCACGTTCGACTTCCCCGGCAAGCACTACCCGGTCAGCGACTCACCGGCGCTGCCCAAGCCGGTGCAGCGGCCCCGCCCGCCGATCCTGCTCGGCGGCATGGGTCCGAAGCGCACCCCCCGCCTGGCCGCCCGCTACGCCGACGAGTTCAACCTGCCGTTCGTCTCCGTCGAGGACACCACGGCGCAGTTCCAGCGGGTGCGGGACGCCTGTGCCGAGATCGACCGGGACCCGTCCACGATGGTCTGGTCCAACGCGCTGGTGCTCTGCTGCGGCCGGAACGACGCCGAGGTGGCCCGCCGCGCCGAGGCCATCGGCCGGGACGCCGCCGAGCTGCGCGCCCACGGCGCCGCCGGCACGCCCGCCGAAGTGGTGGACACGCTCGGCCGGTACGCCGAGGCGGGCAGCGCCCGGGCCTACCTCCAGGTGCTCGACCTGGCCGACCTGGACCACCTGGAGCTGGTCGCCGCCGAGGTGATGCCGCAGCTCTGAGCGGGCCTACGCCCGCCGGACGGTGTCGAGCCGGCCGTCCCGGTCGCTGTCCAGGTACATCACGTCCGGGACGCCGTCGCCGTCGATGTCGACCTGCACCACGTCGGCCACCCCGTCGCCGTCCAGGTCGGTCACCACCTCGACGGAGCCGTCCAGGTGCCGGGTCACGATCGACCGGCTCCGCCCGTCGCGCGGCGGCGGCCCCGGGTGCGGCGTCGGGGCCGGCTCGGGCTCCGGCGTCGGCACCGGCGCGGTCCGCTCCGGTCCGGCCTCGGCGCTGGTCCTGGTCCCGGCACTGTTCCCGGTCCTGGCCCCGGGCCGGTCCGGTCCGGCCTCCGTCTCGTCCGGGTCGACGCCGGTCGGGTCGATCTCCTCCTCCGACGGGTACACGTCACCGTGGAGGCTCGGGTCGCGGTAGCTGCTCATCCGCCCAGGATTCCCGCTTCGACCCCGGAGCAACCCTGCCCGCCCGCGATGGCGGATGATGCAGCGCATGACCGACACCAACTGGGCCGGCAACGTCCGCTGGTCGGCCCGGACCCGGCACCGGCCCACCACCCTGGACGAGCTGCGCCGGCTGGTCGCCGACGCGGACCGGGTCCGGGCCGTCGGCACCGGCCACTCGTTCAACCGGCTCGGCGACACCACGGGCGCGCAGATCGCGCTCGACGGGCTGCCGCCCACCGTCGCGCTCGACCCGGACCGCGGCACCGTCACCGTCGCCGCCGGACTCCGCTACGGCGACCTGGCCACCGCGCTCCAGGCAAAGGGGTACGCGCTGGCGAACCTCGCCTCGCTGCCGCACATCTCGGTGGCCGGCTCGGTCGCCACCGCCACCCACGGCTCCGGCGTCGCCAACCGCAACCTGGCCGCCGCCGTGGCCGCCCTGGAACTTGTCACCGCCGACGGTGACCTGCGCACCGTCGACCGGACCGACCCGACCTTCGCCGGGCTGGTGGTCAACCTCGGCGCGCTCGGCGTGGTCACCCGGGTCACGCTCGACGTGGTCCCCACCTACGCGGTGCGCCAGTACGTCCGGCTCGGCCTGCCCCGGGCGGCGCTGGACGAGGCGCTCGGCGCCGCGTACAGCGTCAGCGTCTTCACCGACTGGCGGTCCGAGCGCTTCGACCAGGTGTGGATCAAGCAGTACGCCGACCAGGCGCCGCCCCCCGCCGACTGGCTGGACACCGTCGCCGCCGAGACGCCGCAGCACCCGGTGCCCGGCATGTCGCCGGAGCACTGCACCGCCCAGTTCGGCGAGCCCGGTCCCTGGCACGAGCGGCTGCCGCACTTCCGGCTCGGCTTCACCCCGAGCAGCGGCGACGAGTTGCAGTCCGAGTGGCACGTGACCCGCGCCGACGCGGCGGCGGCGCTCGCCGCGCTCGACCCGGTCGCCGAACGGATCGCCGCCGTGCTCCAGATCTGCGAGCTGCGGACGGTGGCCGCCGACGAGCTGTGGCTGAGCCCGAACTTCCGCCGGGACACGCTGGCGCTGCACTTCACCTGGGTCGGCGACCCGGTGGCGGTGGCCCCGGTGCTGGCCGAGGTGGAGCAGCGGCTCGCCCCGTTCGCGCCGCGCCCGCACTGGGGCAAGCTGTTCGACCGCGACCCGGCCGCCGCGTACCCCCGGCACGCCGACTTCGCCGCGCTGCTGCTCTCCTACGATCCGACCGGGAAGTTCCGTACCGACGAGATGGACCGCTACTTCCCCCGAGACTGACGTCCGGCCCGTCGCGTTGCGGCGCGGCCGGGGTCAGCGGCCGGCGGGCGTCGGCGCGCGCATGCTGCCGCGCTGCACCGCGCGGCTGATGTCGCTCGGTGAGACGATCCCGACCAGCCGGTCATCCACCACCACGAGCGCCCGGCCGTCGGTGCACTCGTTGAGCCGGGGGAGCAGGTCGGTGAGCTGCTCGTCCGGCCGGGCCAACACCAGCTCGTCGGCCCGGCAGGACACCTCGGCCAGCGTGGTCGACGCTCGGCGGTCCGCCGCGACGCCGCGTACCCGGTCCAGCGTGACCAGGCCGACCGGCCGGTCGTTCTCGGTCAGCGGCAACGCCGAGTGCCGGTACGCGAAGAGGTAGTGGTCGACGAAGTCGGCCACGGTCAGGTCGCCGGACGCGGTCTGCGGCTGCGGCGTCATCACGTCCCCGACGCGGATGCCGCGCAGCGCGTCACCCATCCGCGCCTGCCGCTCCTCCATGCCGGCCGCGCCGATCAGGAACCAGCCGATCAGCGCCAGCCAGAGCCCGCCGAAGCCGGCGCCGGACAGGAACCGCCACAACCCGAGGCCGATCAGCACGATGCCCAGCACCCGACCGGCGCCGGCGGCCACCACCGACGCCCGGGTCCGGTCACCGGTGGCCTTCCACACCGCCGCGCGCAACAGCCGCCCGCCGTCGAGCGGCGCGGCCGGCAGCACGTTGAAGAGCGCCAGCAGCACGTTGATGCCGGCCAGCCAGGACAGCGCGCCGAGCAGCAGCCCGTGCCCGCCGGCCACCGCGACCGCCACCGCGATCGCGCCGAACACCACGCCGATGACCAGGCTGACGAGCGGCCCGACGCCGGCGATCCGTAGCTCCGCACCCGGGTCCTTCGCCTCACCCTTCAACTCGGCGACGCCGCCGAAGAGCCAGAGCGTGATCCCCTCGACCTCGATGCCGTTGCGCTTGGCCACCACCGCGTGCGACACCTCGTGGGCGAGCAGGCCGAGGAAGAAGACCACCGCGGCGGCCAGGCCGGCGGCGACGTAGGCGACCACGGAGTGGCCGGGGTACGAGCGCGGGAACAGGCTTGCCGACAGCGTCCAGGCGATCAGCACGAAGATGACCAGGACACTCCAGTTGACGCCGACGGGTACGCCCGCGACCTTCCCGAGCCGGAAACTCGCCCTCATCGCTCCGTGATACCCGCCCCACCCACCAACACACCAGCCCCGGCAGCCGTGTGAATGGCGTGAGATCTGCGTGCACTCGTACGTTTCGTACGGCCTGTACAATCAGAGCATGAGTGAGCCCGCTGCCGAACTTCCGATCTCCGATGCCCGCGACAGCCTCGCGGATGTGGTGTCCCGTGCTCACTACGCCGGCCGGATCACCTACGTCACCCGTCGTGGGCAGCGCTTGGCCGCCATCGTCCCCGCCGATTTGGCCGAAGCGATCGAACGGGCAGAGGACGCTGCCGACGTCTCGGCGGCCCGCGACGCCCTCGCTCGGATCGATGCCGGCGATACCCCTGTCCCGCTCAGTGAACTGCGTGACGAGCTGGGCCTGTGACCGTGCCGTCCGAGCAGGTCTTTACCGTGCAGATCGATCGAGCCGCGGCCAAGCTGCTGCGCAAGCTCGACAAGCCCGTACAGGCCCGCCTCGTCGCCGCTCTCGCCGGGCTGGCTATCGAGCCCCGCCCGGCTGGTGTCAAGGCGCTCACCGGTCACCCCGGCCTGCTACGGATCCGGGTCGGTGACTACCGCATCATCTACACCGTCCGCGACGGTGAGCTGGTCGTCCTCGTGATCCACTTGGGCCACCGTGGCGACGTCTACGACACGCTCTGATCGTGATATCGGCCAGATGTTGGGTCGGGGGCGGCGACGTTGTTCATCCAGTGGCACGCCGGGGCGACTCGCTGACCACGGTGGGGGAGAACTCGTTGGCGGCCTCGACCGCCCACTCCAGCGCGAAGTCGGCCTCCTCCTCCCAGCCCGGCTCGCCGCCGACGAAGTGCGACCGGCCGGGGAACTCCCGGTAGCTGGTGATCGCGGTCGAGCCGCGGTAGAGGTTGGCCAGGCTGGTGGCGAGCGACGGCGGGATCACGTGGTCCTCGCCGCCGGCGGTGATCAGCAGCGGGGCACGGTCGTCGCGCCTGCGGTCGATCTCGGTGGCCGAGTCCGGGTCCAGGTTGGCGAACGAGCCCTCGAAGAGCACGTGGCCGGCGCCGGGGACGGCGTACCGCTCCCAGGCGGCGTCCGACTCCGCCTGGGTGAGCGTGTTGCCGAAGGCGTACCGGAAGTCCTCGGCGGTGAACGGCACCGCGCGGTGGCGGTTGGCCGGGTTGTGCAGGATGGAGAACCCGGAGCGCAGCGTGCTGAGCGGCAGCTTGAGCACGCCCTTGACCGGCGCGGGGTGCACGCCGACGACTGCCGCGCCGAGCCTGCGGTCGAGCAGCAACTGGGCGATCAGGCCGCCGAACGAGTGGCCCATGACGATCGGCGGGCGGGGCAGCTCCCGGATGATCGCCGCATAGTGGTCGACGATCGTGGGGATCCGCTGGCCGGCGATCGGCGTGGGGTCGGCCCGCAGCTCCGCCGGCTCGCGGTCCATGCCCGGCCAGGCCGGGGTGAGCACCCGGAAGCCCCGGGCCGCGTAGCGGTCGGCCCAGTGCTCCCAGCTCCGCGAGGTCATCCAGAGACCGTGGATGAGCACGATCGTGTCGACACGTCCGGTCGGTACGCCCATGGCGCGGGTTACCCGGCCCGGCGGCCCTCACTCCCGGCCGGCGCGTTCGCGGCCAGGCCGTCGATCAGCAGGTCCAGGCCGAAGCCGAAGCGCTCGTCGCCAGCGCCGGCCATCAGCTCGTCCAGGTGGCCCAGGACCTGCGGGTAGGTCGACGCCGGTAGGCCCTCGTAGTAGGCCCGGAGCTGTCGGTGCAGGTTGGCCCACCATGTCGCCGGTTCCTGCCCGGCGGCGCGGGCCTTCTCCGCGTACAGCGCGCCCTCGTAGGCGTCGCCGGCGATGTAGAGGAAGAGCCGGTCGAGGAACCAGGCCGCCCGCTGGGGCGGTACGCCGCCGGCGAGCAGGATCTCCAGCATCCCTTCGGTGACGCGCAGCGCGTTCGGGCCGGTGGGGATGGTGGCGAGCGAGGCGAGCGCCAGGTTGGTGTGGGTGGCGTAGACGCGGTATGCCGCCCAGGCCACCTCGCGGATCTGCGCGGCCCACCGGGTCGGGTCCGGCGCCGGGACCACGATGTCGGCGCTGGCCCGGTCGACGAGCAGTTCGAGCAACTCCTCCTTGCCGGAGACGTGGGCGTAGAGCGACGCCGGCCCGGTGCCCAGCTCCTGGGCCACCCGCCGCATGCTCAGCGCCCCCAGACCCTCCCGGCTGATCAGGGCGAGCGCGGCGTCCACCACGGCCTGCTGGCTGAGCGGCTGGCCGGGGGCCGGCCGGCTGCGGGCGCGGGTGCGCCAGGGCGGGGCGGGTTGGTCGCTCACGGACACCTCCGACGGTCGGGACTCGAACATCGTACTTGCCGCGAACGCTGTTCGTTGCTAGAACAGTGTTCGACAACGAACGCCGTTCGACCGATCGGGGGAGCCCATGACCATCGAAACCGTGACGCCGGAGCGGGCGGGAACACCTGGCACCGGTCACCGCTGGCGCTGGATCGCGCTCGCGGTGATCCTCAGCGCCGAGGTGATGGACCTGCTGGACGTGCTCGTCACCAACCTCGCCGGCCCGGCCATCCGGGCCGACCTCGGCGGGTCGCCCGCCCTCATCCAGTGGCTCGGCGCCGGCTACACGCTGGCCATGGCCGTCGGCCTGGTCACCGGCGGCCGACTCGGTGACCTGTACGGCCGTCGCCGCATGTTCCTGGTGGGGGTGATCGGCTTCACCGCCGCCTCGGCCCTGTGCGCGCTCGCCGCCGGCCCGGGCACGCTGATCACCGCCCGCGTCGTGCAGGGCCTCTTCGGCGCTCTGCTCCTCCCGCAGGGGCTCGGCCTGATCAAGGAAATGTTCTCGGGCGACGAACTGGCCGCCGCGTTCGGCGCGTTCGGCCCGGTGATGGGCCTCTCCGCCGTCGGTGGCCCGATCCTCGCCGGCTGGCTCGTCGACGCCGACCTGGCCGGCACCGGCTGGCGGGCCATCTTCCTGATCAACGTGCCGCTCGGCCTGCTCGCCGCGCTCGGCGCGCTCTGCCTCCTGCCCGAGTCCCGGGCGTCCCGGGCCACCCGGCTCGACCTGCCCGGCGTCCTGCTCGTCTCGCTCGGCGCGGTGCTGCTTCTCTACCCGCTGGTCCAGGGCCGCGAACTGGGCTGGCCCGGCTGGACGCTCGCCATGCCGGTCGGCGCGGCGCTGGTCTTCGCGGTCTTCGTCCGCTACGAGAGGGCCCGGCAGCGCGCGGGCCGGGACCCGTTGGTCGTGCCGACGCTGTTCCGCCGTCGTGCCTTCACCGGCGGCCTGGTCGCCGGCCTGGCGTTCTTCACCGCGCTCACCGGCTTCTCGCTGGTCTTCAGCCTCTATCTCCAGCTCGGCCTGGGCTGGTCACCGCTGCGCACCGGCCTGGCCTCGGTGCCGCAGGCGCTCGGCATGGTGCTCGCGTTCGCGCTGGCCGGCATGGGCCTCGCCCGGCGTCTCGGCCGGCGACTGATCCACCTCGGCCTCGTGGTGGTGCTGGCCGGCGTCGCCGGGATGCTGCTCACCCTGCGCCTGATCGGCGACGACGTCACCCCGTGGCGGCTGGTGCCCGCGCTGCTGGCGGTCGGCCTCGGGATGGGACTGGTGATGGCGCCCTTCTTCGACATCGTGCTCTCCGGCGTGGAGGAGGAGGAGACCGGCTCGGCCTCCGGCACGCTCACCGCCGTCCAGCAGCTCGGCGGCGCGCTCGGGGTGGCGCTGCTGGGCACCGTCTTCTTCGACGCCGCGTCGGGCGGTGTCGGGCACGCGGTGCGGGTCACGCTCGTCGCGGAGCTGGGCCTGGTGCTGATCACCGTCGCCGGCGCGTTCCTCCTGCCCCGCAACGCCCGCGAGGAGATGTAAGGAAGGGGCCCTTGTTAACGGATTCGGTAGAGGAAGGGCCCCCGCTTAACTGGCCCGGTGCGCACCGAGCGAGAACTAACCAAGGGTTGTGCCGGGCGGCCGTTCTGACGCGGTGGGGGAGACATCAGTGAGGTCCGGGAGGCCGCCGCTCTTGAGCCATGCGGCGAACTCGCGGCGCATCTCCAAGGCGCTCGCGGCCCGGACCGCGCTGGCGGAGGCGTCCTGCCCGGCTGCCTGAGTTGGCCGGGTGTGTGGCTCGCCGTTCGAGTCGAAATCGGTGGAAGTCATGCGCTGCCCCTCTCTCACCACGCCGCGCCGGCGCGTGTCAGTCGACAGCGTGTTCCTGCTGGAAACCGCGAAGGAAGCTCTGCCACGCCTGCCCGTCGAAGAGGAGGACTGGGCCGCTCGCGTCCTTGCTGTCCCGCACGCCGACATGGCCGGAGAGGTTGTCTGCGACCTCGACACAGTTGCCGGAGCCGTTGCTGCGGGTGCTCTTCCGCCAGGTCACCGCGTCCTGGTTAGTCTCGTCCACCCCGGTCGTCCCCTCAGAGCTGGTTGATCGCCTCCCGGATCAGGTCGCGTGACTCGCGGGCGCCGGCTGCTGTGGCGACCAGATGCTCGAAGACTCGCGTGTATTCCCTGACCTGTTGGCCCTGCAGGTAGAGGCTACCCGCGCGGGTCTCGACGTAGACGACGCCCGGATCGGCCGGCTCCGGGAAGGCGAGCAGGCTGAAGGCGCTACCCATCGAGCCGTACTCACCGGCCGTGAACGTCAGGATCTGTACGGTGTTGCCGGGGCGATCGGCTTCCTCGGCCAGCCGTTCCAACTGCGCCTTGAACGTTGCCGCGCCGCCGACCGGCCGTCGCAGGACGGCTTCGTCCAGCACCACCCACAGGTTCGGCGGCGACTCGTTGGACTGGCGGCGCATCCGCAGCTCGACGCGACGCTCAATCTCGTTGTCGGGCGCGTCCGGATGCTCGGCCCGGACGACCGCGCGGGCGTAGTCGGCGGTCTGGAGCAGGCCCGGGATGAGCTGAGGCTGGAATGCCCGGATCTCTGACGCCTCGGCCTCCAGTCCGACGTAGACCTCGAACCAGTCCGGCAGGACGTCGTCGTATGCCTGCCACCAGCCGCGCTTGCGGGCGTCCCGCGCCACCTGCACGAGCGCATCGATCTCGTCGCCCTCCACGCCGTAGAGGTCGAGAAGGCCCCGCGCGACGGGCGGCATCACGGAGACCTGGGCGTTCTCGATGCGGCTCAGGGCGGACTCAGGTCATGACTGAACGATGGGTGATCCACCTGCCGGTCGTCGTGAACGACCTGCTGACCGCCCAACGGCTGGCCCGGGTGATCGCACACTGGACGCACGTGCTGCCGCAGACCGAGCCCGGCGGAACCACGGTGTCCCCGGAGGACGACCAGAACGTACGTCACTGGGTCTTCTGCGACCGGCGGGTGGGGGACGGGCAGCGCTGCCGACTCCGGCCCGACCACGACGGTGCGTGCACACGGCGGTTCCGGGTGCGCTGACCGCCGTCGGTGCGCCACGCCGGGACACCTGACAAATGTCACGGGCGGAAGGTGACGGCCGCGCCAGGGTCCAGGGTGCCCCAGGCCGGAGCATCGTTGGCATGACCGACACCGCACCGGCCGTCGAACTGGCCGGACTCACCAAGACCTTCGGCCCGGTGACCGCCGTCGACGGGCTCAGCCTGCGGATCACCCCCGGTGAGGTGGTCGCCTTCCTCGGCCCCAACGGCGCCGGCAAGACCACCACCGTCGACATGCTGCTCGGGCTGGCCCGCCCGGACGCCGGCACGGTCCGGGTCTTCGGCGGCAGCCCGACCGACGCCGTCCGGCTCGGCCGGGTCGCCGCCGTGATGCAGACCGGCGGCCTGCTCAAGGATCTCACCGTCGCCGAGACGGTACGGATGACCGCGCACTTCTACGGCCACACCCGCCCGGTGACCGAGGTGCTGGAACGCGCCGGCATCGCCGGCATCGCCGACCGGGCGGTGGGCAAGTGCTCCGGCGGCCAGCAGCAGCGGCTGCGGTTCGCGCTGGCGTTGCTGCCCGACCCGGACCTGATGGTGCTGGACGAGCCGACCACAGGTATGGACGTCGAGGGCCGCCGCGACTTCTGGCAGGCGATCCGGGCCGACGCCCGTTCCGGCCGGACCGTGCTGTTCGCCACCCACTACCTGGACGAGGCCGACGCGTACGCGGACCGGATCGTGCTGGTGCGGGCCGGCCGGGTGGTCGCCGACGGCACCACCGCCGAGATCAAGAACCTGGCCGCCGGCCGGATCGTGCGGGCCACCCTGCCCGGTGCCGACCAGGCCGCGCTCGCCGCGCTGCCGGGCGTCCGGTCGGTCGAGGTACGCGGCGACGCGATCCTCGTGCACAGCGAGGACTCCGACGTCGTCGCCCGGCACCTGCTGACCCGGACCGACGCCCGGGACCTGGAGATCACCTCACGCAACCTCGAGGACGCGTTCCTCGCCCTGACCGCCGCCGCCTGACCGGGAGCCCTCGCCATGACCACCACGTCGCCCACGTCCACCTCGCCCACGCCGGTCCGGGCCGACCGCCGGCCACCCGCCCTCGGCGGCTTCTCCGCCGCCGTACTCGGCATCGAGATCCGCCGGGTCCTGCGCAACCGCCGCACGCTGATGTTCATCCTGGTCATGCCCGCGGTCTTCTTCCTCCTGTTCGGCCTGCCCTCGCGCGGCGAGAAGCTCGACAACGGCCTGCCGGTCACCGGCTGGATCATGATCAGCCTCGCCGTGTACGCGGCCATGGTGGCCACCACGAGCGCCGGCGCCGCCGTGGCCACCGAGCGGGCGTTGGGGTGGAGCCGGCAGTTGCGGTTGACCCCGCTGCGCCCCGCCGCTTACGTGGCGACGAAGGTGGCCACCGCGATGGTGCTCGGCCTGGCCGGCGTACTCGTGGAGTTCGTGGTCGGCGCCGCCTCCGGCGTCCGGCTGCCGGCGCACGTCTGGGTGGAGTCCGGCCTGACCGCCTGGATCGGCTCGCTCGTCTTCGCCGCGTTCGGCCTGTTCGTCGGCTACCTCGCCCCGGCCGAGAACGTCATGCAGTTCATGGGCCCGGCGCTGGCCATCCTGGCCATGCTCGGCGGCCTGTTCGTCCCGCTCGATCTGCTGCCCGACGTGATGCGGCAGATCGCCAAGTTCACCCCGGTGTACGGGGTCGGTCAGCTCGCCCGCGCGCCGCTGACCGGCACCGGGGTGGACTGGGCGGCGGTCGGCAACGTCGCCGCGTGGACCGCCTTCTTCGGTCTGGGCGCGGCCCGCCTGTTCCGCCGCGACACCACCCGGGTCTGACCGGACGCGGCGGGCACTAGCGTGGTGGGCGTGACGTCGCCGAACGCCCCGGCCCGGCCGGTGAACCGCCGCCACTGGCGGTTCACCGGCTGGCTGCTGGCGGCGGTCTGGCTCTTCTTCCTCAACATCCCGTTCCTCACCGCGCTGCACCAACCGGAGCTGTGGCGGCGGCTGCTCGGGCTCGGCTCCGTGATCGCCTTCGGCGTGACGTACGTGCTGGTCTTCGAATGGTCGAGGGCCCGCCGGCAGCGGCACCTCCCGACCCCGGTCGGCCGGGCCCGGTCGCTGATCGCGCTGCTGCTCGCCCTCGGCCTGGTGGGCATCCCCGGCACCGGCGGGGACTGGCTGACCACGCTCGTGTTCGTGGCCGCCGCCGCGGTGTTCCTGCTGCCGCCGGTGGAGTCCCTGGTCGTGGTGGTGCTGGCCGCGGCGACCCCGCCCGTCACCTCACACCTGGTGCCCGGCTGGGAGTCGGAGAGCACAGTCGTCTTCGCGGTGCTGCTCGCCTCGTTCGCCATGTTCGGGGTGAGTCGGCTGGCCCAACGCAACGGCGAACTCCAGGCCGCGCAGCAGGAGATCCACCGGCTCGCGGTGGCCGAGGAACGCGCCCGTACCGCCCGGGACCTGCACGACATCCTCGGCCACTCGCTGACCGTGGTGGCGGTGAAGGCCGAGCTTGCCGGCCGGCTGCTGGAGTTGGACCCGGCCCGGGCGGCCACCGAGATCGCCGACGTGGAGCGGCTCGCCCGGGAGGCGCTCGCCGACGTGCGGGGCACCGTCGGGGCGTACCGCGGGGTGGATCTGGCGTCCGAGTTGGCCGGCGCCCGGTCGGCGCTGGCCGCCGCCGGCGTCGCCGCGGAGCTGCCGGAGACGGTGCCGGCGCTGCCGGCGGACCTGGACGAACTGTTCGGCTGGGCGGTCCGCGAGGGGGTGACGAACGTGGTGCGGCACAGCGGCGCGCGGCGGTGCGTCATCGGGGTGGAGCCGGCGGCGGTGGAGGTACGCGACGACGGCCGGGGGCCGGCCGGCGAGGGGCCGACGACCGGGCACGGGCTGGTCGGGCTGCGTGAGCGGGCGGACCGCCTCGACGCCACGGTGACCGTCGCCCGGCCGTCCGGTGGGGCCGGATTCCTGCTCCGGGTGACGGCGCCGGAGACGAACGGGAGGGTACGCGGGTGACCGAGCCGATCCGGCTGCTGCTCGCCGACGACCAGGCGCTGGTCCGGGGCGCGCTGGCCGCGCTGCTGTCGCTGGAGCCGGACCTCACCGTGGTGGCCGAGGTGAGCCGCGGCGACGAGGTGGTGCCGGAGGCGCTGCGTACCTCGCCCGACGTGGCGCTGCTCGACGTGGAGATGCCCGGGCTGGACGGGGTGGCGGCGACGGCCGCGCTCCGGGCCGCGCTGCCCGGCTGCCGGGTGCTCGTGGTGACCACCTTCGGCCGGCCCGGCTACCTGCGCCGGGCGATGGAGGCGGGCGCGAACGGGTTCGTGGTCAAGGACACCCCGGCCCGGCAGCTCGCCGACGCGGTCCGCCGGGTGCACGCCGGCCTGCGGGTGGTCGACCCGACGCTCGCCGCCGAGACGCTGGCGACCGGGGCGAGCCCGCTCACCGAGCGGGAGACGGAGGTGCTGCGGACGGCCCGGGGCGGCGGCACGGTGGCCGAGTTGGCGGCGACGCTGCACCTGTCCGAGGGCACGGTCCGTAACCATCTGTCGGCGGCCATCGGCAAGACCGGCGCCCGCAACCGCGCCGACGCGGTCCGGTTGGCGGAGGCCAACGGTTGGTTGCTGGGGTGAAAGGCGGGGGCCCCGCTTAACGCATTCGGTAGAGGCGGGGGCCCCGCTTAACCGGCGCCGGTTAAGCGGGGCCCCCGCCTAACCCGGGCGGGGCGGGGTGGTCAGGGGAGGCGGTCGACGACGACGAAGCTGGTGCCGGGGGCCAGTTCGGCGAGGAGTTGGCGCTGGGCGCTGCGGGTCAGCCGGATGCAGCCGTTCGTGACGTTCTCGCCGAGCGTGTCGTCGTTGTACCAGGTGTGCAGTCCGATGTGGGCGCCGCGCAGCCCGGTGGGCACCGCGTCCGGGTCGTCGGGGATCGCGCCGAGCGCGAAGATGTCGACCCCGCCGTAGACGTCCTCCGGAGGTGGCGTGCGGCCCAGCACGAAGGTGCGGCCGAGCGGGGTGAGCTGGCCGGACATGCCGAGGCTCACCGGCCAGGTGTGTACCGCCCGACCGTCCCGGCGCCAGGTGAGCCGGTGGGTGCGGCGTTCCACCACGATCTGGTCGCGCAGCACCACTGTGGTCCAGCCGCCGGCGGGCAGCCAGGCGATGGTGCGGTTGGCCGAGGGGAGCAGAACAGCGGTCCAGCCGGCCCGGCGCTCGACGATCGGCATGGTCAGCCGGACGTCGCTGATGGTCGGCGCGAGGAACGCCAGCGGCCGGCCGCCCGGCGCGTCGTACGCGGCGATCTTCCGGTTCGGGCGCGCTCCCTCGGGCAGCGGCCCGGTGTCGGCGGTGGCCGGGTCGGCGGGGAAGCCGCGGGGCGCCGGATCGTAGGTGACCACCGGCAGGTCGGCCGGCGCGGGCGCGGCGGGCGGCACGGACTCCGCGGGTGTCGGGCTGGCGGGCGCCGGGGTGGTCGGGCCGGCGACGACGGGTGCGGGCGGCGGGGCACCGGTCAGCGCGTGGCCGACCAGCAGTGCGGTGGCCAGCAGCAGCGGTACGCCGAGCGCGGCGAACAGCCAGCCGGGCAGCCGCCGCCCGGTTATCCGGTCATAATGCACGAAAACGACTGTAACCGACCTGAGGCCCCCGCGCCGCGAACCGCGGTACGGGGGCCTCCGAGCCGGGTCAGCTCAGCTTCGCCCCGACGTGGATGGCGATCGCGTCGTGCGCGTTCACGGTCGCGGCGAACCAGCCGGCGGAGTCCACGGTGACCACCGGCCCGCTGCACGATCCGTTGCGGAACGTGCCGTGGACGACGTCGCAGTAGCGGCCGGCCGGCAGCCCGGTGTAGTACGACCGGCCGGTCACCGCCGAGTCCTCGTCGTTGAGCGTCAGGTAGCCCTTGCCGGCCCGGCTGAACGCGATGTGCTGGTAGCCGTTGTCGTACCAGTTGGCGACCGCGGCGCCCTCGGTGGCGTTGCGGAAGCCGACCATGTTGGCGATCACCGGCCAGCGGTGCTCGCACTCCCAGCCGGAGTAGCAGGTGGTGTTGGTGATCCGGTTGCTGCCGTCCGAGGGCGGGCCCTGGTCCTTGTTGCCGAACGTGAAGCTCGACATCACCGCCGGAGTGCCGTACGGCCAGGCCAGCATGAACGCGTTGGCCAGGGCGTACTCGCCGCGGTCGCGGTAGGTGAGCACGCCGCCGTCGCGCTGGGTGTCGTGGTTGTCGGTGAAGACCACCGCGGATCCGCTCGGCAGGTAGCCCCAGGACTGGCCGAAGTTCTTCAGGTACGCCAGGCGTTCGCTGTGGAACATCCGGGCCAGGTCCTTGCCGTAGCGGAACTCGTGCACGTCGCCGTTGCCGGTGTACTCGGTCGGCTGCACCGGCTCACCCGCGCCGTAGATGACCTCCTGCACCAGGTAGGCCGAGCGGGACAGCTTGGCCTTGACCGCCGCGATGTCGGCGGCCGGCATGTGCTTGCTGCCGTCCAGCCGGAAGCCGTCCACGCCGAGCGAGAGCAGGTCGTTGAGGTACGCGGCGAGTCGGCCACGGACGTAGTCCGACTCGGTCTTCAGGTCGGCGAGGTTCACCAACTCGCAGTTCTGCACCTCGTACCGGTCGTTGTAGTTGGCGATGTCGTTGGTGCCGTTGCGCCCGCAGTAGTGGAAGTCGGCCGAGGAGTAGGTGCCCGGGTAGCTGTAGTGCCCGTACGACGTGCCGGCCCACCCGGTCCCGCCGTTGTCCTGGCCGGACATGTGGTTGACCACCGCGTCGACGATCACCTTGACGCCGGCGTTGTGGCAGGTGTTCACCATCGACTGGAACTGGGCGCGGGTGCCCTTGCGGGATTCGATCCGGTAGCTGACCGGCTGGTAGGACACCCACCACGGGCTGCCGTTGACGTGCTCCTGCGGTGGGGACACCTGGACGTAGCCGTAGCCGGCGGGGCCGAGCGTGCTCGTGCACTCGCTGGCCACCGAGGTCCAGTTCCACTCGAAGAGCTGGACGATGACCTTCTTGCTACCGGCGGGGGCGGCGGCGGCCGGGGGTGCCGCCACGGTGATCGGGACGAGCAGGCTCGCGGCCACGCCCAGGGCGAGCGCCGTGGCGCGGCATCGGCGTCGATGCATCAGGACTCCTACGGGGGTACGGGGGAGTGGGAGTGGAGCCTGGGGAGGGCGTCGGTGCCGACTTCTTGCAGCCGGCACTAAAATTTCCCGCAAGGTTACGAGCGTGTTGCAAGAAATGTCAATGCATGGGCATCTGTCGTTGCGTACGGCGCTACACGCGCGTCCGGTCGGGACGGTTCGAGGAAGAGGTCGAGAAATTCGCCACCGGAGGTGATCCGTCCGGGCCGTCGCTCCGTACCTGAGTGGGGAGCAGGGTCGGCCGGTGGGGGCGCCGCCGCGAGACGATCGAGGAGCAGATGGGCCGGGCACAGCAGAACGAGAAGTCGACGACCGTCCGGACCACCACCAGCAGCCGTGGTGTCCGGACCATGTCGAAGTCCGCGATGGTGGCACTCGGCGCCTCCGCATTCGGCCTCCTGTGGGCGGGTGTGGAGCTGGCCGGCGCCGGCGGCGTCATGTACTCGTACGGATTCTTCTTCACCGAGTTCTTCGCCGGGGTGGTCGCCCTGGTCTCGCTCAGCCTCACCGTGATGCTGGGGCTGCTCGCCACGGACCGGCTGGTGCTGCTCATCCGGCACCGGGTGCTGCTCCAGTCGGCGCACCGCGCCACCGGCGTGCTCGGCGTGGCGGGGCTGGTGTTCCACGTCATCACCAAGATCGCGATCGGCCGGGCCGGTCCGACCGACGCCGTGGTGCCGTTCGTCGGCGGCAACGGCCTCTACGTCGGGCTGGGCACCGTCGCCGCGCTGCTGATGGTCGGCGTGCTCTGGACCGGCCTGATCCGGGTCCGGTTCGCCGGCGTCGGTCCGAAGTGGTTCTGGCGCTCACTGCACTCGATGGCGTACGTGTCCTGGCCGTTCGCGCTCTTCCACGGGCTCAACGCCGGCCGGGCCGCGAAGAGCTGGGTGGTGCTCAGCTACCTCGTGTGCGTGCTGCTCGTGCTGGTGGCGCTGCTGGTGCGCCTCTCCGTCCACCTCGGCAAGCGCAGCCGCGAACAGCACCAGGCCGCCGCGCTGAACAAGGCGATGGCCGGCAAGGGCGAGGAGCGTACCGGCGTGTTCGCGGCGCTGACCCGCAAGAAGGCCGCCGGCAAGGAGGAGAGCGGCGCGAACAAGGGCCGCTGGGCCGAGGCCACCGCCACCTGGACCGCGCCGGCCGGCACCGCCCGGCAGCGCGACCCCGAGCGCTTCGCCGTGCCCGTGGTGCCGGAGCCCGGGTCGCTGCGCGAGCCGGTCCGCGCCGCCGCCGCCCGGCGACGCAGCGAGGAGCCGGCCGAGCCGGCCCGCCGCGCCCGGACCCAGGAGGCCCCGGCCGCGCGGCGCACCTCCCGCCGCCGCGACGACGAACGAGTGCCCACCACCCGGGTACGCGACGACGAGCGCGAGCCGGCGCGCCGGAGCCGGGACTCCGAGCGGGTGTCCGCCGTCCGGCGGAACACCGAGGAGCTGGAACCGGTCGGCCGGCGGGACGAGGAACGGTCCCGCCGTCGCCGCCGCGACACCGAGGAGCGGGTCAGCCGCCGGTCCCGGGCCGACGAGGACATGGCCGCGCAGTACTCCGCGCCGCCGGAGAGTGGTGGCCGGCACTCCGCCCCGCCGGACACCGGTGGCCGCCACTCCGCGCCGCCGGACAGCAGCCGGTACGCCACCGCTGCCGAGGTGGCCCGCTACTCCGCGCCGCCGCGCCCGAGCGGAGAGGCGGAGGAGCCGTGGGACAGCCCGCGCCGCTGGGCGAGCGAGCCGATCTCGGCCGGTCCCGTCTCGGCCGGTCCGATCTCCGGCACCCCGATCTCGGCCGAGCCGCGCAGCGGCACCGGCCGGCGCTACCGGGACGAGGAGGACGTGCCGGAGGAGCCGGACTACTGGCGTCCGCCGGCCCGCTACGCCGCCGACGACGACGCGTTCGTCGACGACACTCCCACGCTCGTCGACCTCGCCTCCCGCCGGGCCATGCGCGCCACCAAGGAGACCCGCTCCGGCCGCCGCAAGAAGGCCGACGCGGACGCCGTCGACGGTGCGTACTGGGCCGGGCTGCGGGGTGAGGCCCGGTGATGCGGACGACCGTCCCGCCGGTCGCCTGCGTCGGGGAGCCCCGGCTCACCGCCGGGTTCTCCGAGTTCGGCCGGCTCGACCTGCTCGCGCACGAGGAGGTGCACGGCCCGATCGGTCCGATGGAGCCGGCCGCGTTGCTCCGGCTCGCCGAGGCCATCGACCTCAAGGGCAAGGGCGGGGCGGGCTTCCCGTTCGCCCGCAAGCTGCGCGCGGTGCTCGAGTCCTGCGAGCGGCAGGATCTCGCCGCCGTGGTGGTGGTCAACGCCACCGAGGGCGAGCCGGCCAGCTGGAAGGACAAGGTGCTGCTCACCCGGGCCCCGCACCTCATCCTGGACGGCGCCGCGCTCGCCGCGTTCGCGCTCGACGCCGAGGAGATCGTGATCGGGGTGGCCGACGACGACGTGGGCCGGCCCTCGCTGACCGAGGCGTTGCAGGAACGGCGGATGCCGGTGCCGACCACCATCGTCACCGTGCCGCACCGGTTCATCTCCGGCGAGGGCGGCGCGCTCGTCAACGGCATCAACGGGTTGCCGCACATCCCGCCCGGCACCAAGAAGCGGTCAAGCGACTCCGGCGTCAACGGGCTGCCCACCCTGCTCTCCAACGCCGAGACGTACTCCCAGCTCGCCATCGCCGCCCGGATCGGCCCGTACGAGTACGCGGCGCTCGGCACCGACGACGAGCCGGGCACCGTGCTGCTCACCGTCACCGGATCGGCGAAACGGCCGGCCGTGGTGGAGTGCGCCGCCGGCACCCCGCTGCGCGAGATCCTCGACCTGTGCGAGGTGCCGCCCGGGCCGGGCATCCTGATGGGCGGCTACCACGGCAAGTGGATCACCGCCGAGGCGGCCGACCGGGCCGAGGTCTCCCGCAAGGGCCTCACCGCGGTCGGCGGCACGCTCGGCGCCGGCATCATCGTGCCGCTCGGCGCCGACACCTGCCCGCTCGGCGAGGCCGCCCAGGTGGTCCGCTACCTGGCCGGCGAGTCCGCCGGGCAGTGCGGCCCGTGCAAGATGGGCCTGCCCGACCTGGCCCGCTCCGTCGACCTCGCGGTCTCCGGCAGCGCGCCGATCGAGCTGGTCCGGGCCGCGGCCGGCGACGTCAAGGGCCGCGGCGCGTGCAGCCACCCGGACGGCACCGCCCGGTTCGCGTTGTCCGCCATGGAGGTGTTCGCCGACGACCTGCGGCTGCACGCCACCGGCGAGGGCTGCGGCAAGCGGGTCAAGGGCGTGATGGGTCTGCCCGGCTCGCCCGACGGCAACCCGCAGAAACTCACCCTGGACTGGTCCCGCTGCGACGGCCACGGGCTCTGCGCGCACGTGGTGCCGGACTTCATCCGGCTCGACGGCAACGGCTACCCGGCCTTCCCACCCACCCCGGTGCCGACGTGGCTGCGCGAGGGCGCGCTCAAGGCGGTCAAGGTCTGTCCCGAACTCGCGCTCCGGCTGGTCAAGTCCGACTAGCCGGCCACTCCAGGAGCCGCCGATGCCACCCCGTACCGTCCGACACCTCGGCGCCGCCACCGTGCTGGCCGCCACGCTCGCCGGCACGGCGGCCTGCGCGGTCGGCCCGGCCCGGACCGCCACGCCGGTGGACGCGGTGGCCGCCGCGCCCTCCGCCGCCCCGACCACCACCGCGTCGCCGACCGCGCCGGTGGTGCCGGCCGCGGTGCCGAAGACGTTGTCGTTCGGCGGAAAGACCCTCGACGGTACGGCGTTCTCCGCCGCCGCCCTCGCCGGACGGCCGGTCGTGCTCTGGTTCTGGGCGCCCTGGTGCGCCACCTGCGCCAGCCAGGCATGGACCGTCGCCGAGATCGCCCCGAAGTACCGGGACACCGTGCCGATCGTCGGCGTCGCCGGGTTGGGCGAGCAGAAGGCGATGAAGGAGTTCGTCACCGAGTTCGACCTGGCCGGAACCCCGCAACTCGACGACCGGGCCGGCGCGGTGTGGCGCCGGTTCAAGGTGGTCGAGCAGAGCACGTTCGTGGTCCTCGACCGGGACGGCAAAGTGGTCCACCAGGGCTTCCTGGACGGCGACGCGCTGACCCGGCAGGTCGAGACGCTGGCCCGGGGATGACCGGCGCGCTGCTGCTCGCGCTGACCGCCGGCATGCTCGGCGCGGTCAACCCGTGCGGCTTCGCGATGCTGCCCGCGTACCTGTCGCTGCTTGTCGCCGGCCCCGGCGACGGACGCGGCGCGGTCGGCCGGGCGCTCACCGCGACGGCCGGCCTGACCCTCGGGTACGCGCTCGTCTTCGGCGCGTTCGGGCTGGCCGTGGCGCCGGCCGCCGACTGGCTGCGCCCCCGGCTGCCCTGGCTGACCGTCACCCTCGGCGTGCTGCTGGCGCTGGCCGGCGTCTGGCTGCTCGCCGGCCGGCGGCTGCCCGCGCCGCGACCGTTCACCACCGCGCCCCGGCTCACCCGCACCTGGCCGTCCATGACGCTGTTCGGCGCCGCGTACGCGCTCACGTCGCTCACCTGCGCGATCGCGCCGTTCCTGGCGATCGTGGTGACAAGCCTGCGGGCCGGTTCACCGCTGCGCGGGCTGGCGCTGTTCGGCGCGTACGCCCTCGGGATGGCCCTGGTGGTCGGCGTGGCCGCGCTCGCGGTGGCGTTGCTGCGCGGCCGGGTGGTGGCCCGGCTGCGCGGCGCCGGCGCGTGGGTGCCGCGCCTGAGCGGGCTGGTGCTGCTGGTCGCCGGCGGCTACGTCGCCTGGTACGGCTGGTACGAGGTGCGGCTGGCCCTGGGCCGGCACGACGCCTTCGGCGACCCGGTGGTGGTGGCCGCCGCCGCCGTCCAGCAGACGCTGGTACGCACGCTCGACTCCGCCGGCCCCGCCCTGCTGGCCGCGCTCGCGCTCGCGCTGCTCGCGCTGGGCGTGGTGGTAAGGAGGGGCCCCCGCTTAACGCATTCGGTAGAGGCGGGGGCCCCGCTTAACAGCGAGGCCCCCGCGAGTAGCGCGGCTTCCGCGAGCGGCGCGGCTCCGGCGCGTGCGGTGATCAGCGGGTCGGAGTGAGGCGGTCGGTGCCGAGCTTGTCGCGCAGCACCTCCGGCACCACCACCGAGCCGTCAGGCTGCTGGCACTGCTCCAGAATCGCCGGGAACAGGCGACTGGTGGCCAGCGCCGACCCGTTGAGGGTGTGCACGAACCGCGTCTGCTTGCCGCCCGGCTCCCGGTAGCGGATGGCCGCCCGGCGGGCCTGGTAGTCGCCGGCCCAGGAGACCGACGACACCTCCTTGTATTTCCCGGTGCTCGGCATCCAGACCTCGACGTCGAGCGTCTTCTTCATCGAGGCGCTGGCGTCGTCGGCCGCCAGCAGGCTGGTCTGGAAGTGCAGGCCGAGCGCGTCGACCAAGCCCTCGACGTGGCCCACCATCGCCTCCAGCGCGGCGTCCGCCTGCTCCGGCAGCGTGAACTGGAAGATCTCCACCTTGTTGAACTGGTGGCCGCGCACCGTGCCCCGCTCGTCGGAGTGCGAACCGGCCGCCTCACGCCGGTAGCAGGGCGTGTAGGCGAACGCCTTCAACGGCAGCTTCGACGTCTCCAGGATCTCGTCCTGGTAGGCGCCGAGGATCGCCGTCTCCGCCGTGGGCAGCAGGAACTGGCCGCGCGGGGCGGACTGCCGGTCCAGGTGGTAGACGTCGTCGTAGAACTTCGGGAACTGCCCGGCGGCGAAACCGGCGGTGTCCAGCAGCAGGTGCGGCGGGAGCAGGAATTCGTACCCGGCGTGGACGTTCCGCTCGATCAGCCAGTTGACGAGCGCCCACTCCAGGCGGGCGCCCAGGCCGGTGTACATCCAGAAGCCGGAGCCGCCGAGCTTCACGCCCCGCTCGTGGTCGACCAGGCCGAGCGCGCGGCTCAACTCCACGTGGTCGCGGACCTTCTCGATGGCCGGCGCCGCGCCGAACGTCCGTACCACCCGGTTGGCCTCCTTGCCGCCGGCGACGACGTCGTCGGCGGGCAGGTTGGGCAGCTCGCTCATCGCCGAGCGCAGCCGGGACTGCACCTCGTCGAGCTGGGACTCCAGCTCCGCGAGCTGCTTGCGCTCGGCCTCCGGGGCGACCGGCTGTGGCGTGGCGCCGGACCGTTTCGCCTCCGCGTACGCGCGCGCCTCGGCCTTGCGGCGCTGCCGCTCGGCGTCGATCTCCGTGATCAGGGCGCGTCGCTCCTGGTCGAGCCGCTGGACGTCGTCAAGCGCCCGGGTGACCTCGGCGGGATCCAGACGCTTCGCCAGCGCGGTCGCCACCGCCTCGCGATCCTTCCGGATCAACTCCATGTCGAGCATGCTGCTCGTACGCCTCCGTCCAGGCAGTCAGGTGGGACCCCAAGATGCTACCGTCGCCGCCCCGCCGACCCGGGCCGGGCTCTCCACCGCTCGCCTGGTTGGTCGCCTTCCGGTCACTGCGCGTCATGGGGCGCCGATGACGGCCCGATGTTGCTCTGTGTGATGGACGTTCGTCTGCGTTTTCGTTTGTGCAAGTCGACGCGTGCCCCTTGAGCTGGTCAACCTCAAGGATCCGCCATCCGTCCGGCATGCCCCCGTTCTGCCTTTGCTCTGCAGCCATCCAGGCAGCGGTAACTATCCGTCGCCTGGTGCGCGGGTGGCTGCAGAGCAAAGGGAACCGCAGGTGGTCGGTGGGCGACGAGCCGACGTAACGGACGGTGATCGACCGTCGGCCCTGGTGCCCGCGGCGTTCAGAGGCGCACCGGCATGAGGACGGAGAACGCGCGCGCGTCGTCGGCCCGGCGCACCGCCAGCGGCGTGATCGGCCCGTCCAGCTCCAGCACGAGCTGGCTGCCACCGGCGTCGAGCGCGTCGAGCAGGTACTCCCGGTTCAGCCCGACCCGCAGCCCACCGCCCGCGCCACCGCCCGCGCCACCGCCCGCGCCGCCCGCGCCACCGTCGGGGGCGGCGGGGTCGACCAGCCGCAGCTCACCCCGGCCGTCCAGGCCGAGCGCGACCACCTCGTGCGCGACGCCGTCGTGCGTGCGGTGACACACCCGAACGCCGTCGGCGAGGAGCGCCGTACGCAACGCCGCGCCGTCCACCGGGATGCGGTACGCGGGGGCGTCGCCGAGCTGTGCGCGCAGCAGCCGGCGGTAGTCCGGGAAGTCGTACGGCAGCGGGGCGGCGGTCAGCGTACGGTCGGCGACGGAGAACGTCACCCGGTCCGCGACGACGGCTTCCACGGTGGCCGCATCGGTGTCCAGCAACGCGCGCAGCTCGTCCACGGCGGCCACCGGCAGCAACGCGCCCACCGGCGGGCCGTCGACCGTGGCGTCGACCCGGGCCACCGCCAGCCGGTGCCGGTCGGTGGCGATCAGGTGTACGCCGTCCGGCTCGACCGTCAGCAGCACGCCGCTCAGGGCCGGCAGCTCCGGGTCGGCGCCGACGGCGAAGCGTACGGCGGCGACGGCGGCGGTCAGGTCGGTGCGGGACAGCACGAGGCGGGTGGTCACGACGGTCTCCTCCGGGTCGATCAGGCTACGGATCCGGGAGAGTTCGCGGCGCGCGTCGGTGAGGCCGTCCTCCAGCCGGCGCAGGTGCGCGTCCAGCAGGCGGTGCACCTCGGCCGGACGGTGCCGGTGCCGCAGCGCCTCCGCGATGCCGGCCAGCGGCATGCCGACCCGGCGCAGCCCGGCCACCAGGCGGGCCGGAGCCACCTGGTCCCCGGTGTACCAGCGGTAGCCGGTCACCGGGTCCACCCGGGCCGGCGGCAGCACGCCGCAGCGGTCGTAGAACCGCAGCGCGCTCACCGTCAACCCGCTGGCCCGGGCCAGCTCACCGATGCTGCGAAGCTCGCTCTCCACGGCGGTCATCCTGTGCCCTCCACCAGGTCGAGGGTCAACGTCCCGAGGTGTTAAGCGGGGGCCCCGCCTCTACCAAATGCGTTAAGCGGGGGCCCCGCCTTACCCCTCCAGGGTGCGGAAGGTGATGCCGGCGCGCACCAGGCGGTCCAGCAGCGCGTCGCCCATCGCGGCCACCGGGGTGAGCTGGCCGGCGGTCTCCGGCAGGTCGTCGAAGGCCAGGCAGAGCGCCGACTCGGCGAGCATCTTGGCGGTCTCGTCGTAGCCGGGGTCGCCGCCGGCCACCTCGGTCACCACCCGCCGACCACCGCCGGTGCCCACGAACCGCACCCGGAACCAGGACTTCGCCCGCTGCTCGGCGCTCGGCCCCTGCCCGGAGGCGAGCCGGCCGAGCAGCCAACGCCGGGTCGGCGGCAGCTTCACCAGCCCCATCACCCCGGCCAGCCCGGCCCCGGCGACGAGCACCGTGGGCAGTCGCTTCAGCGCCGCGAAGTGCCGGTACCGGAAGTCCGGGCCGTACTCCGGGCGGGCTGCCGCCGATCGGCGGACGACCTGCGGGTCGATGGTGGGCAGCGGCACCGCCCACTGGCCGAACTCGCGTACCCGCCCGACCTTGCCCGGCACCGCGCGCACCCGCCGCCCGTCCGGTCGCGGCTCGACCGCCCGGCGGGCCTTCGCCGCCCGGCTCGCCTCGCCGGTCCGGGAGAACGCGGTGAGCGCCGAGTGGTAGGTCCCGGCGGAGAACCGGCCGCCGGCCCGGACGTAGCCGTCCACGGCGACCGGGCGGTCCGTGGGGAGCTGCTTGACCGTGTACCAGACGCCCAGGTCGTGCGGGATCGAGTCGAAGCCGCAGGCGTGCACCAGGCGGGCCCCGGTGCGCGCCGCCTCGGCGTGGTGCCGCACGTACATCAGGTCGACGAACTCCGGCTCGCCGGTGATGTCGAGGTAGTCGGTGCCGGCGGCGGCGCAGGCGGCGACCAGCGGCTCGCCGTGGTGCACGAACGGGCCGACCGTGGTGGCGACCACCCGGGCGCTCTCCGCGACCGCCCGCAGCGACGCCGGGTCGGTCACGTCCGCGGTGCACAGCGGCAGCTCGGCCAGCCCAGGGTCGATCGCGGCCAGCCGGTCCCGTACGGCGGCCAGCCTGGCCGGGTTGCGCCCGGCGAGCGCCCAGCGCAGCCGGTCCGGCGCGTGCCGGGCCAGGTACTCGGCGGTGAGCCCGCCGGTGAAGCCGGTGGCGCCGAACAGGACCAGGTCGTACGGGCGGTCGGTGGGCATCCGCCGAGTGTGCCATCCGAACCGGCCGGGATCACGGGCTGAACACCGTCCGGACGCATCCGTCGGCCCGGTCGCGGAACAGCGCGTACCCGAGTGCGCCCCGGTCCAGCGGCAGCCGGTGGGTGGCGAGGTGCTCGGTGACCAGCTCGCCCCGGGCCATCCGGTCCAGCAGCGCGGGGATGGCGTCCGGCCCGGCCCGGCTGCCGCCGCGTACGGTCAGGCCCTTGTCCGTCACCGCGCCGAGCGGGAACCGGTCCACGAACGGCGTCCCGCCGCCGAGCACCACCACCGTGCCGCCCTTGCGGCAGGCGTGCACCGCCTCGCGGAGCGCCACCCCGCCGTCCGGCCCGGCCGTCGGCCACCGCGCCGGGGCCGACGGTGGGCCGGCCGCGTCCACGCACACGTCCGGCCCCCGGCCGCCGCTGCGTTCCCGCAGCTCGGCGAGGACGTCCACGGACCGGTGGTGGAGCGGCTCGGCGCCGGTGTGCCGGGCGACCATGTCCAGCCGGTCGTCGTGTTCGTCGACCACGATCACCCGGGCCGCGCCGCGGGCCACGGCCGCCCCGGCGGTGAGCTGGCCGACCGCGCCCGCGCCCCAGACCGCCACCACGTCGCCCGGCGCGACGCCGCCCAGCTCCACCCCGTGCCAGCCGGCCGGCGCGGCGTCCGCGGCGAAGACCGCCCGGTCATCGTCGACCTCCTCCGGGACGGGGTACGCGCCGACGTCGGCGTAGGGCACCCGGACGTACTCGGCGTGGCCACCGGCGAAGCCGCCGAGGCGGGTCGGCCGGCCGTAGCACCCGGCGGCGGGCGGTCCCCACTCCGGCTCGGCCGCCGCGCCGCCGGTTCCGTTGTCGCAGCAGGCCAGCAGCCCTTGCCGGCAGAACCAGCACGCTCCGCAGGCGACCGCCGCGCCGACCACCACCCGGTCGGCGAGCCGGTGCCGGCGTACGCCGGGCCCGACCTCGACCACCTCGCCGAGGAACTCGTGCCCGAGCACCTCACCGGCCGCCGCCTCGGGCACCCGCCCGGCCAGCAACGGCAGGTCGCCGCCGCAGGTCATGCTGCGGCGCACCCGGACGATCATGTCGTGGGCGTTGCGCAGCTCCGGGTCGGGGACCTCGCGTACGGCGAGCGCGCCGGCGCCCTCCCAGCACAGCGCCCTCACCCCGTCGCCCCTGGGCGGTCGAGCGGCGAGCGGTCGGCCCGCAGCACCTCGCCGGTCTCCAGGAGCTGCCGGGTCTCGCGGAGCACCTGCCGCAGGAACCGGCCCGGGTCGTCGCCGACCAGGTGCGCGGCGAGCCCGGGCAGCGCCGGTGTCCTGCCCAGCGGGCGTACCGCCAGCTCGGTGCCGCGTCCGCCGGGGGCCGGGCGGGCCCACACCTCGACCGCGCCGTCGAGCCGGCGCAGCGGCTCGGGCCACCGGCCGGCCGGGAGCACCTCCTCGGGCCGCCCGGTCACGGTCACCACCTGCCAGCGCGCCGGCCGCGGATCGGTGGCGGCCCGCCGGCGTACGAGGGCACGCGCGCCGCCGGCCACCACGGCGAGTACGCCGACGCCGAGTCGTCCGGTCCGAGCCACGGGCCCTCCCGAGGTCGCGGTCACTGCGGCGGCCGGCGGTGCGCGGCCGGCCACCCGTGTTTCTCCACGGTCGCGGCGGCCCGGGTGACCCGGGTTCGCCCCGAAGGGGTGAACCGGCGCGGGCCGGGTAACCGCCCCGCGCACCGACGGGGGGAGGGACGCATGCCGCAGGAGGCAGACCGGGCCCGGTTCGCCGCCGTGCCGCCTGGGGCCGCCGCGCCCATCGGGACCGCCGCGCCAACCGGGACCGCCGCGCCAAGTAGGGCCGCCGTGCCAAGCGGGGCCGCCGGGCCGCCGCTGTTGGCCTCCCGGTTGGCGCCGCCACCGCCGCCGGAACCGGCGCTGCTGCGCCCCCGGCTCGTGGACCGGCTGGAGCGGGGCGTGGCGGGACCGGTCACCCTGCTCCGCGCGCCGGCCGGCTGGGGCAAGACGACCCTGCTGTCCGGTTGGGCGCGGGCGCGGTCCGGTCCGGCGCCGGTCTGGGTGAGCGTGGCCGACGGCGACACCGCCGGGCGGCTCTGGGCGTACCTGGCCGCGGCGCTGCGCACCGCCGTCGCCGGGAACCCGGACGACGGACCGCCCCCGCCGGTGCCGGACGGTCCGCCCCGGCCGGAGCAGCTGGAGGCGCTTGCCGCCGCGCTCGCCGAGCGGGAGCACCAGGTGCTGCTGGTCCTGGACGACCTGCACCGGGTGACCGACCCGGCGGCGCTGGCCGGGCTGGAGTTCCTGCTCCGCCACGGCGACGGGCGGCTGCGGCTGGTGGCCGCCGCGCGGCGGGAACCGCAGTTGTCGCTGCACCGGTGGCGGTTGGCCGGTGAGCTGACCGTGCTCGGTCCGGACGAGCTGTCGTTCACCGCCGACGAGGCGGCCGACCTGCTGGTCGCGCACGGCGTACCGGTGCCGGCCGAGGCGGTGGCCCGGCTCACCTCGCGGACCGCGGGGTGGCCGGCCGGGCTGCGGTTCGCCGCGCTGACGCTCGGCGCCGGCGTCGACCCGGCGCGCGCGGTGGACCACTTCACCGGCGACCAGCCGGACGTGGCCGCGTACCTGCGTGGCGAGGTGCTCGCGCCGCTGGAGCCGGCGGCCCGCGACGTGCTGCGCCTCGGCGCGGTGACGGTCGCGCTCCACGCCGACCTGGCGGTCGCGGTGACCGGGCGGGCCGACGCCGGTCGTCTGCTGGCCGAGGCGGCCCGGGAGGGTGGCTTCGTGCAGTCCGACGGTGGCAGCCCGCCCTGGTACCGGCCGCACCCGCTCCTGGCCGACCTCCTCCGCGACGAGTTGGGCCGGCTGCCCGCCGACGAGCTGCGCGAGCTGCACCGGCGGGCGGCCAGCTGGTTCGCCGCGCACGACCGGCCGGCCGAGGCGCTGCGGCACGCGCTCGCCGCCGGCGAGTGGGCCGACGCCACCGACCTGCTGATCACCCGTTGGCCGGAGCTGGCGCCGGGTGAGCCGGACCGGGCTGCCGCGCCGGCCCCGCCGGAGCCGCCGGCCGAGGCGGTCCGCCGGGATCCCGAGCTGGCGCTGGCGGCAGCCGCCGAGCGGGCGTACGCCGGGGACCCGGCCGCCGCCGACGGGCAGTTGCGCCGGGCGGTGGCCCACGCCGCCGGCCTCCCGGCGCCGCGCCGCGACCGGTTCCGCCGGCTGGCCACCGCAGTCGAGGTGAGCCTGGCCCGGCTGGCCGGCGACCACCAGGGGGTACGCCGGGCCGCCGACCGCCTGCTCGCCACCGCGCCCACCGTCTCCGGCGGACCCGCCACGCCCACCGCGCCCGGCGCGCCCACTGCGCCCACCGCGCCCACCGCGCCTGGCGGGCCTGGCGGTCCCGGGGTCGACCCGCGGGCCGGGAGCGTCGATGCGGACGATGTACGGGCGGTCGCGGGCGCCGCGCTGGGGCTGGTGGCGTTGGCCGAGGGGGACCTGTCGGCGGCGGGCGGATGGTTCGGCACGGCGCTCGCGGCGGCGCGGCGGGCCGGACGGCCGCGTACCGAGCTGCTCTGCGCCAGCCGGTCGGCGGTGCTGGAAGCGGCCCGGGGCGCGCTGCGGACCGCCGAGGAACACGCCCGGGCGGCCCTGTCGATGCCGCCCTGCCAGGGCTGGTCGTCGCGGGCGGACTGCGGCTACGCGTACCTGGCGCTGGCGTTCGCGGCCTGGCACCGGGACCGGCCGGCGGAGGCCGCGGCCCACCTGGCGCTCGCCGGGCCGGCCGGCGCGGAGCCGGGCGGGGCGGCGTTGGCGGCGCTCTGCCGGGCCGGGCTGCTCGCTGACGGCGGCGAACCGGCGGCGGCGTCGCGCACGCTCACCGCGGCCCGGACGGTGGCGCCCGGCGGCGAGCTGGCGGCCTGGCTCACCGCCGGTGAGGCCCAGCTCCGCGCCGCGGCCGGTGACCTGGGCGGGGCCCGCGCGTTGCTGGACGCGAGCGGCGGCGAGCCGACCGATCCGGCGCTGGCGCTGGCGTCCGCCCGGCTGTGGTTGCGGTCCGGTGACTCCCGCGCGGCCGAGCGGGCGCTGCCCGACTGGACCGATCCGGCCGCGACCGGCTGGCCGTTGCCGGTCCGGCTGGGGGCCGGACTGCTCGACGCGGCGCTGGCCGGGGCGGCGGGGGACGGGCGGCGGGCCGGGCGGCTGCTGGAGGAGGTGCTGGCACTGGCCGAGCCGGAGGGATGCCGGCGCGTCTTCACCCGGGCCGAGCCGGGGGTACGCGACCTGCTGGCCACCCACCGGGACACCGGCACGGCGTACTGGGCGACCGTGGACGACCTGGTACGCGACGTGGACGCGCGACGCGCGGACGGGACGCCGGAGGTGCCGGCGCGGGGGTTGGACGAGCCGCTCACCGAGCGGGAGGTGACCGTCCTGCGCTACCTACAGAGCATCCTGACCAACGTGGAGATCGCCGCCGAGCTGTCGTTGTCGGTCAACACGGTGAAGACCCACGTGCGCAACATCTACCGCAAGCTCGACGCGACCCGCCGCCGGGAGGCGGTCCGGCGGGCCCGCGAGCTGCGGTTGATCTGACCCGAGCCGCTCAGGCGCCGGCGGCGGCGTCCACCACGGCCAGGAGTTCGGCCAGTTCGTAGCCGCCGTCGTGGCGGACGTCGTTGACGAACAGCGACGGGGTGCCGGTGACGCCGCTGCGAATTCCGCCCACGAAGTCCTGCCGGACCCGGTCGGCGTGGGCCTGCCGGGCCACCTCCGCGTTGACCTCGTCGAGCGGCAGGCCGACCTGCTCGACGCCGAGCGACAGGTGCACCGGGTCGAGCTGGTCCTGGTGCTCGTAGAGCCAGTCGTGCATCTCCCAGAACCGGCCCCGGGCGCCGGCGGCCTCGGCGGTCTCGGCCGCGTTCTCCGCGTGCGGGTGGACGTTCGTGATCGGGAAGTGGCGGTACGCCAGCCGCACCGTGTCGGCCCGTTGGCGCAGCACCTCGGCCAGGTTCGGGTAGGCGGCGCCGCAGTACCGGCACTGGAAGTCGCCGTACTCGACGATCGTCACCGGGGCGTCGGCCGGCCCGCGGACGTGGTCCCGTTCGGTGACCGGGACGCGCAGCCGCGCGGTGGTGACCTGCAACGGTGTGCTCATCGGGCGCTCACCTGCCGCCCGGGTGCGATCAGCCCGTTCGGATCACTCATGGCTCCCATCCTGGTCCGCGCCCGGGTGAGCCGTCCTCACCCGGAAAGGATGACCGTGGGAGCGCTTCCAAAGATCGATCGGACGGCGTACGCTGAGGGTCCCTCGGCTGCGGGAGCCAGCAAGCCGACGGGGAGCCCGGGCAGCTCCCCGACGAGGCGTCACCCCCTGCTCCCGTCCCCCCATCAGGGCAACCGAGAGGACCGCCCCCCATGCGCACACGTCTCGCCGGCCTGGCCGCCGTCGCGCTCGCCGCCACGGTCGCAGCCGTCGTCGTGCCGCTCGCCAGCACCGGCATCTCCCCGGCCGCCGCCGCCGCGGCCGAGCCGTACACCTGGAAGAACGTCCGGATCGACGGCGGCGGCTTCGTCCCCGGCATCGTCTTCAACCCCACCGAGAAGAACCTGATCTACGCCCGGACCGACATCGGCGGGGCGTACCGCTGGGAGCAGACCACCAAGTCGTGGACGCCGCTGCTGGACTGGGTCGGCGCGGACCGGTGGGGCTGGAACGGCGTGGTCAGCCTCGCCACCGACCCGGTGCAGACCAACCGGGTGTACGCGGCGGTCGGCATGTACACCAACGACTGGGACCCGAACCACGGGGCGATCCTGCGCTCGACCGACAAGGGCGCCACCTGGCAGGCCACCGAGCTGCCGTTCAAGAACGGCGGCAACATGCCCGGCCGGGGCATGGGGGAGCGGCTGGCGGTCGACCCGAACCGCAACAGCGTCCTCTACTACGGCGCCGAGGGCGGCAACGGCCTGTGGCGCAGCACCGACTACGGGGCGACCTGGGCCAAGGTCACCGCGTTCCCGAACGTGGGCAACTACCGGGCCGACCCGAACGACAGCACCGGCTACCAGAGCCAGAACCAGGGCCTGACCTGGGTCAGCTTCGACAAGAGCACGGGTACGGCCGGCACCGCCACGAAGACCATCTACGTCGGGGTGGCGGACAAGCAGAACCCGGTCTACCGCAGCACCGACGCCGGCGTGACCTGGGAGCGGATCCCCGGTCAGCCCACCGGCTACCTGGCGCACAAGGGCGTGGTGGACCCGGTCGGCGGCTACCTCTACATCGCCACCAGCGACACCGGCGGCCCGTACGACGGCGGCAAGGGCGACGTGTGGAAGTTCAACCGGGCCACCGGCGCCTGGACGCAGATCAGCCCGGTCCCGGCGTCGAGCGGTGACGCCTACTTCGGCTACTCCGGGCTGACCATCGACCGCCAGCACCCGAACACGCTGATGGTCGCCACCCAGATCTCCTGGTGGCCGGACGCGATCTTCTGGCGCAGCACCGACGGCGGCGCGACCTGGACCCGGATCTGGGACTTCACCAGCTATCCGAACCGCAGCAAGAAGTACGCCATGGACGTCAGCTCGGTGCCGTGGCTGACGTTCGGCGCCAACCCGGCGCCGCCGGAGGAGACCCCGAAACTGGGTTGGATGAACGAGTCGCTGGAGATCGACCCGTTCGACAGCGACCGGATGATGTACGGCACCGGCGCGACGATCTACGGCACCACCGGCCTGACCAAGTGGGACACCGGCGGCACCTTCACCATCACGCCGATGGTCAAGGGGCTGGAGGAGACCGCCGCGCTCGACCTGATCAGCCCGCCCACCGGGGCGCCCCTGATCAGCGGGCTCGGCGACATCGGCGGCTTCCGCCACACCGACCTGGGCGCGGTGCCGTCGATGATGTTCACCCAGCCGGTCTTCACCAGCACCACGAGCCTCGACTACGCCGAGACCAAGCCGGCGATCATGGTCCGGGCCGGCAACTTCACCGACTCCGACCGACCCAACGACAGCCACGTGGCGTTCTCCACCGACGGTGGCGCGAACTGGTTCCAGGGCACCGAGCCGGGTGGGATCAACAACGGCGGCACGGTGGCCGCGTCCGCCGACGGCAGTCAGTTCGTCTGGTCGCCGGGCGACGCCGGCCAGCAGGTCGTCCGCTCGGTCGGCTTCGGCAACTCGTGGACCGCCGCCACCGGCATCCCGGCCAACGCCACGGTCGAGTCGGACCGGGTCAACCCGAACAAGTTCTACGGGTTCAGCGGCGGGAAGTTCTACGTCAGCACCAACGGCGGGGCGGCCTTCACCGCCACCGCGGCGACCGGCCTGCCCACCACCGGGGTCAAGTTCAAGGCGCTGCCCGGGGTCGAGGGCGACATCTGGCTGGCCGGCGAGGGTGGTCTCTGGCACTCCACCAACTCCGGCGCGAGTTTCACGAAGACGTCCGCCGTGTCCACGGCGGTGAACGTCGGCTTCGGGAAGGCAGCCCCGGGGAAGACGTACCCGGCGTTGTTCACCATCGGCACGGTCGACGGCACGCACGGCGTGTACCGCTCCGACGACGCGGGCGCGACCTGGGTGCGGATCAACGACGACCAGCACCAGTACGGCAACGCGGGCGAGGCGCTCACCGGCGACCCGCGCGTCTACGGGCGGGTCTACCTGGGCACCAACGGCCGGGGCGTGCTGGTGGCGGACCGGCTCGGCGGCACGCCCTCGCCGACGCCGACCTCGGCCAGCCCGACGCCGACCCCGACGTCGCCGAGTCCGACCCCGACGCCCACGTCGCCGAGTCCCACGCCCACGCCGACCTCGGCCAGCCCGACGCCGACCCCCACGTCGACCGGGCGCGGCTGCGCGGCCACCTACACGATGACGAACACCTGGCCGGGTGGTTTCCAGGGGGAGGTGGCGGTGCGCAACTCCGGCACCACGCCGATCGCCGGGTGGACGCTCACCTGGACCTTCCCGGACGGCCAGCGGATCAGCCAGCTCTGGGGCGGGTCGCACACCCAGACCGGCTCGGCGGTGACGGTGACCGACGCCGGCTGGAACGGCAACCTCGCCGTCGGCGGATCGACCACGGTCGGCTTCACCGGCACCGTCACCGGCGGCAACCGGGCGCCGACGGTGTCCTGCGCGGCCCGCTGACCGCGACTGCCGATCACACAGGTGGCCGCCCCCGGAGTACCGGGGGCGGCCATCGCTTTCGTGACCGGAGCCGTGACCGAGGACGGCTGCCGCGTGCGGGACGAGGTGCGGTCAGCCGTCCAGGCCGGCCGGGGAGTTCGGCCGGTCGACGTCCACGAACTCGATCTCGTCGGCGTCGCGTCCCCGGCTGCCGGCCGCCCGGGCGGCCGTGCCGGCGGCCCAGCCGATGGCGGCGCCGGTCAGGGCCGCCGCGATCAGCAACGTCCACGGCAGCGCGGGCCGGCGTCCGGCGAGCGCGTCGAAGGCGAGGCCGGCCCGGCGGCGTGCCTCGTCGGCGGCGGAGCCGACCAGGTCGGTGGCGTCGTCGGCCAGGCCGGAGGAGTTGCGGCGGGCGGAGAGGGCGGCGTCCCGCACGCTGTCACCGGCGGCGCCGACGGCAGTGAGCAGGTGCTGCCACGCCTGGTCGGCGACCCGCTCGGGCTTGCTGCGGCGGTCCATCAGGCTGGATCCGAACATCGTTCTACCTCCTCGGGTGCCGAAGCCCGACGGCCACTTCGGACTCCGGCGTTCATCCGGCGCGTCACGGTTCACTCCCACGCGCAGTGCCCCGGGAAGCCCTCCGCCAAACCCCACGCGGCTGGATCTTGGTATTAAGCCGCCCCCGGAGGGGCGATTCCGTACCAAGATCTCCGGGCTCCCGAGATGCGGACGGCGGGTACCGGGAGGTGGGAAGCGGGGGCGGAACGGGACGAAGCGGGTGAACGCGCCGAGCGGGCGGGTGTTGGTCGCGACGTGCCTGCGCCCGCTACCCTGGGTCAGCGGATCGGCCGACTCGGACCTGTCGTTCGGCCGATCGCGGTCCGCGTCGAAGGGGAAATCGGAACCCGTAAGTCCGGATTGGGTTCGCCCAGGTGTGCCCAGTCCGCAAATTGCTCATCCCCGGGGGTGGCGACCGGGGCCGTTGGAGGAATACTCTCGGTCGCGGCCCGCGTACTGATGAGGCGCCCGAAGGGGCGAGTGGAGGTGCTCGCGTGAGCCTGTCGATCGTGAAGTCGATGCGTCCGGGTGGGGTTGTCCAGATCGCGCCCCGTGGGGAGATCGATGTCGACACCGCATACGAGGTGCGGGAGTCGATCGCCGAGGTGCTGGCCAAGGGCCGCCCCGCACGGATCGAGCTCAACATGCGGCTCGTCACGTTCATCGACTCCGTCGGCATCAGCGCCATGGTCGCCGGCTTCCAGACGTGCGAGGTCAGCGGCGTCAAGCTCGTGGTCACCGAGCCGAGCCGGTTCGTGCACCGGCAGCTCTGGGTGACCGGCCTGCTGGGCCTCTTCGGCGCGCCCGAGCCCTGGTTCGCCGACGAGGCGCCCGAGGTGCTCCCCGGCGCCTGACCGTCACCGGCCCACCCCACGTCGGCGCGTCGCGTTGACTCCACTCGGCCCTCGCCGGTCGGGGACCTTCGACCCGTTGCCAGCCCGGCCCCGGTACGGGACGATCGTCCGGACCCATGACGGCGAGGGGGGCGGGTTGCAGAGCAGCGACAGCTTCAGCTACACCGTGCAGGCCCGGTGCAGCCGGGCGGACGCGGTGGCCCTGCTCGGCGACCTGAGCCGGCAGGGCGAGCTGCATCCGTTGATCGTCCGGGTCCGGCAGTTGCCGCCCCGGCCGGGCGCGCTGGCGAGCTACGCGATCACCGACCGGTTGGAGCTCGGCCCGCTGCACTTCCCGGTGACCTACCAGGCGGACGTGTTGATCGCCAACGAGGACGAGGTGGTCACCGTGGCCCGGCAACAGCCGGCGACGACGGTGCGCAACCACACCCGGATGCGCGACGAGACCGACGGCGTGGTGCGGATCGACGTGGAGATCACCCTCACCGCACCGGCACCGCTGTTCGGCTACGCGTTCCGGCAGGCCCGGGCCGCCCACCTGGGTCTCGCCGCCCGTCTCGGCGCGACCCTGGAGGGTCGACCGGCCTGACGTGGCGACTCAGCCGCTGCGGCGCAGCCGACCCCACGGCTTGTACGTGGACAGCACGGTGGCGACCAGGAGCAGCGTGGTCGAGACGGCCGGCGGCACCACCAGATCCACCCGCAGGTGGGTGTCGGCGGCCCCGGCGAGCGCGCCGAGGTGCCGGATCCGGGGAGTGAGCAGGAGCAGCACCAGGCCGAGCATCACGGTGGTGAGCGCGAACTTCACCAGCACCCAGCGCCAGCGCAGCAGACCCCACGGGGTGAGCAGCGCGCTGGCGGTGCCGACCAACCAGACCGCCACGCTCAGCGGCGCGAACAGCCAGGTGGCGAGCAGTGCCGCCGCCGGGTACACCACCTCCGGGTCGGCGCCGCGCAGCCCGGCCACGCCGAGCGCGAGCAGCCCCAGGTCGGTGCCGAGCCAGCCCAGCGAGGTGACCAGGTGCGCGGTGAGCAGCGCCTTACGGCCGGCGGGGGAGAGTCGTCCCATGCGTCGATCGTCGACCGCCGCGTGGCCCACGTCGTGGGCCACGCGGCGACACCCGGTGTACGTCGGGGAGCGTAGTGCTCAGTAGACCGACAGGTGCACGTGGTTGGTGTGGTCGCTGGACGGGTCGCCGTTGCCCCCGCTGTAGGACTTCCAGCCGCTGCTGGGCAGCCAGATCTCCTTGAACCAGATCACGTAGAGCACGGCGAGCCGGTCGGCGTTGCGGATGAAGTACGCGGACAGGTTGTTGCCGTACGTCTTGTCGCCGCCGCTGGCGACGCCGCCGAAGCCGTTCTTCTGGGCCGCGAAGTCGCAGGCCCGCCCCTTCGGGTGTTCACCCGAGCCGCTGGGTCGGTGGCAGGAGACGTACCTGGTGAAGCCGGCCGCCTTGGCCTGTTGCAGCGCGTGCAGCGTGCGCGGGGTGATGCAGCCGCTGGCCGGCGTCGGGTCGTTGACGCTGCACGACTCCGCCGGCCACGAGCCGTCGGAGTTGCGCTTGGCCGGCTTCGCGTTGGCCGAGGACGAGCCTCGGGCGCTGCTGCCGCCGCCACTGCTGCCGGCGCTCGCCGGCGGCTTGCGGTTGGCCACCTCCAACGCCCGTTCGGCCTGCTCCTTGCGCTTGGCCATCACCGCGACCTGCTTGCGCTGCTCGCTGATCTCGACGGTGAGCGCGGCGCGGGTGCGGACCGCCTCGTCCCGGGTGGCGATCAGCTCGCGCAGGGTCCGGTCCTCGTGCGCGGCGACGGTCTCCAGGGCCGCGGCCCGGTCCATGAAACCTTCCGGGCTGTTGCTGGCGAGCAGCGCCGCGGCGGTGCCCATCCGGCCGGTGCGGTACGCCACCCCGGCGATCTCGCCGACCTTGGCGTCGCGTTCGGTCAGTTCCGCGCCGATCGTGGTGAGCCGGTCGTTGAGCTGTTTCTGCCGGTTGACCGAGTTGTTCAGCGCGGCCTTGGCCTCCAGCCAGCCCTTGCTCGCGGCGTCGAGCTGGGCGCGCAGGGTCGGTGTGCCGCCCTCGTCGTCGTCGCCGGGTGCGGCGGCGAGCCGGCCGGTCGGCGCCGCCGTGGCGGGGGAGACCGGCACGGTCGCGACGCCGAGGGCCAGCGTCGCGACGAGCAGGGCCGCCAACCGGGCGGCCGTCCGTCGTACAGGTGCCACTGTGGGCATTCACGTGTCCTTCCGTCAACCGCCGACCGGGTTAGCTGACGGGTTCGGGACGGAAGATCCCTACCGCTGACGCGGATGCACCCCACGTACGTGGTTCCCCGGCTCGCCCCACGGGCGATTAGGCGATGGCCGCTCCACCGGCGCCGGAGTGACGCCCGTGGGTTGGCCGCGATCGAGCCTACCGGCGCGGCCCGGACCCGGCTCCACCAGCCGGAGCCGAATACCGGGCAAAACCGGCAATTGTCAACAATAGCCACCCAGATTTAAGTTTGTTCTAATTACCACTCGGTCGGGCCGCAGCCGCCGGCGGACGCTCCGGGTTCGATCTGCAACGTGGCGTGATCGATCGAGAAGTCCTCGTGCAGCGCGGCCCGGGCGGCGGCGAGCACGGTGGCGACCTCGGCGCGCGGGTCGGTGGTCAGGTGCGCCGAGGCGACGTCCATCCCCGAGGTGAGTGTCCACACGTGCAGGTCGTGCACCTCCGCCACGCCGGGCACGGCGGCCAGCCGGTCGTGCACCGCGGTCACCTGGAGGTGCTCCGGCGCGGCCTGCACCAGGATGCGTACCGCGGCCCGGCCGAGCCGCCAGGTGCGCGGCAGGATGAACAGGCCGATCGCCACCGCGACCACCGGGTCGGCCCACCACCAGTCGGTGAACGCGATGACGATCGCCGCGCCGATCACCCCGAGCGAGCCCAGCAGGTCGCCCAGCACCTCCAGGTATGCCCCGCGCAGGTTGATGCTCTCCTGTGCGCCGGCTCGCAGCAGCGCGAAGGCGGCGATGTTGGCCAGCAGCCCGAGCACGGCCACCACGAGCATCGGCCCGGCGAGCACCTCGGGCGGCTCGCCGAACCGGCGTACCGCCTCGACCAGGACGTAGACCGCGACGGCGCCGAGCAGCACCGCGTTCGCGAGCGCGGCGAGCACCTCGAGCCGGTAGAGCCCGAATGTGCGCTGCGGGTCGGTCCGGGCACGCCGGGTGGCGGTGATCGCGGCGAGCGCCATGCCGATGCCGAGCACGTCGGTGAACATGTGCCCGGCGTCGGAGAGCAGCGCGAGCGAGCCGGTCGTGAAGGCGGCCACCGCCTCGACCAGCATCAGCACGGTGAGCAGCGCGAACGCCGCCCAGAGCCGGCCGGCGTGGCGCTGCGCCGCGTTGGTCACCGCGCCGCTGTGGTCATGACCTGCACCCACGCGCACACCCTCCGCCCCATAGCTCGGCCGGAACCAATCTATGCTCACATCGCTATGTGTGCAAGTGAGGTGGGTCAGCCCACCGGGTCGAGCGTGGTCAGCCGCTGGGTGGCCCGGGAGAGCGCGACATAGAGCGTGCGTACCCCCGAACCGGGGTCGGCCCGGATCTCGCCCGGCGCGACGAGCACCACCCCGTCGTACTCCATGCCCTTGGCCTGGAGGCTGGTCACCACCTGGAGCCGGCCGGCGCCGAGCTGGCCCAGCCAGCCGGCCACCTCGTCCCGGCGCGGCACCGGCGTGATCACGCCGACCGTGCCCTCGACCTCGGCCAGCAGCGCCTCGGCCGCCTCGACCGTGGCCGCGGGCAGCTCGGCCGCGGCCACGGCGCGCTGGACCGGCGGCACACCCGTCGAGCGCACCGCGTCGGGAAGCGTCAGGTCCGGGTACAGCCGGCGGATCTCCGCCGCCGCCACCGCGAAGATCTCCGCCGAGTTGCGGTAGTTGGTGGTCAGCTCGTAGCGGTGCCGGCGCCGCCGCCCCAACGCCTGGTCCCGGGCCCGGTCCAGCTCCTGCGGGTCACCCGTCCAGGCGGTCTGCGCCGGGTCGCCGACCACCGTCCAGGACGCCAGCCGGCCGCGCCGCCCCACCATCCGCCACTGCATCGGTGAGACGTCCTGCGACTCGTCCACCACCACGTGGGCGTACTCGCGGTAGTCCGCCGGGCGCTCCCGGGCCGCCGCGCGGGCGGCGCGCTGCCGATCGGCGTACGTGCTCAGCTCGCGCACGCCGCCGGCGAGCTGGTACGGGTCGCGCTTCGGCCGGGCCCGCTGCACCGGCTTGCCCAGCAGCGCGTCCAACTCGTCGAGCAGGGCGACGTCGGCGACCGTCGGGCCCTCGTCGGCGAGCGTCAGGTAGGCGTCGGTGAGCAGCCGGATCTCGGCCGAGGAGAGGATCCCGCCGGCGTACCGGCGCAGCCGCTCGGGCCGGGCCAGCCAACCCAGCACGTGGCGCGGGTGCAGCCGGGGCCACCAGGCCCGCAGGAAGTCGCGGAACTCCGGCCGTTCGATGATCTCGTCCTCGAACGCGGGCTGCTCCGGCAGCCGGCCCACCCGCAGCGTGCGGGCCTGCGCGTAGAGCGCGGCGAGCACCGCGTCGAACGCCGCCCGGCGCACCTCGTTGCGGCGCGCGCCCCGGGTCAGCGTCCGGTCCCGCACCGCATCCAACGCCTGCCGCTCCAACCGCAGCAACTCACCGCGGTAGAGCAGGCGCAGCTCGGCCGGGGAGTCCGGCACCGCGTCCCGGGCCGCCCGTTCCAGCACCCGGCGCATCCGCAGCGACCCCTTCACGGCCGCCACCTCCGGCGGGTCGGTCCGCGTCGCCGACAGCCCCGGGAACAGCGAACCGAGCGAGTGCAGGGTGGCGGTCTCCTCGCCGAGCGAGGGCAGCACCGAGGCGATGTACTCGACGAACACACCCGACGGGCCGACCACCAGGATGCCGCCGCCGGCATAGCGGGCACGATCGGAATAGAGCAGGTACGCGGCCCGGTGCAGCGCCACCGCCGTCTTGCCGGTCCCCGGGCCGCCGGAGACGATCGTGACACCGTTGCCGGGGGAGCGGATCGCCTCGTCCTGCTCCCGCTGGATGGTGGCGACGATGTCCCGCATGCCCCGGCCGGTGGCCCGGGACAGCGTGGCCAGCAGCGCGCCGTCCCCGACCACCGCCATGTCCGCCGGGGCGGCCTCCGGATCCAGCAGGTCGTCCTCGATCCGGGTCACCTTCTCGGCCGCCGACTGGATCGTGCGCCGGCGCACCACACCACGCGGCTCGGCCGGGGTGGCCTGGTAGAACGCGGCGGCGGCGGGGGCCCGCCAGTCCACCACGAGCGTCTCGGCGTCGTCGGCGCGTACGCCGAGCCGCCCCACGTGCAGCACCTGCCCGGTGCGCAGGTCCAGCCGGCCGAAGACCAGCCCCTCGTGCTCGGCGTCGAGCACGTGCCGGCGCTGCGCGGCGTGGAAGACCATCGCGTCCCGCTCGACAAGCGCGCCGAAGGTGCCGACCCGCGCCATCCGGTAGCCCTCCCGCTCGGCGTCGGCCGCGGACCGGCGCAGTTCGGCCAGCCGGGCGTACACCCGGTCGAGGTGCCGCTGCTCGGCGGCGATCTCCCGGTCCAGCGTGGTCTGGTCGGTCAACGCGGTGCTCCTGTGGTCGGACGGCGCAACGGGCTGAATGAGGGTACGGGCCGCCGGCAAGCCGGACGTCGGGGCCATGCCGCTGACCGGCACACGCCGGTGCCGGTTGCCCGTTATCCGGCTGTTCCCACCCGTTTCCCGGCCGCCCGTACGCCGGTCAGGCGGTTACCTGTTCCCGGCCGCGGGTCAGGCCGCCACCCGGCGACCGGCCGCCCGGCGTCGCCGACGGGCTACGGCCGGCGCGGCCGACCGGGCGCCCGGCGCGGCCGGGCCGGCGAGCACCCGGCGCAGCACGCTAGCGACGGCGGCGTTCACCTCGTCCGGGCGCTCCATCATCAGCATGTGACCGGCGCCGGGGCAGACGGTCAACTCCGCGGTGGGCAGCGCCGCCGCGATGGACTCGGCGCAGGGCGGCGGGGTGAGCCGGTCCCGGTCACCGACCAGCGCGGCGGCCGGCAGTCCGCCGAGCGCGGCGAGCGTGTCCAGTCGGTGCTGGGCGCCGATCGAGGCGCGGAACCCGCCGATCGAGCGCAGCGTGGCGCGCGCCACCGCGGAGGTGACCAGCCGGATGTCCGCCGGGTCGCAGCGGTCGCCGAAGAGCATCCAGCGGATGCTGGGGCGCAACGCGCGCAGCAACGCGTGCGGCGGTCGCCAGCCGCCGCAGCGGGCCAGCACGCCGGCGCCGGTGGTCTCGGCGAGCCGGATCAGCCGCGCGATCCGGGGCGAGAGCCCGTAGACGGTGTGCGTGTGCCCCTCGGCGGTGGTCGCGACGAAGACCAGGCCGGCGGTGCGGGCGGCGAACCGGTCGGGGTGGCGGTGCGCGTACTCCATCACGGTCATCCCGCCCATCGAGTGCCCCACCAGCACCACCGGGCCGGACGGGGCGAACTCGTCGACCACCGCGGCCAGGTCGTCGCCGAGCTGGGCCAGGGTGGCGTCGCGCAGCGTCAGGCAGCTCGACCGGCCGTGCCCGCGCGCGTCGTAGGCGATCACCCGCACCCGGTCACCGAAGCGTTCCCGCAGGTCGGCGACCTGGCGGTGCCAGCTCCGCCCGTCGAGCGTCCAGCCGTGCAGCAGGACCACGGTGACCTCGGCGTCGACCGGCCCGGTCGCCGTGACGTGCAGGCGTACGTCGTCGGGAAGTCGCAGTTCCATGGTCCACCTCCCGGGCCGTCGGGTGCGTCACCGGGGCGACCCGGCGGTAACATCGGCGTTACCCGCCATCACACCACGGCAATCGGGGCGGGAGAAGATTCACCGTCCGCCCGCGCCGGGTCGGACCGGTGACCAGGCTGGGGGCATGCCGTCCACCCCCGCCGCCCGCAGCCCCCGCGCCGCCCTGGCTGAGCTGCTCACCGGCAACCGCCGCTTCGTCAGCGGCCAGCCCCTGCACGGGCACGACGTCAGCGCCGCCGCCGCGGTGGCCTCCGGCGACCAGCAGCCGTACGCGGTGGTGCTGGGCTGTATCGACTCCCGGGTGCCGCTGGAGGCGATCTTCGACCAGACATTCGGCTCGATCTGCGTGATCCGCACCGGCGCGCACGTGCTGGACCGGGCGGTGTGCGGCTCGATCGAGTACGTGGTGGGGCAGCTCGGCGTACGGCTGGTGATGGTGCTCGGCCACGAGCGCTGCGGCGCGGTCGGTTCGGCGGTCGACGCGGTGCGCACCGGGCGGCGCCCCGGTGGCGCGCTGGCCTACGTGGTGGACCGGATCGCTCCGGCGGTGGTCGAGGTCGGCGTCGACGACCCGGCCGTCCACCCGCTGGCGATCCGCCGGCACGTGCGGCGGACGGTGGCCGCGCTGCGCGCCGACGACCGGCTCGCCGGCCCGGTGGCGGCCGGGGACGTGGCCGTGGTGGGCGCGCTCTACGACCTGGCCACCGGTGCGGTCACGGTGCTGCCGGAGGAGGAGACGCGCGACCGCCCGCCGGGGTGATCCCCGACGGGCGGTCGTGATGGTGCGGGTGAGGGGGCTCAGCCCTCGAAGACGCCGGCCTCGACGAGACGCTTCTCGGTGGCGTCCCAGCCGTGGTCCGGGTGGGCCGCGGCCAAGCCGTTCAGCTCGGCACGGATCTTGGCGGCGTGGCCGGCGGCGGCCAGCACCCGGATCTCCTCGACGAAGGCGTCGGAGTCGGTGCGCAGGTGCGCGGTCTTGCCGTTGGTCAGGTTGCGCACGTAGGCGTGCTTGCCGCCGTTGAGCGGGATCAGGTACTTGAACTCGCCCAGCACGCTGAGGGCGCCACCCTGGCCAGCCTGGCCGGCCCGGACTGACGCGCGCGCGGTCTTAGAGGTGTTGCTCGCCACGGAGGTACTCCTTGCAGACGTACGGTGGGGACGGCAAGGCCGTCCGGGGGCTGTGCGAGTGACGCCCGGGGTGAGCGCCGGCCCGCGAAGACGTGCGGCGGCACAGAACCGCCCAGAGAACTGTACACGAACGCGACACCCGGCTGGTGGTCGCGCCGTTCACCGGACACAACCGGGTCGGCCGCCCGGCTATTTCCCGCCGCCCGACCCCGGCGAATTTTCCGATTCGCTGGCGCACCACCTGCCACAGCGGTCATCATGTGTGCCAGAGACCACTCGGGTGACGAGGTCGTAGGGGAAGACGCACCTCGGCTCACCGGGAGGTCACCGTGCCAACGCGTGGCGTCGTATACGTCCACTCGACCCCGCTCGCCGTGTGCTCGCACGTCGAGTGGGCGATCGCGCGCGTCCTTGCCGCGCCGGTCAACCTGCACTGGACGGGTCAACCCGTCGACCCCGGCGCCCGCCGCGCCGAGTGCGGCTGGACCGGCAGCCCGGGGACGGGCGCCGAGCTGGCTGCTGCCCTCCGGCAGTGGCCCATGATCCGTTTCGAGGTGACCGAGGAGCCCAGTCCCGGCGTCGACGGCGAACGCTTCATGTACGTCCCGGGCCGGGGCCTGTTCCGGGCCACCGTCGGCGCGGCCGGCGACATCCAGCTCGGCGAGGACCGGCTGCGCAGCCTGATGGCCGCCGCCCGGGCCCCGGAGGCGCTCGCGCACGCCCTGGACAAGGCGCTCGGCACCGCCTGGGACGCCGAGTTGGAGCCCTACCGGTACGCCGGCGACGGCGCGCCGGTGACGCTGCTCACGCGGGTGGGATGACGGTGGAGCGAGTTGCCCCGATACGGTGGGGCCCGTGTCGATATCCCCGCGTCGCTCCGCCGTCGCGCTCGCCGCACTGACCGCGCTGCTCGCCTCCGGATGCTCGGACGGGCCGGACCGGCCCCGACCGGCCCCGTCGACCCCGGCGTCGTCGTCGAGCACACCGGCCCCGACCGATCCGGCCCCCGCCGACCCGGCCGCCCGGGCCGCCGCCCTGGTCGCCACGCTCGCCGACGAGGACCTGGTCGGGCAGGTGTTGATGCCGTACGCCTACGGCAGCTCGGCCACCGAGGTCTCGGCCGGCTCGGCCGCCGGGAACCGCGCCTTGGCCGGCGTCGACACACCCGCCGAGATGGTGGCGAAATATCGCCTCGGCGGGGTGATCCTGGTCGGCTTCAGCGCCGACGACCCCACCTCGGGCAACCAGGAGACCACGAACGTCGACAACCCGAAGCAGGTCCGCGGGCTCACCGACGGGCTGCGCGCCGCCGCCGGCAAGCTGCCCGCCGGCGCCGCGCCGTTCCTGATCGGCACCGACCAGGAGTACGGCGTGGTCACCCGGATCACCGACGGGGTGACCCAACTGCCCAGCCCGCTCGCCGCCGGCGCGGCCGGCGACCCGGCGCTGACCGAGGCCGCCTGGCGGGCCGCCGGATCCGAACTGGCGGCGATGGGGATCAACCTGGACTTCGCCCCGGTCGCCGACGTGCTTGTCACCCGCAGCACGGTGATCGGCTCCCGCTCCTTCGGCGCCACCCCGGCGACCGCCTCCCCCCAGGTGGCCGGCGCGGTCCGCGGGCTCCAGGCCGAGGGCGTCGGCGCCGCGGTCAAACACTTCCCCGGCCACGGCCTCACCGCCGCCGACTCGCACTCCGAGCTGCCGGTGGTCGGGCAGTCCCGGGCCGTGCTGGACCGCACCGCGTTCCCGCCCTTCCGCGCCGGGATCGACGCCGGCGCCATGGCGGTGATGTCGGCCCACCTGGACGTCAAGGCGATCGACCCGGGCACCCCGGCCACGTTCTCCCACAAGGTGCTCACCGACGTGCTCCGCGGCCAGCTCGGCTTCCAGGGCGTGGTGATCACCGACGGGATGAACATGGCGCCGGCGAAGAAGTGGTCACCGGGCGAGGCGGCGGTCCGCGCGCTCAAGGCCGGCAACGACCTCATCCTGATGACCCCGAACGTGAGCCAGGCGTACGACGGGCTGCGCGCCGCGCTGACGGACGGCTCGCTGCCGCGCGCCCGCCTGGTCGAGGCGGTCACCCGGGTGCTGACCATGAAGTTCAAGCTGGCCGGGCGCCCGCAGCCGGCCCTGTCCACGCTTGCCGGCGCCGACCACCGCAAGGCCGCCACCGACCTGGCCGCCGCCGCGGTGACCGTGCTGCGCGGCAAGTGCGGGGGCGCGGTGAAGGGCCCGATCCGGGTCACCTCCTCCGGTGGCCGGGACCGCACCCGGGCCGCGCTGACCGAGGCGCTCACCGCCGCCGGGGTGAAGGTGGTGTCTTCCGGCGGGACCGTGGTGCACCTGGTCGGGTACGGCGACGGCGCGAAGGACCTGCGCGCCGACGCGGCCGTGACGGTGGCGATGGACACCCCGTACGTGCTGTCCGGGGCGAAGTCACCGACGGTGCTGGCCACCTACTCGTCCACCCGGGCGTCGATGGACGCGCTGGCCGCGGTGCTCGCCGGCAAGGCCCGCCCGACGGGCCACGCCCCGGTGCCCGTCCCCAACCTCCCCGCCACCACCTGCGAGGGTTGATGTAAGGAGGGGGCCCCGCTTAACGCCTGCGGTATAGGCGGGGCCCCTTCTTAACACCTTCGGCGCGCGCCGAAACCGGATGCGGCGCGGGGCGCCCGGGTGGCAGGGTGCGCCCATGGGAGAGGCGCCGCAGGGTTTCCGTTACGTCGAACGCGCCGACGGCGCCGTGGTGATCACGCATCACGGGCGGGTCGCCGGCATGCTCCGTGGCGGTCGGGCCGCGCAGTTCCTGGCCGAGGTGCAGGACGACCCGCAGCTGGTGATGGCGCGATGGACCGGCAACTACCGGCGCGGCAACGAGCGGACCGCCCGCCAGCACCCCCGCAACCGGAGGTGAGGAGGGGCCCCTTCTTAACACACGTGTGTTAAAAAGGGGCCCCTCCTTACACGTCTCAAGGGCGGGTGAAGACCAGCGCCACGTTGTGGCCGCCGAAACCGAACGCGTTGTTCAGCGCGGCGGGGATCTCCAGGTGCCGGGCCTTGTGCGCGGCCACGTCCAGGTTCAACCCGTCGTCCGGGTCGTCCAGGTTGATCGTGGGCGGCACCACGCCGTCCCGGATGGACAGGATGGTGGCGATCGACTCCAGCGCGCCGGCCGCGCCGAGCAGGTGCCCGGTCATCGACTTGGTGGCGGTGAGCAGCACGTGGTCGCCGACCGCCTGGCGCAGCGCGCCGATCTCCAGCATGTCGCCGACCGGGGTGGAGGTGGCGTGCGCGTTGACGTGCACGATGTCCCGGCCGGGCAGGTCCGCGTCGGCGAGCGCCCGGGCGATGGCCCGCACCGCGCCCTCACCCTCGGCGTGCGGCTGCACGATGTCGTACGCGTCCGAGGTGATCCCGGCGCCGGCCAGGCGCGCGTAGATCCGGGCGCCGCGGGCGGCGGCGTGGTCGGCCCGCTCCAGGACCACCACGCCCGCGCCCTCACCGAGCACGAATCCGTCCCGACCCTTGTCCCACGGCCGGGAGGCCCGCTCCGGGTCGTCGTTGCGGGTCGACATGGCCCGCATCGAGGCGAATCCGGCGATCGGCAGCGGGTGGATGACCGCCTCGGTGCCGCCGGCCACCACCACGTCGGCCCGGCCGGCGCGGATGAGGTCCAGCCCCAGCGAGATCGCCTCCGCGCCGGTCGCGCAGGCGCTGGCGACCGCGTGCACCCCGGCCTTGGCGCCGAGCTCCAGCCCGACCCAGGCGGCGGGACCGTTCGGCATCAGCATCGGCACCGTGTGCGGTGAGACACGCCGCGGGCCGGACGCCTCCAGGATGTCGTCCTGGGCGAGCAGGGTGGTGGCGCCGCCGATGCCCGAGCCGACGCTGACCGCGAGCCGTTCCGGGTCCGGCCCGGCGTCGGCCAGCCCGGCGTCCGCCCACGCCTGCCGTGCGGCGATGAGGGCGATCGCCTCGGACCGGTCCAGCCGGCGCAGCTTCACCCGGTCGAGCACCTCGGACGGATCCACCGCCAGTTGGGCGGCGATCCGGACGGGCAGCTGCCCGGCCCACTCCTGGGTGAGCGGACCCACCCCGGAGCGGCCGGCGAGCATGGCGTCCCAGGTCGACGCGACGTCCCCGCCGAGCGGGGTCGTCGCGCCGAGCCCGGTGACGACGACGTCGGGGCGACTCATGATCAGGACTGCGCCTCGATGTAGCTGACCGCGTCCCCGACGGTCTTGAGGTTCTGCACCTCGTTGTCCGGGATCTTGACGCCGAACTTCTCCTCGGCCGCCACCACGACCTCCACCATCGAGAGCGAGTCGACGTCGAGGTCGTCGGTGAAGGACTTCCCCTCGGCCACGTCGTCCGGGTTCACGCCGGCAACCTCTTCGAGGATCTCGGCGAGGCCGGCGGTGATCTCGTCACGGGTCATTGCGGTTGGTTCCTCTCATCGGGTTTTCCGGTGGCCGGCGACGCCGACCACCGCGCCTGGAGCGCGTTCGCGCCCGAGGGGGTCTTCAGGGGCAGCGGACGACCTGACCGGCGTAGGTCAGGCCGCCACCGAAACCGAACAGCAGCACCGGGGCGCCCGAGGGCACCTCACGCCGCTCGATCAGCTTCGACAGGGCCAGCGGGATGCTCGCCGCCGACGTGTTGCCGGACTCGACGATGTCCTTGGCGATGATCGCGTCCGGGATGTTCAGCCGCTTGGCGATGCCGTCGATGATCCGGCCGTTCGCCTGGTGCGGCACGAACGCGGCCAGCTCCGACGGGTCCACTCCGGCCCGCTCGCAGGCCTGGAGCGCGAGCGGGGCCAGCGCGGTGGTGGCCCAGCGGAAGACCGACTGGCCCTCCTGCGCGACGTACGGCTGCCAGCCCTCGATCCGGACCGCGTCGCTCTTCTCCGGCGCCGAACCCCACACCACCGGGCCGATGCCGGCCGGCTCGTCGTCGGCGGTCGCGGTGACCACGGCCGCACCGGCGCCGTCGCCGAAGATGATGCACGTCGACCGGTCGGTCCAGTCGGTGAAGTCGGAGAGCTTCTCCGCGCCGACGACGATCGCGTTGCGCGCCGCGCCGGCCCGGACCGCGTGGTCCGCCGTGCCCAACGCGTACGCGAAACCGGAGCAGGCGGTGTTGATGTCGTACGCCGCGGGGGCGTTGATGCCGAGCTTGGCCGCGACCCGGCAGGCCACGTTCGGGCTGCGGTCGACGGACGTGCAGGTCGCCACCACGACGAGGTCGATGTCGGCGGCGGTGAGGCCCGAGTTGGCGAGCGCCTTGCCGGCCGCGGCGGTGGCCATGTCGGCCACCGTCTCGTCACCGGCGATCCGGCGGGAGACGATGCCGACCCGGTCCCGGATCCACTCGTCGTTGGTGTCGACCATCTGCGCGAGTTCGTCGTTGGTGACTACGCGGGAGGGCTGGTAGTGCCCCATCGCGGCGATCCGGCTGCCGGCCATTTAGTGCGATCCTCCGATGCGGACGAGGGGCTGGCCCGGTGCGACCGGGTCGTCGTGGTGCGCGAGCCATGCGGTGAGCGGCCCGGTGTGGTGGGCGGTCACCTCGACCGGCCCCTGCCGGCCGGTGACGTGGCCGACGACCTGGCCGGCGCCCAACTCGGCGCCCTCGGCCAGGTCGGCCGCCGGCGTGAAGACGCCGGCGGCGGGGGAGACCACCACCCGGAAGCGGGACGCCGGCGGGCGGACGGCGGGACCGCCGTGTCGGGCGATGAGGTTCCGTGCGGCGGGCAGGTCGTCGGGGGTGTTCAGGGTGACGATCTCCGGTGCGCCCTCGCCCTTGAGCTCCCGCTTGACCAGGCCGGCCAGGGTGCCGGCCGGCGGCAGCTCGATCACGCCGGTGACGCCCAGGTCGGCCAGGGCGCGCATGCACAGGTCCCAGCGGACCGGGGCGGTGACCTGGCGGACCAGCCGCTGGACCGTCTCCCGGCCGTGCCCGACCGGGGTGCCGTCGAGGTTGGACAGGAGGATGCGGGTCGGGTCGGCCACGGTGACCCCGGCGGCCACGCCGGCCAGGGCGGCCTCGGCCGGCGCCATGTAGGGGGTGTGGAACGCGCCGGCCACCTGGAGCCGGATGATCCGGACCCGGCCCGGCGGCTCGGCGGCGAGCTTTTCCAGCCCGGCGACCGCTCCGGCGGCGACGATCTGGCCGGCGCCGTTGCGGTTGGCCGGGTGCAGCCCGTACGTGTCGAGCGCGGCGAGCACCTCGTCCGGGTCGCCGCCGAGCACGGCGGCCATCCCGGTCGGCTCCAGCGCGCAGGCGGCGGCCATCTCCCGGCCGCGTACCCCGGCGAGCGTCACGGCCGCTTCGGCGGGCAGCACTCCGGCCAGCGCGGCGGCGGCCAGCTCACCCACGCTGTGCCCGGCGACCAGCGCGACGTCGTGCATCGGCAGGTGCTCGGCGGCGAGCAGCGCGGCGGCGACCAGCAGCGGCTGGGTGCGGGCGGTGTCCTTGATCTCGTCCGCGTCCGCCCGGGTGCCGAGGTGGACCAGGTCGGCCCCGGCCAGCGCCGACCACCAGCGCAGGCGCGCCTCGACGCCGGCGAGGTCGAGCCAGGGGTTCAGGAAACCGGGCTTCTGTGAACCCTGTCCGGGGGAGAGTACGGCGAGCACGTGTACGACTCTGACGGATATTCGCGGGTCGCGCTGTAACGCACGGCACGAAACCGCACTAGAAGCTTTAGAGGAATCCTACAAAGATCGGCGGCGATCATCGCCGCTTCGGGTGGCTTTGCGCCCCGACGCGCTCGCTGTCTGGTTCGGGACGGGTGTGACCACGGGTGACACCGGGTCCAGCCGGCCGACCGTCAGCGCGAGCTGGAGCGCGAAGGCGTCCCGCGGGGCGAGCGGCGAGAAGCCGGTCACCTCGGCGATCCGCTTCAGCCGGTAGCGCACCGTGTTCGGGTGCACGAACAGCGCCCGCGCGGCGCTCTCCAGCGTGCCGCCGGCGGCGAAGAACGCGTCGAGCGTCTCCAGCAGTTCGCCGCCGGCGCGGGCCAGCGCCGCGTACACGTCGTGGCGCAGCCGGCGACGGGCCTCGGCGTCGCCGGCGAGCGCCCGTTCGGGCAGCAGCTCGGCGGCGGCGACCGGGCACGGCGCGGTCGGCCAGGCCGGCGCGGCCCGGAAGCCGGCGAGCGCGGCCCGCGCGGACTCGGTCGCCTCGTCCAGGCTGGGCACGGCGGGACCGACCACCACCGGCCCGTCGCCGAACGCCGGTCGCAGCTTGTCGGCGGCGGCCAGCGGATCGGCCGCCCCACCGAGCACTATCACCAGGCGGTCGCCGTGCACCCCGCCGATCACCTCGACGCCGATCCGCCGGGCCTGCCGGTAGACGGTGTGCAGCACGGCCGCCACCTCGCCGCCGGGCGAGCGGCCCACCGCCACCGCCACCGGCGGCGCGTCCGACCAACCAAGCGCCGCGGCCCGGCTGGCGAGCACGTCCGGCGAGTCGCCGCGCAGCAGCGCGTCGACGAGCAACGCCTGCAACCGGGCGTCCCAGGAGCCGCGGGTCTCGGCGGCCCGGGCGTAGACCCGGGCGGCGGCGAACGCGATCTCCCGGGAGAAGCGCAGCACCGCCTCCCGCAGCGACTGCTCCTCGCCCGGCACGGCCAGCTCCGACACCTGCTCCTCGACCACCTCGATGGTCACCTTGATCAGCGCCACGGTCTGTTGGAGGCTGATCGAGCGGGCGAGGGCCTGCGGCGCGGCGTCGAAAACCTCGTCCGACACCTCCTGGGTGCGGTCGGTCGCGCCGCCGCCCTGACGCAGCCACTGCACGAGCGACCGCACGCCGGCCTGTGCGACGAGCATCACCCAGGAACGCTGGTCGGCCGGCAGCTCCCGGAACCACGGCAGGCTCTCGTCCATCCGGGCCACGCTTGCGGTGGCCAGGGTGCCCGCCGCCCGCTCGATCCGGCGCAGCGTCGCCGACGTCTCCGTTCCGCCCGGTTCGCTCACCGCATCAGCCTGGCACGCCCTGACCAGCGGATCCACTCCGATCCCACGGCGTCGCCGCGGACGGACGATCTCCACCGGTACGCGCTGACGATCTCGTCGGGTCGGGCCAGTACGGTGTCAGGGCGCGTCGGGGAGTTCCGCCCGACGGGCGAAGGCGAAGGTGAGGAGACCGGGATGGCGCACGGGGAGGCCGAGCACGGCTGCGCCCAGGACGAGCCGTGCCGGATGGGCCACGACCAGCCGCGCCGGGTGGGCCTGACCCACCCGGGCGAGCCGGCCGCCGGGTGGACGCCCGAGCGTGCCGACGAGGACGCGGCGGTGCCGCGCCAGCGGTCCGGCGAGCCGGCGCACCCGGCCGTCGAGCCGGCGTCGGACCGGAGCTGCCTGAGCGACCAGGGCGGCTGGGCGGGCGGTCACCAGCACGGCGCGGTGCGCCCGCGGAACCGCACCGTCCGCCGGGAGCGTCCGCCGCGCCGCTGGTGCTGACCACGCGCCTGGCGGGTGCGGGCGGCGCTGACGGCCGGCCCTGAGCCGAGGCTCAGCGGGTGCGGCGGCGCACCAGGAGCGCGATGCCGGCCAGCCCGACGGTGATGACAAGCACCACCCCGACGTTGAGCAGCAGCAGCCGCTGCAGGTCGCCGAGCGCGGTGTCCAGGTTGCCCACCGGATCGAGCGCGTCCTCCGGCAGCACGCGCTCGCCGCCGCCGATGCCGCCGGAGATGGTGTCGAACCGGGGCGCCAGCGGCACCCCGACGGAGCGCAGCGTCTCGGACATGTTGAGACGCCCGAAGAACCAACCCGCCCGGGGGTGGCTCAGGTCGGGCTGCTTCGCCGGCCGGTAGACCCGGGGGCCGCCCTTGGCCAGCGGGAACAAGTCGTAGGTGTGCTGCGGGCTGCCGGCGCTGAGCACCACCACCGTGTACTTCGGACCGAGATCCTTGGCCGCGGGGCCGCGCAGCTGCCCGGTCGTACCCAGCCACTTGACCTGGTCGATGACCAGGCTGACGTCGGCCGGGCGGGTGTCGGCCCGGAGCTGCAGCGGCTGGTCGAGCTGGTCGCCGGTGATGTCCACCCCGGTCGGGGCGAGCTTGGGCTTCGGCGCGGCCTGGGCCGCCGTGGCGCCGGTGAGGGCCAGCGAGCACGTGAGTGCCAACGCCGCTCCGGCCACGACCGCCGTCAGCCGTCTCACCTTACGGACCATCGCCGCCTCCTCGCCCCGTTCGATGGCTGGCTTCCGCTGCCGGTCACACTGGACCTGCTCCACCTCAAAGACTCCGCAGAACGTCGCGTGGTTGCAGCTGGTGGAAGAGTATTTGGAACTATCTGCGAGCTGAGACCGACAAACGAGTGGCCGATGATCAGTGGCCGGATCTTACCCGGACGGAGGAGTTCATGGGGGGCAGGGTCGCCCGTAGGGCACGTACCTGGCTTGCGGTGCTCGGGGTGGCGGCGGTGGTGCCGCTGTTGCTGCCGGCTGCGCCGGCCGCCGCGCACAACTCGCTGACCGGCAGCGATCCGCGGAACGCGGCCCGGGTGGCCACCGCGCCGAAGCGGATCGAGCTGCGGTTCCTCGCCACGCCGAAGGAGGCCACGACGAAGGTCACCGTTACCGGGCCGGACGACGTGTCCGCCGCGGGTGGCGCGCCGACGTTCTCCGGCAAGCGGGTGAGCGTGCCGTTCACCCCGGGTGCGGCCGGGCTCTACACCGTGGCCTACCAGCTCGGCTCCGACGACGGACACCCGATCAAGGGGGAGATCCGGTTCACCCTGACCACCCCGGCGGAGGCGCCGTCGCCGAGCACGGCGTCCAGCAGCGCCGCGCCCACCAGCGCCCCTCCCACCAGCACCGCCGCGTCGCCGTCGCCGGTGAGCCCGACGCCCGCCGCGGCGGCGGACGACGACGGGGGTACGGGCTGGCTGTGGGTGGCCGCCCCGGTGGTGGTGCTCGCCGCGCTTGCCGCTGGAGCGCTGCTGCTGCGCCGCCGCGCCGCCCGCCGCTGACCGCCCGCCCGTCGCACACGGGGACCCGTACCCGGATCTTGGTACGCAGCCGCCCTCCCGAGGGCGAACCCGTACCAAGATCCGCGGTGTGCCCGTGTGCGGCGGGGCGACCGAGGTCGCGGGTGGTGCGGCGGGGGTCAGACCAGGCGGATCCGGGCGGCGCGCAGGCGGGTGAGCGTGCGGTCGCGGCCGAGCACCTCGAGCGACTCGAACAGCGGCAACCCGACGGTGCGCCCGGTGACCGCGACCCGCACCGGCGCCTGCGCCTTGCCGAGCTTCAGCCCGCGCTCCGCGCCGACCGCCTCCAGCGTCGCCTTCAACGACTCGGCGTCCCAGCGCTCCAACGCCTCGAACGCGGTGATCGCCGCGTCCAGCAGCTCGGCCGCGCCCTCCTTCATCGCCTTCGCCCAGGCCGCCTCGTCGATCAGCGGGTCGGCCAGGAAGAGGAAGTCGACGTTCGGCACGATCTCGCTGAGCACCGCGATCCGGGTCTGCGCCAGCGGGGCCACCGCCGCGAACGCGGCCGGGTCGAACTCGTCCGGCTGCCACGGCGGCGGGACGATGGTGTCGGTGCCGGTGAGCCACGGCTGGCAGGCGGCGACGAACTCGTCGACCGGCAGCGCCCGGATGTACTCCCCGTTGAAGGCGCGCAGCTTCTTCTCGTCGAAGAAGGCCGGGGACGGGTTGACCTCGTCGAGCCGGAACTCGTCCTCGATCACCGACCAGGGCACGATCTCCCGGTCGCCCGACGGCGCCCAGCCGAGCAGCATCAGATAGTTGCGCATCGCGTCGGCGAGGTAGCCCTCGTCCCGGTACGCCTCCAGGGCGACCTTGTCCCGCCGCTTGGACAGCTTCTGCCGCTTCTCGTTGACCACCACCGGCACGTGCGCCCAGATCGGCGGTTTGACCCCGAGCGCGTCCCACAGCAGCTGCTGCTTCGGGGTGTTGGGCAGGTGCTCCTCGGCCCGGATCACGTGGGTGATCCCCATGGTCATGTCGTCGACCACGTTCGCCAGCAGGAACACCGGGGAGCCGTCGCCGCGGGCGATGACGAAGTCCTCGATCAGCTTGTTCTCGAACGTCGGCTCGCCGCGGATCAGGTCGACCACCACGGTCTCGCCCTCGTCCGGGGTGCGGAAGCGCAGCGCCCGGCCCTCGCCGGCCGACAGGCCCCGGTCGCGGCAGAAGCCGTCGTAGCCGCGGTGCTGAGAGCCGGTACGCGCCTGCACGGCCTCTCGGGTGCAGTCGCAGTAGTACGCCCGGCCGCCCTCGTACAGCCGCTGCGCGGCGGCGCGGTGCTCGCCCGCGTACGCGGACTGGAAGTAGGGGCCCTCGTAGCTGCCGCGCGCGATGCCGATCCAGTCGAGCGCGGAGAGGATGCCCTCGGTCCACTCGGGCCGGTTGCGGGCCGCGTCGGTGTCCTCGACGCGCAGCACGAACACCCCGCCCTGCTGCTTGGCGAAGATCCAGTTCTGCAGGGCCGAGCGGGCGCCGCCGACGTGGAACATTCCGGTCGGGGAGGGGGCGAAGCGTACACGTACCGTCACGTTCCCCAGCCTACGTCCGCCGGCCAGCGGTTAAGGAGGGGGCCCTTCTTAACGCATTCGGATGTGGCGGGGCCCCCGCCTAACACGCGGCGAAGGACGCGGCGCTCACGGTACGGAGCGGATCTTCACGACCAGCGCGCTGCCGAGCAGCGTGACGGCCGCGGTGACCGCGTACAGGGTCGGGTATCCGCCCAGGTGGACCACGATCGGGGCGGAGAGCGCCGGCCCCAGCACCTGCGGCGCGGAGTTCGCGATGTTGATCACCCCGAGATCCTTGGCCCGGTCGGTGGCGGCGGGCAGCACCTGCGTGATCAACGCGGCGTCCACCGCCAGGTAGACCCCGTAGCCGGCGCCGAGCAGCAGCGCGGCGACGATCGCCATCGACCAGACCGGCGCCACCGCGAGCAGCGTCGCCGCCACCGCCATGATCAGCCCGGAGACGATCACGAAGACCTTGCGTCGTCCGGACCGGTCGGAGATCCGTCCGGCGACCACGGCGGTGAGCATCATGCCGAGCGTGTAGAGCAGGATCAGCACCAGCAACGATCCCTCGGGATCGGCCACCCGCACCCCGTCGGTGAGGAAATAGAGCAGGTAGAGCGTGCCGAGCGCGTTGCCGGTCTGCACCAGGAACCGGGTGAACCAGGCCCAGGCGAAGTCGGGGTGGCGACGCGGGCTGATCCACATCGAGGCGAGCAGGGCGCGCCCCCGCAGCGGCGACCGGTGCTCCCGGGGCAGCGGGTCGTCCTGGGTGAGCAGCGCGAACGGCAGCGACAGCAGCAGCACGGCGAGCGCGATCGCCGCGTACCCGGCGGCGTTGCCGGTGACCACGGCGGTGACCAGCACCGCGCCGACGACCAGGCCGAGCGCCTGCGGGATGCCCACCCAGCCGGAGACGCCGCCGCGCTGGGCCACCGGGACCCGGTCCGGGATCGCGGCGGTGAGGCTGGCCAGCATGGCGTTGAAGCAGACCTGCGCGGCCACCCAGGCGACCGCAACCCCGGCGATGCTGTCCTGCCGGGCCAGCAGCACCAGGGCGAGCGCGCCGACCACCGCGCCGGTCGCGGTCCAGACGTGCCGGCGGCCGAAGTGCCGGTTGGCCAACCGCAGGGAGGTACGGTCCGACAGCGCGCCGGCGAGCGGGTTGGCCAGCACCGCGGCGAGCGCGCCGAGGCCGGTCACCACCGCCAGCATGGCCTCCTTGTCGGCCGGTGCGATGCGTTCCACCTGCTGCGGCAGCAGCACCTGGATCGGGGTGAAGAACGCCATCCAGACGCCCAGGTTCGCCGCGAAGATCAGCGCGATCCAGCTCCGCCGCACCGGCACGGTCGGTTCGGCGAGCGCCGCCGGCAGCGAGGCCGGCGTCGGGCTGACCGTGGTCATCGCCGGACCAGGTCCCGGAACCAGGCGTACGACGACTTGGGGGTACGCCGCTGCGTCGGGTAGTCGACGTGCACCAGGCCGAACCGCTTGGTGAACCCCTCCGCCCACTCCCAGTTGTCCAGCAGGGACCAGACGAAGTACCCGGTCACCGGCACGCCCTCGGCCATCGCCTCGCGCATCGCGCGCACGTGCCCGTCCAGGTAGGCGATCCGCTCCGGGTCGTCCACCCGGCCCTGCGCGTCCGGCGCGTCGTCGTACGCGCAGCCGCTCTCGGTGACCTGGACGGGCGGCAGCGCGTCGCCGTACCGGTGGTGGAGTTGGCGCAGCAGCTCGCGCAGCCCGTCCGGGGCGACCGGCCAGTCGAAGGCGGTACGCGGGTAACCGTCGAGCGGCACCATCTCGAACGGTAGTGGCGAACCCTCCTCGGGCGCCCGGACGCCGGTCGGGTTGTAGTAGTTCACCCCGAGCACGTCGATCGGCGCGGCCAGCACGTCCAGGTCGCCGTCGCGGATCACGGCCGGGTCGAGGCCCGGCGCGTCGGGGTAGCCGCGGCCGAGTAGCGGATCGGTGAAGAGCCGATTGTGCAGCGCGTCGTACGCCTGCGCGGCGGCCCGGTCCGCGTCGGTGTCCCCGACCTGCCGCACCGGCGAGTAGTTGTTGGCGATCGCGACCGGGCTCGCGGTGCGGGCGCGCAGCGCGGCGACCGCGAGACCGTGCCCGAGGAGTTGGTGGTGTGCGGCCGGGAAGGCGTCGAAGAGCAGCGCCCGGCCGGGCGCGTGGGTGCCGATGCCGTAGCCCAGGGTCATGTGGATGAACGGCTCGTTGAGTGTGATCCAGAGCTTGACCCGGTCGCCGAGGCGGGTCGCGGTCAGGTCGGCGTACTCGGCGAAGCGGGCGGCGGTGTCCCGGTGGAGCCAGCCGCCGGCGTCCTCAAGGGGTTGCGGCAGGTCCCAGTGGAAGAGCGTGGCGACCGGGTCGATGCCGGCGGCGAGCAGGCCGTCCACCAACCGGTCGTAGAAGTCCAGCCCGGCGGTGTTCGCCGGGCCGGTGCCGGTGGGCTGCACGCGCGGCCAGGCGATCGAGAACCGGTACGCGGACACGCCCAGCCCGGCCAGCAGCGCGGTGTCCTCGGCGTGCCGGTGGTAGTGGTCGCACGCCTGGTCACCGGTGCTGCCGTCGACGATCCGGCCGGCCTCGTGGGCGAACGTGTCCCAGATGGAGGGCCCGCGGCCGTCGACTGTGGTCGCCCCCTCGATCTGGTACGCGGAGGTGGACACCCCCCAGCGGAAGCCGGCGGGGAAGTCGGGCATCGGCACGGTCGTCAATTCGCCCTCCCGAGACGTGAAGTGTATTCGCGACTCTAGGGCTCCGGTGAGCGACGCGCTATAGGCCGGGAAGGCGGCCCGACGCAAGGGGGTTCGGCGTGTCTTCTCCAATCCCGTCCGCTTAAGTCCGATTTACACATAGAGTGCCAAATATCGCGGATGTGATTTAAGTGGGGGAAAGACACTAATGATCCTCGTGGAACGTAGCGCACACGTGGTGGCGCCTGTGGAAGAGGTCTGGGACGTCGTGCAGCGGGCCGAGCAGCTGCCGGCCTGGCTGGCGGGGGTCCGCGCGGCCGAGGTTCTGTCCGGGGAGGGGTTCGGCCGACGGCAGTTGGTCCAGGCCGGACGCGGCGCCGCCCACGAGGCCGAGGTGATCGCCTATCAGGAGCCGACCCTGATCGGCTGGCGCGAGCGGGCCAAGGGCGCCGGTGCCCGGGCCGAGGCGCGTACCGAGATCTACGTCCAGCTGACCTCGGACGAGGAGGTCGGCGGCACCGTGGTCCGGTTGATCGTCGTGCGGTGGCCCGCGGGGCCGGTCAAGGCCGCCATGCTGCGGCTCGGCCTGCGCCGGGTCGGCGCCGACCTGGAGGACTCGCTGGCCCGGCTGACCGACCTGGCCGCCGTCGGCTGATCGGGTCGCAGTCCCGGCGTCGCCCGCAACGACGATGGTCCGGCATCCCCACCAGGGATCGCCGGACCATCGTCGTCGCCTGTGAGAAGGGGCCCCTTCTCTACCGGAGGCGTTAAGAAGGGGCCCCTCCTTACATCTAGCTGTCGCCGCCGGTCTCGCCCACCGGGGCGGCCGTCACGTCGTCGAGCGCGTACTTGCGGGCGGCGTCGGCCGGCACGTGGGCCGGGACGGCGCCGCGCAGCGCGAGCTGCCGCAGCGTGGCGACCGCGATCGACTCGGCGTCGACGTGGAAGTGGCGGCGCAGCGCGTGCCGGGTGTCCGACATGCCGAAGCCGTCGGTGCCGAGCGAGGTGTAGTCGCCCGGAACCCAGCGTGCGATCAGGTCCGGCACCGCGCGCATCCAGTCGCTCACCGCGATCTTCGGCCCGTCGGCGTCGGCCAGCTTCCGCTGGATGTACGGCACCCGCTGCTCCTCGCCGAGGTTGAGCAGGTTGTGCTCCTCGCACTCCACCGCGTCGCGGCGCAACTCGGTCCAGGACGTCACCGACCACACGTCGGCGGCCACGCCCCAGTCCTCGGCGAGGAGTTGCTGCGCCTTGAGCGCCCACTGCATGCCGGTGCCGGAGGCGAGGATGTTCGCCTTCGGTGCGTCGTCGCCGACCTGCGGCGCCGGCGAGTAGCGGTAGATGCCCTTGACGATGCCCTCGGCGTCCACACCCTCCGGCTCGGCCGGCTGGAAGATCGGCTCGTTGTAGACGGTGAGGTAGTAGAAGACGTTCTCCTGCGCCTCGCCGTACATCCGGTGCAGGCCGTTCTCCAGGATGTGCGCCAGCTCGAAGGCGAACGCCGCGTCGTACGCGACCACCGCCGGGTTGGTGGCGGCGAGCAGCAGCGAGTGGCCGTCCTCGTGCTGGAGCCCCTCGCCGTTGAGCGTGGTCCGGCCGGCGGTGGCACCGAGCACGAAGCCCCGCGCCATCTGGTCGGCCGCCGCCCAGAACCCGTCGCCGGTGCGCTGGAACCCGAACATCGAGTAGAAGATGTACATCGGGATCATCGGCTCGCCGTGCGTGGCGTACGACGTGCCGGCGGCGGTGAACGAGGCGACCGAACCGGCCTCGTTGATCCCCTCGTGCAGGATCTGCCCGGTCGTCGACTCCTTGTACGACAGGAACAGCTCCCGGTCGACCGAGGTGTAGCGCTGGCCGTGCGGCGAGTAGATCTTCTGGGTCGGGAAGAGCGAGTCCATGCCGAAGGTGCGGGCCTCGTCCGGGATGATCGGCACCCAGCGCCTGCCGAACTCCTTGTCCTTCATCACGTCCTTGAGCAGGCGGACGAAGGCCATCGTGGTGGCCACCTTCTGCTTGCCCGACCCGCGCTTGACGTCGGCGAACCGTTCGCTGCCCGGGATGGCGAGCGTCTTGGGCGCGGTGGTGCGCGACGGGAGGTAGCCGCCGAGCTGGCGACGCCGCTCCCGCAGGTATTCCATCTCGTCCGACTTCTCGTCCGGCGTGAAGTACGGCGGGAGGTAGGGGTTCTCCTCCAACTGCTTGTCCGGGATGTCGAGGTAGAGCCGGTCGCGGAACAGCTTCAAGTCGTCCAGCGTCAGCTTCTTCATCTGGTGCGTGGCGTTGCGGCCCTCGAAGTGCGAGCCGAGCGTCCAGCCCTTGATGGTCTTGGCGAGGATCACCGTCGGCTGGCCGGTGTGCTCCGTCGCCGCCTTGTAGGCCGCATAGAGCTTGCGGTAGTCGTGGCCACCCCGCTTGAGGTTCCAGATCTCGTCGTCGGAGAGGTGCTCGACCATCTTGCGGGTCCGCGCGTCCCGACCGAAGAAGTGCTCCCGGACGTACGCCCCGGACTCCGCCTTGTAGGTCTGGTAGTCACCGTCGGGCGTGGTGTTCATCAGGTTGACCAGCGCGCCGTCGGTGTCCGCCGCGAGCAGCGGGTCCCACTCCCGGCCCCAGACCACCTTGATGACGTTCCAGCCGGCGCCCCGGAAGAACGCCTCCAGCTCCTGCATGACCTTGCCGTTGCCGCGGACCGGGCCGTCCAGCCGCTGGAGGTTGCAGTTGATCACGAAGGTGAGGTTGTCCAGCTCCTCGCGCGCGGCCACGCCGATCGCGCCGAGCGACTCGACCTCGTCCATCTCGCCGTCGCCGAGGAACGCCCAGACGTGCTGCTGGGAGGTGTCCTTGATGCCGCGGTGGTGCAGGTAGCGGTTGAACCGGGCCTGGTAGATCGCGTTCAGCGGGCCGAGGCCCATGGACACGGTGGGGAACTCCCAGAAGTCCGGCATCAGCCGCGGGTGCGGATACGACGGCAGCGCGCCCCCGGGGTGCGACAGCTCCTGCCGGAAGCCGTCGAGCTGCTCGGAGCTGAGCCGGCCCTCCAGGAACGCCCGCGCGTACATGCCGGGGGAGGCGTGACCCTGGTAGTAGATGTGGTCGCCGCCGCCGGGGTGGTCCTTGCCCCGGAAGAAATGGTTGAAGCCCACCTCGTAGAGGGACGCGGAGCTGGCGTACGTGGAGATGTGGCCGCCCACGCCGATCTCCGGGCGCTGCGCCCGGTGCACGAGCATGGCGGCGTTCCACCTGATGTAGGCCCGCAGCCGCCGCTCGATGTGCTCGTCACCGGGGAACCACGGCTCGCTCTCCGGCGGGATAGTGTTGATGTAGTCGGTGGTGGTCAGGGAGGGCACCCCGACCTGGCGCTCGCGGGCCCGCTCCAGCAGGCTCAACATGACGTACCGGGCGCGTTTGGTTCCGCGCTCGTCGATGACACCGTCGAGCGACTCGACCCATTCGCTTGTCTCTTCAGGGTCGATGTCCGGAAGCTGGCTCGGCAGACCAGCGGTGATCACCGGGCGCTTGCGTTCCGTAGCCACAGGCGTTCCCTCGGTTCTGAGTGGGATAGGTCTCTAGCGCCATCCTGCCCCCTCGTGGCGCTCGTCGTCACGTCTGGCTCCCCCAGACGCGACGCTGAACACAGATACCCGCCGGTAACTTTGTGCGACCGGCGGGTACGCCGACCGCACCGGCGGGGGACCGGGCCGCTGCGGCAGAATGCGCCCTATGCGCAGTGAGGTGATCAACGTCCGGACCGGTTCCCGGCCCACGGTCCGGGACATCACGGCCGAGGCGGAACGCTTCGTCGCCGGGGCCGGCGACGGGCTGCTGCACGTCTTCGTCCCGCACGCCACGGCCGGGCTGGCGATCATCGAGACCGGCGCCGGGTCGGACGACGACCTGCTCCGCGCGCTCGACGACCTGCTTCCCACCGACGACAGGTGGCGGCACCGGCACGGCTCACCCGGGCACGGCCGGGACCACGTGCTGCCGGCGTTCGTGCCGCCGTACGCGACGCTTCCGGTGCTCGGCGGCCGGATCCAGCTCGGCACCTGGCAGTCGATCTGCCTGGTCGACCCGAACGGCGACAACCCCGACCGCCAGGTCCGCCTCTCCTTCCTCCCCGCCTGATCCCCCGGGGGCGGTGCCCCTCGCCGAACACGTGGCCTGCGGAGGAGTGCGGGCTACGTCAGCCGAGCAGCCGGCGAAGCTCACCCGGGGTGTGGCCGAGGTGGGCGCGGACCGTGCGGGTCAGGTGCGCCTGGTCGGCGAAGCCCAGCTCACCGGCCAGCTCGGCCAGGCGCACCTGACCCTGCTCGATCCGGTCCAGCAGCCGCGCCACGCGCAGGCCGTTACGGTAGCGGGTCAGCGGCACCCCCACCCGGGCCTGGAACTCGCGGCTGAGCCGGTAGGGCGAGACGCCGAGCGCCCGGGCCAGCGGCAGCAGCCCGGCGGCCTCCGGGGCGTCGTCGTGCAGCGCGGCCCGGGCCCGTTCCACCAGCCGGCGACCCGGCCCGCCGCCGCTCGTCACCGGTGCGGCGGCGCGGCCGACCAGACGGACCAACCGCTCGGCCGCCGCGTGGTCGGGGTCGGCGACGTCGCGCAGCAGCAGCCGGTGGGCGAGATCCACGTGGCCGTCCACGTGCACCGTGCCCGGCACCGGCCGGTCGTCGAACAGCTCCCGCCACAGCCGCTGCGACAGGTGCACGGAGGTGCACTCGTCGCCGCCCGCCGGATGGGCGAACCGTTCCTCCTCGCCCGGCACACTGAGGTAGGCGACCGTCGGCCCGACCCACGTCTCGCCGCCGCGCCCGGCCCGCCGGAACGCGCCGCGCCGGGTGAGCACCAGACCGTACGCGCCGGCCGGCTCGGGCGCGGACCAGCCGGTGTGGTCGTCGCGGCAGCGCACCACGCTGACCCGGAAGTCCGGGTGGGCCAGCAGTCGACTCGCGGTGCGCACGCGGATCAGCGTAGGCGGCCCGGCCGACACGCGGCGGCCCGCAAGGATCGACAAGACCCGGGCGGCGCGCGGCCGGCAGGGTGGCCGGCGTGACCGCATCGCCCCCACGTCCCGCCGCACTGCTCGTCGTCCTGCTCACCGGCCAGGCGATGGCCTCGATGGACACCTCGATCGCGGCCGTCGCCGCCCCCGCGATCCGCGCCGACCTGGGCGGCCCGGCCGCCGTCCAGCAACTCGTGCTCGCCGGCTACACGCTCACCTTCGCCGTGCTCGTGGTGGTCGGCGCGCGGCTCGGCGCCCGACACGGCGGCCCCCGGGTCTTCCTGCTCGGCCTGGCCGGCTTCACACTCGCCTCGGCCGCCTGCGGACTCGCTCCGACACCTGTCGCGCTGGTGTTCGCCCGGGTGGCCCAGGGCGCGGCCGGCGCGCTCATGGTGCCGCAGGTGCTGGCGCTGATCCGCAGCGCGCTGCCGGACGCGACCCGCGCGCGGGCGATCGGGGCGTACTCGATGGTTCTCGCCCTCGGCGTGGCCGCCGGCCAGATCCTCGGCGGGCTGTTGGTGACGCTCGACCTCGGCGGGCTCACCTGGCGGTTGGCGTTCCTGGTCAATGTGCCGGTCGGGGTGGTCCTGCACCTCGTCGGCCGGCGGGTCCTGGCCGACCCGCCGGCCGTACCGCTCCGGCGGGAGCCACTCGACCTGCCCGGCGCCGCGCTGCTGGCAGCGGCGATGCTCACGCTCGTGCTGCCGCTGGTCCTCGACGCCGCCACGTGGATCCGCGTGGTCGCGGTCGCCACCGGCGCCGTCGGGCTACGGCTGTTCCTCCGGTACGAGCAGCGGCGGGCCCGGCGGGACCAGGCGCCCCTGCTGGACGTGACGGTGCTGCGCCATCCTGTCGTGCCGGCCGGACTGTTCGCCTGCTGCGTGGTGATGGGCTGTTACGCCGGCTTCCTGTTCGTGTTCACCCTGCGGGCGCAGGACGTGCTGGGACTCAGCGCGCTCGCCGCCGGGCTGGCCTTCCTCCCGTACGCCACCGGTTTCGCCCTGTGCGGCCTGGCGGTGGCCCGACTTCCCGGACCGGTCCGGGTGATCCTGCCGGTGGCCGGGCCGTTGGTGCTGGCCGCGGCGACGGTGGCCGTCGCCGGACTGTCGGCGCGGGGCTGGCCGTGGGCGGCCGGCAGCGCGTTGCTGCTGCTCGGTGGGGCGGCGCACGCGGCGGCGTTCAGCCCGCTCGTCACCCGGCTCGCCGACGTCGTCCCGGCGAGCGCGGCGGCTGCTCTCTCCGCGTTCGTCTCCACCGGCACGCTGCTCGCCGCCGTGCTCGGCGTGACCGTGGTGGGCGGCCTGCACCTGGGCCTGACGGCCGCCGGGGCGGACGGGAGCGCGCTCGCGCTGCCACCGGCGCTCGCCACCGCCGCGCTGCTGCTGGCCGGCGCGTTCGCCGCCCGCCGGGCGGTCCGGCCGGCAGTGGTCGGCGCGGACGTCGGTGCCCGGACCGCATAGTAGATCAGCTCAATTGTTGATGAATCACGTATGCTGGCCTGATGGCGCCACCCACCGTGCCCACCGACGGCGAACGGGCCGGCCTGGCCGGAGACACCGTGCGTCGGCTCCTGCACGTCGCCGCCGCCATGCGGCACCACCAGGACGAGGGGATCGCCGCGCTGGGACTCACCCCGGCCGCCGCCCGGGCGCTGTACGCGCTGGACCCGGATCATCCGCTGCCGGCCCGTGAACTCGCCGAGCAACTGGGCTGTGACCGGTCCAACGTCACCGGCCTGGCCGACAAGCTGGAGCAGGCCGGTCTGGTGCAGCGGCGTACCGACCCGACCGACCGGCGGCAGAAGGCGCTCGTGGTCACCGCCCGGGGCCGGCAGGTGCGCGAGCAGGTCGGGCGGGTGATGTCGGACTCCCGACTGCTCGACGGCTTGAGCGTCACCGAGCTGACCACGCTGCGCGAGCTGGTCTGGAAGGTGTCCGACGGTGGGTGCCCGGCGGAGTGCGGCGAGAACTGAGCCACGCCGCGTGGAACGTGTCCGACTGGGCGAGGTGGGCATCAGTCGGTAATGCTGTCCGACGTGACCACCCCGCACGATCTCGACGACCAGCTCCGCGCCGACCTGGCCGCGCTCGGCGCGCCGGACCAGCGGCGCGACCTCGACGAGCCGCTGCCGCGCGACGGTGAGTCGCTGCCGCGCGACCGCAATCCGTCCCGTGACGGTGAGCCGCCGCGTTCTGGTGGACTGCCGAGTGATGGCGGGCTGGCGCGGGACGGTGCGGCGCGGCCCGATGGTCGGGGGCTGACCGGGGCGCAGGCACTGGCGCTGTTCGACGCGCAGGTCACCAGCCGGCTGCTCGACCTGGCCGGGCGCTGGCTGCGCGGCTTCGGTGAGGGCTACTACACGATCGGGTCGGCCGGCCACGAGGGCAACGCCGGGGTGGCCGCCGCGCTCCGCCCCACCGATCCGGCGTTGTTGCACTACCGCTCCGGCGCCTTCTACTGCCTCCGCGCCGCCCAGGCCGCCGGTGCCTTCCCAGCCAGCGCGCCACCGGCGCCCGCCCCACTCGACTCGCCGGCGCTCGCCCCACTCGACTCGCCGGCGCCCGCTCCACCCGCGCCCGCTTCGCCCGACTCGCCGGTACCCGCTTCGCCCGACTCGCCGACGCCCGGCCCGGGCGCCCGCACCGATCCCGCTTTCCGAGATGGATCTTCTGAAGTGCGGGATGCGAGTAGATCTTGGAAGGAAAGTGCCCCTATGGGGGCCATTTCGTACCAAGATCTCGAACCTGTGCCTGGCTCTGCGGCGGCTAGCGCTCGGGTTGGGCGGCTGGAAACGGATGAAGCCGCCATCTCGGGCGGGGTTACCGGCTCGGGTGGAGATGCCGCCTCCAGTGGGGCCGATTCGGGTGAGGTCGCCGCTTCGGGCGAGGACAGTGCCGAGGCGGGTCGCCTCGCGGCGGGAACGGACGCCGAGGCGGGCGGCCTCGCGGCGGGAACGGACGCCGGTGCGGGTCGCCTCGCGGCGGGTGCCGGCGCGGGCGGGACGGCTGCCGGTGCGGGTGCGGAAGCGGGTCGCCCTGCGGCCGGGGCGGAGGTGGAGGCGGCCAGCCTGCCGGCGGGAGCGGGCGTCGCCGTGGACGCGGACGGCGACGCCACTGTCGGCGTACCCGGATTGCCGCCGCCGGCCCTCGACGACGCCTACGCGTCGGCGGCGCGTGACGTGCTGCGGGGCATGGTCGCCTCGGCGGCGGAGCCGCTCGCCGGCGGCCGGCACAAGGTCTTCGGCCGGGCGGACCTCGCGGTCGTGCCGACCACCTCGACCATCGGCTCGCACCTGCCCCGGGCCGTCGGCCTGGGCCTGGCCCTGGAGCGGCTGCGCCGGGACGGGCGGCGCGTCGACGGCGACCCGGAGGTCGTGTCCTGGCCGCCGGACGCGGTGGTGGTCTGCTCGTTCGGCGACGCCTCGGTCAACCATGCCACGGCCACCGCCGCGCTCAACACCGCCGGGTGGTACGACCACACCGGCCTGCGCATCCCGGTGCTGTTCGTCTGCGAGGACAACGGGTTCGGGATCAGTGTGCGCTCACCGCAGGGGTGGGTGGCCGCCACGCTGCGGTCGCGGCCCGGCCTCCGCTATTTTGCCGCCGACGGCACGGACGTGGTGGAGACCCACCGGGTGGCGGCGGAGGCGGCGGCCTGGGTACGCCGGCACCGCCGGCCCGCCGTGCTGCACCTGAGCACGGTACGACTGATGGGGCACGCCGGCGCGGACGCGGAGTCGGCGTACCGGAGTCCGGCGGAGATCGCCGCGGACGTGGCGCGGGATCCGCTGCTGGTCACCGCCCGCCGGCTGGTCGCGGCCGGCTTCGCGAGCGGCGAGGAACTGCTGGCCCGGTACGACGAGCGGGGCTGGCAGCTACGCCGGATCGCCGAAGAGGTGCTGGACGAGCCGAAGCTGACGTCCCCGGTCGAGGTGGTGGCGGAGCTGGCGCCGCGCCGCCCGGCGCGGGTGTCCCGGGCGATCGCCGGGTCGGCGGCGTACGCGGCGGGGCCGGGCGCGGGCGCGCGGGCGGAGGCGTTCGGCGGCAAGCCGCCGGAGTTGACCGGGCCGCTGACGCTGGCGCAGAGCATCAACGCGGCGCTCGCCGACGGCATGCTCGACCATCCCCGGATGGCCGTGTTCGGTGAGGACGTGGCCGCCAAGGGCGGGGTGTACGGGGTGACGAAGGGGCTGCGGGACCGGTTCGGGGCGGCGCGGGTGTTCGACACGCTGCTGGACGAGACGTCGATCCTCGGGCTCGGGCTCGGCGCCGGGCTGGCCGGCATGCTGCCGGTGCCGGAGATCCAGTATCTGGCGTACCTGCACAACGCCGAGGACCAGTTGCGGGGCGAGGCGGCCACCATGCGGTTCTTCTCCCGGGGCGCGTTCCGCAACCCGATGGTGGTACGGGTGGCCGGGCTGGCGTACCAGGAGGGCTTCGGCGGGCACTTCCACAACGACAACTCGGTGGCGGTGCTGCGTGACGTGCCGGGGCTGGTGATCGCGGTGCCGGCCCGGCCGGACGACGCCGCACCGATGCTGCGTACCTGCCTGGCCTCGGCCCGGGTGGACGGCGCCGTCTGTGTGTTCCTGGAGCCGATCGCGCTCTACCACGCCCGCGACCTCTACGCCGACGGTGACGGCGAGTGGCTGGCCGAGTATGCCGAGCCGGGCGCCTGGGCGGACCGGCACGTGCCGGTCGGCCGGGCCCGGGTGTACGGGATCGGCTCGGCCGAGGACCTCACCATCATCACCTTCGGTAACGGGGTGCGGATGTCGTTGCGGGCGGCGGCGACGCTCGCCGACGAGGGCGTCGGCAGTCGGGTGGTGGATCTGCGCTGGCTCGCCCCGCTGCCGGTGGCGGACATCATCCGGGAGGCGTCGGCGACCGGCCGGGTGCTGGTGGTGGACGAGACGCGGCGCTCCGGCGGGGTGGGCGAGGGGGTGCTGGCCGCGCTCGTCGACACCGGCTACGTGGGCGCGGCGCGACGAGTGGCCGCACTTGACTCGTTTGTACCATTAGGTCCGGCTGCTCACCAGGTGCTCGTCTCCGAGGAAGCCATCACCCAGGGTGCCCGTACGCTGCTGGCACGGTAAATTCCCTTCCAACCGGTGCGCCACTTGCGCAGCGAGCCGCAACTGTGTGGACTGGGCCGGACGGTGTCACGGGGCACCACGAGCAGGGACGAGATGAGGAGGCACGCGACAGTGAGCGCGACCGCTGGTCAGGCCGCCGACGGGGTACGCAGCCTGGCGGACCGGTTCGGCATCGAACCGGGCATGGTCGTCATGGAGATGGGCTACGACGACGACGTCGATTCCGATCTCCGGGACGCCCTGACCGACCGCTGTGGAGAACTTGTCGATGAGGACACCGACGAGGTGGTCGACGCGGTACTGGTCTGGCACCGGGACGGCGACGGTGACCTCTTCGAGCTCCTCGTCGACGCCCTCGGGCCGCTGGCGGACAACGGCGTGGTCTGGCTCCTGACGCCCAAGGCCGGCCGGGACGGCCACGTCGAGCCGAGTGAGGTCGCCGAGAGCGCGCAGAGCGCCGGCCTCCAGCAGACCTCCACCATCAACGCCGGCCGCGACTGGAACGGCGCCCGCCTGGTGCTGCGGCGCGGCTCCAAGAGCAAGAAGTAGGAGCACGCATGCCCATCGAGGTTGGCGCCGAGGCACCCGACTTCCTGCTCAAGGACCAGAACAACCAGGAGGTCCGGCTCTCGGACCTCCGGGGGCGCAAGACCGTGCTGCTGGTCTTCTACCCGCTGGCCTTCACCGGCATCTGCCAGGGCGAGCTGTGCGAGGTGCGGGACAACCTCGACGACTACGCCAACGACGACGTCCAGGTGCTGACCGTCAGCGTCGACTCGGTCTACGCCCACAAGATCTGGGCCGACCGGGAGGGCTACCAGTTCCCGATGCTCGCCGACTTCTGGCCGCACGGCGCGGTGGCCCAGGCGTACGGCGTCTTCAACGACGTCGCCGGCATCGCCAACCGGGGCACCTTCGTCATCGACAAGGCCGGCGTGGTCCGCTTCGCCGAGATGAACATGCCCGGCGAGGCACGCGACCAGCAGGGCTGGCGCAAGGCGCTGGCGGAGGCCGTCGCCGCCTGATCCCACCCCCAGACACGTTCGACCGGGCCGGAGGCCGGCAGGTAAGCTTGCCGCTCCGGCCCGCCGTACGGGCGTACCGGGCGCGTAGCTCAGCGGGAGAGCACTCGCCTTACAAGCGAGGGGTCGCAGGTTCGAAACCTGCCGCGCCCACCACCCACCAGCACAGTTCAGGGCGTGTAGCCCGGGTCGGCGACGGTCTCGGCGATGCGGGTGAGCCAGTGCGTGTCGTTCGCCCGGGACTCCGCACTGGCACCGGGGTCGAGGATGCCGGCGAGGAACGCGGCGACGTCGTCGAGGTGCCGCTCGGCGCGGTAGTAGCTCAGCAACGTCGGCTCCGGCTCCGCCGGCCCGTACCCCTGGCGGAAGAGCGCGGCGCGGCGCGCGTCGATCGGGTGGTCGCCGAAGTCCCGGCTGTGCACGAACATCAGGTCCCGCTCGCGCGGCGCGCGGATCGGCGCGTCCCAGTCCACCACGTGCAGCGGGCCGTCGCCGTCGGCGATCAGGTTGCCGGGGTGGATGTCGGCGTGGCAGATGACGTGCGGGGCCGGCGGCACGCTCGCGGCCAGCTCGTCGACCGTCTCCGCCAGCCGGTGCAGCGGATCGCCGTACCGGTGCCAGAACGCGCCGAGGGTCGCGCTCGTCGCGGCCTGCCCGCCCAGTGTCCGCAGCCGCTGCCCGGCCCGCGACCGGTAGGTCTCGACCGGCAGGACGGCGGCGATCTCGGGGCTGGGCGGGACCGCGTGCAGGTGGGCGAGGAACTCGCCGTACTCGATCCACTGGCGGTCGGTGAGACCGCGACCCCAGAGGCTGCCGCCGTCGCGGTACGGGTAGAGCAGGAGCTGGTAGTCGCCGAACCGGTGGGCGGTTCCGCCGCCGGCCAGGTCCACCGGCGCCACGACCTGCCGGACGCCGCGGGTGCGGAGGAAGCCGGGCAGCCGGACGGCGGCGGAGGTGAACTCGCCGCGCCGCAGTTTCAGGAACCACCGCCCGCCGTCGGACGTGTCCACCCGGTAGGCCCATGCCTGCCCGTCCAGCCCGACCGGGAGGAACACGAGGTCGGCGACGTCCACGGCCCAGGCGTCGGCCACCTCGGCCGCGAGGAGCCGCTCGTCCACGCCCGGCTTGTCGATCATTGCCGGAGCGTCCCAGGTCATGGCTTCTTCGGCAAGGCATCAGGCGAGCGGGTCGACGACGCGGACGCCGTGGTCGCGCAGCGCCGCCTCGATCCGCTCGCGGCTCTCCGGGTCGGGCTGCCGCCACAGCCAGACCTGCCCGACCATGACCGCGCTGTTCGGGCCGGGCACGTCCCACCGGCCGCCGTCCGGGTACACGGCGAGCGCGAGCCGGCCGAAGCCGGGACGGGCGAGCCCGGCCTGGTGGATCTCGGACCACCGGTAGCTCCGGGTGACAGTGCCCCGATGTCGGACCAGCAGCCCGGTGGCGTCGGCGAGCAGCGCGCCGTCCCGGTGCAGCCAGGCCGAGACGACGGTGGCGGCGGTCGTCCCGATGAAGACGATGAGGGAAGCGGCGTGCAGCCGGACGCCGATCGCGACCGCCACGGCGAGCAGGCCGAGCGGTACGAGCACCGCCGGCCACCACCGGGACGCGAACAACACCACCGGCTCCGCGCCGGCCCCCCGTTCCTCCGCCACAACGCTCTGGTGCCCACATCGGCGGTGATCGACACCACTACGCCGACATGGCGGCATCGGACCGACCGGGACCCCGCCACCTCACCGGAATGGAGTCGATCAAGCGCCCGAGCCCGAGCCGGAGCCCGAGCCCGAACCGGAGCCCGAGCCGGAGCCCGAGCCCGAGCCCGAGGCGAGCCGGGCTACTGGCGGCGGCGGGCGTCGGCCTCGGCGTCGATCAGGTCGTTCAGCGCCAGCGCCGAGTTGATCAGGGAGAGGTGGCTGAACGCCTGCGGGTAGTTGCCGATCTGCTCACCCGTCGCGGCGATCTCCTCGGCGTACAGGCCGAGGTGGTTGCTGAACGTGATCATCTTCTCGAAGGTGAGGCGGGCGTCGTCCAGGCGTCCGGTGCGGGCCAGCGCCTCGACGTACCAGAAGGTGCACATGTTGAAGGTGCCCTCGTGGCCGGGGAGGCCGTCGGGGGAGTGCACCGGGTCGTAGCGGTGGACCAGGCTGTCCGAGACCAGGTCCCGTTCGATCGACGCCAGGGTGGAGCGCCACAGCGGGTCGCTCGGCGTGACGAAGCCGACCGACGGCATGGCCAGCAGCGCGGCGTCGAGCACGTTCTCGTCGTACGCCTGCACGAAGCTTTCGCGTTCCCGGTGGTAACCACGGGCCATGACCTGGTTGTAGATCCGGTTCCGCTGCTCGATCCAGCAGCTCATGTCTCCGGGGCGGCCGGTGCGGGTGGCCAGCCGGATGGCCCGGTCAAGCGCCACCCAGGACATCACCCGGCCGAAGGTGTAGTTGCGGGGGTGGTGCCGGCTCTCCCAGATGCCGGCGTCGCGCTGGTCCCAGTTGTGGCAGAGCCAGTCGACCATCCGGACGGTGCTCTTCCACACCTGGTGGGACACCCGGATGCCCTGCTCGTCGGCGAGGTGCATGGCGTAGAGCGCCTCGCCGTGGATGTCGAGCTGGAGTTGGTCGGCCGCGCCGTTGCCGATCCGCACCGGGCGGGAGCCGCGGTAGCCCTCCAGGTGGTCGAGCACCTCCTCGTGCAGGTCGGAGGAGCCGTCCACCCGATACATGATCTTCAACGGGTCCTGGTGGTCGCCGGCCTCGCGGATCCGCTCGTCGAGCCAGTTCATGTAGCTGCTGACCTCGTCGGTGAAGCCGAGGCCGAGCAGCGCGTGCACGGAGAACGAGGTGTCGCGTACCCAGGTGTAGCGGTAGTCCCAGTTGCGCGTGCCGCCGACCAGCTCGGGCAGCGCGGCGGTGGGCGCGGCGATCATCGCGCCGGTCGGCGCGTACGTCATGAGCTTCAGCGTGATGGCGGAGCGTTCGACCATCTCCCGCCACCGGCCGGTGTAGCGGGAGCGTTCGACCCAGCGCCGCCAGTAGTCCCGGGTCCACTCGAACATCCCCTGGACCTCTTCCGGGGAGATGATCCGTGGTTCCGTGCCGGCCGTCTCCAGGACCACCCCGCCGGTGTCGCCCTCGTTGAGCGTGCCGTACGCGACCAGGTCGTCGTCGTCCAGGCGGATGTCGCCGCCCTGGGCGATGAGCTGCCGCACCGGGTCGACCGGGTTGAACGTGAGGGTCTCCGACGGGCTGCGGAAGACGTACCCGTTGCGGTGGCGTTCGAGCTGGTGCTTCTGCCGGGCGTAGTCGAACCGGGGCCGGCACTCGACTTTGAAGCGCATGCTGCCCCGGACCATGTTGACCATGCGGACCAGGCGGTGCGCGTCGGTGATCCGCTCGCCGGTGACCGGCATGAAGTCCATCACCTCGGCGACGCCGTCCGCGCTGATGAACCGTGTGATCAGGATCGGGGTGCCGGGCAGGTAGAGCTGCTTGGTGACGTACCTGACGTCGTGCGGGGCGATCCGGAAGTAGCCGCCCTTCTCCCGGTCCAGCAGCGCGGCGAAGATGCTCGGCGAGTCGAAGCGCGGCGCGCAGAACCAGTCGATCGTGCCGTCGCAGGTCACCAGCGCGGCGGTTTGCAGGTCGCCGATGAGCCCGTGATCCTCGATCGCCGGATAGCTCTCCACGTCGCCCCCCGCGCTCGACTGCCTCCTGCGCATTCCAACCTAGGGGAAGAATTGTCAGGTTAGGGCCGTTTCGCGCGGTCGGTCGCCCCCGCGACGTGCCTCGACCGCCGCGCGCGTCTCCGCGGCCACCAGATCCGCGTTGATCATCGCGGCCGTCCGGGCGCCGGCCGCCGCCGCGGCGCCGACCTGCGCCGACAGGTCGGTCACGTTGCCCGCCACCCACACCCCGGGAACCTCGGTACGCCCCGCCGGGTCGGCCGGCACGTACTCGCCCGACCCGCTCTCGTGCGGCACCGCGCGCAACCCCAGCGCCGCCAGGAACCCGGCCCGCGCCACCATCCGGGGCGCGACGGTCAGCACCTCGCGGGCGACCGTGCGACCGTCGCGCAGGCGTACCCCGGTCAGCCGGTCCCCGACCACCTCGACGGCCGCGACCTCGCCCTCGACCACCGGCACGCCGCGCGCGGCGAGCTGCTCGGCCTGCTCGTCGGTGAGCGGCGGCGCGGCGTGGCGGAAGAGGACCACGTCGTCGCTCCACTGCCGGAACAGCAGCGTCTGGTGCACCGACATCGGGCCGCTGCCGATCACCCCGATCGGCCGGTCGCGCACCTCCCACCCGTGGCAGTACGGGCAGTGCACCAGGTCCCGGCCCCAGCGCTCGCGCAGCCCGGGCACCTCCGGCAGCTCGTCCACCAGACCGGTGGCCACCAGCACCTGGCCGGCGCGCACCCGGCGGCTGTCGGCGAGCGTCACGTCGAACCCGTCGCCGTCGCGGCGTACCGCCTCGACCTCGCCGGTGAGCAGGTGCCCGCCGTAGCGGCGGACCTCGTCCCGCCCGCGCGCCAGCAGCTCGGCCGGCGGCACGCCGTCGAGGGCCAGCAGCGCGTGCACCCCGTCGGCCGGCGCGTTGCGCGGGTTGCCCCCGTCGACCACCAGCACCGACCGGCGGGCCCGGGCCAGCATCAGCGCCCCGCTCAGCCCGGCCGCGCCGCCGCCGATCACCAACACCTCGTAGCCGTCTTCCCTCAGTTCGGTCATCGTGACCACCTCCGAGCCAAGCGTGCGACGGTCCCTGGCAAAACCGCAAGCCTTGTTGCCGTTGTGGCAAACTGGGGGCATGGATGACGACCTCGACCAGGCCCTCGACGCGGTCGGCCCCCGGCTGCGCGCCCTGCGCCGCGAGCGGGAGACCACGCTCGCCGACCTCTCCGCCGCCACCGGCATCTCGGTCAGCACGCTGTCCCGGCTGGAGTCCGGTGGCCGCCGGCCCACGCTCGAGCTGCTCCTCCCGCTGGCCAAAGCGCACGGCGTCACCCTCGACGAGCTGGTCGGCGCGCCACCCACCGGCGATCCGCGCATCCACCTGCGGCCGGTCGCCGCGTTCGGGATGACCATGCTGCCGCTCACCCGACGGCCCGGCGGCATCCAGGCGTACAAGCTGATCATCCCGGCCGGCGGCCGGGCCGAACCCGAGCCGAAGACCCACGAGGGGTACGAGTGGGTCTACGTGCTCAACGGACGGCTGCGCCTGGTGCTCGGCGAACACGACCTGGTGCTCGCCCCCGGCGAGGCGGCCGAGTTCGACACCCGGGTGCCGCACTGGTTCGGCCGCGCCGACGACCAGGGGGTGGAGTTCCTCAGCCTCTTCGGCAGCCAGGGCGAGCGCGCCCACCTGCGCGCCCGCCCCCGCGGCTGAGCGAACGCACCCGCCGACGCGGCCCGCGGCGGCACGATCAGGCGGTGAGCTATGCGGACGTACGCGGGCTGCGGATCTGGTACGAGGAGCACGGCGCCGGCAAGCCGCTGGTGCTGCTGCACGGCTCCTACGGCTCGACGGAGACGTTCGCGGCGGTCCGGCCCGCGCTCGCCACCCGCCGCCGGCTGATCGCGGTCGACCTCCAGGGCCACGGCCGCACCGCCGACGTGGCCCGGCCGCTGCGCCACGAGTCGATGGCCGACGACCTGGCCGCGCTGCTGGACCACCTCGACCTGCCCGAGGTCGACCTGCTCGGCTACTCGCTCGGCGGCGGGGTGGCCCTGCGTACCGCCATCCAGCACCCCACGCTTGTCCGCCGCCTGGTCCTGGTCTCCACGCCGTTCCGGCGGCGGGGCTGGCACCCGGAGCCGCTGGCCGCGATGTCCGCCCACGACGAGCGCGCCGCCGAACGGATGCGCGGCACCCCGGCCCACGAACGGTACGCGCGGGTCGCGCCCCGGCCGCAGGACTGGCCCACGCTCTGGGCGCGCAGCGGTGAGCTGCTGCGCCGCGACTACGACTGGTCGGCCGAGGTGGCCGCGCTGCCGATGCCGGTGCTGCTGGTCTTCGCCGACGCCGACGCGATCCCGGTGCGCCACATGGCCGACTTCTTCGCCCTGCTCGGCGGCGGCCGGCGGGACACGGACGACCGCCCAGCGTCCCGGCTGGCCATACTGCCCGGCCTGACCCACGCCGACGTGGTCACGTCGCCCGCCCTGCCGGCGGCGGTCCTGCCGTTCCTCACCCACAGCGCACGGGCTCCCGGCTGAGCCGCCACCCGCGCCGGATCGACCGTGCGTGCCGTCGGAACGGTGCGGTCTATCCTCGGATGACACGAGACGTGTCCGCTGACGAGGTGGTCGATGCTGAAGGATCTGGCCGCGGACCGGCAGGCGCAGGGGGACACCCGTCGCCGCAACCTCGGCGCGCTGCTCCGCCGGGTCCACCTCGGCGGCCCGGCCTCCCGCGTCGAGCTGGCCGACCGGATGGGCGTCAACCGCAGCACGGTCCTGGCCCTCACCTCTGAACTCGCGGCGGCCGGCCTGGTCCGGGAGGTGCCCGCCACGGCGAGCGGCCGGGCGGGGCGTCCGTCCTTCGTGGTCCGGCCGGAGTCGGACACCGTCTACGTCCTGGCCTTCGACATCGCGGTCGACCGGCTCGTGGCCGCCCGCGTCGCCCTCGGCGGGGCGGTGTCGGCCCGGCTGGAGGCGACCCGGCCGCGGGCGGGCGTCGACCTCGACTCGGTGGTTTCCGTGCTCGCCGGTTTCGGGCGGGAGCTGCACCGGGACGCGCCGCCGGGGGCGGTGTGCGTGGGCATCGGAGCGTCCTACTGCGGGATGATCCGGCCGGGCGACGGGATGGTCCGGTTCGGGCCGGACCTGGGCTGGGTGGATCAGGCGTTCGGCGCCGAGCTGGCCCGGCGGCTGGACCTGGGCCTGCCGGTGCTGGTCGGCAACGAGGCCCACCTCGGCGCGATGGCGGAACACCAGCGCGGCGCCGGCGTCGGTGCGCAGAACCTGATCTACCTGCACGGCGACGTCGGCGTCGGCGGCGGGATCATCGTCGGCGGGGAGCTGCTCGGCGGCGACGGCGGGTACGGCTCCGAGGTGGGGCACATGCTCGTCAACCCGTACCAGGGTCGGCCCTGCGGCTGCGGCTCCCGGGGCTGCCTGGAGGCCGAGGTCGGCGAGCGGGCGCTGCTCGACGAAGCCGGCCGCCCGGCCGACCACCGGGGACGCGACGCGGTCCGGGCCGTGGTCGCCGCCGCCGAGCAGGGCGACGCCGCCGCCCGGGCGGCCCTGCGGCACATCGGTGACTGGCTGGGCATCGGGGTGGCCAACCTGATCAACCTGTTCAACCCCGGTGTGGTGATCTTCGGGGGCACGCTGTGCGAGGTGTTCCCCGGCGCGGCCACCCAGGTGCGCAGCCGGATCGCGGCGAACGTGCTGCCTGTCTCGCGGGACAAGGCCCGGCTTGCCGTCTCGGCGCTGGGCTACGACGCCACCCTGATCGGGGCGGCCGAACTGGGCTTCTCCCCGCTGCTGACCGACCCGCTCGGCATCCCGGCCCTGGCACCGCCCCGCCGGTAGCCCACACCCGCTCGCGCCCCCGTGCCCGCTCGTGCCCCCGTGCCCGCTCGTGCCCCCGTGCCCGCTCGCGCCCCCGTGCCCGCTCGTACTCCGTGCCCCTCCGCCCGCTTCCCTCTCGCCTGTCGGGATAGATCTCTCGATAGGTGAGAGCGTAGAGATCTTGGTAGCAAAGTGCCCCTGTGGGGGCCGTTCCGTACCAAGATCTCCGACCCGCACCCGCACCCGCACCCGCACCCGCGAGCTGCGTCGATCATGGAGTTGTGGTCGTGGACGAAACGGTCGAAGGTGGCATTCCCTGGCACCGCAACTCCATGACCGGCGTGATCGCCGAGGAGGGGCGGGCGGGGCGGGGGGAGTTCAGAGGTAGCGGCGGTAGCCGGTGGCGGACGGCGTGAAGCCGGCGCTCTCGTAGAAGCGGTGCGCCTCGACGCGGCGTCGGTTCGAGACCAGTTGGACCTTGTAACAGTTGGCGGACCGGGCGCTGTCGACGGCGGACCGCATCAGCGCGCCGGCCACCCCCCGACGCCGGGCCGCCTCGTCGACGACCACGTTCTCCACCAGCATGAACGGCCGCGCCCCGTGGGTCAGGTTCGGCACGACCAGGGTGTCCACCGTGCCGACCAGTCGCGGACCGAGGAAGGCCAGCAGCAGCGTCCGGCCCGGTTGGGCGTGCAGATCCCGCCACGCGCCGGCCAGAGCGTCCGGGTCGGGGCGGTCGTCCGAAGGGGCCAACTGCCACAGCAGGTCGAAGATCCGGTCGGGGTCGTCGTCCGGCGTCGCCGGACGTACCGTCAGCTCGGCGGGCACGGTGGTCGAGCCTAGGCCGGTCCGACCACACCCCGGCGGTACGGGCCCCAACCGACGAACCTGTCGAACAGCTCGCGGGGCGTGGGCCCCGCGTGCGGGTCGAGCCGGAACAGGTCGTGGGTGGCCTCGTGATAGAGCCCGGACAGATAGACGGCCAGGTCGACGGGGCGGTCGGCGTACTCGGCCGTGAGCAGCAGCCGCGCCTGAGCGCAGGGCCACGGCGAGCCGCAGGCGCGGCAGAGCCAGAGCGGTCGGATCGGCAGGTGCGCCGGTTGGCCCGGCGGGCAGGCGCGAGGCCGGTCCGGGTGCGGCCCGAGCCGGGGTACGGGAAACGCGGCCACGTTCATCACGACCTTCCTTCGAGGCGGAGGGTGGGCCGCCCCGGCATCGGGGGGACATCGGGGCGGCCCGGTGGCGGCCGAGCGGGAATCGGACCACCGGATGACAGTCTGTAGAGGACGGCACTACGGTGGGAAGCCGCCACGTCGTTCCTGGTAGCGGCTGGGTGGGCTCGGGGCTGGGCCCGGGCGGGCGTGGGAGTTTTCGACGCGAAAGGGGAAAGCGTGGGTGGGTCGTGGTGGGACTTCATCGCCGGCGAGCTGCGCCAGGCGCGCGTGCGGGCCGGGCTCAGCCAGGAGGAACTGGCCCGGCGGATCAACTACTCCCCGTCGCACGTGTCGGGGGTGGAGACCGGTCAGCGCCCGCCGAAGATCGATTACCTGACCGCGATGGATCAGGCGCTGGAGACGGGCGGCCTGTTCCTCCGCATGCTCCGCCACGCCTCGGCTGCTGATGCGACGCCGCCATGGCTACGCGCCTGGGTGGACAGCGAAGGAGAGGCGACTCTGCTGCGGTGGTATGAACCGGCTTACGTGCCGGGCATCCTGCAGACCGAGGCTTACGCTCGGATGACGCTTGCGGAGAGCCTGCTCACCGAGGAGGAGATCGACAAACGGGTGGTCTCCCGGCTGGGCAGACAGGGGATCCTGACCCGCGCCCATCCCTGCCCGCTCATCGCCGTGCTGGACATCATGGTGTTGCGACGGCCGCTGGTGGAGCACACCGAACTGATGGGACAGCAGCTCGCCCACCTGGTGAAGATGGCGGCACTGCCCAGCGTGCAGATCCTGGTGGTGCCCGAGGAAGCTGGCCTCTACCCTGCCTTGCAGGGCGGTTTCATTCTGGCCACCTTGAGTGACGGATCAGTGTTGGCTCACCTCGATCACCAGGTTCGGGCGCAGGTCGTCAACCAGAGTGATGACCTTGCTAGCCTGCAGCGGAAGTGGGAGGCCGTCCGTGGCGAGGCACTGTCCCGCAGAGAGTCCTTCGACCTGATCAAGGAGGCCGCCGGCTCATGGATCTGACGGATGCGCGCTGGCGCAAGTCAGCCCGCTCGGGCTCGAACGGCGGCTCGTGCGTCGAGGTGGCCGACAACCTGCCCGGTGTCGTCGGCGTGCGGGACAGCAAGGACCCGTCCGGCCCGGCGCTCACCTTCGCTCCGGCGTCCTGGCGCGTCTTCGTCGCGTATACGAAAGCGGCCGGACGCTGACCTTCGGCCCGGTGTCCTGACGTCGCGTATACGAAAGCGCCCGGCGCTGGGCTTCGGGCCGGCGTCCTGACGCGTCGCGCACCCGAAGCGGCGCGACGCTCACCTTCGCGTCCTGGCGCGCTTTCGTCGCGTACACGAAGCGGGTTTGACCTCATCGACCCAGTCGGCGGGCGAGCCACGGCAACAGCGCGTCGGCCTGTAGGCGCTGGAACGCCCGGACGGTCGGGATGCCCGGCGGCGGCGGCTGCCGGGCGCCGTCGAGGAAGAAGCCGGTGAAGCCGGCCAGCGCCCCGGTCAGGTCGGCCGGGTCGACGCGCGCGGTGAGCGGCCGGGTGGCCAGTAGGGCGTCCGGGTCGTGGCCGCCGTGCACCTGGACGTTGACGACGGCGAGCAGGGTGTCCAACCAGGCCGGCCCGCGGCAGGCCCAGGGCCAGTCGACCACGGTGACCCGGCCGTCCGGGCCGAGCAGCAGGTTGTCCGCGCGGACGTCGAGGTGGCAGAGGGTGTCGCCGGCCAGGGCGGCCAGGCCCCGGTCGGCGGCGGCGCACAGCTCGGACAGGTGCGCCCGGGCCCACGGGTCGAGGTCGGCCGGCGGGTCGGCGGCGATCCGGCGCCAGCCGGCGAAGTCGTGGGCGAGCGACTCGGTCGCGGTGGCGGTGGCGACGGCGGGGGCCGGGGTGAGCGTGGCCGCCATCGACTCCAGGGTGGACAGTACGGCGGCCAGCTCGCCGGTGTCCCACGGGGTGACCGGGTGCCGGCCCTCGACGTCGGCGTAGACGAGCGCGATCCAGTCGCCGTCGTCGTGGCTGCCGAGCAGCCGGGGCGTCGGCGCGTGCGCGGGCAGCGCGGCGGCGATCCGGGCCTCGGCCCGGTGCATGGTCGGGCTGCGGTCGTTCTGCGCCGGGCTGACCGCCTTGACGAAGGCCCGCCCGCCGCGCGCGGTGCGGACCCGGTCGGCGGTGCCTGGGGAGAAGCCGCCCGGCTGCGACTCCGCCGCCACCACCCGGTCGTCGAGGATGGCCTCGACCGCGGTACGGACGTGTGCCGGCAACTCGTGCCAGCGGACGCGGATCTTCGACTGACTGCTCACCGTCCCACCGTGCGTGTCGCGCGCCCACCGGGCAACCGGGTTAGGCGGGGGCCCCTATTAACGCCTCGCGGTGAGAGGGGGCCCCTTCTCTACCGGAGGCGTTAACAAGGGCCCCCGCCTAACCCGCGCACTTTGGGGGTTGAAGGGTGCTTTGGCGGGGTTACCTGACCGGGAACGCGGGAACGCCACCGCGACGCCCCGGGGAAGGAGCCACGGATGCGGGAACGCACCGGACTGACCATCGGCGTGCTCGGCTCGTACGGCGGACGCAACCTCGGCGACGAGGCGATCCTCACGGGTCTCCTGGCCGATCTGCGCCAACACGAGCCGAACGCGCGGATCATCGTGTTCTCCCGCAACCCGGCGCACACCGCGCTGGCGCACCCCGACGTCGAGGCGGTGCCGTGGGAGGGCGTCAGCCGGGTCGACTCCTCGCAGGTGCTCCACCAGCTCGACCTGCTCATCCTCGGCGGTGGCGGGATCCTCTACGACAAGGAGGCCCGGCGCTACCTGCGGGTGGTCCGGGTCGCCCAGGAGCGGGGTCTGCCGCTGCTCACGTACGCGGTCGGGGTCGGCCCGCTCACCGACGGGGTGGACACCGGCATGGTGCGCGAGACCCTGGCGCAGGCGGTCGAGGTGACCGTCCGCGACCAGGAGTCGCGGATGGTGCTGGAGGAGGCCGGTCTGGTCAACCCGATCACCGTCACCGGTGACCCGGCGTTCCTGCTCACGCCGGAGGAGTTCCCCGCGCAGTGGCTGCGCGAGGAGGGCGTGCCGGCGGGCTCCCGGCTGGTCGGGTTGAGCGTGCGGGAGCCGGGGCGGGCCGCGGAACGCCTCGACGTCGACGGCTACCACCGGCTGCTCGCCCAGATCGGCGACTTCCTGGTGCACCGCATCGACGCGCATGTGCTGTTCGTCCCGATGGAACGCGACGACATCCGACACTCGCACGGGGTGTTGTCCCACATGATCGCCGCGGACCGGGGGCGGATCCTGCACGGCGACTACCGTCCGGCGCAGATCCTCGGCCTGATGCGCCACTTCGACCTCGCGGTCGGTATGCGGCTGCACTTCCTGATCTTCGCGGCGATGATGAACACGCCGTTCCTGCCGCTGCCGTACGCCGGAAAGGTCTTCGACCTGGCCCAGCGGCTCGGCGTGCCGGCGCTGCGCGGCATGGAGCGGGAGGTGGAGGGCCCGCTGCTGGCCGAGGTGGACCGGCTCTGGGACGAGCGGGCGGCCCGGGCCGGCGAGACCGCCCGCCGGGTGGCGGAGGTGTGCGACCAGGCGCGCGGCACCTCGCAGGTGACGCGGAGCGTGCTGGACAGCATCCGGGCCCGCACGCTGACCCCGACCGCCTGAGCCTTCCGACCGCCCAGCGGCCCGGGCGGCCCAGCGGCCGAGGCGGCTCGGTGGCCCGGCGCGGTCAGGCCGCCGGGCCGCGCCAGCTGTAGACCCACTCGTGCTCCGGCCGGTCCCCGGACTCCAACTCGTAGATCTGCGCCTCGGCCAGCCCACCCGGCCCCAGGTGGTGGTGGGTCAGCGGCGGGCGGCCGTTGGCGTCCAGCTCGACCGTGACGGTTTCGCCGTCGGCCGCGCCGCCGACCAGTGGGATGTGCACCGAGGAAGCCATACGACCATCCTGCCCCGGGCGGAGGGCACGCGCAGCGGATAGCGGGGCAGCGGGCGGCCCGGTCCGGCGACTAGGGTCCGGAGATGGCGACCCCGACGATCGATCCGACGCTCGGCCCGGTCCTCGCCCGCACGGGCGACGAACGGGCGATCCTCGACGCGTTCCTCGACTTCCACCGCGCCACCGTGCTGCGCAAGGCGCGCGGTCTCACCGACGCCGACGCCGCCCGGCGGCTGGTGCCCTCGCTGACCACCCTGGCCGGGCTGCTCAAACACCTCGCCCTGGTCGAGGGCAACTGGTTCGCCCGGCTGTTCGCGCCGGAGCCGGGCGACGTCTACCTCACCTCCCAGGCCGACGCCGACGCCAGCTACACGCTCGGTCCCGACGACACCGTCGAGGCGCTCGCCGCGGCGTACGAAGCGGCCTGCGCCCGGTCCCGGGCCATCGCCGCCCGCTTCGACCTCGACCACGTGGTGCCGCACCCGCAGCTCGGCGAGGTGTCGCTGCGCTGGGTGCTCGTGCACCTGATCGAGGAGACCGCCCGGCACGCCGGGCACGCCGACATCCTGCGCGAGCTGACCGACGGCGAGACCGGCGCGATCTGAGAGTCAGTCGCGGGGCAGTAGCCCGTCCGGATATTCCATCCCGTCGTGGGCGCACGCGGCGGCGGCCACCCGGGCGGCGTACCGGGCCGCGTCCCGCGTGCCGGCGCCGCGCAGCCGGGCGGCGATCAGCCCGGCGGCGAAGGCGTCCCCGGCGCCGGTGTTGCCGATCCGCAGATCGACCGGGGGCACGGTCAGCGAGTCTGCGGCGGGCAGCGGCAGCGCGGGCACCCGGGCGCGGACGTCCACGCCCAGCCCGCCGAGCACGAGAAGGTCGACCATGGCGCCGACGATATCCACGCCCGGCCGCCTATCCTTGCCCCGGGCGTCGTCGAGGGGGAGAGCACGTGCTGGTCATCCACGGGCTGTGGCTGCCCGGCGCCGGGCTCGCCCTGTGGGCCGAGGACAGCACGCTGCCGCCCCGGGCGCCCCGCCGGCCCGGCCGCGTCCCGCGCGAACGGCCGCACCCCTTCGCCGCCGACCACGCCACGCTGGCCGCCGCGCTCGACGCGACGTCCGGTCAGCCGGTCTCCGTACTGCTCGGCCTGCCCACCCGCGCCGGCTCGCCGGTGGACTCGCCGGAGCTGGTCCGGACCGCCGTCGCGGACCCGGCCCGCGGTCCGGTCACCCGCGCCGGTTGGCGGGTCCCCGCCCTGGCGTACGCCCCGGACGACGCCTACGCGCTGCTGCGCGCGCCCCGCCCGGACCCGATCGGGGCGAGCCTGCGGCACCTGGCCGAGTTGGCCGACTTCGCCGCCGACCTGGTGACCCGTGGCCGCCTGCTCCCCACCCTGCTCGGTAAGGCGGGGGCCCCGCTTAACGCCTCCGGTATAGGAGGGGGCCCCGCTTATCACTCGGCGGCGGACGGGCGAGGGCGGCGGGCGGCGGGCGAGGCCGGCGCGGTGGCCGCTCACTCGCCTGCCTCCCGGCGGAGGCGGCGGACGGTGGACGAGGCCACCGCGCTGGCGCTCTGGCGGCCGTTGCTCACCGGCACGGACGCGGCCTGGGCCCGCGACCTGGCGCTGGCCCTGCCCCCGGCGGCCCGCGCCGCCCGCGAGTGGCAGCCGGCGGCTTCGGGTGCATCTGTTGTTGCCCAGGCGACAACAGACGCACCCAAACCGCCGGGCAGCGCGGGTGCCACGCATCTGCTAGGGGCGACCGGGCGGGCGGACGGCGTCGGGGCGGGTGAGCTGGTGGCGGAGGCGCTCGACGCGCTTGTCGACGCCGCCGCCCGGGTGGCCCTGGCCGACACCCGGCTGTCCCGGGGGATGCGCCCCGTCGGCGCGGTGCCGGGCTGGTTGGCCGCGCTCACCGGCCCGCAGCGTGTCGTCACCGCCGACCCGGCCGCGCTGGCGACGCTTGGCGCCGAGTTGGACGCCTGGCAGCGCGATGCCGCAGGTGGTGCGGTACGGGCCACGTTCCGCCTGGTCGAGCCGGCCGCCGACCCGGTCGCCGAACTGGTCGAGGGCGGCGCCTGGCAGGTGGAGTTCGGCCTGCACCCGGCCGACGAGCCGGGGCTCGTGGTCGACGCCGGGCACATCTGGCAGCGGCCCGCACCGGCGCTCGCCGCCCGCGGGGTGGATCCGCAGGAGACGCTCCTGGCCGAGCTGGGCCGCGCCAGCCGACTGTGGCCGGAGGTGGACGCCGCCCTGCGTACCGCCGCGCCTGAAGGAATGGAGCTGGACGCCGACGGCGCGCACCGGTTCCTGCGCGAGGGCGCGCCGGTGTTGCACGCGGCCGGTTTCGGGGTGCTGCTGCCGTCCTGGTGGCGGCGCTCGTCGTCGCGCCTGGGCGCGCGGCTGCGGGCGCGCAGCCGCAGCGCCCCGGGCGCGGTCGCCGCGACCGCCGGCACGTTGGGGCTGGACGCGCTCGTCGACTACCGCTGGGAGGTGGCCCTCGGCGACCAGCCGCTTACCGCCGAGGAGTTGGCCTCGCTCGCCGACCTGAAGTCGCCGCTGGTGCGGCTGCGCGGCCGGTGGGTCGAGCTGGATCCGCAGCGGCTGGAGGCCGGGCTGCGGCTGCTCCGCTCGTCGGGCGAGCTGACCGTGGCGGACCTGCTGCGGATGGGACTCTCCGGCGAGGAGCGTGACGGCGCGGAACGCGGCGGTGAGCTGCCGGTGCTCGACGTGGTCGCCGACGGGGCGCTCGGTGAGCTGCTCGCCGGGGAGGCGGAGCGGCGGCTCACCCCGGCCGACCCGCCGCCGGGCTTCATCGGGACGCTGCGGCCGTACCAGCGGCGCGGGCTGGCCTGGCTGGCCTTCCTCCAGTCGCTCGGCCTGGGCGGGATCCTCGCCGACGACATGGGGCTGGGCAAGACCGTGCAGTTGCTCGCGTTGCTCGCCGGTGACCCGCCGGAAGCCGGGCCCACGCTGCTGGTGTGCCCGATGTCGCTCGTCGGCAACTGGCAGCGGGAGGCCGCGACGTTCGCGCCGGAGCTGCGGCTGCACGTGCACCACGGCGCCGAGCGCGCCCGGGGCGACGAGTTCACCGCCGCCGTCGCAGCGGCGAACCTGGTGCTCACCACCTACTCGGTGGCCGCCCGGGACGCCGTCGACCTGGCCGGCGTCGACTGGCACCGGGTGGTGGTGGACGAGGCACAGGCGATCAAGAACGCCGCGACCCGCCAGGCCGAGGCGGTCCGGTCACTGCCCGCGCGGCACCGGGTCGCAGTCACGGGTACGCCGGTGGAGAACCGCCTCGCCGACCTCTGGTCCATCATGCAGTTCGCCAACCCGGGGCTGCTCGGCCCGGCCGCCACGTTCCGCAAGCGGTTCGCCGAACCGATCGAGCGGCACGGCGACGCCGAGGTCGCCGAACGGCTGCGCCGGGTCACCGGCCCGTTCGTGCTGCGCCGGCTCAAGACCGACCCGTCGATCATCACCGACCTGCCGGAGAAGCTGGAGATGGAGGTGCTCTGCAACCTCACCGCCGAGCAGGCCGCTCTCTACCGGGCCGTGGTCGACGACATGATGGCGAAGATCGAGTCCAGTGACGGGATCGAGCGCCGGGGGCTGGTGCTGGCCACCATGACCCGGCTCAAGCAGGTCTGCAACCACCCGGCCCAACTGCTGCACGACGGCTCCGCCCTGGCCGGGCGCTCGGGCAAGCTGGAACGCCTCGACGAGATCGTCGACGAGGTGCTCGCGGCGGGCGAGAAGGCGCTGCTGTTCAGCCAGTACGCCGAATTCGGCGGGATGCTGCGCGGGCACCTCTCGGCGCGTACCGGAAGGGAGGTGGTGTTCTTGCACGGCGGCGTCGGCAAGGCCGAGCGGGACGCCATGGTGGCGCGGTTCCAGTCCCCGGACGGGCCGCCGCTGTTCGTGCTCTCGCTGAAGGCCGGCGGCACCGGGCTCACCCTGACCGCGGCCAACCACGTGGTGCACGTGGACCGCTGGTGGAACCCGGCGGTCGAGGACCAGGCCACCGACCGGGCGTTCCGCATCGGCCAGCGCCGGCGGGTGCAGGTACGCAAGTTCGTCTGCGCCGGCACGGTGGAGGAGAAGGTGGCCGCCATGATCGCCGAGAAGCGGAGCCTGGCCCGGTCGGTGGTGGGCAGCGGTGAGCAGTGGGTGACCGAGCTGTCCACCGACACGCTGCGCGAACTGTTCACGTTGGAGTCGGGGGCGGTGGTCGAGTGACCACGGGACGCTTCGAGGACTTCGGGCCGCCGCGGCGGGTCGAAGGTGGACTGCGGGCGCGCAGCACCCGGGGCGCGATCGGGCAGTCCTGGTGGTCCCGGCGTTTCCTGGAGGTGCTGGAGTCGTTCGCGCTCGGCTCCCGGCTGACCCGTGGCCGGGCGTACGCGCGCCGGGGCCAGGTGCTCCGGCTGGACGTCTCGCCGGGGCTGGTCACCGCCGAGGTGCAGGGGTCCCGGCCGCGCCCGTACCCGGTGCGGATCGGGCTTCCGGCGTACCCGGAGAAGGTCTGGCGGCGGGTGGAGGCGGAGCTGGCGGGGCAGGCGTTCTTCAGCGCCCGGCTGCTCGCCGGTGACCTGCCGGCGGAGTTGGAGGAGCTGTTCGACGCGGCGGGCGCGCCGCTGTTCCCGGCCGACGTCGACGAGCTGGCGCAGCGGTGCGGTTGTCCCGACTTCGCGGTGCCGTGCAAGCATCTGGCGGCGACCTTCTACCTGCTGGCCGAGGCGTTCGACGCCGACCCGTTCCAGTTGCTGCACTGGCGCGGCCGGTCCCGCGGCGACCTGCTCGACCGGCTGCGTACGCTGCGCGGTGTCCGCCCCGGCGGCACGGTTCCGGCCGCGCCGCCCGGGACCTCGGCGGACCTGGCCGCGCCGGCCGGTGTCGCGGCGGCCGGTACCGCGGCGGCCGGGACTGCGGCGGCCGGTGTCGCGCCGGCCGGGACTGCGGCGGCGGCCGGCGACGCGGCGGAGCTGGCTTCGGTTGGTGGGCCGCCGGTCGCGGCGTCGCCGGTGGCCGGCGCCGGGCGGGTGCTGGCCGGGCTGCCGGCGGTCGACCCGGCGGCGGAGGTGGACCGGTTCTGGCTCGCCCCGGTGCCGCTGCCCGACCGTCCGCCCACCCTGGACACCGGCTCGGAGTTGCTGCTGCGGCAGTTGCCCCCGCCCGGCCCGGAGATCGGCGGTCCGGGCCTGGCCGAGCGGCTGCGCCGGGCGTACCGGGAGTTCGGGCGCCTGCCGAACGGTTAAGCGGGGGCCCCTCCTATACCGGAGGCGTTAAGCGGGGGCCCCTCCTTACGCTCACATCAGGCGGCGGCGGAAGCGCCACATCACGGCGGCGTTGGCGACCAGCACCATGGCGCAGATCGCCCCGGCCAACCGCCCGGCAAGCACGGTCATCGCCGGCAGCGAGGCCCACAGCACGATTGTCAGCAGCATCATGTACCGGCCCCGGCGGCCCCGGACCCGGTTGTCCAACCGGGCGAAGAACCGCGGATCGCTCTCCCGTAGCTGGCGGGTGATCTGTGCGAACCTGCGCTGATCCTCTTGGCTGAGCATGGCGATGCCTTCCCCTCACGGCTTCAGCGGTTCGGCGGCATACCCGAATTCCCGCCCTCTCACGCCCCCCGCCCCGCGCGGCATGCGCCCTGTTTCACGGAAAGAGTGGCCATCCGCGCGCGGACAGGCACTCTTTCCGTGAATGGCCGGGGAGGGGGAGTGCGGGGCGGAGGGGTAGGAGGGGCTTAGCGGCGTCTTAAGTTTGTCTGAGGGCTTGAACGTGGGTGGGATGGGCGATGCGGGGCTGAACCGCGCGTTCGGGCGGTCGGCGGGCAGGTCGGCCCTGCTCCGGGGGGTGCCGGCCGGAGTGTGGGCCCGGGGTGGGCCGCCCCGGGGCCTGAGCACCGTCTTAAGTGCGCCCACGAGCCGGTCGGGGTCGCCTTGAGCTGCGGCGGAGGCGTGGCTACTTTCCCGTAACAACTCTCCGGCAACCGTCGCCGCCCCTCCCACCCAACCCCCGGGTGGCAGGCGTGCCGGCGCTCGAAGAAAACGGGATAGGTACATGGCCGACCTGAACGTGCCACCGCGTCGACCCCGGGACGACCGCGGCTGGGACGGATACCAGCACCCCCACCCGGACGGGTACCGCGACCTGCACCCTGCCGCGCCGTACGCCGGCGGTCACCCCGCCCCGGCGCCGCAGCCCGCCCCGGGTCCGCAGTGGGTCGGACCGAACGGCTTCGCCCAGCCCGCCGGCGGGTACGTGCCGGCGGCCGGCGGGCCCGGCTACACCCAGCCCGCCGGCGGGTACGTACCGCCGGCCGGCCCGGGACTGCCCCACTTCGACGACGACGAGGACGACGCCCCGCGTCGCGGCCGGCGTCGTGCCCTCGCCACGCTCGGCGGTGCGGCGGTGGTCGCCGGTGGCGCGGCCCTGGCCCTGTCCCCGCAGCTTCGTGGCCTGTTCACCGACGGCGCGGCGGCCGGTGACGCCACCGGCACGGTGACCACCGACGGCACCCAGGCCCGGCCCAGCGGCCAGCAGCCCAGCACGGTGCGCACCTACACCGAGCAGAACGAGAGCTACATGGGCTCCCGGGCGGGCGCGGCGCTCAAGCGCAACGCCCCGACCGGCGGCCGGCTCTTCGGCGGCCCGGCGGCAGCCGCCGCGGCGACCGAGGTGACCGTGAAGACGGTGCTCGCGAAGGACCCGATCCGGCACCTCGCCAGCCGGGCCACGTTCGGCCCAACGCCGAAGGTGATCGCCGACATCAAGAAGCTCGGCATCGACGACTGGCTGCGTCAGCAGTTGGAGCCGGAGAAGATCGCCCCGACGAAGGGCGAGCTGAAGCTGTCCGAGCTGCCCTCGCTCAAGCTCAGCCCGACGCAGCTCCGCGACCAGCGGGACCAGCTCAACGAGCGCGGCGTCGACCCGGCGCGGGAGACGGTGGACGCCACCATCGCCCGGCAGATCTGGTCCGACCGCCAGCTCTTCGAGGTGATGGTCGACTTCTGGAACGACTTCCTGCACGTGGCGGCCGACTTCGACGGCGGCGAGGTCTACCGCAACGCGTTCGACCGGGACGTCATCCGCAAGCACGCGCTCGGCAGCTACCCGGACATGCTGGTCGCCGCGAACAAGCACCCGGCGCTGCTGCTCTATCTGAACCAGGTCGACTCGCGCAAGGACGCGATCAACGAGAACCTGGCCCGGGAGAACCTGGAGCTGTACTCGGTCGGCGTCGACGGCGGCTACACCGAGAAGGACGTGCGGCAGGCCGCCATGCTCCAGACCGGGCGCGGCGTCGCCGACGGCAAGTACATGTTCTTCGGCGACCGGCACTACGTGGGCAAGGTGAAGATCCTCGGGTTCACCCACGCCAACAACTCGAACGACCCGAAGGTCGCCGACAAGGTGATCGACTCCTACATCAGGTACATCGCGCTGCACCCGTCCACCGCGAAGTACGTGGCGCAGAACCTGGCCACCCGGTTCGTCTCCGACACCCCGCCGAAGTCGATCGTGGACCGGCTGGCCAAGGCGTACACCACGAACAAGGGCAACATCCGGCCGGTGCTGGCGACGCTGTTCAGCTCCTCGGAGTTCTGGGCCGCGGTCGGCCAGAAGGTGCGCCGCCCGATGGAGTACCTGGTGGCCACGTACCGGTCGCTCGGTGTCGGGCCGGACGCGACGGCCGGGTTCGAGGGCGACAAGCGGCGCACGCCGTTCGCCCAGGGCCTGCGGCAGATCCAGGACAAGCTGCGCGAGCTGGGCCACTACCCGATGGGCAAGCCCACCCCGGACGGCTACGCCGACGTCTACCTGGCGTGGACCTCGGCCGGCACCATGGTCGACGGCTGGAACGAAGCAGGCGACCTGCTCGGCGGCTGGCGCAAGCAGTTCACCTACGTCAAGCCGGAGAAGCTGGTGGCGAAGCCGCCGACGACCGCCGGGGCGTACGTGGACGCGCTGGCCCAGAAGCTCGTGCACCAGAAGCTCAGCGCCAAGGAGAAGAAGCTCGTGCTCGCCGTGGCCGGGGTGTCCGAGGGCGCCAAGGTCGACGCCACCTTCGACGGGGCCATCGCCGCGGTCGCGCGGACGATCCTCGCGTCCCCCCAGCACCACCTCCGGTGAGGCATTCGATGGAGATGACCGTGAACCCGTACCCCCTGCACCCCGAATGCCCCGACCTGCGGCGGCTGGCCGACCACCCGGCCGAAGCGCTGCTGCGCGCGGAGGCGGACATCGTCGCGGCCGAGAGCGCGGCCGAGACTGACCGGTACCGCCGGCTGGAGGAGGTCGAGGAGGCCCAGCAGGACGGCCGGGGCGTCACCCGGCGTACCTTCGTGGCCGGCGCCGCGGCGACCGCGACCGCGCTCGCCACCGCGCAGTTCGTCACCACCTCCGCGTCGTTCGCGGCGACCAAGACCGGCACCCTGATCCACGTCTTCCTCTACGGCGGGCTGGACGGGCTGAGCCTGGTCGCGCCGGCCAGCGACCCGGTGCTCGGCAAAGCCCGCCCGGACCTGCTGCTCGGCAACGATTCGCTGGCCCTGGACCGTGGGTTCAAGCTGACGAGCGCGTTCGCCCCGCTGGAGAAGTGGCTCAAGGCCGGGCAGCTCGGCTTCGTGCCGGCGGTGTCCGACCCGCGGCTGTCCCGCAGCCACTTCCAGGCCGCCGACGCCTGCAACCTGGGCGGCCTGCCCGGCGAGACCGGCGGCCGGGGCTGGCTGGACAGCCTGGTCGACGCGCTCGGCAAGGGCACCGCGTTCCGCAGCGTCGGCATCGGCAGCACGCTGCCCCGGTCGCTCGTCGGCGTGAACGGCGCGCTCGCCCTCAACAGCGTCGGCGAGCTGCGGCTCAACGGCGCCGACAAGTACCGCGCGGCCACCGAGAAGGCCATCCGCGGCCTGTTCACCGGGATCAACCACCCGGTGGAGGACGCGGTCATCGAGGGCATGGGCGCGCTCGCCACCGCGCAGAAGCTCGCCGCGAAGCCGTACGCCGCCGCGGCCGGCGTCAAGTACGAGGGCGTCGGCAACGCGTTCAAGCAACTCGCCCAGCTCATCAAGGGCGGGGCGAACGTGCGGGTGGCGACCGTCGGCATGGGCGGCTACGACACCCACGAAAACCAGGGCACCGCCCAGGGCGGCCAGCTCTGGCGGCGGCTCAACGAGCTGGCCAACGCCATGGCGGCGTTCTTCACCGACCTGGGCGACCAGGCGTCCGACGTGACGATCATGGTGTCCAGCGAGTTCGGCCGGCGGGTCGCCTCGAACAGCGGCGGCACCGACCACGGGCACGGCGGTGTGGTCACCGTGCTGTCCGGGCGCAAGCTCACCGGCTCGCTGCTCGGCACCTGGAACGGGTTGGACAAGTTGGACAGCGGCGACGTGCCGGAGTACAACAACATGTTCAACGTCTACGGATCGGTGGCCCAGGGCCGCTTCGGCCTCACCGCCGCCCAGGTGGACAAGGTCTTCCCCCGGCAGAAGTTCACCCCGATCAAGATGTACGCGTGACATACCAGGACACCCACGCCGCCGGCCGTCGTACCGGGCATCCCGCCCCGTACGGCGGCCGTCCGGCTGCTCCCGTACCACCGGGCCGGCCGCGCCGCGGACCCGGCGGCCGGCGGGTCCTGACGGCGGCCTTCTGGCTCGGCCTGGTCGCCGCCGTGCTGCCGTGGTGGCTGGACACCCCGGCCGGCTCGCTCGCCGACACCGCCGACCTGCTCACCGCCGGCGGCCGGATCACCGGCCTGATCGCCGGCTACCTGCTGCTGGTGCAGGTGCTGGCGATGAGCCGGCTCGGCGTGCTGGAACGCACGCTCGGCGGCGAGCGGATCTCCCGACTGCACCGGGACGTCGGCGCGACGCTGCTGGTGGCGGTGCTCACCCACATGTCCCTGCTGGTGGTGGGCTACGCCCGGCAGGAACGCAACTCCGTGTACGGCGAGGTCGGCGCGCTGCTGACCGACTACGAGGACATGCTCTCCGCGTTCGCGGCAGCAGGCGTCCTGGTGCTCGTCGGGTTCACCGCGGTCCGCGGCGTGCGCCGCCGGCTGCCCTACGAACTCTGGTACGTCCTGCACCTGACCAGCTATCTCGCGCTGCTGCTCGGCTACGCGCACCAGTTCAGCAACGGCGCCCAGCTCTACGAGCCCGGCCCGGTGCGCATCGGCTGGATCGGCGCGTACCTGCTGGTGGTGGCCGCGCTGCTGTGGGGCCGGGTGATCGCGCCGCTGGCGTTCAACCTGCGGCACCGGCTGCGGGTGGCGGACGTGGTGGCGGAGAGCCCGGACACCATCTCGATCTACCTGACCGGGCACCGGCTCAACCAGATCGACCTGCTCGGCGGCCAGTACTTCCGCTGGCGTTTCCTCAACCCCGGCTGCTGGATGGAGTCGCACCCGTTCTCGGTCTCCGCGGCGGCCAACGGCCGGTGGCTGCGGCTCACCGTGAAGGTCGTCGGCAAGCACACCGCCGAGCTGCGGGACCTTACCCCGGGCACCCGGGCCTGGGCCGAGGGCCCGTTCGGCACGGTCACCGCCGCGCACCGCACCCGCGAGCGGGCCCTGCTCATCGCCGGTGGCAGCGGCATCGCGCCGTTGCGGGCGATGCTTGAGGAACTGCCGCCGGGCGCGGCGCTGATCTACCGCGCACGCCAGCCCGCCGACGTGCTGCTGCACCGGGAGCTGGACTGGCTCGCCCAGGCCCGGCAGACCTCGGTCTGGTACGTCATCGGCCGCCGCGACGACCCCGGGCCGCGCCAGGTGATGAACCCAGAAGGGCTGCGCCGGCTGGTGCCGGACCTGATCCGGCGCGACGTCTACCTGTGCGGGCCGAGCGGCCTGGTCGACGAGTCCGTCAGGGTGTTGCGGGCGGCGGGCGTGCCCCGCCGCCAGATCCACCTCACCGCGTTCGAGCTGTAGGAAGGCATCCACCATGCGTCGCGCGCTCCTCGCGATCACCGGACTGGCCGCCGGCACCACCGCGCTGGTGGTGCTCAAGGGCGGCCCGGGCGCCGGGCCGGCCACCGCCGGTGACGTGCCGGCCGCGCTTGCCCCGGCCACCCCGGGCGGTACGCCCGCGCCCGGCGGCGCCACCGCCGCGCCCAGCGTCTCCGCGTCGCCCGGCTCGTCGACGAAGCCGTCCGCGAAGCCGAGCGCCACCCTCTCGGCCGAACGGAAGCCGGCCAGCCGAGGCGGCACCCGGACCAGCACCGCGCCGGCCGCGCCGAAAACCACCACCAAGGCCCCGAAGCCCACCACGCGCACGGTCACCGGGTCGTCGGTCAGCTACGAGTACGGCTCGCTCCAGGTCCGGATCACGCTCAGCGGCAGCCGGATCGTCGACGCCACCGCGACGGGCATGCCGCTCGGCGGGCAGTCCGGTCAGCGCAGCGACGACGTGCAGGCCCGCTACAGCGGCAGCTCCGGCGAGGTGGTGGCCAAGCAGAGCGCCAACCTGAGCACCGTCTCCGGCGCCACCTACACCAGCACCGCCTACAAGCAGTCGCTCCAGGCCGCGATCGACAAGGCGTGACGGTTTGACCGCCGCCGCCGCTGCCGCCGCTGCCGACGGCGGCGGTGGCGCTGCCGCTGCTCGGCCCGGCCTGCGCCGGGTCGAGCACATCATGGGTACGGCGATCAGCCTCGACCTGGCCGACGACCTGCCCGCCGCCACCCTGCGCGAGCTGGCCGCGCACACGTTCGACTGGATGCGCGAGGTCGACGCGCGGTTCAGCACCTACCGGGACGACAGCGAGGTGCGCCGGCTGGACCGGGGCGAGCTGCCGCTGGCCGAGGCGTCCGCCGACCTGCGGGCCGTGCTGGAACGCTGCGCCGACCTGTGGACGGCCACCGACGGCTACTTCGACGCGTACGCGACCGGCCGGCTGGACCCGTCCGGTTACGTGAAGGGCTGGGCGGCGCAGGTCGCCTCGGACCGGCTGGTGGCAGCCGGCGCCCCGAACCACTGCGTGAACGCCGGCGGCGACGTCCGGGTACGCGGCCACTCGGCCACCGGTGCGCCCTGGCGGATCGGCGTGCGCCATCCCTGGGAGCCGGCGGCCACCTGCCTGGTGCTGACCGGCACCGACCTCGCGGTCGCCACCTCCGGGGTGTACGAGCGCGGGCACCACGTGCTCGACCCGCGCCGGGGCTCGCCCGCGGTCGGCCTGCGTTCGGTCACCGTGGTCGGTCCGGACCTGGGCGAGGCGGACGCGTACGCGACGGCCGCCGTCGCGATGGGCGCCCCCACCGGCCTCACCTACCTGGACGGCTTGCCCGCCCCGTGGCAGCACGCCGCGATCACGGACGACTCCCGCCTCCACCACTCCCGCACCCTCCCCGTAACCCCGTAACCCCTCACCCACCCACCCCACCCTTCCCGGCGGTGATCAAGGAGTTTGTGTCGGGTGTGGTCGGTATGGGTGACGCAAACTCCTTGATCAGCGGGGTGGGGCGGGAGCGGGGTGCAGTCAGCGGAGAGGGCGGTGGAGGATGGCGGGGCGGGGGCCTGGCGGGCGGGAGCCGCCTGGGGGGCGGGCGCCCCGGGGGCGGGTGAAGCCCCAGGGGTGCGGGCGGCGGCGGTGCCGTGGTGGTTCGGTGCCGCCGGTGTGGCGGGCCGCGTCGTCCTTGGACATCCTCAAACCCCCGCTCTGGCGCGTACGCGCCTCGCCAGACACAACGAGGCCGGTGCCGGGGAGGTCGCTGTCGGGCAACCGTCTCCGGCGGCGACCGGCCGCGAGCCGGCGACCGGCTGCGGGCCAGTGACCGGCCGCGAGCCGGCGACCGGCGTGGGTCAGCGACCGCGCCGGGGCAGTGGCAGGTGGCCGGGGAGCAGTTCCGGAGTGAGCGTGACCCCGGCCGCCCGCAACGCCTCGATCAGCGCGTTCTGCACCAGGTAGGAGTCGGGGAGCTGCCAGCGGGCCTGCTCCGGGGCGACCGCCCAGCGCACCGTCCCCTCCGGCAGCCGGGTCGGCGGGGCCGGGATCCACGACCCGGTGCCGTGCCGCACCACGTGGAAGCAGTGCTCCAGCTCCGGCCGCAGCGGGTCGCCGGGGCGGACCAGGAACATCCACCTCCCGGTCGGGGTGACAAGCACCGGCCCGCGTACGCCGAAGCCCGCCGGGTGGGTGGCGACCGTCGCCAGCACCCGCCGGCCCAGGTGGGCGGCGACCTCCAGCACGTCGAACGCGCGTCCGGTGGGCAGCAGCACCCCGTGCGGACGGTTGCGCCACCAGGTGGCCACCCGGGCCGGGTCGGCGCTCGCCCCGTGGTCCCAGTCCTCAAGCGCCGGATGGCAGCCGACGGTGGGACAGCCGGCCCGGCCGCAGACGAAGCGGCGGTTGGCCAGGCAGGCGCCGGGCGTGACCGGCCAGCCGTGCAGCGCGTACCGGACGGCGACCCGGCGCAGTCGCACTCGCTCCAGCGGTGTCAGGTGAGCGACGCGCGGTCGGACGTTCCCCCACATGTGTGCCATCCCCTCTCGTCCCACCGAACCGTCCACCGCCACATCGTCGAGAACCGCAATACGTCGAAAACCGTCACTGCCGTAACCCACGGTCGTTGAGTTGACGAACGGCTGGTGCAACTTGCACGAAAACTATGAGGACTGGCCGGACGGCTGACGTACAACCTGTGCGACCAGGGAAAACCTGGTGGACATCGGGTTGGCTGCCGGCGCCGACCGGGGGAGGAAGCACGGATGGACGAACTACCCATAGGCCGGCGCGTGGCCTACTGGCGGAGCCGCCGCAAGATGTCCCAGCAGGTCTTCGCGGACCGGCTCGGCAAGTCGAAGAGTTGGGTGGACAAGGTGGAGCGCGGCGTCCGCCGGCTGGACAAGTTCTCCGTGCTCTACGAGATCGCCGACATCCTCCGGATCGACGTGCAACTGCTGCACGGCAAGGACCCGGAGCGGCGCACCGACGCGCTCAACTGCATCGACCAGGTCGAGGTGGAGGAGATCCGCGCCGCCCTGGAGCGCTACGACTCGTTGAGCGCCTACTTCGACGCGGCGCCCTTCCCGCCGCCGCTCGCCGACATGCGCAAGGCGGTCAACCACGCCTGGCTCACCTACCAGTACGGCCGCTACGGCATGCTCACCCGGGCGCTGCCCAAGCTGCTGCGCGACGCGCAGGCCGCCGACGCCGTGTACGGCGGTGACGACCAGGGCCGCGAGGCCGCGCACCTGCTCGCGCAGGTTTACCAGATCGCCTCCTCGGTGCTGCGCAAGCTGGGCGAGTGCAACCTGGCCTGGCTGGCCGCCGACCGCTCGATGGCGGTGGCCCAGCGGGCCGACGACCCCCTGCTCGCCGGCATCGCCACCACCCGGGTCTGCAACGCCCTGGTCGCGATGGGCCGCCCCCGCCCGGCGCTGGAACTCAACGTGCGGATCGCCGACCGGCTCGCGTCCGGCGGCGACCAGGCCGACGATCCCAAGCGCCTCTCGGTCTACGGCATGCTGCTGCTCCAGGGCGCGATGGCCGCCGCCCGGATCGGTGACTCGGCGACCGTGGACGACCTGCTCAGCGGCGCCGCGGAGGCGGCCGTCCTGGTCGGCGGCGACCACAACCACTACTGGACGTCGTTCGGCCCGACCAACCTGGAGCTGCACCGGGCCGCCGCGGCGGTCGAGCTGGGTGACGGCGGGCGGGCGGTGGAGACGCACCAGCAGCTGAACGAGCACGCGTTCAACGCGCTGCTGCCCGAGCGGCGCGCGCACCACCTGCTCGACCTGGCCCGGGGCTACGCCCAGATCGGTGACGTCGCCAGCGCCGGCGACATGCTGTTGCAGGGCGACCGGCTCGCGCCCTCGGAGATCCGCTGCCGGCCCATCGCCCACGAGTTGATGTCGGACGTGCTGCGTCGCACACGGGGTGCGCCCCCTCTGCCGATCGCGGAGTTGGCTGAGCACATGGGAGTCGGAGTATGAGCGCGGGTCGGGTCCGATGAGCGGTCCGTACACCAGCAACGGGCACCGCGGGGTGCTCTACGTCATCGCCTGCGGTTCGCCGCTGGCCCGTCACGTCGGCCGGCTGGTCGACCTCGCCCAGTCGGACGGCTGGATGGTCTGCGTGGTCACCACGCCGGACGGCGCGAAGTTCGTCGACCGTACGGCGTTGGCCCGGCAGACCGGCAACCCGGTCCGTACGCACTACAAGAACCCGGGTGACCTGGACGTGCTGCCCCCGGCGGACGCCATGCTGGTCTGCCCGGCGACGGTCAACACGGTCAACAAGTGGGCGGCCGGCATCACCGACACCCTCGCGCTCGGGTTGCTGGTCGAGGCGCAGGGGCTCGGGGTGCCGATCGCGGCCGTCCCGTTCACGAACTCGGCGATGGCCGCGCACCCGGCGTTCCGGGCCAGCCTGGCCCGGCTCGCCGAGTGGGGGGTCCGGATGGTCTTCGGCGACGACGTCGTACGCCTGCATCCGCCCGGGACCGGCGAGCGGCACCTGGACGCCTTCCCCTGGGCGGCCGGCCTGGACGCCCTGCGCGAAGCGGTCGCGCCCGTCGCGCCGGTCGCCTGAGGTGTAAGCCGGGGCCCCTTGTTAACGCATTCGGTTGTGCCGGGGCCCCCGCTTAACCGCCGTGGACGTGCCGACCGCCGGACGCCGGTAAGCTGGCCGGCCGTGAGCACAACCGGATCGCCGCCCACGGTCGCCGACGTGGTGGCCGCCCTGGACCGCCGCTATCCGCCCGCCTGGGCCGAGGAATGGGACCGGGTCGGTCTGGTGCTGGGCGAGCCCGACCGCCCGGTGCGGCGGGTCGCCTGCGTGATCGACGTGGTCCCGGAGACGGTGGAGGAGGCGCTCGCCGCCGGCGCCGACCTGATCGTCGCGCACCACCCGCTGCTGCTGCGTGGCGTCTCCTCGGTGGCCGCCACCACGTACAAGGGGCGGATCGTGCACCGGCTGATCAAGGCGGACGTAGCGCTGTACGTGGCGCACACGAACGCCGACGTGGCCGCCCCAGGCGTGTCCGACGCGCTGGCCGCCCGGTTCGGGCTGACCGGGCTGCGCCCACTGCACCCACCCCGCCCCGCCTCACCCGCCGACGGGTCGGGCCAGGGTGCCGCCGACGGGTCGGGTCGGGGCATCGGCCGGATCGGCGAGCTGCCCGTGCCGATGACCCTGGCCGAGTTGACCCGGCTGGCCGCCGCCGTGCTCCCCGTCACCGCCTGGGGTGTTCGCGCCGCGGGGGATCCCGGGCGTATGGTTCGTACCCTCGCCGTCAGCGGCGGCTCGGGGGACGGCTTCCTCGCCGAGGCGGCTGCGGCCGGGGTGGACGCGTTCCTCACCTCGGACCTGCGCCACCACCCGGCCGGCGAACACCTCGCCGCCGGCGGCCCGGCCCTGCTGGACGCCGCCCACTGGGCGACCGAACGGCCGTGGCTGGACGACCTGGCCGCCCACCTGGCCGACGAGCTGGGCGTCGAGACCGTGGTGTCCGACCTGGACACCGACCCGTGGACCGTGCACGCCGCCGCGCCCCGACCGGACGACAAGGAGCCCCGACCGTGAAGGCTGACCCGAAGGTGCAGCGTCGCCTGCTCGACCTGCAGGCCATCGACACCACGCTGGCCCAGCTCGCGCACCGCCGCCGGAGCCTGCCGGAACGGGCTGAGCTGGAGGCGCTCGCGCGCGAGCTGTCGGCGCTGGAGGACGAGCGGGTCCGCGCCCAGGTGGCCGTCGACGACCTGGACCGGGACATCGCCCGGCTGGAGAAGGACGTCGACCAGGTGCGGGCACGCAAGAGCAAGGACGAGGCCCGGCTCGCCTCGGGCAGCGGCCCGGCCCGGGAGCTGGAGGCGCTCCAGCACGAGCTGGTCTCGCTCAACCGCCGGCAGAGCGACCTGGAGGACGCCGAGCTGGAGCTGATGGAGCAGCGGGAGACCGCGCAGGGCGTACTCGACGGCATCGAGGGACGGATCGCCGAGGCCCGGGAGCGCCGGACGGCGGCCGAGCAGCGCCGCGACGACGCGCTCGCCGAGATCGCCAAGGAGGAGGAGTTCAAACGGACCTCCCGCCAGCCGCTCGCCGGTGACCTGCCGGCGGACCTGGTCACCCTCTACGACAAGATCCGCGAGGACACCGGGCTGGGCGCCGCGCTGCTCACCGCCGGTCGCTGCGGCGGCTGCCGGCTGGAGCTCTCCGGCGCCGACCTGGCCCGGATCCGCAAGGCGGACCCGGACGACGTGGTCCGCTGCGAGGAGTGCCGGCGGATCATGGTCCGGACCAACGAGTCGGGACTGTAGCCGTCGTGGCGGTGCGCGCGGTCGTGATCGAGGCCGACGGCGGCTCCCGGGGCAATCCGGGCCCGGCCGGCTACGGCGCGGTGGTCCGGGACCCGGAGACCGGTGAGGTGCTCGCCGAACGCTCGGCGGGGATCGGTACGGCCACCAACAACGTGGCGGAGTACCGCGGCCTGATCGCCGGGCTGGAGGCCGCCGCCGAGCTGGGCGCGGCCGAGGTCGAGGCGCGGATGGACTCCAAGCTGGTGGTCGAGCAGATGTGCGGCCGGTGGCAGATCAAGCACCCCGGGCTGCGCCCGCTCGCTGCCCAGGCCGCCGGGCTGGTCGGCCGGTTCGCCGCGGTCCGCTTCACCTGGATCCCCCGGGAACGCAACCGGCACGCCGACGCCCTGGCGAACGCCGCCATGGACGCCGCCGCGGCCGGCGCCGCCGCGCCGACCGGAACCGCGCGGACCGGGACCGCGACTGTCGGTGGCGCGCCGACCGCCGGGACCGCGCCGACCGGGACCGCCACCGTCGGGACTGCGCCGAGCGGCCAGCAGGCGGCCGTCGCGAAGGCCACCGGCACCGACCCGGCCACCACCCCCGCCTCCTGGGAGCCGCGCCCGACCGAGGAGGGCACCCGGCTGATCCTGGTGCGGCACGGCGAGACCGAGCGCACCGTGCAGAAGCGCTACTCCGGCCGGGGCGACGTGCCGCTCACCGAGCGGGGCCGCGCCCAGGCCCGGGCCACCGCCGCCCGGGTGGCCGAGCTGGCGCCGTCTGTCGCGGCCGTGGTCAGCTCGCCGCTGTGCCGGTGTACGGCGACCGCGGAAGCCGTCGCCGCGCGGGTCGGCAACCCGCCGGTACGCACCGACGACGACCTGATCGAGTGTGACTTCGGCGTCTGGGAGGGGCACACCTTCGCCGAGGTACGCGAGGGCTGGGCGGGCGAGTTGGACGCCTGGCTCGCCTCCACCCGGGTTTCGCCGCCGGAGGGCGAGTCGTTCACGGCGGTCGCTGAACGCACCGGCCGGGCGGTGGACCGGCTGCGGTCGGCGTACCCGGGGGAGACTGTCGTGGTCGTCTCGCACGTCTCGCCGATCAAGCTGGTGTTGCGCGACGCGCTCGCGGCCGGCGACGCATTCCTGCACCGGCTCTACCTGGACACCGCGGGCGTCTCGGTGCTCGACCTGTATCCGGACGGCGGCGTCGCGGTCCGCTCGGTCAACGACACCTCCCACCTCGGCGATCTCTGACGGTACGCCGCCGTTCGGCGCATCCGGGCCACCGTTCGGCGCATCGACATCGATGTCTTGAACGTGACCGCGGTCACAGGGTCGTAGCCTCCGGCCGTCACATGGCTACGACTTGCCGGAGGGTGTCATATGGCCGCACCGGAACCGGAGGCGCTTGACACGGCGCGTTCCCGGGCGAAGGACAAGAGTCCCTGGAACTGGTTGCTCCTCATCCCGATCGTGGTGCCGCTCATCCCGGCCCTGTTCAACGCCGACTCGCCCCGGCTGTTCGGGTTCCCGCGCTTCTACTGGCTGCAACTGGCCTGGATCCTGCTCGGCGTCGGCACCACCACGCTCGTCTACCAGATGACGAAGAAGAAGCGGGGTGACCACTGATGTGGCGTGACCACCTCACCGAGATCATCGTCTTCTCCGTGCTGTTCCTGCTGGTGAGCGCCATGGGTTTCGTGGCGGCCCGGTGGCGCCGGCCGCAGGACATGGGCCACCTCGACGAGTGGGGGCTGGGCGGGCGCAGCTTCGGTGGCTGGATCACCTGGTTCCTGGTCGGCGGTGACCTCTACACCGCGTACACGTTCGTGGCGGTGCCGGCGCTGATCTTCGGGGCCGGCGCGGCCGGGTTCTTCGCCGTGCCGTACACGATCGTCATCTACCCGTTGGTGTTCCTGGTGCTGTGCCGGCTCTGGTCGGTGTCGCACCGGCACGGCTTCGTCACCCCGGCCGACTTCGTCCGTAACCGGTTCGGCTCGCCGGTCCTGGCGCTGCTGGTCGCGATCACCGGCATCGTCGCCACCATGCCGTACATCGCGTTGCAGTTGGTCGGCATCGAGGCGGTGCTCAAGACCATGGGCGTCACCGGCGACAGCGCGGTGGCCCGGCACCTGCCGATCATCATCGCGTTCGCGATCCTGGCGGCGTACACCTACCAGTCCGGGCTGCGCGCGCCGGCGCTCATCGCGTTCGTCAAGGACTCACTGATCTACGTGGTGATCCTGGTGGCGGTCGTCTATCTGCCCTACAAGCTGGGCGGATGGGGCAGCATCTTCGACGCCGCCGACGCGAAGTTCCAGGCCAGTCCGGCGCCGGGCGACGGCATCCTGCTCAACGCCAACAACCAGCTCCAGTACGTGACGCTGGCGTTCGGCTCGGCGCTGGCGCTGTTCCTGTACCCGCACAGCATCACCGGCGTGCTCGCCAGCCGGAACCGCGACGTGATCAAGCGGAACATGTCGGCGCTGCCGGCGTACAGCCTGCTCTTGGGGTTGATCGCGCTGCTCGGCTACATGGCGATCGCGGCGGACGTGAAGCCGCTGCCCGGCGCGAAGGCCGGCAGCGTGGACGGCAACACGGTGGTGCCGCTGCTGTTCGACAACCAGTTCCCGGACTGGTTCGCGGGCGTGGCGTACGCGGCGATCGGCATCGGCGCGCTGGTGCCGGCGGCGATCATGTCGATCGCGGCGGCGAACCTGTTCACCCGCAACATCTACAAGGAGTATCTGAAGCGGGACGCCACCCCGGCGCAGGAGGCGAACGTCTCGAAGATCACCTCGCTCGTGGTGAAGGTCGGCGCGGTGGCGTGCATCGTCTTCCTCGATCCGCAGTTCTCCATCGACCTCCAGCTCATCGGCGGCGTGATCATCCTGCAGACGCTGCCGGCGGTGGCGCTGGGTCTCTACACCCGCTGGTTCCACCGGGACGCGCTGATCGCCGGCTGGGTGGCCGGCATGGGCCTGGGCATGTGGATGCTCTACCAGGTCGGCAACCCGGCGACCGGCAAGAAGCACTTCGCCGGCTCGGCGTTCCCGCTCTCCGACTTCGGCTTCGACACCAAGAAGACGATCTACGTGGGGATCGTGGCGGTGCTGGTGAACCTGGTGGTGGCCGCGCTCGGCACGCTTGCGTTGCGGGCGGCGAAGGTGGCGGACGGGCCGGACGGCACCACGCCTGACGACTACTTCGCCGATGAGGGGACGCCGCGGGCCTCCGCCGAGCGCGCGGACTCCGCGCCGGAACCGGTGGCGTAGAAGGAGGGGCCCCCGCTTAACGCATTCTGCATAGGCGGGGGCCCCGCTTAACAACCGCCTCAGCGGCGGCGGTTGCGGGCGTCGAGCGCCTCGTTCAGGCGGTGCAGCAACTCCGCCAGGGTGTCGCGGTCGGCGTCGGACCAGGCGGCGAGCATCTCGCCGTAGAGCCGGGTGCGGGCGGCCTGCACGGCCGCCATCCGCTGAAGCCCGGCCGGCGTCGCGGAGATCACCGTGCCGCGCCCGTCGACCGGGTCGGGGGTACGCGCGATCAGCCCGTCCCGCTGAAGCGCGGAGACCTGCCGGGTGACCGTGGACCCGTCCAGGTTCAGCCGGGCGGCGAGCGCGGAGACGTTCTGCGGGCCGGCGTCGTCGAGGTGCCGCAGGATCACGTACGCGGCGCGGTCGAGCAGCCGGTGCTCGACGGAGCCGGTGCCGCGCCGGGTGGCCTCGCCCAGCCGCATCAACAACGCCACCTCGGTCTCGATCCGACCGAGTGTGATCTCTTTCGCGCCAACGTCGGCGTCATCGCTCATAGCTGTATGATACAAGGAAATTACCTGTACGATACAGCTATCTGGGAGGTTGCGGAGTGGATCGGCGATCCGAGCCCAACCGCAGTGCCATCTACGCCACCACGCTCGTGGCGTTCCTCGCCATCGCCGGCATCGCCGTGGTGGACCCCATCCTGCCCGCCATCGGCGAGGCCATCGGCGTCACCGCCTGGCAGGTCGAACTGCTCTTCACCGCGTACATCGCGGTGATGGCCGTCGGCATGATCCCGGCCACCCTGGCCAGCGGGAAGTTCGGCTTCAAACCGGTCCTCATCACCGGCGTCTCGGTGGTCGGCCTCGCCGCCATCGGAGCCTCGTTCAGCAACGACATCGTCCAACTCTCCGTGCTGCGCGGCGTCTGGGGACTCGGCAACGCGATGTTCTTCGCCACCGCCATGGTCGTGCTCGTCAACCTCGCCAACGACCGGGAATGGGTGGTCGGCCTCTTCGAGACCGCCCTCGGCCTCGGCTTCGCCGTCGGCCCGCTGATCGGCGGCCTGCTCGGCGAGGTGAGCTGGCGGCTGCCGTTCTTCGTCTGCGGCGTGTTCATGGTGCTCGCGCTCGCCGTCGCCTCCCGCAAGCTCCGCGAACCCACGAACAAGCAGGCACCGGTACGCGTCGGCCAGATCTTCGCCACCTACCGCAAACCCGCGTTCATCACGCTCTGCGTGGTCACCGCCGCCTACAACTTCGTCTTCTTCGTGGTCCTCGGCTACACGCCGCTGTTCCTGCACCTCGACGTCATCCCGCTGGGCCTCGCGTTCACCGGCTGGGGCCTCGGCCTGGCCGCCGGCATCCTGCTGATCGGCCACCGGCTCGCGCACCGCATCGGCGCCGTGCAGACCGTCGGCGTGGCGATCCTCGGCCTGCTGCTCTGCATGGTCCTGTTCGCCACCTCCACCGGCACCGCCATGGCGCTCGTCGTCCTGGTCGTCGCCGGCCTGTTCATGGGCCTGGCCAACGCCAACCTCACCGACCTGGCGCTCGGCCTCGGCTCCGCCGACCGCCGCGTCGCCACCGGCGCGTTCAACCTGGTCCGCTGGGGCGCCGCCGCGCCCGCGCCGATCATCTCCGGCAAGCTCGCCGAACACGGCCTCGCGCTGCCGTTCTGGGTCGGCTTCGGAGTGCTCGCCGTAGGCGTGCTCGTCTACCTCGCCTTCGGCCACCTGATGGCGGCCGGCTACGGCGAACGGCTGATCTGGAACCGGGCCGCCCGCACCGCCGAACACGCCCCGGAGGAGCCGGTGGGGGAGGCGTACTGACTCAGGTCAGCGCGCGCCACAGCAGGTAGAGGCCGATCGTCGTACCGAACACCACGATGACCGTCTTCAACACCACCGCTGGCAGTCGGCGGGCCAGCCGGGCGCCCGCGTACCCACCGATCAGGGTGGCCGGCGCGACCACCGCGACGGCCACCCACTGCACCGGGCCGAACAGGGCGAACACCACGAGCGTGGTCAACCCCACCACGGCCGAGAGCAGGTTCTTCACCGCCGTGACCCGGGCCAACGTGGCATCCAGCACCAGGGCCAGCCCGGCCACCAGCATCACCCCGAGCGCCGCGCCGAAATAGCCGCCGTACACCGTGCCGACCAGGACCATGGTCTGCACGGTGACGGTACGGCGGCGCGGGCTCATCCGCGCCGGATGGCCGACCAGCCGGCGCAGTGGATCCTGGAACGCCAGCACCGCCGTCGCGCCGAGCACCAGGAACGGCACCACCAGCTCGAACGCGCGGGCCGGCGTGGCCAGCAGCAGCACGCACCCGAGCACCGTGCCCACCGCCGCGGTCGGCAGCAGCGACCACAACGCCCGCCCGCGCGGCAGATCCGCCCGGCTGCCGGCAACGCTCGCCGCGTACCCCGGGAAGACCGCAACCGAGTTCGAGACGTTGGCCGCCACCGGCGGCAGGCCGGTCGCGATCAACGCCGGGAACGTGATCAGGGAGCCGCCGCCGGCGACCGCGTTCACCGTGCCCGCGGCCACGCCGGCGACGAGCAGCAGCGCGACGTCCGAGAGATCCATGATCCCCCGAGGCTAGTACGACGATGGCCTCGGTGCCGCCCTCGCTCGCGGCCTACTTCGCCAGGTCGGCGAGGTGGCGGCATCCCCGACCGTCGGATACCGCCACCTCGCCGAGCTGGCGTTGGGTCCCTGACCACCGGGGTGGAAATGGGTGCGGCGGGCACGTCGTTAGGATGAGGGCGCGACGGACGAGTCGACCGGGCGGTCGCGTCGGCGGGCCCTGCGGCCCGTCGCCGAGGAACGTCCGGACTCCACAGGGCAGGGTGGTTGCTAACGGCAACCCGGGGCGACCCGCGGGACAGTGCCACAGAAAACAAACCGCCGGCCCGTACGGGACGGTAAGGGTGAAACGGTGGGGTAAGAGCCCACCAGCACCCCGGGTGACCGGGGTGGCTCGGTAAACCCCACCCGGAGCAAGGCCAAGAAAGGGCCGTCACCGCAAGATGACGACCCGCGCAGACGCTTGAGGGCTGCCCGCCCGATGTCTGCGGGTAGGCCGCTGGAGCCTGCCGGCGACGGCAGGCCGAGATGGATGGCCGCCGCCGGCGCGCCTACGGGCGTGCCGGGCACAAAATCCGGCGTACAGGTCGACTCGTCCGTCGCCCACCAGCTCAGCGCTTTGATCACGGCTGCCCAAGTGGTAGGCAGCCACCCGCGTCGACTGCGAAATTCGCTGTCGGGTCGTCGGAGCGCGGTGATAGAAAGCCGCGCGCTCCCGGGCGGAAGCTGTTCGATCTCGTGCAACACCTGGGCATGAGCCGCCGCAAATCAGCCGCCACCGTCGCGGCAGGGCCCGCAGACGCACTTCCGGAGAAGTCGGCCTGGGACGACGGCGCGGGTGCGCCTCGGGAACGCGAGGCTTTGGGTGCACTTGTTGTCGCCAGGGCAACCAGAAACGCACCCAAAGCCGCCGCTCACGGCCACCACCCCCGCCACCAGCTCAGCCTGCCAGCTCAGCGCCGTGATCAAGGCGCGTGCCGATGGTCGCTCGACCTGCGGTGTGGCTACGCTTCGCTGATGATCGCGCTTGCGGACATCGAGGCGGCAGCCGACCGGATCGCCGGTCACGTGGTCCACACGCCGACCGTGCCCAGCCCCGGCCTGTCCGAGCTGCTCGGCGTACCCGTCACCGCCAAGCTGGAGCTGCTGCAACGTACCGGATCGTTCAAAGCTCGGGGCGCGGCGGCGAAGCTGCTCGTCCTGGACGACGCCGAGCGGGCGGCGGGTGTGGTGGCCGTGAGCGGCGGCAACCACGGCATCGCGGTCGCGGTGATGGCGGGTGCCCTGGGCGTGGCGGCGACCGTGGTGATGCCTTCGACGGCGCCGGCGCGTGCCGTCGAGGTGGCCCGCGCGGCCGGCGCCGACGTCCGGTTGACCGACGGCATGTCGGAGGCGTTCGCGCTGATGAACCGGCTGCGGGAGGACGGCCTGACCCTGCTGCACCCGTTCGACGACCCGGTGGTGCTCGCCGGGCAGGGCACGGTCGGGTTGGAGTTCGCCGACGACGCCGGTGAGTTGACCGACGTGCTGGTCAGCATCGGCGGCGGGGCGTTGATCTCCGGGGTGGCGGCGGCGCTGCGGGCACGCCGGCCGGGGGTACGGATCTGGGGTGTGGAGACCGAGGGTGCGCAGGCGATGTCGCAGGCCCTGGCCAAGGGTGGGCCGGTCGAGGTGCCGCTGTCGTCGATCGTCACCACGCTCAGCGCGCCTACCGTCTCGCAGCTCACCTACGACCATGTGACGGCGCTGGTGAGTGACGTCCTCGTGGTCTCCGACGCGGAGGCGGTGCGGGGGACGGTGGAGTTGGCCGAGCACGCGAAGGTGTGGGCCGAGCCGGCCGCCGGATGCCTGCTGCCGGCGGCACGCCTCGTCCGCGACCGCGTGGGTGACGGCGCCCGGTTGGGCCTGGTGCTCTGCGGCGGCAATGCGACGGTCGCCGACGTGGCGGCGTGGACAGGGCGCCTCGGCGTCTGACATGGGTGGACCAGGCCGGCGGCGTCTCGTGACGCTCGTCAGGGTCAGGCGGTCGTCCAGGCGCGGAGCTTGTCGGGGTTGAGGATCGTCCAGATGCTCCTGATCCGGTCACCCGCGATGTCGAACGCCAGCACCGCCCCGACGACGCCGTCCACCTGCGCCACCAGGCCGGGCTGGCCGTTGACCGTACGCTCCAGGATCGTGACGCCGGCTGCCGTGCGGGCGCGACCGGCGAAGAACCGGGCGATCTGCTCGGCCCCCTCGACCGGGCGGAGTTCGGCTCGGACGCGTCCGCCGCCGTCGCCGGTCGCGGTGGCGTCGGGGGCCAGCAGGCCGATGAGCGCGTCGATGTCGCTCGCCTCCCACGCCTGCTTGAAGGCCCGGACGATGCCGACCTGCGTGGCATCCGGCACCCCGGGGGTCTGGGCCTCGCGGACGCGGCGGCGGGCGGACGAGGCCAACTGGCGGCACGCCCCCGGCGTACGGCCGACGACCTCGGCCACCTCGGCGAAGGAGTAACGGAACACGTCGTGCAGGACGAACGCGACGCGTTCGGCGGGGGTCGTCGATTCGAGCACCACCAGGAAGGCCATGCCGATCGACTCGTCGAGGGTGACCTGGTCGACCGGGTCACCGTCCGCCCGGCCGCAAGTCCACTCCGCGCGGTCGGGCAGCGGCTCCGGGATCCATTGCCCCACGTAGCGTTCCCGCCGGGCACGCGCCGAGCGGAGCAGGTCGAGGCAGATCCGGCCGGCGACCGTGGTCAGCCAGGCGCCGGGCGCCTCGATCGCTTCCCGCCGCCCGGGCGTCAGGGCAAACCAGCGGGCGTACGTCTCCTGCACGACGTCCTCGGCGTCGGTGAGGGACCCGAGCATCCGGTACGCGAGATTGATGAGCTGACGCCGCTCGCTCAGGGCCGGATCGAGCCCTGGCCCGGTGGGTTTGGTCACGCTGCCGCCGGCTCCCTCGTCCCGCCGCTCCGACCGAGGCGTCGGGCTGCGACATCGACGCGCCGCCTGACGTTCGGCGGGGCTGTTCCGTCGTATCGGTGAACCGAACACTATCGCTTGACAGAACGCCGACGGGGGAGAGAGATCATGGAAGCAGTGCGTCTCGCGATCATCTACTACAGCGCCACCGGCACCGTCCACACCCTGGCCAGGGCCGCCGTCGAGGGCGCGGAGAGGGCCGGCGCGGACGTACGCCTGCGCAGGGTGGCCGAGACCGCCCCGGCCGAGGCGATCAACGCCAGGGCGGAGTGGGCGCAGCACGTCCGGGACACCGCCGACGTCGACGTGGCCGAAGGCGACGACCTGGACTGGGCCGACGCGGTCCTGTTCGGCACCCCCACCCGCTTCGGCAACGTGTCGAGCCAGCTCAAGGCGTTCATCGACACGCTCGGTCCGCTGTGGTTCCACGGCAAGCTCGCCGACAAGGTCTATTCGGCCTTCACCGCCTCCAACACGCTCCACGGCGGGCAGGAGTCGACCATCCTGTCGTTGTCGAACGTCTTCTACCACTGGGGCGGGATCATCGTGCCCCCCGGCTACACCGACCCGATCCAGTTCCGGTCGGGCAATCCCTACGGCACGTCCCACGTGGCCGGCGACGGGCCGCCCGGCGACATCACCCTCCAGGCGGCCCGCCACCAGGCTCGGCGCGTGGTCGACACGGCAGCCGCGCTGAAGGCCGGCCGCCCCACCTGACCCGGTCCGGTAATCGGGATGCCGCGCGCCGTCGCCCTAGCCGAGATGGGTCGGGTAGGGCCGGTCGAGCACGAAGCTTTTCATGACGAGAGTGGAGTTCAACCGCTGGACGCCGGGAAGCGCCGACAACACGTCGTCTTCGAGCCGCGCGTACGCATCCAGGTCGGCTGTCCGCACGCGCAGCAGGTAGTCCGGGTCGCCGAACAGGCGCTGGGCCAACAGGACGTTCGGGACGGCCGCGACACCCTCCTCGAAGGCGAGCAGGGTGGCGCGGTCCTCCTGCCTCATGGTGACGAACACCAGGGCCTCGAAGCCCAGCCCCAACTGCTTCGGGTCCACGATCGCCCGGTAGCCCACGATCGCCCCGGACGCTTCCAGGTCGCGCACCCGGCGATGGGTCGGAGACACCGTCAACCCGATTCGGGTGGCCAGGTCGGTCAGGCTCAGCCGCCCATCTCGCTGCAGCTCAGCAATAATCTTCCGATCCAGCGCGTCCATGATCGAGATTCTTCCACGCGCGGTGGTGTGCACCGCAAAAGAGAGAAACACATTCTGTCGACGGGCAGATAGGTTTCCCCCGTCAAAGGGAGGAATCGTGGAACTCGCCGCCGTGCTGGCCTTCTCGGCCATCGCGTTCACGCTCGTCGTCGTCCCGGGTCCCGACTGGGCGTTCGTGCTCGCCGCCGGAGCACGCGACCATGTCGTCGCGCCTGCCGTGGGTGGCCTCATGACCGGCTACGCGCTCATCACGATCCTGGTCGTGGTCGGCGTCGGTCCGCTCGTCGCCACCCTGCCCGTCGCCCTGACCGGGCTCACCGTGGCCGGGGCCGGCTACCTGGTCCACCTCGGCGTCCGCACCTTGCGGGGAAGCGGGCGCATCGATCCCGTCGACGCGTACGCCGCAGCGGCGTCGTCCCCCGGCCGTCACTTCGTGCGGGGGGTCGGCGTGAGCGCCTTGAACCCCAAGGGACTCCTGATCTTCCTGTCGATCCTGCCGCAGTTCACCAGGACCGCCGGCGGGTGGCCGGCGCCGGCGCAGCTCGCGACCCTGGGCGGCATCTTCGTCCTCATCGTCGCCCTGTTCTATCTTCCTCTCGGTCATGCCGCCGATCGGGTGCTCGGCGCCCGGCCCCGCATCGCTCGGATCACGACCGGCGTCGCCGGCGCGGCCATGGTCCTGATGGGAGCGGCGCTGCTCATCGAGCGGATCGTGGAGACGATCTCGTAGGGTCGACGGGCGCCTGGCGTGGGGGATTCCGGGCCCGGCTTCGGCCCCGTGGTGGCGCGGGGCTTCCCGCAAGGCACTGGGACGAGGTGACGCGCCGGTCACGCCGTACCCCCTCGGGGGCCGGCGCGACCGGCGGCGCGTCAGGGCGCGGTCGGGGTGACGCCGTCGAGGAGTTCGGCCAGGCGGGCCGCGGTGGTCGGTGCGTGCAGGTGCAGGCGGGCCACGTTGATGCTGTCCGTGCCGACCACGGCGAGCAGCGCCTGCTTGCTCACCGCGTAGACGCTGAGGTAGCCGCTCTCGTTGCGGACCGTGGACTGCTGGAAGTCGCCCTGGCCCAGCCGGGACCCGACCTGGCGGCCCAGCCCGAACATGGTGGCGGCGAGCGCCGCCAGGTCGTCGGGGCTGGCGTCGTTCTGGAGGTTGTGCGTGATGAGCAGGCCGTCGACGCCGCCGAGGACGCAGCCGTGCACACCGGGGATCTGGAGCCGCAGCGCGGACAGTTCCTGCCCGATGGCCGGGTACGGCAGCGCCGGGTTGCCGGCCAGTGAGGGTGGCAGGGTGCGCGGCGGGGGCAGGGTGCCCGTGCGGCCCGGGGTGCGGCGTGGGAGGTCTTCCACCCGGGTCACAGCTCCAGGCTCTCCTCGATCGCGCGCAGTTGGTGCCGGGCCATCGCCAGGTTGGCCCGGCTCTTGCTCACCATGAGGTAGAGGAACAGCCCCTTGCCGGTGCGGTCGCTCAGCGGCCGGATCAGGTGGTACTGGCTGCCGAGCGTGATCAGGATGTCCTCGATCTCGTCGTTGAGCTTCAGCATCTCGATGGTGCGCATCTTGGCGCGTACCACGTCGGTGTTGCCGGCGGCGGCGACGGTCAGGTCGACCTCGCCGTTGCCACCGGCGACGCCGAGTGTCATGCCACTTGTGTAGTCGACGAGCGCGACGCCGATCGCGCCGTCGATGCTCATCGCGTTCTTCAACGCGACGTCGAGGTTGCCCACGGTTTCTCCCCCAGGTGTCGTCCGGGTGGGCCGGTCGCCGCGCGGGTTGTCGTGCGGGCTGACAGCCGGCGCCTCCCGTGAATATGCTGCGTAGAGGCTTGCACACCGAGGTCCGGGCCGCATCCGGCCGGCTGGTGATCCACCTGTGCGGTCCCGTCCCACCGGCCGCCGGTCCCATAAGTGGGACTCGCCGGCCGATGGTCGATCGTGGAGCTTCCTGCTAAACGGGTACGCCCGGGACCCTATATAGAGATGCGATATAGTGCGGTGATGCGGCTGACGATACCCGTGATCAAAGTGCTCTCGGCGCTGCTCGCCGAGCCCGACGCGCCCCGCTACGGCCTCGACCTGATGCGGCTCACCGGCCTGCCCAGCGGGACGCTCTATCCGGTGCTGCACCGCCTCCAGGCGGCCGACTGGCTCGCCGCCGACTGGGAGGACGTCGACCCGATCGCCGCCGGCCGGCCCGCCCGCCGCTACTACCGCCTCACCGGCGAGGGCATCCGATCCGCCCGGCTGGCCCTGGCCGAGCTGCGCGCCCTCGCCCCCGCCGAACGCCCCCACGAGGGCGCCGGCCCGGCCGGGGCGCCGGCGTGGTGACCGGGCGACTCGCCGCTCTCCTGCTGCGCGCGGCGGCACGCCGCTGGCCCGCCGAACTGCGGGCCGAGCTTGGCCGGGAGTGGGCCGCCGAGCTGCACGAACTGGCCCGCACGGGCCGGCGGTGGACGATGCTCCGCTTCGCCGCCAGCCTGGCGACCAGTCGGGCCGCCACGCCGATCGTCGACCGGACCGCGGTGCCGGCGCGCCTGTGGCGTACCGCCGGGGTCCTGCTGCTCGCGCCGCCGGCCTGCGTCGCGGTCCTCGTGCTCGCCGCGGTGGTGATGAACGCGACCTACGGGTGGTTGTCCTTCGCCGCGGTGTGGCCCACCGCGGCGCAGATGCCGATCTGGTCCGCCGTCGTGGCCGGGCTCGGGATGCTGCTCGCGCTCGTCGTCACCCGGACCGCACGCCGGACCGTACGCGTCGGGGCGCTGCCCACGGCACTCGGCGTGGTGGTGCCGATCGCCGTGACGCTTGCCGTGGTGCTCGGCTGGTTCGCCAGCCGGGCCGAGAGCGGCCTGGCGGAGATGGCGCCCGGGCTGCTCCTCTGGCTGGCGCTGCTGGTGCCGGCCCTCTGGGCCGCCGGAGCGTTGGCCCGCCGCGGGCGGACGCGGTCGGCCTGGCTGGTCGGCCTGCTGGGCGCGCTTGTCGCGGCCGACGCGGCGGTGGTCCTCACGGTGATGTCCACCATCCCGGCGACCGCGCCCACCGCCGACCTGCCGCCGGACGCCGTCGACCGGAGCTCCGCGCCGCTGTGGCTCTTCACCTGCTGGACCGACTCGTCGTTCGGGCTGCCCCGCCCGACCGAGTGGGAACGGTTCCTCATCACCGACCGGGTGCTCGTCGAGCCGATGTTCTACCTGGCCTGCACGCCCTACGCGGTGGCCTACGCCGTCGCGGTGGCGCGTCCGGCAAGGGCAGTCGCGTCGGCGGCGGAGCCCGCGCCGGTGTCCGCCTGAGGCTCGCCTCCCCGGCTCAGGCCGACCAGCTCAACGCCCGACCGGCCCGCTCGTAGTGCCGGGCCAGCTCCGCATCGATCCGCGCGACCCGCTCCTCGGTCAGCTCCACCGCCGGCTCCCACGAGGTGCGCGCCGCCAACATCCGATGCCGCAGCCCGGCCGGCGGGTGGGAGGCGAACAGCGAGGCGTCCTCGCGGATGGTGAGCTGGCGCTCCAACGGCAGCCGGTCGGCCGCGCCGACGAGGGACCGGCTCGTCCCCGCCCGCCAGGTCCCCGGACCGTGTCCGCCGCGCACCGCGTTGCGGACCACGGTCGCCACCGACTCGGCGCGGAGCAGCACGTCGAGCAGGCGGGTCGCACCGGCCGTGCCGCCGGCCCGGGCGGCCATCTCGTCGGCCAGGTACTCGGCCCGCTGGCTGTCCCGCAACGCGGTGGCGACAAGCACCACGTGACCGGCGAACAGCAGGCGGGACAGCGTCCACGACACCAGCCGGCCCAGCCACTCGCCGACCATCACCAGCAATCCCTCGGCCCGGGTGTCGCCCCGCGGCCGGAACAGGTCGGCGGCGTTGCCGAGCATGGTCAGTGCCGGCTGGGTCACCGGGCCGCGACGGAGGTCGCCGTTGACGAAGTGGCCGAGCTCGTGGCCCAGCAACGCGACCCGCGCCGGCCCGTCCAGCGCGCCCCACAACGGCAGCCCGAGGGCGAGCACGCGCCGCCGGCGAAGGCCCACCGACATCGCGTACGCGTTGATGTCGCCGTCGACGCCGACCACGTGCGGCGTCGGCGCGCCGATGGCGGCCGCCACCTCACCGACCAGGGCGTGCAGTTCCGGCGCCTCGGCCGGGGTGAGCACCTCCAGGTCCGGGTCGATCCGGCCGAACCGGGGCCGCAGCGCCACCGCCAGCGCGATCAGCGCCACCCCGACCAGCACCGCGAAGTTCGGGAACGGGTACGCGAACAGCAGCCACACCCCGGCCACCGCCAGTCCGGCCACGCCGAGCAGCAACAGCAGGGAGATGCCGACGGTGAGCGCGCCGGCGAGCGAGCGCCCGGTCGACTCCAGCGGCCGGCCGACGAGTGTGGCGTACTGCTGGCGGGTGAGCCGTGCGGCGAGGCGGTGGGTCCGCCGGTCGACCCAGGCCCAGCCGAACTCGGGCGGTCGGCGGTCCGCGTCGTAGGCGTCGAGGTTCCAGTCGCATCCGGCGCACCAGGGCAACGCTCCGTCCAGCGACACCGGCGTCCCGCCGCATCGCGGACATGCCCCCGTGCCCGTCGTCGTGGTGATCACGAGCGGTCATCCTCGCCGCTCCGGAGCACCCGCGGTACCGGCCGTTCGGACGACGACGGCTCTTCTCCTGTTTCCCGCCGTCATCGCCCCGAACAGGTCTAATGTGGAGAACGCGGCGACTATTTGTGGCGTTCCGGTGGCGGCCGGGCGTTTCCCGGTGCACAGTGATCGCATGAGCGACGACGGAAGTGGTGGGCACTACTACTGGTGCACACGACACCACCGGGTCGAGACCGATGCCGACGTGTGCCCCGCGAAGCACGTTCTCGGACCGTACGCCTCAGCCGCCGACGCGGAGAACGCCCTGCAGAAGGTGCAGGAGCGGAACGAAGCGTGGGAGGCCGAGGACGCCCGTTGGGCCGGGGAGGGCCGATAGACGGCGCGGGACGGACCGCGTCGAGGTGATCCGTGCTCCGCGAGGGCGAGAGCACGTCCCCAGGAAAGGGAACCGAGATGGCCGTAGCACAGCAGGCCACCCGCCCGGCCGCGAAACGGACGACCGCGAAGAAGACCACCGCGGGTAGGACGACGACGGTCACCAAGGCGTCGCCGAACGCCTCGGGCGCCGGCACCGGACGGACGCCGGCCAGAAAGGCGGCCGCGAAGAAAGCGGCCACCAAGAAGGTCGTGTCGGCGGCGCGCAAGGCGCCGGCGTCGAAGACCACCGCCAAGAGCGCACCCGCCAAGAAGTCCACGGCGGCGAAGAAGACGGCGGCGAAGAAGACCACGGCCGCGAAGAAGGCGCCCGCGAAGAAGGCCACGGCGAAGAAGACCACCGCGGCCAGGAAGAGCACCGCGGCGAAGAGGACCACGGCGGCGAAGAAGGCACCGGCGAAGAAGACCACCGGGGCCCGGAAGGTCACCTCGGCGGCGAAGAAGACCACCGCGGCGAAGAAGGCACCGGCGAAGAAGACCACGGCCTCGACGCGTCCCACGGCGCGTAAGGCGGCGGCCAAGAAAGCGCCCGCGCGCAAGACCACGACGGCGCGCAAGACCACCAGCGCCGCGAAGAAGACCACCGCGGCCAAGAAGGCGCCCGCCCGCAAGACCACCACCGCGCGCAAAACCACCGCGCGCAAGGCGCCGGCCCGCCGGGCCTGAGCGTTAGGAAGGGGCCCCGGTTAACGCATTCGGTAGAGGAGGGGCCCCTTCCTAACACGGTCGCCTCCGGCCCGACCGCCGTCGCCGCGTGCGCGGCGACGACCCCCGTATGCGGCGTCGCCCGGCGAACGTCGGGAACCCGCCACGCGCGGGGTCGCCGTGCCGATGAGCGGAACGTGCCGAGCGCTGTCAGGATTGGCCGCGTGGTGATCCGACGCGTACTGGCCCCCCGCATCGACTTCGGCGCGCTGCGCCGCGAGCTGGGACTGCCCGAGAGCTTCCCGGCCGCGGCCCAGCGCGAGGCCGACACGGCGGCCACCGCGCCGCTGCCGGCCGTCGCCGACCGGACCGACATCCCGTTCGTCACCGTCGACCCGGCGACCTCCCGCGACCTCGACCAGGCCATGCACCTCACCCGCCGTCCCGGTGGCGGCTACCGGGTGCGGTACGCGATAGCCGACGTGCTCACCCACGTACGCCCCGGCGGGGACCTGGAGGCGGAGACCTGGCGGCGCGGGCAGACCGTCTACCTGCCCGACGGCAACGTGCCGCTGCACCCGCACACGCTCAGCGAGGGCGCGGCCAGCCTGCTGCCCGACGTCGACCGGGCCGCCGTACTCTGGACCATCGACCTGGACCCCGACGGCGGCACCGTCGCGGTCAGCCTCGAACGAGCGCGGGTACGCAGCCGCGCCAAGCTCGACTACGGCGGCGTGCAACGCGACGCCGACGCCGGCCGCCTGCCCGAACCGATCGCCCTGCTGCCCGAGATCGGCGCGCTGCTCACCGCCCGCGGGCTGGACCGAGGCGCGATCAACCTGCCGCTGCCCGAGCAGGACGTCGAACCCGACGGCGACGGGTGGCGACTGGTGCTGCGCGGCCCCGCCGCGATGGAGGAGCACAACGCCCAGATCTCACTGCTGACCGGCATGGCCGCCGCCGACATCATGCTCGCCGGCCGGATCGGCCTGCTGCGGACGATGCCCCGGCCCAAGCCGGAGGCGGTGGGGCGGCTGCACCTGGCCGCCGACCCGCTCGGCGTGCCCTGGCCGGAAGGCACACCGGTCGGCCGGGTGCTCGCCGGGCTGGACGCGTCGCAACCCCGGTCCGCCGCCTTCGTCGACCAGGCCGCCGAGCTGATGCGCGGCGCCGCGTACACCGCCTTCGACGGCGCGGCGCCCGAGCAGCCGGAGCACGGCGGGGTGGCCGCCGCGTACGCGCACGTCACGGCGCCGCTGCGCCGGCTCGCCGACAGGTACGCCACCGAGGCCTGCCTGGCCCTGCACGACGGCCGCGAGGTGCCCGCGTACGTCCGGGAGGCGTTGCCGAAGCTGCCGGAGGTGATGGCGACGACCGACCGGGTGGCCGGCGCGGCCACCCGCGGCGCGGTGGAACTGGCCGAGGCGGTGCTGCTGGCGCACCGGGTGGGGGAGACGTTCGAGGCGGCGGTGCTGGACGTGGACGAGCCGCGCCCAGCGGGCAACGGCCGCCCCGGTCGGCCGCCCGGTGGCACGGTCGCGGTGGACGAGCCGCCGGTGCGGGCCCGCTGCACGGGCGAGCTGCCGCTCGGCGAGCGCGTGCGGGTCCGGCTGACCGTCGCCGACCCGGCCGAACGCCGGGTCGCCTTCGAGCGGGCCTGACCGGGCCTGGCCTGAGCGGGCTTGCCTGGCCTGACCGGGGCATCGGCTCGCGCTCGCGCCTGGTTGCGCCGGGCGTTGGCGTCCGGACGCCCCGGCCCGGGGCGTCGACCGGGTGGCCCGGCGCGGGGATTCTCACAGCGCCTCGACGCGCCACGCCGGCCGCGTTTTGCGAGGATGACCGCATGGCTTACGACGTGACCACGCTGCCCGACGTATCCGGGCTGACCATCGGCATCATCGGTGGCACCGGCGACCAGGGGCGGGGTCTCGCCTACCGGTTCGCCCGGGCCGGGCAGACCGTCCTGATCGGCTCCCGTGCCGCCGACCGGGCCGCCCAGGCCGCCGCCGAGATCGCCGCGTGGCCCGGCGTTCCGGCCGGCGCCTCGGTCTCCGGTGCCTCGGTCTCCGGCGCCGACAACGACGAGGTCGCCCGGCGCAGCGACGTGGTGATCGTCGCGGTGCCGTGGGACGGGCACGCCGCCACCGTCGCCGCGCTCGCCGGGCCGCTGGCCGGCAAGATCGTCGTGGACTGCGTCAACCCGCTCGGCTTCGACAAGCAGGGCCCGTACGCGCTGGCCGTGGCCGAGGGCAGCGCCGTGCAGCAGGCCGCCGCGCTGCTGCCCGACTCCCGGGTGTGCGCCGCGTTCAACCACGTCAGCGCGCCGTTGCTGGCCGACCCGGAGGTCGACCGGATCGACCTGGACGTGCTGATCTGCACCGAGGACCGGGATCTGGTCGGCGTGGTCGCCGCGCTGGCCGCCCGGATCCCCGGCATGCGGGGCATCTACGCCGGACGGCTGCGCAACGCCCACCAGATCGAGGCGTTCACCGCGAACCTGATCGCGATCAACAAGCGGTACAAGGCGCACGCCGGCATCCGGGTGACGGATCTCTGAGCGCCCCCGCCCCGCGGTTAGGCGGGGGCCCCGCTTAACGTCGGGTGTTAAGCGGGGGCCCCGCCTCTACCGAAAGCGTTAAGCGGGGCCCCCGCCTTACATCTCAGAAGGTGTGCTCGGGGGCGGGGAAGTCGCCGCCGCGTACCTCGTCGGCGAAGCGGCGGGTGGCGTCGGTGAGCGTGCCGGCCAGGTCGGCGTAGCGCTTGACGAAGCGCGGCGCCCGGCCGGCGCGCAACCCGGCCATGTCCTGCCAGACCAGCACCTGGCCGTCGGTGTCCGGGCCGGCGCCGATGCCGACAGTGGGGATGGGCAGCTCACCGGTGACCCGCTTGGCCACCTCGCCGGGCACCATCTCCAGCACCACCGCGAACGCGCCCGCCTCGGTCACCGCCCGGGCGTCGGCGAGCACCTCCTCGGCGGTGTCGCCCCGGCCCTGCACCCGGTAGCCGCCGAGGGTGTGCTCGCTCTGCGGGGTGAAACCGATGTGCGCCATCACCGGGATGCCGGCGCCGACGATCGCCTCGATCTGGGCGGCGCAGCGCCGGCCGCCCTCCAGCTTCACCGCGTGGCAGCCGCCGTCCTTCATGAACCGCACGGCGGTACGCAGCGCCTGCGCCGGCCCCTCCTCGTACGAGCCGAACGGCAGGTCACCGACGATCAGCGAGTGCTTCGTGGCCCGTACCACGGCGCGGACCAGCGGCAGCAGCTCCTCGACGGTCACCGGCAGCGTGGTCTCGTAGCCGAAGACGTTGTTCGCCGCCGAGTCGCCGACCAGCAGCACCGGGATGCCCGCCTGGTCGAAGATCGAGGCGGTGTACTGGTCGTACGAGGTGAGCATCGCCCACCGCTCGCCGCGCTCCTTGGCGGCGATCAGGTCGCGGGTGCGGATCCGCCGGGTGGCCGGCCCGCCGTAGAGGGCGGTCACCTCGGTCGGGGTGGACTCCACCATGACAATCTCCTTCCTCGAGGCCGCGCACGCGGTCCCCGGGTTCCCCGCGATCGTCGCACCGGCCGACCGGCCGCGGGCAGGTCGGAGTGGAGGAATTCACTCCCGGCCGCCGACGGGCCGGGGAGGAGTGCCTCAGCCGTCCTCGCGCCAACGGTTGGTGATCGGCAGCCGCCGGTCCCGTCCGAACGCCTTCATGGAGATCTTGGTGCCGGGCGCGGACTGCCGCCGCTTGTACTCGGCGGTATCCACCATCCGCAGCACCTTGTCGACGACCGCCGGGTCGTGGCCGGACTCGATCAGGCCGTCGCGGCCCAGGTCGCCGTCGACGTAGCCGATCAGGATCGGGTCGAGCACGTCGTAGTCGGGCAGCGTGTCGCTGTCGAGCTGGCCGGGGCTCAGCTCGGCCGACGGCGGCTTGCCGATCGAGTTCTCCGGGATCGGCGGCGTCTCACCGCGCCGCGCCGCGTCCGCGTTGCGCCACTTCGCCAGCCGCCAGACGAGCGTCTTCCACACGTCCTTGACCGGGTTGTAGCCGCCCACCGAGTCGCCGTAGAGCGTCGAGTAGCCCACCGCCAGCTCGCTCTTGTTGCCGGTGGTGAGCACCAGGTGGCCCTCCTGGTTCGACAGCGCCATGAGGATCACGCCGCGTACCCGGGCCTGGAGGTTCTCCACCGCCACGCCGGACAGCGACATGTTGGACAGGAACGTGTCGACCATCGGCTGGATCGGCTCGATCCGGTAGTCCAGGCCGGTGCGTTTGGCCAACTCCTCGGCGTCGGTGCGGGAGTGCTCGGAGGAGTGCTGGCTGGGCATCGAGACGCCGACCACCCGCTGCGGGCCGAGCGCGTCCACCGCGAGGGCCGCCGCGACCGCCGAGTCGATGCCGCCGGAGAGGCCGAGCACCACCGAGGGGAAGCGGTTCTTGTCGACGTAGTCGCGCAGGCCCAGCACCAGCGCCTGCCACACCTCGGCCTCGTCGGCGACCGGCTCGATGATCCCGCCGGTCGCCGCCGGTCCGGCCGGCGCGGGCGGGATCGCCGGCACCTCGCGGCGGACCAGCCGCATCCCGTCGGCCAGGTCGGACGCGCCGCCGGTCGCCTCCGGCGCCGCCGGCAGCGTCACGTCGTGCACCAGCAGGTGCTCCACGAACTGCGGCGCGCGGGCCAGCAGCGTGCCGTCCGCCTCGACGATCAGCGAGTCGCCGTCGTAGACCAGCTCGTCCTGGCCGCCGACCATGTTCACGTACGCGACGGCGGCGCCCGCCTCGGCGGCGCGCCGGCGCACCAGCGGCAGCCGGGCGTCGTCCTTGTTCAGCTCGTACGGCGAGCCGTTGATGCTGAGCACCAGCCCGACGCCGGCCTGCCGGGCCACCGCGAACGGGCCACCGGCCTGCCACAGGTCCTCGCAGATGGTCAGCGCCACGTCGACCCCGCCGAGACGCACCACGGTCAGGGTGTCGCCGGGGACGAAGTAGCGGTCCTCGTCGAACACCCCGTAGTTGGGCAGGTGGTGTTTGAAGTAGGTGGCCACCACCTCGCCGCGGTGCAGCAGCGCGGCGGCGTTGCGGGCCCCCCGGCCCGGCTCGGCGTCGGCGCTGACCTGCGGCGGACCGTCCGCGTCCAGGTAGCCGACAAGCACCGGCAGGTCACCGAGGCCGTCGCCGGCCAGGTCGGCGGCGAGCCGGTGCAGCGTCGCCCGGGACGCGGCGACGAAGGACCGGCGGAAGACCAGGTCCTCGACCGGGTAACCGGTCACCATCAGCTCGGGGAAGAGGACGAGCTGGGCGCCGGCGTCGGCGGCCTTGCGGGTCCACGCGCGGACCCGGTCGGCGTTACCGGTGAGGTCGCCGACCGTCGGGTTGACCTGGCACAGAGCGAGACGCAGGGTGGGCATGTCCCCATCTTCCCCCAGTCGTCCCGGTCGAATCCGGCCGGTCGCGGGAGACCCCGGCCACTCACGGTCGGCTGACCGGCCGGCTGACCTGCCGGCGTCTCTGGGGGCGGGACACGGCAGGACGACCCGGCGGGGAAGGGCGTAACGTCGGCGTAACGAGCCCGGGGAAGACTGAGCGGTCAGCCGGGCCGACCCGACCGGTGGAAGACGTACATGTCAGAGGGGTGGCTGTGGACCGTCAGCAGGAGTTCGTCCTCCGTACGCTGGAGGAGCGGGACATCCGTTTCGTCCGGCTGTGGTTCACCGACGTGCTCGGTACGCTGAAGAGCGTCTCGGTGGCCCCGGCGGAGCTGGAGGCAGCCTTCGAAGAGGGCATCGGCTTCGACGGCTCCGCGATCGAGGGCTTCGCCCGGGTCTTCGAGTCGGACATGGTGGCCATGCCCGATCCGACCACGTTCCAGGTGTTCCCGTTCGAGGGTGGGGTCAGCGGCGAGAGCGCCCGGATGTTCTGCGACATCCTGCTGCCCGACGGCAGCCCCTCCTGGGCCGACCCGCGGCACGTGCTGCGCCGGATGCTCTCCCGGGCGGCCGACAAGGGCTTCACCTTCTACACCCACCCGGAGATCGAGTTCTTCCTGCTGGAGAACGGCCCGCAGGACGGTTCGGTGCCCACCCCGGTCGACACCGGCGGCTACTTCGAGCACACCACCCACGCGGTGGCGCGTGACTTCCGCCGCCAGGGGGTGCTGGCGCTGGAACGGATCGGCATCTCGGTGGAGTTCAGCCACCACGAGGTCGCCCCCGGCCAGCAGGAGATCGACCTGCGCTACGCCGACGCCCTCACCACCGCCGACAACATCATGACGTTCCGGCACGTGGTGAAGGAGGTCGCGCTCTCCACCGGCGTGCAGGCCAGCTTCATGCCGAAGCCGTTCACCGACCAGCCGGGCAGCGGCATGCACACCCACCTGTCGCTGTTCGAGGGGGAGCGCAACGCCTTCCACGACGGCGGTGACCCGATGAAGCTGTCCAAGGTCGCCAAGTCGTTCATCGCCGGGCTGCTCACCCACGCCCGCGAATACACCGCGGTCACCAACCAGTGGGTCAACTCGTACAAGCGGCTGTTCCCGCAGGCGCTGCCGGACCGGATCACCGAGAGCCCGGCGTACGTCTGCTGGGGTCACCTCAACCGGTCCGCGCTGGTCCGCGTCCCCGCCTACGGCAAGCCGAACTCGGCCCGGGTCGAGGTCCGGTCGCTGGACTCGGCGACCAACCCCTACCTGGCGTTCGCGGTCCTGCTCGGCGCCGGCCTGAAGGGCATCGAGGAGGGCTACGAGCTGCCCCCGGGCGCCGAGGACGACGTCTGGTCGCTGAGCAGCGCCGAGCGGCGTGCCATGGGCTACGAGGCACTGCCGGAGAACCTGTCCGAGGCGATCGACGTGATGGCCGGCTCGGAACTGGTCGCCGAGGTGCTCGGCGAGCACGTCTTCGACTTCTTCCTGCGCAACAAGCGGGCCGAGTGGGAGCAGTACCGCCGCGAGGTCACCCCCTACGAGCGGCAGCGCTACCTGTCGCTCTAGGTAACGGTGTCGTACCCCCGGGCTAGCGTCCCGGGGGTGAACCGCACCGACCGTCTCTACGCTTTGGTGGAGGAGCTGCGCGCGGTGTCGCCGCGCCCGCGCAGCGCCCGCTGGCTGGCCCGGCGGTTCGAGGTCAGCACCCGCACCGTCGAGCGCGACATCGCCGCGCTCCAGGGCGCCGGAGTGCCGATCTGGGCCGAGCCGGGCCGCACCGGCGGCTACGCCGTCGACCGGGCCCGCACGCTGCCGCCGGTCAACCTGACCCCGACCGAGGCGGTGGCGATGGCGGTGGCGCTGCACCGGCTGGGCGGCTCCCCGTTCGCCCCGGCCGCCGGCGCCGCGCTGCGCAAGCTGGTCGCGGTGATGCCGCCGGCCGCGGTGGCCGAGGCGCACCGGCTCGCCGGCCGCGTGCATCTGGTCGGCGACGGGCCGGGCACGCCGGTCCCGGCCGCCGTCGCCGACGCGGTCGCCGCCGGGCGCGTGCTGCGCCTGCGGTACGCCGACCGGGGCGGAACGGATTCGCTACGCGACGTGGAGCCGCTGGCCTACCTGGGCAACTCGACGCACTGGTATCTGGTCGGCTGGTGCCGGCTGCGCGACGGGGTGCGCTGCTTCCGCACCGACCGGATCCGCGCGGTGCACCCGCTGGCCGAGCCGGTGACCCGGGAGCTGCGTCCCGACGACATCGACATCCCGGTCGACCGGGTGCGCCCGCTGACCCTGGTCTGAAACCCGACAGCGCTTCCGTTCCGGATGGGGGAGGCTGGCGGGTCCGCCGTCCCGGGGAGGAACGCGCGTGCCCGACACGCTCAGTTACGCCGATGCCATCCGTCTGCTCGGCGGCGAGAAGAGCAAGGTCGTCGACTGGTTCGACAAGCTGACCGGCGGGGTGCTGCTGGCCGCGTCGGTGCCGGTGCCGGCGTTGCTCGGCATCTTCGACGCCAAGGCGGAGTTCGTCCGGCTCGGCCACGAGCTGGTGCGCGCCGCGTCCGAGAAGCGCTCCGGGCTGTCCCGGTACGGGCGGACGCAGCGGCTGGAGGCGGCCCACGCGGTGATCGCGGTGACCGCGTTCTTCGAGGCGCTGAACGAGATCGATCTCCCGTTCGTCGTCGGGAAGGTCGGCATCACCGCGGCCGAGCAGTTGACGCTGGCCGGTGCCAGCACGGCGCACGGCGACTACCTCGTCGATCATCTCTTCACCATTCCCGCGCCGTTGCCCGGTCCGCACCTTCCATACCCCGCGCTCCGCGAGGCGCTCGTCCAGTACTACGAAGAGCTGACCGGGCGGCTCGTGTACTTCCTGGACGGACTCGCCGGCCTGACCGGGATCAGGTGGAGTCCCTCCACCCGCCGGGCACTGCTGGGGTTGCCCGAGGCCGCCGTGGACCGGCACCGGGACCTGCTCACCCGGCTGGCCGGCGACTTCCCGGAAGTGTCGCTCTGGCTCGGCCTGCACGAGCACGAGGCGACCCGGACGGAGGTCCGTCGACTGTCGCTGGGGCTGGCCGACCTGCGGCGGGCTCTGACCGAGTTCTCCACCGGCCGTGCCCCGGACGGGCACCGGGCGGCGCTCGCCGCCGCCTACCGCTCCGAGCTGCGCCGGCCGGTGGTCCCCTCCGGCGACGTGCCGGCCAACCTGACCGTGCCGACGCTCGGCGAGGCGTACGTGCCGCCCCTGTGCCGGATCGCCGCGCTGAGCCCGTTCGCGCGGCCCGCCGACGAGACCTGGTGGGCCGAGCAGCCGGTACGGGAGGATCTGTGGCAGGCCCTCGTCGTACACCTGACCGGACCGGGCGCGACGCAGGCGCCGCTGCTGGTCCTCGGGCAGCCCGGGTCCGGCAAGTCGGTGCTCACTCGGGTCGTCGCCGCCCAGCTACCGGCGGCGGACTTCCTCGTGGTGCGGGTGGTGCTGCGGGAGGTGTACGCGGCCGGTGACCTACAGGACCAGATCGAGCAGGCGATCCGCGACGACACCGGGGAGCGCCTCGACTGGCCCGGGTTGGCCCGCTCGGCCGGGGACGCCCTGCCGGTGGTGCTGCTGGACGGCTTCGACGAACTGCTCCAGGCCACCGGTGTCAGCCACACCGACTATCTGCGCCGGGTGGCCGCCTTCCAGCGTCGTGAGGCGGGCCAGGGGCGGCCGGTGGCGGTGCTGATCACCAGCCGCACCACCGTGGCAGACCGGGCGCAGCCCCCGCCCGGAACGGTGGCCGTGCGGCTGGAACCGTTCGACGAGCCGCGGGTCGAGTCCTGGGTGCGGACCTGGAACCAGGCCAACTCCGCCATGTTTCGCGGGCCGGATGCCCGGCCGCTCGATCCGGTCAGCGTGTTGTCCCACCGTGAGCTGGCCGAACAGCCGCTGCTGCTGTTGATGCTCGCGCTTTACGACGCCGAGGGCCACGACCTGCGCCAAGCCGGGGAGCTGCGCCGCGGCGAACTGTACGAGCGGCTGCTGCAACGGTTCGCCCGGCGGGAGGTGACCAAGCATCGCGCGGGACTGCTCGGCCCGGACCTCGACCGGGTGGTCGACGAGGAGCTGCGCCGTCTCGCCGTGGTGGCGTTCGCGATGTTCAACCGGGGCGCCCAGTGGGTGACGGCCGAGGAGTTGGGGGCCGACCTGGTGGCGTTGCCCATCGCCGGCATGACGGAGAGCCGGCCGGATGGTCTGCGGAGTCCGCTGCCGGCGGCGGACGTGGTGCTGGGCCGGTTCTTCTTCGTCCACCGGGCGCGGGCCGTCGACGAGGAGCGGCACCGTGAGACGTACGAGTTCCTGCACGCGACGTTCGGTGAGTTCCTCGTCGCGCGGCTCACCGCGCAGGCGGTGGCCGACATGGTGGCCCGCGAGTCCGCCGCCAGCCTGTCCTGGGGCGGCGAGCCGGTCACCGACGACCTGCTGCACGCGCTGCTGTCGCACGGGGTGCTGAGCAGCCGGGCGACTGTCCTCGGTTTTCTCGACGAACGAGTGTCCGGCTGGGACGAGGCGCAGCGGGGCAGGTCCGCCCAGCTGCTGCTGCGGTTGTTCCGGGGCGCGGCTTACCACGCCGGGCCCCGCCGTTTCGACGGCTACCGGCCCCGGCGCCTGCGGACGGCCGCCCGTCATGCCGCCTACAGCGCCAACCTGCTGCTGCTCGTCCTGTCGGCGGTGGGGGAGGTGACCGGACGCGAGTTGTTCGGAGAACCGGCCGTCGTGGTGGACGAGTGGCGTGCCCAGGTCGGGCTGTGGCGGTCGCAGCTCGGCGCCGACGACTGGGACGGTCTCGCCGACCTGCTGGCGCTGGAGCGGACAGGGAGTGGCCCGAACCGCGACGTCCGGGTCTGGGCAGACAGCCGGTTCGCGGTGCCGCCCGAACCGGACCTCGGCTGGGTATCGGGTCTGCCGGTAGGCTCGGGCTACCGCATGCCGGTCGAGCTGCTGGTGCGTCTGCGGCGCGCCGCGCATCTGAGTTGCGACCGGGGCGAGGCGCTGTTGGTGCACACGGTGGAACCGGTGATCGATCAGCTGCACACCGCGCTCACGACCTACCAGGTCCCGGCGGACGGCACCGCGTTCTCGGCCGCCCGGGCGCTGCTCACCGCCTGGCTGTTGCCACTGCGTCCGGCGAGTCAGCGGCAGCGGCAGGACGTGTACATGCGCTGCGTACGGCTGACGGGGGACGCGGCGGGTCTGGTCGAGGACTGGGACCGGGCAGCTTTTCTGCGCCTGCTGCTGGACCGGGTGGCCGAGGACAACGAGGTGTCCCCGGAGGTGGTGGCGGAGGTGCTGCTGGAGTGTCGCGCGACGTTGGTCCAGGATTCCGGGGTCGCCACCGCGATGTTGCGGTGCGTCGAACGGGTGGCGGGCGTCGACGAGACGGTGGACGCCAGGCTCGCCATGGTGGTCGGCCAGGTGGTCAGCGCGCAGGCCGTCCCGCCCGCCGAGGCGGCGTTGGAGGTGCTGGCGCGGCTGCGGGAGCGAGGCGTCGACTCCGGGTCATCGACGATGCTGGCCAAGGTCGTCGCCGCCCGCGGGACATGGCCGGACCGGGCGGCCCGGCGGGCACCGTCGCCGGAAAATCCGCCCGGCGCGCCGGAGAAACGCCGACAGGACGCTGTCGCGGACCTGCCCGACGCTGGATCCTGACGACGTCGGCCGACCGGCCGGCGCGGTGAGGAGGCAGCATGTCCAGCACGCCCGTGACCTGGTTCGAGATCGGCTCCGACCGGCCGGACGAGGCGCAGCGCTTCTACGCCGACCTGTTCGGCTGGAGCTTCGAGGAGCAGGGTGGCCCGGGTCGGTCGTACCGGCAGACCGGGGCGGGCGGTGCGCGGGGGATCGGCGGCGCGATCCGGGGGACCGACTCCGGCGCCGACAATTACGCGATCTTCTACGCCCAGGTGACCGACGTGGCGGAGAGCTGCCGGCAGGCGGAGAAGGCCGGCGGCACGGTGGTGGCGTCGCCGGTGACCACCCCGACCGGTCTGACCCACGCCCGGCTGCGTGACCCGTCCGGCAACCTGCTCGGCGTCTTCACCCCGCCGGCCGGCGGCTGAGCGCGCTTCGGGTGCGGTTGTGGTCGCCCAGACGATAACAACCGCACCCGAACCCCAGCCCCGCTGATCCGTCGCGCGCCGGGTTGTTAAGCGGGGGCCCCGCCTATACCGAATGCGTTAAGCGGGGGCCCCGCCTTACCAGCGAGGGTGGCCCCGCCGGGCCGGCCAGGAGGGAATGAGGCCGGCGAGGGGTGGCGGGGCCACCCAGGTCACGCGCCGGCCGTGCCGGCCTCCCCGTCCGAGCCGCTCGTGCCGTTCTGGCCGGTCTCGCCGTCCTGACCGTGCCAGCCGCGGTGGCCGGCGCCGGGCTTCCCGCCGGGACCGCCCGGCATCCCGGCCGGGCCGGGGAACACGCCGGCCTCGGCGGCCTTCAACACGGCGTCGGCCTGCTCCTGGGTCAGCTTGCCGTCCTTGACGGCCTGGTCCAGCCGCTCCTTCAGGGCGGCCTGCCGGTCCTCCGTCGACGGCGGCTTCGGCCGCTCCGGACGGTCGGCCTGCCGCTCCGGGCGGTCGGCCTGGCGCTGCTCGCGCAGCTTCTCCAGCGCGGCGGTGACCTTGTCGGCCGGCACGCCCAACTCCTTGGCGAGCGCGTCGGCGAACTCGGACTGCCGGTCGGCGCGGTGGTCGGCGCGGTTGTCGGTGCTGGCGCTCGGGGCGGGGCTCGGGCTGTTGTCGTCGGCGAGCGCCACCGTCGGGGCGGCGATCCCGACGCCGAGCACTCCGGCGGCGGCCAGGCCGACCAGCAGGCGCTTCCGTGTCGTGCGGATCATGCGGGTCTCCTTCGCGGTGGTGGTGCGATGACGTCACCGACAGTGACCGCCGGAGCTGGAGGGAACCCGTGGTGAACCTGTCAGCGAGCTGGCAGTTGGCGCCCGGGACCGGGACAAATGTGGTTGCGCGCTCACCGCGACGGTGGGAAGGCTGGGCGGATTCCCGACGAGAGGTCACTCCATGACACAGCCCGTCATCCGCGAGGTCGCGCTCACCGGGCCGGGCTCCGGCCCGTACTCGATCACGGTCGGTCCGGACGGCGCGCTCTGGCTGACGTTGGCCGGCTCCGGCGGCGTCGCCCGACTGGGGCTCGACGGTGAGGTGCGGACCTACCGCACCGACCCGCCGGAGAGCCGGCCTCTGATCATCACCACCGGCCCGGACGGCGCGCTCTGGTACACCCGCTCCGGCGACCACCGGCTCGGCCGGATCACCGTCGACGGCCGGGCCGACTCGGTGGCGCTCCTGCCCGGCTGCGCCCCGTGCGGCCTGGTCGCCGGCCCGGACGGCGCGCTCTGGTACGCCGGCATGGGCGACGACACGGTCGGCCGGGTCACCGTGGACGGGGAGGTCCGCACGTTCCCGCTGCCGGTCGCCAAGGGCTTCCCGTCGATGCTGACCGCCGGGCCGGACGACGCGCTCTGGCTCACGCTCAACCAGGCGAACGCGATCGCCCGGGTCGACCTGGACGGCTCCGTGACGCTGCATCCGCTGCCGACCGAGGCCGCCGGGCCGGTCGGCATCACGCGCGGCGGCGACGGGGCGCTCTGGTTCGTCGAGATCGCCGCCGGACAGGTCGGCCGGATCACCCCGGACGGGCGCGTCGACGAGTTCCCGCTGCCGGACCGGACGGCCCGCCCGCACGCCATCGTCGCCGACCCGGCCGGCGGCTGCTGGTTCACCGAGTGGGCCGCGAACCGCATCGCCCACGTCACCCCGGACGGCACGTTCACCCACCACCCCCTGCCCACCCCCGCGTCCGAACCCCACGGCCTCACGGTCACCCCGGACGGCGCAATCTGGACCGCCCTGGAAACCGGCGCGGTCGCCCACCTCACCCCACTCGCCTGACCTCGGTGATCATGAAGTTGGCGGCGGCGCAGAGATCCACAACCGCCGCTAACTTCATGATCGACGGCCGGGGGAAGCAGGGGTGTCAGCGGACGGCGGGGGTTACCGTCAGGGTGGCTGCGGTGGTGTCCAGGACGGCGGGGGTGCCCACCGGGACGGTGAGCTGAGATGGGCCGTGGCCGATGGGGAGGCCGCCCAGGACCGGGACGCCGAGGTCGCCCAAGCGGTCGGTGAGCACGTCGACCACCGTGGTGTCCCAGCCGTCGGCGCACTCGGTGAACTGGCCGACCGCCACCCCGGCCACGCCGGCCAGGGCGCCGCAGCGACGCATGTGGGTCAGCATCCGGTCGACCTTGTAGGGCGGCTCCTGCACCTCCTCCACCAGCAGGATCGCCCCGGTCAGGTCCGGCATGTCCGGGGTGCCGATCGACGCGGTGATCAGGCACAGGTTGCCGCCGAGCAGCCGGCCCTCGGCCCGGCCGGGCACCCGTACCGGGTACGTCTCCTCCGCCTCGACCGCCGCCACCGTCACCGGCGCGGTGGTCGTCAGCGCGGCGTGCAGCGACTCCGCCGAGCGGAGCGGGGTGCGCTCGTCCCGCCAGGCGGCGCCGGGACCGTGCACCCCGGCCAGCCGGGCGCCCCGCCAGAGCGCGAACTGCAACGCGGTGATGTCGGAGAAGCCGGCCACCACCTTCGGGTCACGGCGTACCGCCGCCATGTCGATCGCGTCGACCACCCGCTGCGCGCCGTACCCGCCCCGGGTGCAGATCACGCCGCGGATCTCCGGGTCGGCGAACGCGAGGTTCAGGTCGTCGGCCCGCTGCGCGTCGTCGCCGGCCAGATAACCCCGCCGGGCGTACGCGTTCGGCGCGGGCACCGGGCGCAAGCCCCAACCGGTGAGCAGCTCCATGCCGCGGGCCACCCGCTCGGGACGGGTCGGCCCGGAGGGCGACACCAGCATCACCGCGTCCCCGGGACGCAGGGCCGGTGGGCGCAGGCAGTCGTCGGTGGGCACGTCCGCGAGCCTAGTGCCGCCGAGCCGCGCCGCCCGCGTTCGGGCGTACCGGCTAGCCTCGACGTCGTGGCGACCGCGCTGGTGATCGAGAACGACCCGACCGACGACCTCCGCCGCCTCGGCGAGTGGCTCACCGAGGGGGACCTGGAGCTGCGCGTCCTGCGTCCGCACGCGGGCGACGCGCTCCCCGCCGACCTGGAGGGGTACGCCGCGCTCGTGGTGCTCGGCGGCGAACAGCAGGCCCACCCGCTGGCCGACGGCAGCCCCGGCGCACCCTGGTTCCCGGCGGTGGAGGGGCTGCTGCGCAAGGCGGTCCGCCGGCGGGTGCCCACGCTGGCCATCTGCCTGGGCGCGCAGCTGCTCGCCACCGCGCACGCCGGCCAGGTCGACCGCAGCCCGTCCGGGCCGGAGGTCGGGCCGACAGTGGTGGGCCGGCGCGACGCCGCCGAGACCGACCCGCTGTTCCGCTACGTGCCGCTGATGCCGGACGTGCTCCAGTGGCACGCCGACGAGATCACCGAGTTGCCGCACGGCGCGACGCTGCTCGCCGCGTCCACCCGCCACCCGCACCAGGCGTTCCGCCTCGGCGACCGGGCGTGGGGGCTCCAGTTCCACATCGAGTGCGACACCGCGATGATCACCGACTGGTCCCGCGACTCGGCGATGCTGGCCGAGCTGGGCTACGACCCGGAGCTGGTGGTGGCCGCGTGCGACCGGGCGATGGCCGACGTCGAGGAGACCTGGCAACCGTTCGCGATCCGGTTCGCCGCGCTCGCGCTCGGCGAACTGGGCGACGACAACCCGCGCCGCAGCCTGCCGCTGCTCGGGGCCTGAGGTGACCCGGCCGGCCCGCGGGCGCCTGGCCCGCTACGGTTTCGCCGAGGGCGCCGGCGGGGCGCGCGCGGTCGACCTGCTCGGCCCGGACGGGCTCGGCCTGTGGCGGCCGGACACCCAGGAACCGGCCGACGACCGGGCCGCCGAGCTGCTCACCGCGCTGTCCCGGGCCGCCGACCCGGACCTGGCGCTGCGCCAGCTGCACCGGCTCGTCGAGGCCGAGCGGCGGTTCGGTGACGAGACCGCGGTCCGCGACGCCCTGGCCGGCGACCCCGGCCTGCGCCGCCGCCTGATCGCGGTGCTCGGCGCCTCCTCGGCGCTCGGCGACCACCTGGTGGCGAACCCCGGGCAGTGGGCGGTGCTGGCCACCGAACCGGACGGGCTCGCCCCGACCGCGGACGGCCGGCTCGACCTGACCGCCGCCGCCAAGCTGACCACGCTCACCGGCGCGGTGCCGCTGCTGCGACACGCGTACCGCTTGGCGTTGCTGCGGATCGCGGCGGCCGACCTGACCGGCGGGCGTGGCCTGGAGCAGACCATGGCGGCGTTGTCCCGGCTCGCCGACGCCACCATGGCCACCGCCTACGACATCGCCGTCGACGAACTGCCCGAGGGGACGGTGCCGCCCCGGCTGGCGGTGGTGGCGATGGGCAAGTGCGGTGGCGACGAACTCAACTACGTATCCGACGTGGACGTCATCTTCGTCGCCGCCGGTGACGACGACCTGACCGCCGCCACCCAGGTCGCCACCCGGCTGATCGGTGTCTGCGGGCTGGTCGCCTGGCCGGTCGACGCCGCGCTGCGTCCGGAGGGCAACCGGGGCCCGCTGGTCCGGACGCTCGCCAGCCACCTCGCCTACTACCGACGCTGGGCCCGCACCTGGGAGTTCCAGGCGCTGCTCAAGGCCCGCCCGGCCGCCGGCGACCCGGAGGTGGCCCGGGAGTGGGTCGACGCGCTCGCCCCGCTGGTCTGGACCGCGGCCGAGCGGCCGGAGGCGGTCGAGGACGTCCGGTCCATGCGCCGCAAGATCCTCGACAACGTCCCGCCGAAGGAGCTGGAACGCGAGATCAAACGCGGGCCGGGCGGGCTGCGCGACATCGAGTTCGCCGTCCAACTGCTCCAGCTCGTGCACGGCCGCGGCGACGAGTCGCTGCGCGTAGCGGGCACCGTGCCGGCGCTGCGCGCCCTGGTCGCCGGCGGCTACGTCGGCCGGGCCGACGGCGAGGCGCTCCTGCGCGGCTACCGCTTCCTGCGCGCCGTCGAGCACCGGCTCCAGCTCCAGGCCCTGCGCCGCACCCACACCGTGCCGACCGAGCCGGCCGCGCTGCGGTGGCTCGCCGCCGCGCTCGGCTACGTGGCCACCCCGGGCCGCAGCGCCGTGGAGGAGTTCCGCGCCGAGTGGGTCACCCACGCCGCCGAGGTACGCCGGCTGCACGCCAAGCTGCTCTACCGGCCGCTGCTGGAGTCGGTGGCCCGGGTGCCGGCCGAAGGGCTGCGGCTCACCCCGCAGGCCGCCCGGCACCGCCTGGAGGTGCTCGGCTTCGCCGACCCGGCCGGGGCGCTGCGCCACCTCCAGGCGCTCACCGGCGGCGTCAGCCGCACCGCCGCGATCCAGCGCACGCTGCTGCCGGTGCTGCTCGACGAGTTCGCCGACGCCCCCGAGCCGGACCGCGGGCTGCTCAACTACCGGCAGGTCTCCGACAAGCTCGGCAGCACCCCGTGGTACCTGCGCCTGCTGCGCGACTCCGGCCCGGTGGCCCGCCGGTTGGCCCGGGTGCTCTCCTCCTCCCGCTACGCCGCCGACCTGCTGGCCCGCGAGCCCGAGGCGCTGCGGCTGCTGGCCGAGGACAGCGAGCTGACCCCTCGCCCCCGGGAGACGCTCGTCGAGGGGTTCGTCGCCGCCGCGGCCCGGCACGACGACCCGGTCGAGGCCACCCGCGCGGTCCGCGCGCTGCGCCGCCGGGAACTGGTCCGGATCGCCGCCGCCGACGTGCTCAGCCGGGCCGGGTCGCTCGCCCCGCTCACCCCACGCCCGACCGGCGGCGGGGAACGCCGGCCCACCATGGTGGACGTGAGCGCGGTCGGCACCGCCCTCTCCCACGTCACCGACGCCACCCTGACCGCCGCGCTGCGCGCCGCCCGGGCCGCCCAGCCCGGCCCGCCGGGGCTGCGCTTCGCCGTGATCGGCATGGGCCGCCTCGGCGGGTACGAGTCGAACTACCTCTCCGACGCCGACGTGCTCTTCGTCTACGACCCGCCGCCCGGGGTGGAGGAGAGCGCGGCGAGTGCCGCCGCGCACGCGATCGCCGAGGAGTTGCGCCGGCTGCTCTCCGCGCCCGCCCCCGACCCGCCGCTCGGCGTCGACGCCGACCTGCGACCGGAGGGCCGGCAGGGGCCGCTCGTCCGCAGCCTGGCCGCGTACGCCCAGTACTACGCGCGCTGGTCGCGGGTGTGGGAGGCGCAGGCGCTGCTGCGGGCCCGGTTCGTCTGCGGCGACGCCGAGCTGGGCGCCGAGTTCGAGGAGATGATCGCCCCGGTGCGCTACCCGGCCGACGGGCTGACCCGCGAGCAGGTGGTGGAGATCCGCCGGATCAAGGCGCGGGTGGAGACCGAGCGGCTGCCCCGGGGCGCCGACCCGGCCACCCACACCAAGCTGGGCCGGGGCGGGCTCGCCGACGTGGAGTGGGCGGTGCAGCTCCTCCAGCTCCGGCACGCCGGCCGGCTGCCCGCGCTGCGCGGCACCCGTACCCTCGACGTCCTGGCCGCCGCCCGGGCCGCCGGCCTGCTCGACCCGGAGGACGCGGCCGAGCTGGCCGCCGGCTGGACGCTCGCCGCCCAGGTCCGCGACGCGCTGATGCTGGTGCGGGGCCGGGCCGGTGACCAACTGCCCCGGCACGGGGTGGAGCTGGCCGGCGTGGTGCGCCTGCTCGGCCACGAGGACCCGGGCGAGTTCCTCGACGACTATCTGCGCACCGCCCGCCACTCCCGCACCGTCGTCCAGCGCATCCTCGAAGCCCCCCTGTAAGGCGGGGGCCCCGCTTAACGCCTGCCGTATAGCAGGGGCCCCCGCTTAACACCGCCGGGGCGATCAGCTGGAGAGGGTGTAGGTGCCGGGGCGGGGGACCGTGACGGTGAGCCAGTCGCCGTCGGGGGAGAGTGTGGCGTCGCCGGTGACGGTCAGCCAGCGGTCGTGGCGGACCCGGATCGGGACCCGGCCGGGGGCGGACGCGCGGAACGTCACCGAGGCGCCGTCCTGCCGGACCAGCTCGCCGGGGGCGCCGACAAGCGGGGTGGGCGCGGCGACCGCGTACAGCCGCCAGTGCCGGTCCGACCAGACCTCGGTCAGGTACGGCTGACCGGCGGCCACCAGCTCCGCCTCCGGCCGCCCCACCCAGGACAGCTCGGCGTCGGGTACGGCGACGTACTGCACCGCGTTGTCGGACAGCCAGGCCCGGTAGCTGTCGGCGGTCAGCGGGACGCCGGTGCCGGGCGCGCCGGGCACGGTGGTGAAGAACAGCGGATTGCGGTCGATGTCGGCCTGCCGCAGCCAGCCCCGGGCCAGCGGCACCTCGCCGAGGCGGGCCGCCTCCCAGTAGTTACGGGTCGGCGGCACCTCCACCCGCCCGGTGAGCCCGCGCCGGCCCAGCTCCGCGCGCAGCGGCGCGAAGTACGCCGGGTCGGCCGTCGGATCGCCGGCGCTGCGCACGTCCGCCGTGACCACCGGCGGCTGCCACCAGCACACCACCGCCAGCAGCGCGGCCAGCGTGACCACCCCGAGGCCCCGCGGAAACCGTCCCGCGATCCGGCCATTCGCGGTCTGGCCAGCGCCGATCCGGGAATCCGTCCGGCCATCTACGGTCCGGTCAGCGCCGGTCCGGCCATCTGTGGTCCGGCCATCCGCGGTCCGGCCATCCGCGGTCCGGCCATCCGCGGTCCGGGCACCCGCGAGCCGGGCGGCGCGGAGTCGGGCGGCGTCCAGCCATGCGGGAGGCGTCGCGGCGGCGGCCAGCACCGGCAGCGCGAACATCACCACCAGGCGGGTGGCGTTCAAGCCGACCGGGGTGGGCAGCAGCGCCGCCGCCAGCACGCCGACCGCCGAGAGCAGCGCGCCCACCCGCACCGACCGGTACGCCACGAGCGCCGCCACCAGCAGGCTCGTCACCACGGCGTGGACCGTGTCGGCCCGGCTGATGTTCATCCAACCGCCCTCGCCGAACAGCAGTCCGGTCACGGCGAGGGGCGCGGCGGCCGGCACGGCGAGCAGCAGGCCGTCGGCCCATCGGCGGGTGAGCAGCAGCGCGACGCCGACGAGCCCGACGAACAGCCCGGCCACCGGACTGGCCGCCGAGGCGAGCAGCGCAGCCACGCCGACCGCCCCGGCCCGCAACGGGCCGGTCGGGCCGGCGGACAGCGGGCCGGTCGGGCCGGCGGACAGCGGGCCGGTCGGGCCAGCGGACAGCGGGCCGGTCGGGCCGGCGGACAGCGGGCCGGTCGGGCCGGCGGACAGCGGACCGGTCGCGCCGACCGCCCCGGCCCGCGTCGTGCGGGCGCGCAGGGTGAGGGCGAGCAGCGCGGCCAGGCCGAACGCGACGCCGAGGGCGTAGGTGACCCGACCGGAGACCAGGTTGCCGGCGATCGTGACCGCCCCGACCAGGCTGCCGAGCAGGGGCCGGGGCACCCGTACGCGGACCAGCAGCGCCGCGAACGCGGTGGCCGAGGCGAGCAGCGCGAGCGCGCCGGTGGGGCGTACCCCGAGCAGCGCCATCAGCGGCGGGGAGACGAGGCTGTAGCCCCACGGGTGCACCCCGCCGTACCAGCGCAGGTCGACCAGCGCCGGCCCGTGCGCGGCGAAGAAACCGGCGCGGGCGACCTGGGCGGACAGGTCCGAGCCGGTGGCCGGCAAGATCAGGTACAGCGCGGCGAGGACGAGCGCCGACGCGGCGGAGATCGCCACCACCCGACCGCCCCGCATGCCCACCTCCTGATCGCGGACCACCGTACTGGCAGCATGGCGAATGTGTCTCACCACCTCTCGCGCTGGACCGGCCTGGCGGGCTCGGTGCTGCTCGCCGTGGCCGCGTACCTCGGCGGCGCCCTGCCCGACGGCGAGCTGCGCCCCACCCCGGTCAGTATCTGGCAGGGCCCGGACGGGCCGCTGATCATCGCGTTGTGGCTGGTCGGCACAGCGCTGCTGGCCTGGGCGTGGTGGTCGCTGCGGGACCGGATCCCGTCCAGCCGGTGGGTGCTCGTCACGGTCGCGATCTGGCTGCTGCCGATGCTCGTCGCCCCGCCGCTCGGTAGCCGGGACGTGTACGCGTACGCCTGTCAGGGTGCCAGCTTCTCGGGCGGGATCAACCCGTACGAGCAGGGCGTGTCCGCGCTGCCCTGCCCGTGGCTGGACACCATCTCGTACATCTGGCGGGACACCCCGGCGCCGTACGGGCCGTTGTTCGTGCTGCTCGCCGGCGCGGTGGTCAAGGCCACCGGGTCGCTGTGGGGCGCTGTCGCGCTGTTCCGGGTGCTCGCCCTGGCCGGGGTGGCGCTGACCGCCTGGGCGCTGCCGGCGCTGGCCCGCCGCTGCGGGGTGCCGCCGCAGCGGGCGCTCTGGCTGGCGCTGGCCAGCCCGCTGGTGCCGGTGCACCTGGCCTCCGGGGCGCACAACGACGCGATGATGGTCGGCCTGCTCGTCGCCGGGCTGGCCGTGGTGGCGTCCCGACCGGGCCGGCCGGGTCCGCTGCTCGCCGGTGGGCTGCTGCTCGGCCTGGCCGCCGGCATCAAGGTCACCGCGCTTGTGGTGGTGCCGTTCGCGGCGCTGGCCGCGGTCGTCGGGCCGTACCGGATCCGGGCGCTGATCCGCGACGGCGGGTGGGTGGTCGGCGGCGCGTTGGCCGCGCTTGCCGCCGTCACCCTGGCCGCCGGTCTGGGCCTCGGCTTCATCAGCGGGCTGGAGCAGGGCGGGCTGGTGGTGGCCTGGACCTCGCCGCCGACTGCGGTCGGGCAGACCGTCGGCTATCTGCTGGCGCCGTTCGGGGTGCACGTCGACGCGCTGCCGGCGACCCGGGCGATCGGCATGGTGGTGCTTGTCGTGCTGCTGGTCTGGCTCTGGTTCCGGGCGTGGCGTCGGGGCGAGCCGTTCTGGCACGCGGCGCTGGCGCTTGTCGCCACGGTCGCGCTCGCGCCGCTGTTCCACCCGTGGTACTGGCTCTGGCCGCTGGCCGTGCTCGCCGCGACCGCCCGCCGGACCGGCTGGTTCTCGATCGTCACCCTGGTGTCGGCGTTCCTGGTGCTCGCCGACGGGACCGGTCTGCCCCGCTTCACCAAGATGCCCGGCGCGCCGTTGATGACGCTGTTCGTGATCGTGCTGGTCGTCCGGTTGGTACGGTCGGCTCGCAAGGTGCGGGAGCCGGTGGGGGCGGACTGAGGAGTGTGCCGGTGGGCGAGCCCGACGCGCCGGTCCGACCGGTCGCCGCCGACCTCGCCCGGTACGCCGGTCTCGCCGGTGCGGCGCTGCTCACCGTCGCCGGCTGGCTGGGTGGGGCACGGCCCGGCGCCCCACCCCGGACCACGCTCGCCGGTCTCTGGCAGGCCCCGCACGGGCCGGTAACGTTCGGCTGCTGGCTGGTGGGGACGGTGCTGCTGGTGGGCGCCTGGTGGTCGCTGCGCTGGGGCGCCCCGTCGAGCCGGTGGGCGTACCTGACCGCCGGGCTCTGGGCGCTGCCGCTGCTGGCCGCGCCGCCGCTTGGCAGCCGCGACGTCTACTCGTACGTCTGCCAGGGCTGGACCTGGACGGAGGGTGCCAGCCCGTACCGGGTGGGGGTCGCCGCGGCCGGCTGCCCGTGGACCGACTCGGTGTCGCCGATCTGGCGGGACACCCCGGCGCCGTACGGGCCGTTCTTCGTCCTGCTGGCCGGCTTGGCGGTGCTCGCCGGCGGCGGTCTGGTCGGGGCGATCGTGCTGCTCCGGGTGGTCGCGGTGGCCGGGGTGCTGCTCGTCGCGTACTGCCTGCCCGGCCTGGCCCGGGCCGCCGGGGTGCCGGCCCGGCGGGCGGTGTGGCTGGTGCTTGCGTGCCCGCTTGTCGGCGTGCACCTGGTGGCCGGCGCGCACAACGACGCGCTGGCGCTCGGCCTGATCCTGGCCGGGCTGCTGGTCCTGTGCGGGCGGCCGGGCCGGCTCCGCGCGCTGCTGGTGGCCGGGGTGCTGCTGGGCCTGGCGGTCGCGGTGAAGGCGACCGCCGTGGTGGTGCTCCCGTTCGCGGCGCTCGCCGCCGTGTCCGGCCGCCACACCTGGCGGGCCCTGGTGCGCGACGGTGGCCGGCTGGCCGTGGTGGTGCTCGGCACGTTGCTCGTCGTCTCGCTCGCCACCGGTCTCGGGTTGGGCTGGGTGGGCGGCCTCGGCCACAGCGCCGACTCCCAGCAGTGGACGTCGCCGCCGACCGCTGTCGGCTTCGTGGTGGACTACGCCGGTGGGCTGGCCGGCCGCCACCCGCACGCGGTGCCGGTGACCCGGGCGGTCGGGCTGGTGCTGCTGGCGGGGGCGCTCGTCGTGCTCTGGTGGCGGGCGTGGACGGCGCTGCGCCGGCGCGACGACCCCGGTCCGGAGGCGGCGGGTCCGGAGGCGACGGCCCGGACCCGGGTGGCGCTGCTCGGCGCCGGCCTGGCGCTCGCCGCCACCGTGCTGCTCGCCCCGGTCTTCCATCCCTGGTACGCGATCTGGCCGCTCGCCCTGCTCGCGGTGGCGGTGGCGTCGTTGGCCCGGACGGTCTGGTTCGTGGCGCCCTGCGCGGTGGCGTCGGGGCTCACGTTGCCGGACGGCACCAACCTGGCCCGGTTCACCAAGGCGCCCGGCGCGGTGCTGATGACCGTGCTTGTGGTGACCGTCCTGGCGGCCGGCGTCCGGGCCGGGCTGCGCCGCCGGCCCGCCACCCGCTGACCCGCCCTCCGACCTGCCCGACCCGGCGGGCGAATCGGCGGGCGACGAACGCCCGGGGAAACGGCCGGGCCGGCCCCGCCATCGCGGAGCCGGCCCGGCCGGTGCTGACGAGCGTGCTCAGCAGTCGTAGTACATGGCGAACTCGTGCGGGGTCGGGCGCAGGCGCACCGGGTCGACCTCGTTGGCCCGCTTCCAGTCGATCCAGGTGGAGATCAGGTCCGGCGTGAACACGCCGCCGTCGAGCAGGTAGTCGTGGTCGGCCTCGAGCGAGTCGAGCACGGCCGGCAGCGAGCCGGGGACCTGCTTGACGTCGCCCCACTCCTCCGGGGGCAGGTCGTAGAGATCCTTGTCGATCGGGGCCGGGGGCTCGATCTTGCTCTTGATGCCGTCCAGGCCGGCCATCATCATCGCGGAGAAGGCGAGGTAGACGTTGGCCGACGGGTCCGGGACGCGGAACTCGACGCGCTTGGCCTTGGGGTTGCTGCCGGTGACCGGGATGCGGGTGCAGGCGGAGCGGTTGCGCTGGGAGTAGACCAGGTTGACCGGCGCCTCGAAGCCCGGCACGAGTCGCCGGTAGGAGTTGATCGTGGGGTTGGTGAAGGCGAGCAGTGACGGGGCGTGGTGCAGGAGGCCGCCGATGTACCAGCGGGCGGTGTCGGAGAGGCCGGCGTAGCCGGTCTCGTCGTAGAACAGCGGCTCGCCGTTCAGCCAGAGGCTCTGGTGGGTGTGCATGCCGGAGCCGTTGTCACCGAAGAGCGGCTTGGGCATGAACGTGGCGGTCTTGCCGTTGGCCCACGCCTCGTTTTTCACGATGTACTTGAAGAGCTGGAGCTGGTCGCCGGCGTGCAGCAGGGTGGAGAACTTGTAGTTGATCTCCGCCTGGCCGGCGGTGCCGACCTCGTGGTGCGAGCGCTCCACGGTGAAGCCGGAGTCGACGAGCCGGCGCACGATCGAGTCGCGCAGGTCGGCGTAGTGGTCGACCGGCGGGACCGGGAAGTAGCCACCCTTGTACGCGGTCTTGTAGCCGCGGTTGCCGCCCTCTTCCTCGCGGCCGGTGTTCCAGGCGCCCTCGATCGAGTCGATGTAGTAGAACGACTGGTTGGCCGAGGTCTCGTGGCGGATGGAGTCGAAGATGTAGAACTCCGCCTCCGCGCCGAAGTAGGCGGTGTCCGCGATGCCGCTGGCGGCGAGGTACGCCTCGGCCTTCTTCGCCACGTTGCGGGGGTCGCGCGAGTATGCCTCGCGGGTGAACGGGTCGTGGATGAAGAAGTTCAGCGCGAGGGTCTTCTGCGCGCGGAACGGGTCGATGAAGGCGGTGGCCACGTCCGGGAGCAGGAGCATGTCCGACTCGTGGATGGCCTGGAAGCCGCGGATCGACGAGCCGTCGAACGCGAGGCCGTCGGTGAAGACGCTGTCGTCGAAGGACTCGACCGGCAGGTTGAAGTGCTGCATCACGCCGGGCAGGTCACAGAAACGTACGTCGACGAACTTCACGTCCTCGTTCTTGAGGTATCGCAGGAGTTCCTCGGGATTGGCGAACACACGTCCTCCTGGCAGGTCCACTCCGGTGGCTGACTTTTGGCGACGCTATGGCCGGCCGGTTGCCCGGGGGTGTCCCCCCTGTTTCCGCCGTGTTACGTCGCTCGCGGAGCGTCAGCGCCCGTACCGTCTAATGGCATTCGGGTGTATTGTCGGATTTTTCGGTGAGTGCGGAGGCGGCGTTACCCTGGCCGCTGTGACCGATACCGCCGCCGCACCGGTGCCGCCCGCCACCGATCCCGCCTTCACGCCTCCCGGCCTCGGCCGGCGCTTCGGTGCGCTCGTCATCGACTGGGTGCTCTGTCTACTGGTCGCTGGGTCCTTCGCCGACCCGGCCCGCGACGGCTGGCCGCCGGTCCTGGTGCTGATCCTGGAGTACGGCTTCTTCCTCGGCCTCTTCGCCCAGACCCCCGGCATGTACCTGACCCGGCTGCGCTGCGTGGCCTGGGCCGACGGCGGCCGGATCGGGCTCGCCCGGGCACTGCTGCGCGGGCTCCTGCTCGCCCTCGTCGTACCCGCCCTGATCATGGACCAGCACCGGCGCGGCCTGCACGACCGGCTCACCGGCGCGGTCGTCACCGACGCGCTCCGCCGCTGACCCACCCGACGGCAAAGGAGCCGGCTCCGCGGGGGACCGGCTCCTTCTTCCGCGTACGCCGAGAGTCAGCGCCCCCGCGTCTGCCGGAACGCGCCGCGCGGTGGCCGCATGTTCTTCGGCACCGCCCCCTTGGGCATCTGCGGTCGCGCGGTCAACGCCTTGAGCCGCTTGTCGAGGGCGTTCACGTCCTTCGGGGAGAGCGTGCGGGGCAGCCGCATCACGGTCATCCGCAGCTTGCGGACCGGCAGCTCACCCTCGCCCTGGCCGATCACGTAGTCGTGCAGCGGGGCCGAGCCGATCACCTTGGCCAGCCGGCGCTTCTCCTGGCCGAGCAGGCCCCGCACCCGCTGCGGGTTGCCCTCGGCCAGCAGGATCACGCCGGCGCGGCCCAGCACCAGGTGGATCATGTCCATCTGGGTGGTGGAGCTGACCGCCGGGGTGACCCGCCAGTCGCCGCGCATGCTCTCCATGATCTGCGCCGCCGCGCCCGGCTGCCCCTCGGCGGCATTCATCATCGCCTTGTTGGACCGTAGGTTGAGCACGACCAGCAGGGCGAGCAGCGCGAGCAGGATGCCGACCGGCAGCCAGATCCAGCCCCAGGCGATCACCGCGACCACGGTGAGCGCGAGCGGGATCAGCACCGCCGCCGCGGCCAGCGGCGCGAACCACTTGTCCTGCTTGGCGGTGAACTTGAACACCATCCCGATCTGCTTCAGCCGCTGGCCGAACGAGACCTTCTCCTGGGGCTTTGCCATGCCGCAGAGTCTAGTGGTCGGCGCTCAACCCGTTGATCCGTGGCTGCCTCTTCCCGCGCCGCACCCGGCCCGCTCCTCCCACGCCGCACCCGCGCCCGGCGTTCCGGCCCGCTCAGCGGCGGGGCAGGTAGATCCGCCAGCCGGCCACCGTGACCACGTCGAGCGCGCCCGGTTCGGGGCCGAGCCGCCGATCCAGCGTCGCGGCCAGCGGTGAGCCGTCCGGGGCCACCCAGGCCGCGTCCGGGTCCGCGGCCACCTCTTGCCGGTACGCCGGCAGCCGGTCGAAACCGGGGCGCAGGTGGTCGTCCACCACCGCGCAGACCACGTCCTCACCGGTGGCGAACGTGAGCCGGTTGCACGTCCAGTAGCCGCCCCGCACGTGCTGGACGCCGAGCGCGCCGAGCGTGTCGACGAGCGCCCGGTGCCGGTCGGCCTCGGCGTGCACGGCCGACGCCGCCCGGATCACGTCCACCGTGGCGGCCGTCCCGGTCCCGAGCACCCCCGCCAGCACCAGGGCCGCCCCCACCCCGACTGCCGTCGCCTTGATCGACTTCGGTTCGACGAAGTGGCAGTGTCCCGACCGGTCCGATACCGCCACCTCGCCGAGCTGGCGTCGCCTGCCGGGCCGGAGGGCGAGTCGGTCGGCGAGCGGGCGGGCGGCCTGCCACAGCGGCCAGAGCAGGGCGGGGACGGCGACCGCGAGGCAGGACAGGTAGCGGCCACTCTCGGTCGGCGTGCGCCCGGCCGCGTTGCTCGACGCGTACGCCGCCAGCACCGTCGCCGCGCCGACGAGCAGCGCCAACCGCACCCCCGCCGACACCCGGTCGGCCGCCGGACCGGCCCGACGGTTCGCGGGCAAGGCAGGCGGACCGACCCGGCGCAGCACCCGCCACGCGGCCAGCCCGGCGAGCAGCAGCAGGACGGGGAAGGCGAGCGCCCACCACAGTTGCCACGGGGCGCAGTGCCCCGGCGAGCAGAAGCCCATGGCCAGCGGCGGGCCGATGACCAGACCGCCGTGCAACCGATCGGCCCACCCCGCCGCCGCCCCCGAGCCGCTCGCCGCGAGCACCGCGGTGAGCGGGTTGCGGCCGTGCCGGAGATTGTCGAGCACCATCGGGGCCATGCCCAGCAGCAGCGCGCCGGCCAGCACCGCCCCGGCCCGCCCGGCCAGCTCCCGCCGCCGCCACGCCACCAGCAGCGCGCCGAGCGTCAGCACGTACGGCAGGATCAGCGGGTCCACCCAGAGCAGCACGCCGGCGACCAGCCCCCACGCCGCCCAGCGGGGCAGCCGCGCGCCCGGTCCGCCGGTGCACAGCCCGACCGTGAGCAGCGCCAGCGCCGCCCCGGCCGGGTTCAGCTCGGGATAGCCGCCGCCGGCGATGAGCTGGTTCTTCACCACCCGGTCCGCGCCCAGCGCGAGCACGGCGACGACGAGCAGGGCGTACCAGCGGTCGCCGCCGAGCCTGCGGGTGAGCCGCCAGGACAGCAGCAGGAAGAGCGCGTACAGGGCCAGGGTGGGCAGCCGCAGCGCGAGCACGGACGGCCCGGTGACCGCGATCAACGGCGCGGCCAGGTACGCCTCAAGCGTGCCCATGTACGCCTGGCCGTAGAACCAGACCGGGAAGTCGACACCCCGGGCGATGTGCAGGGCGGCCAGCCCCATGGTTGCCTCGTCGCTGTTGCTCGGCGGCGCGTCGGCGAGCAGCAGCGCCAGCCGGTAGGCGATCCCGGCGGACCCGACGAGCAGGGCCAGCAGCGTCGGCAGCCGGGGACGCCGGGGCGTACGCGGGCGCTCGGCCTCGCGTGGCTCCTCGCGTACCCCGGCGGTCATGCCTGGGATCATGGCATCCGGCGGGTGGCCGGCGGTGGGCGACGCGGTCGGACGCCGGCTCAGCCGGCGACGGCGACCTGCTCGCGGGCGGTGAGCGCCGCCTGGTAGAGGCGGCCGGCGCGGTAGGACGAGCGGACCAGCGGGCCGCTCATCACGCCGGCGAAGCCGATCTCCTCGGCCTCCTCGCGCAGCTCGACGAACTCCTCCGGCTTGACCCAGCGGGTGACCGGGTGGTGCCGGGGGGAGGGGCGCAGGTACTGCGTGATGGTGATCAGCTCGCAGCCGGCGGAGTGCAGGTCGCGCAGCGCCTGGGAAACCTCGGCGCGCTCCTCGCCCATACCGAGGATGAGGTTGCTCTTGGTGACCAGGCCGTCGGCGCGGGCCTGGCGGATCACGTCGAGGGACCGCTCGTAGCGGAACGCCGGGCGGATCCGCTTGAAGATGCGCGGCACGGTCTCCACGTTGTGCGCCAGCACCTCGGGTCGCGCGCCGAAGACCTCGGCGAGCTGCTCGGGCACCGCGTTGAAGTCGGGGATCAGCAGCTCGACGCCGCAACCGGAGCGCAGGGCGTGGATCTGCCGGACCGTCTCGGCGTAGAGCCAGGCGCCGCCGTCGGGCAGGTCGTCGCGGGCCACGCCGGTGATGGTCGCGTAGCGCAGGCCCATCGCGGCCACCGACTCGGCGACCCGGCGCGGCTCGTCGGCGTCGAACTCGGCCGGCTTGCCGGTGTCGATCTGGCAGAAGTCACAACGCCGGGTGCACTGGTCACCGCCGATGAGGAAGGTGGCCTCGCGGTCCTCCCAACACTCGTAGATGTTGGGGCAGCCGGCCTCCTGGCAGACCGTGTGCAGGCCCTCGCGCGAGACCAGCCCGCGCAACTCGGTGTATTCCGGGCCCATCTTGGCCTTGACCTTGATCCACGGCGGTTTGCGCTCGATCGGCGTCTCGGCGTTGCGCGCCTCGATCCGCAGCATGCGCCGCCCCTCCGGAGCGACAGTCGCGGTGGGCGCCGGCTGCTGAGTCGTCGGCGCGGAATGCTCGATCGTCACAAAATCGAGCCTACGCCGCTCGGCGGCGGTCGATGAACGTCGGGCGACCGCCGTCACCCCGGAAACGTTGTGACACCGGACACGACCAGCCAAAAAACCGGCGTCACACGCGGCGGTCGCGGTGCTAGCGTGCCCGGCAGAGCTGCGACGGAGCCGAGTAGCGGACCGACCCCGCCAGCCCAGAGAGCCGCCGATGCTGGAAAGGCGGTCTGGCGCCGGCCCGCGAAGACCCTCCCGAGCTGCGGGAAGAACAGCGCGTGTGGGTAAGGCGGGGCCCCTTCTTAACGCCTTTGGTAGAGGCGGGGCCCCCTATTAACACCCGCGCCCAGTAGAGCCCGCCCGGCTGGCCCCGGTGAAAAGGCGACGAACGAGGCTCCCGCTCCGGCGGGGGCGAAGGTGTGGTGGCACCGCGAGGACCCGCTCGCCCACACCTCCCGGGGCTGAGGCGATGCTTCGCCGCCCGAGGGCGGCGAAGGCGTTGCGATTGACCAAGGAGGTAACCACCATGCAACGCATCCTGTCCTCCCAGCTCCCCGCCCACGTCGGCGCGACCGTCCAACTCGCCGGCTGGGTCCACCGCCGCCGGCTGCTCAAGGCGGTGGCGTTCCTGATCGTCCGGGACGCCGCCGGGCTCGCCCAGGTGGTGGTCGCCGCGCCCGACGTGCGCGTGCAGGTCGAGGCGCTCACCGAGGAGACCGTCGTCGAGGTGGTCGGCACGGTGGTCGCGAACCCCACCGCGCCCGCCGGGGTCGAGGTCGTCGAGCCGACGGTACGACCGCTCGGCCCGCCCGCCGTACCGCCGCCGTTCGACCTGTACCGGCCGGTGCTCACCGCGAGCCTGCCCACCCAGCTCGACCACGCGCCGACCGCGTTGCGCCACCCGACCCGGTCCGCCGCGCTGCGGATCTCGGCGGCGGCCGTGGCCGGGTTCCGCGCCACGCTCGACCGGCAGCGCTTCGTCGAGGTGCACACGCCGAAGGTGGTCGGCTCGTCCACCGAGAGCGGCGCGAACGTCTTCGCGCTGGACTGGTTCGGCCGCCCCGCCTTCCTGGCCCAGTCGCCGCAGTTCTACAAGCAGCTCATGGTGGGGGTCTTCGAGCGGGTGTACGAGGTGGGGCCGGTGTTCCGCGCCGAGCCGCACGACACGGTCCGGCACCTGGCCCAGTACACCTCGCTCGACGTCGAACTGGGCTTCGTGACCGACCACCGGGACGTGATGGCGGTGCTGCGGGACACCCTCGCCGGGATGCTCGCGAGCGTCGTGGACCGGGCCGGCGGCGCGCTCGACACGCTCGGCGTGACCGTGCCGGAGGTGCCGGCCGAGATCCCGGCGGTGCACTTCATCGACGCGCTGACGATCGCCGGGGCGCCGGCCGACGAACCCGACCTGGCGCCGGCGCACGAGCGGGCGTTGGGGGAGTGGGCCCGAGCCGAGCACGGCAGCGACTTCCTGTTCGTCACCGGGTACCCGATGGCGAAACGGCCCTTCTACACCCACCCGGACCCGGCCCGCCCGGCGTACTCCAACGGCTTTGACCTGCTGTTCCGGGGGATGGAGCTGGTCACCGGCGGGCAGCGGCTGCACCGGTACGCCGACTACCTGGCCGCCCTGGCGGCGCGGGGTGAGGCGGTGGAGCCGTACGCCGGGTATGTGGATGCGTTCCGGCACGGGATGCCGCCGCACGGCGGGTTTGCGATCGGCCTGGAGCGGTTCGTGGCCCGGTTGACCGGCGCGGCGAACGTCCGGGAGGTGACCGCGTTCCCGCGCGACCTGCACCGCCTCACCCCTTGAAGCGGTCCGGCCCGGGACACGCGTGTCCCGGGCCGGAGTCGCGCGGTCGGATCAGGTGAAGTTCACGTCACTGCACCACATGTACGCCTGGTCGAGGTGGGATGCCTGCCAGATGACGAAGAGGATGTGGTGTCCGGTGTAGCCGGAGGTGGAGACGTTGAAGCTGATGTTCTGCGACGGCGCGTACCGACCGGTCTGCGTGATGTAGTCGAGGTTGCCCCAGCCCAGCGTCTGGGTGGTCGGGTTGAACCCCTGCTTGCTCACGTAGACCTTGAAGTAGTCGGCGCCGTGGCTGGCCTGGTCGTACAGCTGCACGGTGAAGTTGCGGCCGATGTTGCTGGTCTTCCACGCCCCGGGCCGGTTCAGGCTGTCGTTGCGGGACAGGGCGTTGCTGCACAGTTGGCCGTCGGGGGTGCGGGCCTGGAACTGCCCGCCGAGGCCATCGCGTAGGGCGCTCATCCAGTTCCACATGGTGTCGGCGTTGGCCTGGAACGCCTGCCAACACATCGGGTCCTGCTGCTGCATGGCCGGGTCGGTGTGGTGACTGCCCCAGGTCTGCCAGCACTTGTAGGCGCGGGTGGCCGGGCTGACGATCGTGCCGTGGGCCTGGGCCGCGCCGGGCACGGCGAGGATGCCGGCCAGCAGGGCGAGCGCCACGATCAGCGCGCGGACGGTTGATCGCGGTCGTCCGGATTGGTGGTGGGAACGCACGGTTACGTCCTCCTTCGGCGCATAGGATGGGAGTGGGAGCGCTTCCATACCCAGCGTCGCATTTACGACACCAAATATCAATGATTGTCTATATCTTTGTCCGAACTGAGGTGGATTCGCGCAGGTCAGGCGGGTCAGATCCGGGTCAGGGTCGGCAGGTGCCGCTCGACGACCGGCAGCACGTCGGCGACGGTGACCGGCCGGCCCAACTCGGCGGTGAGCGAGGTGACCCCGGCGTCGCGGATGCCGCAGGGCACGATCCGGTCGAAGAAGCCCAGGTCGCAGTCGCAGTTGACAGAGAATCCGTGCAGCGTGACACCGCGGGCGACCCGGATGCCGATGGCGGCCACCTTGCGCGCCGGCCCCCGGTCGTCCTCCGGCACCCACACGCCGCTGCGTCCCTCGACCCGGCCGGCGGCCAGCCCGAACTCGGCGCAGACGTCGATCAGCAACTGCTCGGTGCGGCGCACGTACGCCACCACGTCGACCGGGTCGGGCAGGCGCACGATCGGGTAGCCGACGAGCTGCCCCGGACCGTGCCAGGTGATCTTGCCGCCGCGGTCCACGTCCACCACCGGGGTGCCGTCCACCGGCCGGTCCCACGGCTCGGTCCGCTTGCCGGCGGTGTAGACGCTCGGGTGCTCCAGCAGCAGCACCGTGTCGCCCCGCTCGCCGGCCACCACGGCCTCGTGCAGCCGCCGTTGCTCGTCCCAGGCGGCCTGGTAGTCGAGCCGGCCGGCACGGACGGTGGTCAACCCGGAAGTCGTCACGCTCACCCGGCAAGCGTAGTCCCGCCGCCCGGCCCACCGACCCGTGACACTCGTCGCGTCCCGCCACCGGCGCCGGTCACGCCGCCGGCACCGCGGCAGCAGACCTCACGCCGTCGGCGCCGCGGAAGGCGTCACGCCGCCGGCACCCGCCACAGCCAGACGTCCTCGACCCGTTCCGGCGGGCCGAGCAGGGCGGTCGCGGTGCGGCGCAACGCCTCCTCGTCGACGTCGTACTTGGCGCCGTGCACCCGGTCGGCCAGCACCACCGCCCGTACCCCCCAGTAGCGCAGGTCGGCCCGGGACTCCGCGATGCTGCCCGCGGTGATGATCGGCACCAGCCCGGTGCTTCCGGCCTGGTCCATCAGGCTGTCGAAGGTGCGCGGCACCGGACCGATCCGGCCCCGGCCGTCCGGCCCGCCCGGGCCGAGGAAGAAGCCGGCCGGGATGCGGAACTCGCCCTGCCGGTGGGCCAGCGCGTACGCCTGCCAGCGCTGCCCGTCCGGATAGACGTCGACGGTCAGCGGCAGCGGGGTGAGGACCCCGTCGGGCGGGACGTAGCGCTTCCAGGCCCCGCCGGTGATGAACTCGGGGACCGGCTCGCGGACGCTCGTGAGCAGCGGGGTGGGCAGCAGCGGCAGCAGTGCGACGGCGAAGCCGACCACCCAGGCCGCGCCGGCCACCCGCCGCCGGGCCGGCCGGGCGCGCTCGTCCGGACGGGGCGTCGGGGCGCGCAGCGCGTCGATCGTGTACGCCAGCAGCAGGCCGATCACCGGCGCGACGACCAGGGCCAGTCGGGACGGCAACGCCGCGTTGACCACCGGCAGGTTGTCCAGCACCCCGAACGGCAGCAACTGGTCGGTGCGCCGGCCGTTCCACTTGACCGTCGGCCCCCAGGACAGCACCGCGAAGACCACCGCCGTCACGCCGAGCGCGAGCAGGGTGGCCCGGAACGCCCGGTCCGCGCGCCGCCACAACAGGACGAAGCAGGCGAGCGCGAGCAGCAGCAGCGGCACCCCGAAGAACGAGTTCTCCTCGGTCGGGTTGGGCGCCAGCGAGGTGCCGAACCCGGCCCAGCCGGCGAGCGACCGGCGCGGGTACGACAGGTACGCGGCGACGTCCTCGGAGTGGATCAGCGGGTCGAAGCCGGTGCCGTGGAACCGTTGCGGCCCGGCGAAGTGCAACCAGAGGGGGTACGCGAGCAGCACGCCGGCCACGAGCGCGGTCACCCCGAGCCCGGCCAGCATCCGGGGCAGCACGGCCCGCGCCTCCGCCCACCGGGCCGGGTGCGCCGCCCGGACCAGCAGGAACAGGGCGAGCGCCAGGGCGGTGAAGAACAGCCCCTCGGCGGCGATCGAGAAGGCGACCGCCACCAGGAGGCCGAGCACGATCCCGCCGGTGACCGCGCGGCCGGGCCGGCGCAGCCGGAACACGCCCCAGATGAGCAGCGGCACCAGCCAGCCGGCGGTCCAGTTCAGGTGCGCGTTGGCGTGCGACACCATGGCCGGGCAGTAGCCGATGAACAACGCGCCCACGCCGGCGGCCAGCCGGCTGCCGACCAGGTGCCGGCTGAGCAGCCAGTACCAGGCCACCGCCGTGGCGGCCAGGTTGAGCGTGAGGATGACCAGGAACGTCACGGGCGGTCCGACCAGGTACGTCAGCGGCGCGAAGACCGCCGCGTACACGGTGATCGAGGTGTTGACCGCGAGGTTCACCCCGTCCGGGACGTTGATCAGGTGGGTGAAGAACGGATTCTCGCCGTGGGTGAGCGCGTGCCCGCCGAACGCGAGCAGCCACTCGAACAGCGCCTGGTCGCTGGAGTTGACCGTGATCGTGCGGGTGTTCGGGTCCCGCCACATCCCGCTCGTCACCCAGAGCGCCAGCGCCAGCGCCGCGAGCGTCACCAGCAGGTCGGCGCGCCGGTCGCGGGCGGTGCGGGCGGGCGGCGGGGCGGTGACCGGGGACGGGGAGGACGGCACGCAGCGGACGTTACCAACCGGACCCGGGCACACCGCCCGGACGGTGAATGTGTGACCGACAGCCATTCCGGTGGATGAAACGCGGACGTAACGTCGCGGCAACTCGGAGAGTGACTCAGTTCACATTCCATGATCGGGAGGTCCCGTGTCCCGCTCCTCATCCCTCATCGCCCGCCTCGCCGGGGCGGCGGCCGGGGTCGTCCTCGCCGCCGCCGGCGTCCTGGTCGCCGCGCTGCCCGCGCAGGCCGCCTCGCTGACCCAGGTCGGCGGATTCGGCTCCAACCCCGGCAACCTGACCATGTACGCCTACCGTCCGGACGGCCTGCCCGGCAACGCGCCCGCCGTGGTCCTGCTGCACGGCTGCACCCAGAACGCCGCCACCTACTTCGCCAACTCCGGCTGGCAGAAGTACGCCGACCAGTGGAAGTTCGCGCTGATCGTGGCGCAGCAACCATCAGGCAACAACGCCAACTCCTGCTTCAACTTCTTCGAGACCGGGGACACCGCCCGCGGCCAGGGCGAGGCGCTGTCGATCAAGCAGATGGTCGACTACGCGAAGTCGAACTACGGCACCGACGCCGGCCGGGTCTACGTCAGCGGCCTCTCCGCCGGGGGCGCGATGAGCGCCGTCATGCTCGCCACCTACCCCGACGTGTTCGCCGCCGGCTCGATCATCGCCGGCATCCCGTACCGCTGCGCCACCAGCATGGTCAACGCGTTCAGCTGCATGAACCCGGGCGTGGACAAGACCCCCGCCCAGTGGGGGGACCTGGTCCGCGGTGCGTACGCCGGATATTCCGGAGCGCGCCCCCGGGTGGCCATCTGGCACGGCACCAGCGACTACACGGTGGCGACGGCGAACGCGACCGAGTCACGGGACCAGTGGACGAACGTGCTCGGCGTGTCGGCGACCCCGACCAGCACATCCTCGCTGCCGGGCGGCACCAGCCTGGAGGTCTACGGCAACGACCGGGTCCGCCTCTACCGGGTCGCCGGCATGGGCCACGGCACCCCGGTCGACCCGGGCTCGGCCGCCGACCAGTGCGGCACCGCCGGGGCGTACTTCCTGGACACCATCTGCTCGACGTACCGGGACGCGATCTTCTTCGGTCTCGGAGGCGGCGGCGTCACGCCGAGCCCGACCCCGACGGCGACCGCGACCGCGACCGCCTCACCCACCCCGACCGCGTCGCCCAGCACGTCCCCGACCACCGCGCCGGTCTGCGTCACCGCCAGCAACTACGCGCACGTCGCGGCCGGTCGGGCCTACCAGTCCGGCGGGTACGCCTACGCGCTTGGGAGCGGCCAGCGGATGGGCCTCTACAACGTCTTCTACACCACCACGCTGAAGCAGACCGCCCCCAGCTACTGGGTCATCAACTGCTGACGCCATGCAAGGAGGGGCCCCCGCTTAACGCATTCTGCATAGGCGGGGGCCCCGCTTAACGCCCACCGGCTCAGCCGGCGAGGGCGACGCGCAGCGCGCCCGGCAGGTCCGGGTGCGTCCAGGTGAAACCGGCCTTGCCGAGCACCCCGGGCAGCACCCGGGTGCTGGTGAGCGCCTCGTGCGCGAACCCGCCGAGCGCCACCTTCAACGCCAACGCCGGAATCGGCATGATCGCCGGCCGGTGCAGCAGGCGGGCCAGTTCGCGGGTGAACTCGGCGTTCGTGACAGGCGCCGGCCCGACCACGTTGACCGGACCGGCCACGTCGTCGCGGGCCAGCAGGAACGCCAGCGCGTCCAGCCAGTCCGGCATCGAGATCCACGGCAGCCACTGCCGGCCATTGCCCAGCTTGCCGCCGACACCCAGCCGGAACGGCAGCAGTTGCGGCTTGAGCAGGCCGCCGTCGCGGTGCAGCGGCAGCCCGGTGCGCAGCCGCACCACACGTACCCCGGCGTCCTCGGCCGGTCGGGTCGCGGCCTCCCAGACCCGGCAGACGTCGGCCAGGAACCCCTCACCCGCCGGCGCGTCCTCCTCCACGACGCGGTCACCGGTGTTGCCGTACCAGCCGACCGCGGACGAGTTGAGCAGTGCCGCCGGCCGATCCACGGCCGGCAGGCCGGCGACCGTGATGGCGAGGGTGGTGGTGCTGTCCACCCGGCTGGTCCGGATCAGCTTCCGGTAGTCGTCGTTCCAACGCTTGTCGCCCACCCCCGCGCCGGCCAGGTTCACCACCGCGTCCGCGTCCGCGACCACCTGCGGGTCGAGCTGCGCGGCGGACGGATTCCACCGCCGTTCGTCCGGGGTGCGCGGCGCGCGGCGGACCAGACGGGTGACCTGATGGCCGTCCGCGGTGAGCCGGTCGACCAGTCGGGTGCCGAGGAAACCGGACGCGCCGGCCATGAGGATCCGCATGCTCACATCTTCGGGTACGCGGCGCGATCCGGATGCGTGGAGCGAAATCACTCACTCGTCACGCACGCACGGCTCTCTCCCGCCGGCGGGAGATCAGTCGATCGGTCTGGCGACCGTGCGAACGGTGATCAGATCGTCGAGCCCGACGAAGTCGGCCGGGTTGGTGGTGTAAAGGGGTAGGGCAGTGGTGTGCGCGACGGAGGCAATCATGAGGTCAGCGACCCGGCGTCGGGTGCCCCGTCCGGCAGCCCGCACGGCGGCGGAGACCAGGCCGAAGGCTCGTGCCGCCTCCGCGTCGAACGGAAGCGGCTCGAACGTCGACTCCACGTGCTGCAACACGCTCATGCGACGGGCCCGTTCGCGGGGATCGTCAGTGTGATGCGGGCCGGCTGAGAGTTCCGCCAAGGTGACTGCCGTGATCACCATTTCGTCGGGTAGCTCCGCCGCGCCCAACCTGCTCAGATGGATGACGATGTTCGTGTCGATCAAGCCGCGCTGGACACTGTCACCAGTCACGATTCAACAGATCCTGGTCGAACGTGGCATCGAGATCAGCGCGGAGACGAGCCTCGTCAAGCCGGGGGGCGCTGGCGAAGGCCGCAAGCACCTCGGCGCGAGGCACGAAGGTGCGCCGTCGGATCGGGATCAGCCGCCCGATCGGCGTTCCGTTGCGGGTGATCGTGAAGGACTCGCCGCGCTCAACTCCGCGCATGATGGCGCCGGAGTCGTTTCGCAGCTCGCGTTGGGTGATCTCCCGATGGGCATGCTCAGGCATGTCGTCAGCGTAACGAAAAGTGCTACGGTGTGCTACGTGCTGCGCCGTGTGAACACCCGATCTGATCCCGCGCTGCACGAGGTCGGCAGCCGCGCACGCACACAACCGCCGCCGCCCGCGATCGTGTTCGACGCGCTCACCGACCCCGACCGGGATCCCGCCCGCCCCTGGCTGGTGCTACTCGACGACGAGCAGCGGCCCCGGGTGCTGGAGGCCGCGTACCCGGAGTTGGTCGTCTGGTCGTCGCTCTGGCCCCGCCGGCCGGACGCCCGGGTGCGGTTCGAGCTTGCGTCCGACGGCCGGGCCGGCAGCCTCGTGCGTTGGCGGCTGCTGGCGGCCGAACCGCTGCCCGACGGCTCGCTCCTCGGCCACCTGCGCAAGCGGCTCAACCAACTGGTCAACGCCGACCTCCGCTACACCTTCGGCCAGTAGGCGTACGCGAGGCCGGTCGCCCTCATTCCCCGGTGCGGCCGTCGATGGCCTCGCGCATGATGTCGGCCTGGCCCAGGTGCCGGGCGTACTCGTCGATCATGTGGGTGAGCACCCACCGCAGCGATCGTTCGGCTCCGGTGCCCGGGGTGCGGCCGACCGTGTCCAGCGAGCGGGTGGCCGCGATCCGCCGGGACGCGGCCACCTCCTCCCGCCAGAGCGCGAACGTGCCCGGGCCGGTGGCGTCGGCGACGTCGTGGAACGGCGCGTCGAAGTCGTCGGTCAGGTCGAACAGGTCACCGGGGGAGGTGCCGGCGATTACGGCCTGGAAGTACCAGCGTTCGACAGTCGCCAGGTGACGGACCAGGCCGAGCAGCGACAACGCGGACGACGGCACCGGCCGCGACCGTAGCTGCTCGTCGGACAGGCCGTCGCACTTGCGCACCAGGGCATCCCGCTGGAAGTCCAGGAACGCGTCGAGCAGGGTCCGTTCGTCTGCCGTCGGCGGCAGGGCGAAGCGCCGGTCGGACGCCTTCGGCGCGACACTCACGCGGTCGCCGGAGCGGTGCGCAGGTCCGCGAGGAGGCGCTCCACCTCGGCGAACGCCGCCTGCGGCAGAGGCCCGTACGCAAGCGCGCCCAGGTTCTCCTCGGCCTGGCCGACGGTGCGGCAGCCGGGGATGGGCAGGGTCTGCGGGCTGCGGGCGAGCAGCCAACCCAGCGCGCCCTGGGCGAGGGTGCGGCCGTCGGCGGTGAGCGTCTCGCGGACCCGGGCCACCCGGTCGGCCCACTCGGCGCGCGGCACCCCACCGGCGAACCAGGTCAGCCACTCGGGCGCCACCCCGCGCACGTCGTCGCCGCCCCGGGCGGCCGGCGCGTCCTGGTACTTGGCGGTGAGCAGGCCCATCGCCAGCGGCCCCCGGTTGAGGCTGGCCAGGTCGAACTCCTCGCAGACCGCGAGCATCGCCGCGTTGTCCCGCAGCACCGACTGGTCGTGCTGGATCGCCGTGCAGTGCGGAGCCGCCTCCGCGAACGCCCGCGCCGACGCCGGGTCGTCGGTGCTCCAGCCGTACGCCCGGATCTTGCCCTCGGTGACCAGGCCCTCAAGCGTCTCCACCAGGTCCAACGCCTGCGGCACCGGCAGGCCGCCCAGGTGCAGCTGGTAGAGGTCGACGTGGTCGGTGCCGAGCCGGCGCAGCGAACCTTCCAGGCTGCGACGCGCGTAGTCGGGAGTGCCGTCCTCACCGGCGGCCTGCCGGGTCTCCTCGTCCGTGGGGTAGCCGAACTTGGTGGCGATCACCGCCTGCTCCCGGCGACCGGCGAGCGCGCGGCCGAGCACCCGCTCGCTGTGCCCCGCCCCGTAGTTGCTGGAGGTGTCGAAGAGGGTCGCGCCCAGGTCGAGCGCCCGGTGGACGGTGCGGACCGACTCGTCGTCGTCCACCTCGCCCCAGCCGAGCGGCTGCTCACCGGCCCAGAGCGGGCCGCCGATCGCCCAGCAGCCCATGCCGATGGCGCTGACCTCGATGCCGCTGCGGCCCAACCGTCGTGTCGTCGTCATGATCCCAGTGTCCTATCTAGAGTGCGCTCGAAGTCCAGTCGTTTCCGGCGAACGTAAGGAGGGGCCCCCGCTTAACGCATTTGGTAGAGGCGGGGGCCCCGCTTAACAACGTCAGACGGCGTCGAGGAGCGCCAGGGCCTCGGGGGAGAGGCGGAGCGCGGCGGCGGCGACGTTCTGCTCCAGGTGCGCCGGGTCGCCGGTGCCGGGGATGGCGAGCACGTTCGGGCCACGGCTCAGCACCCAGGCCAGCCGGACCTGGGCCGCGCTGACGCCGTGCTCCCGCGCCACCGCCAGCACCTCCGGGTGCTCCTCGCCGGTCGCCCCGGCCTCCCGCCCGCTGGTGACGATGGAGAAGAACGGCACGAACGCGGTGCCGTGCGCGGCGCAGTCCCGGATCAGCTCGTCGTGGCTCCGGCGGTAGCCGAGACCGTACGAGTTCTGCACGCACACCACCGGCGCGATGGTCCGCGCCTCGGCGACCTGGTGCGCGCGTACCGCGGAGACGCCGAGGTGCCGGATCAGCCCGGCGTCGACCAGCTCGGTGAGCGCGCCGAAGTGCTCGGCCAGCGGCTCCGGCCCGTGCACCCGGAGGTTCACCACGTCGAGGTGGTCCCGGCCGAGCTGGCGCAGGTTCTCCTCGACCTGGCCGCGCAGTTGCTCCGGCCGCGCCATCGGCAGCCACCCGCCGGACGGGTCCTTGCCCGGCCCGACCTTGCTGACGATGACCAGATCCTCCGGGTACGGCGACAATGCCCGGTTGATCAGCTCGTTGGCCGAGCGCAGCGGCGAGAAGTAGAACGCGGCCGTGTCGATGTGGTTGACGCCCAGCTCGACCGCGCGGCGCAGCACGGCGACGGCCCGGTCCCGGTCGCTGGGGCCGCCGTCGGCGTTCGCGGTCAGTCGCATCGCGCCGAGGCCGATCCGGTTGACGGTCCGGTCGCCGAGCTGCCAGGTGCCGGCCGCGCCGGCGGAAACGGTGTCGATGGTCATGCGGGTCCCCGTTCCTCGCGAAAGCCCCACGGTGGGGCCGGGAGGTGACACGCGGCGCCCGGGCAGCCGGTTCAACGCCGCGCCTGTCACTCGCCCTCGTCGCGGTCGTCGGGCTGCTCGTGCCAGCGGGCCCGCCAGGCCGCCTCGTGCGCCTCGTGGCTGGCCCGTTCCTCGAAGACCAGCTTGCGCAGCGCACGTCGGCCCGCATCGAAGACGATCACCTCGGCCGCCACCATACCCACCGTGATGACGGTCAGCAGCCCCATCGCGACCAGGCCCGGCACCCGCTGCGCGACGGGGACGGCCGCGCCGAGCAGCAGCACCGCCGCAACCCGGGTCCAGCTCAGCGTGCGGAGCGTCCGGGCCTGGAACAGCATGTTGCCGCAGATGTAGGCGGCCACCCCGCCGAAGAGCAGCGGTACGGCCGGCCCGTGCGCGGACTCGCTCGGGGGTACGTCGGGACTGGCGATGTCGTGCACGATCATTTCGGCGCCGAGCGCGAACAGGATGATGCCCGCGATCATCGGCAGGAACAGGTACGCGTACGCGTCCCGGGCCATCGCCACCCGCGGCCCGTCCCGGGCGGCGTGCAACGCGATCCGGGCGGCCGGCCCGACCATGTCGTAGTGCGCCCACCAGAGCGCGGCGGTGAAGAAGATGCCGAGCACCGCCGCCACCACGGCCGGCCAGGTGGGCGGCTGCCCGAGCAGGTTGCTGCCGACGCCGACCGAGATGACCGACTCACCGAGCGCGATGATCAGGATGAGGTCGTACCGCTCCGTCCAGTGCTCGGCGGAGGCGACGCCCCAGCCCCAGGTGCCGGCCAGGAGGCCGGTGCCGTACTGGAGCAGGACGACGGTCGCCCACAACCCGTCGCGGACCACGGCCGCCGACGTGAGACCGTCGATCTTCGGCGGTACCAGCGCGGCGACCAGCAGCAGCGCGGTGCTGCCGATCACCTCCGGGCCGAACCGGATCAGTTGCCGGCGTTCGTCCGGGCTGTCCCGCACCGCGTGCCGGTAGAGCAGCAGGTGCACCAGCCGCAGCACGGTGTAACTGATCGCGGCGACGATCGGCCCGGCGTCGTTGCCGCGGGGGTCGCGGAACGCGTTCGGCAGCGACAACGCGAACGTGAACAACGCGGCCATGCCGACCGTCATCAGCACCGGGACGAAACCCTCGCCGAGCCGAACCCGGGTGGCCACCACGCTGTGCACCACCCACGACCACCAGAGCACGGCGAGGACCAGCAGGGCGTGCAGCAGGGCGCCGCCGCTCACCTGGAGCGCGGTGGCCCGGGTGATGATGAAGAACGAGAAGACGAAGACCAGGTCGAAGAAGATCTCGAACCGGTCGACCCGGGCGCCCGGGGCCACCGGCACCGCCGGCCCGAGGCGCCCCCGCCACCCGTACCCGCCCACCGGCCGAGTCTGTCAGCGCGCGGCCGGCGGCGGGCCGGAAACAACGAAGGGGTACGCGGCGGTCGCCGCGTACCCCTTCGCGTGTCGTGCGTCAGAGGCCGAGCTCGGCCTCGAAGTTGCCGCCCTCCAGCCGCTCCTTGACCGCGGTCAGGAAGCGGGCGGCGTCGGCGCCGTCGATCAGCCGGTGGTCGTACGACATGGCCAGGTAGACCATCGACCGGACCGCGATGACCTCACCCAGATCCGGGTCGTTGACCACGACCGGCCGCTTCACCACCGCGCCCGTGCCGAGCATCGCCGACTGCGGCGACGGCACGATCGGGGTGTCGAAGAGCGCGCCCCGGCTGCCGGTGTTGGTGAGCGTGAAGGTCGCGCCGGCCATCTCGTCCGGCGTGATCTTGTTGGCCCGGGTGCGCTCGGCCAGGTCGGCGATCCGCTTGGCGATGCCGCCCATGTTGAGGTCACCGGCGTTGTGGATGACCGGCACGAGCAGCCCGCGCTCGGTGTCCACCGCGATGCCGAGGTGCTCGGCCGCCGGGTAGGTGATCGTGCCGCCGTCCAGGTCCATGCTGGCCTGGATGATCGGGTGGGTCTGGAGCGCCTCGACGGCGGCGAGCGCGAAGAACGGCAGGAAGGACAGCTTCACGCCGTGCTTGGCCTGGAACGAGTCCTTGGCCCGGGTGCGCAGCTTGGCGACCTTCGTGACGTCGACCTCGACGACGGTGGTCAGCTGCGCCGTCTCGTGCAGCGACTGCTGCATCCGCTTGGCGATGGTCGCCCGGATCCGCGGCAGCTTCTCCGTGGTGCCCCGCTTGCTGCTCGGCTGCGGCTTGGCGGCCGGCTGGGCCGGTGCCTGCGCCTGGGCGGCGGGCGCCGCCGGCTCGGCCTTGGCGGCCTTCGCCTTCTCGGCCGCCTCCAGCACGTCCTGCTTGCGGATCCGGCCACCCACGCCGGTGCCGTTGACCGAGCCCAGGTTCACGCCGTGCTCGGCGGCGAGCTTGCGGACCAGCGGCGTCACGTAGCCGGCGGCTTCCTCGCCGCCACCCTGAGCCGGGGCGGTCGGCCGCTGCGGCGCGGCGGCCGGCGCGGACGGCTGGGCCGCCTGCTCGGCCTTGGCCGGCTCGGCGGCCTGCTCCGCCTCGGCGGACGGCTCGTTGTAGGACATGCCCGGGGTCGGCTCCTGGACCTTCGGCTCGGGCTTCGGCTCCGCCTTGGGCTCCGGCTCGGGCTTCGCCTCCGCCTTGGGCTCGGGCTTCGGCTCGGGCTTCGCCTCGGCGGGCGCCGCGCCGGCCGCGCCGACGATCGCCAGTACGCCGCCGACCTCGGCGGTCTCGTCCTCGGGGACCTTGATCTCCAGCACGGTGCCGGCGACCGGGGACGGGATCTCGGTGTCCACCTTGTCGGTGGAGACCTCCAGCAGCGGCTCGTCCACCTCGACGGTCTCGCCGACCTGCTTGAGCCAGCGGGTGACCGTACCCTCGGTGACGCTCTCGCCGAGCGCCGGCATGGTCACCGGCGTACCCTCGCCGGACGACGCGGCGGGCTGGGCCGGCTCCTCGACGGCCGGCTGCTCCGCCTCGGCCCCGGGCTCCGCGGCGGCCTGCGCGGCCTGCTCCGGCTCCGGGCCGGTGCCCTCGGCGGCGGCCGTCGGCTCGGTGGCCGGCTCGGCCTCCTCCTTCGGGGCGGCGCCCGCGTCCTCGCCCTCGCCGGCGATGACCGCCAGCTCGCTGCCGACCTCGGCGGTCTCGTCCTCACCGACGACGATCCGGCTCAGCACGCCCGCCGCGGGCGACGGGATCTCGGTGTCGACCTTGTCGGTCGACACCTCCAGCAGGGGCTCGTCGACCTCGACGGTGTCACCCTCCTGCTTGAGCCAGCGCGTGACGGTGCCCTCGGTGACGCTCTCGCCGAGCCGGGGCATGGTGACCGATACCGGCATGTTCTCCAGACTCCTTCATTCCCCTGGTGGGATCATCGCCCGTCGCCGGACGCCGCGGTTGTCGTGTCAGGCGTGCGCGTGCAGCGGCTTGCCGGCCAGGGCCAGGTGCGCCTCGCCCAGGGCCTCGTTCTGGGTCGGGTGGGCGTGCACCAGCTGCGCCACCTCGGCCGGGTACGCCTCCCAGTTGTAGATGAGCTGCGCCTCGCCGATCAGCTCACCGACCCGGGCGCCGACCATGTGCACACCGACGACCGGGCCGTCGTCCACCCGGACCAGCTTCACGTGGCCGGCGGTCTTGAGGATCTGGCTCTTGCCGTTGCCGCCGAGGTTGTAGTTGTAGGTCTTGACCTTGTCGGCACCGTACTGCTCCTTGGCCTTCGCCTCGGTCAGGCCGACCGAGGCGAGCTCCGGGTCGCAGTAGGTGACGCGCGGGATGCCTGCTTCGTCGATCACGGCGGGGGTCTTCCCGGCGATCTCCTCGGCGACGAAGATGCCCTGCTGGAAGCCGCGGTGCGCGAGCTGGAGGCCGGGCACGATGTCACCGACCGCGTAGACGTTCGGCACGCTTGTGCGCAGCCGCTCGTCGGTCAGCACGTAGCCGCGGTCCATCTTGACGCCCTGCTCCTCGTACCCGAGGTCGGCGGTGTTCGGGCCGCGACCGACGGCGACCAGCAGCAGCTCGGCCTCGACCGCGTCGCCACCCTGGATGGTCAGCTTGACGCCCTTGTCGGTCTTCTCGACCTTCTCGAACGGCTTGCCGACCTTGAAGTTGATCTTCCGCTTGCGGAACGCCCGCTCCAGCGCCTTCGACGACTCCTCGTCCTCGGCCGCGACCAACCGGGGCAGCGCCTCGACGATTGTCACGTCGACCCCGAAGGACTTCCAGACGCTCGCGAACTCGACGCCGATCACGCCGCCGCCGAGCACGATCGCCGACGACGGGACCCGGTCCAGGGTCAGCGCGTGGTCGCTGGTGATGATCCGCTCGCCGTCGACCTCCAGGCCGGGCAGGCTCTTCGCGTACGAGCCGGAGGCCAGCACGATGTTGCGACCGGTGTAACGCTTGCCGTCGACCTCGACCACGTTCTTGCCGACCAGCTTGCCGTGGCCCTCGACGATGGTGATCGCCTTGTTGCTCTTGAGCATCCCCTGCAGGCCCTTGAACAGGCGGGCGACCACGCCGTCCTTGTACGAGTTGACCGCCGCCATGTCGATGCCCACCAGCTCGGCCTTCACGCCGAACTGCTCGGACTCGCGGGTCTGGTCGGCGACCTCGGCGGCGTGCAGCAACGCCTTGGTGGGGATGCAGCCGTTGTGCAGGCAGGTGCCGCCGAGCTTGCCCTTCTCGATGAGCGCGACGGAGAGATCCAGCTGGGCGGCACGCAGCGCCGCCGCGTAGCCGCCGCTACCACCTCCGAGGATGACGATGTCGAAGGTCGTGTCGTTCGGCTCGCTCACATCCAACTCCCAGGTCGCGTCACTGCATCGGGGGTTACGGCGGGGTAACAGGCACACCCCACCTCGGTCATCTTGTCACCACCGACGGCCGAGCGCGTACCGAGGTGCCCAACGACACGTCGGCGACACGTACGCTTGGCACCGTCTTCGATGACGTTCCGGGGGAGGAGTGGGTCCGGTGGCGCTGTTCCGACGACGCAAGCGGGTGGCCGCGGTGAGCCGCGACCGCGCTGCCGAACGCGCCGATCTGGACCACCTTGAGAACTTCGTCCGCACCCGGCGGGGCGTCGAGGCATTCCTCGAACCGCGGACCACTGTCACCGAGACCACAGTCATCCTGATCGCCGACGACGGCGAGTGGACGCGGCGGCGGGTCGGCAGCCCGGAGGACGCCCGTCGCTGGGCGCACAAGACCGCCATCCCGATCTACGACGTCCGCCTGATGGGCTACCCCCAGCGGATGCGCGACTACAACGAGCGCCGCAAGCGCCGCCCCGAGCTCTTCTGAGCGCCGCCGGCCGCCAGGTGTTAAAAGGGGCCCCCGCCTATGCGGAATGCGTTAAGCGGGGGCCCCTCCTTACCCCTCAGCCGTTGGCGGCTACGTCGTCCACCAGCGCTAGCAGGGTTCGCACCGGCACGCCGGTGCCGCCCTTCGTCAGGTAGCCGGTGGGCTCGCCCGAGTGGTAGCCGGGGCCGGCGATGTCGATGTGCGCCCAGGCCACCTCGTCGGCGACGAACTCGCGCAGGAAGACCCCGCCCTGGAGCATGTGCCCGGCCCGGTCCATGCCGGCGTTGACCTGGGAGATGTCGGCCACGTCGGACTCCATGCCCTTGCGCACGTCGTCCGGCAGCGGCATCGGCCAGGCCGGCTCGCCGGTCGCGTCGCCGGCCACCCGCACCCGCTCGCACAGCTCCGGGCTGCCCATCACGCCGGCGATCCGCTTGCCCAGCGAGATCACCTGGCCGCCGGTGAGCGTCGACGTCTCGAACAGGTAGTCGGTGCCGTCGGAGCAGGCCCGGGCGATGGCGTCGGCCAGGACCATCCGGCCCTCGGCGTCGGTGTTGAGCACCTCGACCTTCTTGCCGTTGAACATGGTGATCACGTCGCCCGGCCGGTAGCTGGTGCCCGACGGCATGTTCTCCGCCATCGGGAGGTAGCCGGTGACCGTCACAGACGGCTTGAGCGCCGCCACCGCCAGCATGGCCGCGCCGACCGCCGCCGCGCCGGCCATGTCCGACTTCATCTCCCACATGCCCTGCGCCGGCTTGATCGAGATGCCGCCGGTGTCGAACGTGATGCCCTTGCCGACAAGCGCGACCCGCTTGCCGTTGCCGCCGCCGGCCGGCGTGTACGTGAGCTTCACCAGCCGCGGCGGCGCCTCCGAGCCCTGGCCGACGGCGATGATGCCGCCGTAGCCACCGGCGGCCAGCGCCGCCTCGTCCAGCACCTCGACGTCGAGCCCGGCCTCCCGGGCGGCGGTCGCCACCGCGTCGGCGAACGCCGGCGGGCGCAACTCGTTCGGGGCGGTGTTGACCCAGTCCCGGCTGGTCCGCACCGCGCCGGCCACCGCCTGCGCCCGGGCCACCTCGGCCTGGGCGGTCGCGTCGGCGGCGTCCGGCACCGCGACCAGCACCTCCGCCACCGGCTCCCGGCGGGTCGGCTGCGGCTTGGTCTTGTAACCGGCGAACCGGTAACCGCCGAGCAGCGCGCCCTCGGCGACCGCGCGCAGCGCGGCCGGGGCATCGGCGTCGTCGGGCAACGGCAGGGCGAGGGCGACCCGCGGCGAGCCGGCCAGCGCCCGCACCGCCGCGCCGGCGGCCCGGCGCAGGGACTCGGGGGCGGGCGCGGCGCCGGCGGGCTCCGGGCCTAGCCCGACGGCGACGACCACCGGGGCGGTCACCGTGCCGAGCGTGGCCAGCTTGATCACCTCGCCCGGGCCACCTGTCGCGCCGAGCAGGGCCAGCGTCTCGGTCAGCTTTCCGTCGAACGCGGCGGCGATGCTCTCCGCGCCGCTGGCCAGCAGCAGGGCGGCGGCGGGTGAGCCGTCGCCCGGTTCGGTGGTCTGGCTGTGCACGCCGATCACGATCGCGTCGACGGCGAGTTCGGCGGGGTCGGTGTCGACCAGGCTGAGGGTGGTACGGGGCGATGTCACGAAAGCTACTCCGGGCGGGCCGGGCCGGCCGCGTCGTCGCGTACCGGCGATGAAGGTCTCTCCGGCGGCAACCTACCCGCCGGAAGCGTGGCTGTCCCGCCGATGCGCTCCGACGGGATCCCGCCGATGCTAACCACCAGGGGCCCGGCCGGTAAGTTGCCACCCATGACCGAGGTGACCCCCGCCGCCGCCGAGACCCGGCTGCGCCGTTCCCCGCTGCACGAGCGACACACCGCGCTCGGCGCGAAACTCGCCCCCTTCGGCGGCTGGCAGATGCCGCTCGAGTACGCCGGTGGCGGCGTGCTCAAGGAGCACACGGCCGTGCGTACCGGGGCGGGTGTCTTCGACGTCTCGCACCTGGGCAAGATCCGGGTCGCCGGGCCCGGCGCGGCGGACTTCGTCAACGCCTGCCTGACCAACGACCTCGGCCGGATCGCGCCCGGCCAGGCCCAGTACACGCTCTGCTGCGACGACGCCACCGGCGGCGTGGTGGACGACATCATCGCCTACCTGCACGCCGACGACGACGTCTTCCTGGTGCCGAACGCGGCGAACACCGCCGAGGTGGCCCGCCGGTTGCGCGCCGCCGCGCCGGCCGACGTGACCGTCACCGACGAGCACGAGGCGTACGCGGTGCTCGCCGTCCAGGGGCCCGGCTCGGCGGACCTGCTCACCGGGCTCGGCCTGCCCACCGGGCACGACTACATGAGCTTCTCCGCCGCCACGCTGGGCGGCGTCGAGCTGACCGTCTGCCGCACCGGCTACACCGGCGAGCTGGGCTACGAGCTGGTAGTACCCGCCGAACACGCGGTCGCGGTCTGGGACGCGCTCTTCGCCGCCGGGCCCGACGTGCGCGCCTGCGGCCTGGCCGCGCGGGACACGCTGCGCACCGAGATGGGATACCCGCTGCACGGGCAGGATCTCTCCCCGGAGATCACCCCGGTGCAGGGCCGCTCCGGCTGGGCGGTGGGCTGGGACAAGCCGGCCTTCTGGGGCCGGGACGTGCTGCGCGCCGAGAAGGCCGCCGGCCCGGCCCGTACGCTGCGCGGCCTCGCCGCGGTGGATCGGGCCATCCCGCGCCCCGGCATGACCGTGTACGCCGGTGACCGGCAGGTCGGCGTGGTCACCAGCGGCACGTTCAGCCCGACGCTCAAGCACGGCATCGCGCTCGCCCTGGTCGACACCGACCCGAAGCTGCCCGACGGCGAGGAACTGGCGGTGGACATCCGCGGTCGCCGCGCCCGGATGCGCCTGACCAGGCCGCCGTTCGTCAAGCCCTCGGTCCGCTGAGACGCCCGGGTCAGTCCTCGCGCAGGCGTTCGCCGGCGTCCAGGACGGCCTGGGTCCAGCCGCCCTCCAGCACGCCGGTGCCGTCCAGGACGGCCCAGTCGACCACGTCGGACGCCTCGACCACGACCGGCGAGCCGATCCGTACGCTCGGGTCGCTGTTGGCGTCGGTGGCGCTCGCGCCGACGATCCGTTCCGGGGCGTCCCACGAGGTGACGCCGGCCCAGACGTACTCCGGGCCGTCGTCGCCGGGCAGACCGTACTTGACCACGAGCTGGCTCTCCGAAGGCAGCCCGCCGGCGAGGAACCGGGCCCGGATGTCGCCGAGCGCGGCCCGGGCGGTCGCGACCGCCCGGCTCATCGCGTCACCGGTGCGGGCGTACCGGACGTCGGGCTGGATGCCGTCGAACAGTGTCGCGCAGGCGGCGGCGAAGTAGCGGCCCGGCGGCCCGGGATGCCCGGGCGGCGGGTTGAGGCTGAGGAACGAGTCGGCGTCCGGGTCGGTGGCCGGGTCCAGCTCCAGGCGCAGCAGCACCGGCGCCGTCGCGCCGTGCTGCTCCGGGTTGCCGTACGCCACCGCGATGTCGTGCCCGGTCACCGTGGCCAGCACCGGGAGCTGCACGAACGCCGGCACCTCCTCGCCGGTCAGCCCGTCGGTCCAGTCCCGCAGCAGCCGCCGGGCCGCCCCGGTCATCACCGCGCCCCAGGCCCGGGTGAGGTGGTCCGGCACGCCCTGGGCCTGTAACTCCAGCAGCCCGAAGCGGCGCAGCCCCTTGGTGGTGAACCAGAGCCCGTCGGCGTCGGAGGAGTAGGGCACCAGCACCCAGTCGACGAGCCGGATCCGGCCGTGCTCGTCCGGGAGGGAGCGCAGCGCGGTCGCCGGGTCGAGGAACTGGAGCCCGAACACGTCCACCACGTCCCCGCCGACCGTCTCGGCGACCGCCGCGGCGACCGCCCGGGCCGCCCACTCGTGCGCCGGCGGCCAGCCCGGCCGGTATTCGGCCTGCACCACCACCAGGTGGGTGGCGGCGGCCAGCCGGGCGAGTTGCTCCTCGGTGGCGCCGAACGCGGCGAGCAGGTCCGGCGGCAGCTCGGGGAACTCGTCGACGGTGCGCGTGTCCACGCTCATCAGGGGGCTGTCGAGCATCTGCCGGGCCAGCCCGTACACCGGGGCGGCGAGCCGGCCGGCCAGCCCCTCCACCGCCGTCTTCGGACTCACCCGGGGCAGCCCGTCGATCGGCACCAGGTAGGTCGCGTCGAGCGACTCCGGCACCGGTACGGGCAGGAAGTCGTCCGTGATGAGCATGCCGTCTCCCTCGACCCGCCGGTGCACTCACCCGAACGCTACCCGCCCGACCGGGCACGGTTCAGGCGGTCAGCACCAGTCCCAGGTAGGACAGCGTGGTGACGACCTCGACCAGGGCGCCGAGGACGTCGCCGGTGATGCCGCCGAAGCGGCGTACCAGGTGCCGCAGGAGCCCGGCCGCGACGGCGAGCGCGCCGAGCACGGCGAGCGGCCCCTGCCACGGGCGGCCCGGCACCGCGGGCGCGGCAAGCAGCGTCACGGCGAGCGCGCCGACCGCCAGGGCGCCCCACCCGACCGTGCCGGCCACCAGCGCGCCCAGCCCGTCCGGCCGGGCCGCCGGCACCCCGCGGCGACACGCCAGGCCGGCGGCGAGCCGCCCGGCCGCGGTGGCCGCGACCACCCCGGCGAGCGCCGCCGGCGCGTCCCGCCCGGCCAGCTCCGCCAGCACGGCGGTCTGGAGCAGGAGTACGACGACGAGCGCGACCACCCCGAACGGCCCGACGTCCGGCTGCTTCATGATCGCCAGCGCGGCCGGCCCCCGCCGGTACGAGCCGAGCGCGTCCACGGTGTCGGCCAGCCCGTCCAGGTGCAGGCCGCGGGTCAGCAGCGCGCCCAGCCCGACCGTGACCCCGGCGGCGACCAGGGGCGGCGCCAGCGCCCCGGCCAGCAGCAGCGCCCCGCCGAGCGCCGCGCCGAGCAGCGCGCCGACGGCCGGGGCCAGCGCCATCGCGTTGCCGGCCGTGACCCGGTCGACCCGGCCGGTGCGGACCGGCGCGGTGGTGAACGTGGTGAGCGCCAGCCGGACGCCGTCGGCGAGCCGGGGCTCAGTCGGCACGTCGGCCGGGCGTGACCGGCTCGTCGGACCCGATCGTGGTCGGACCCGGCCCGGCCGGCGCCGGCTCGCCGAACGCCGGCTCGCCGAACGCCGGCTCGCCGAACGCCGGCTCGCCGAACGCCGGCTCGCCGGACTCGGGTTCGCCGGACTCGGGCTCGCCGAACGCCGGTTCGGCGGGCTCCGGCGCGTACGCCGGGGTGGACGGCTCGGGCTCGGCGTAGCTCTCGTCCTCGGCGCCGCCCAGCGACGGGTGCACCGGCAGGGTGGCGGCGAGCGTGAGCGCCGCGCGCAGCAGCGGCAGGGCGGCCAGCGCGCCCGCCCCCTCGCCCAGGTCGAGGCGCAGATCCAGCAACGGCGTCAGGCCGAGCACGTCGGCGGCGAGCCGCACGCCGGGACGGCCGCCGTGGTCGGGCAGCAGGCACCAGTGCCGCGCCTGCCCGGCGAGGTCCCGGCTGACCATGCCGGCGGCGGTGCCGACCGGACCGTCGAGCAGCACCGGAACCCGCCGGGCGGTCGCGCCGAGCAGCACGCCGGTGGCCATCGCGATGTCGCCGCCGCCCAGCTCGGCCAGGACGTCCTTGGCCTCCCGGGGGGAGCGCCGGGTGCGGTGCAGCGCGTCCCGGACGGCCGCGCAGCGGACCATCCAGGCGTTGTCGTCGATCTCGCCCTGCTCGGTCACCACGCGGCCGAGCACCGCCGGCGGCTCCGCGCCGGCGGTGGCCGCCAGCACCGCCGCGGCGGCTGCCTCGGCGCCGGCCCCGCAGGCCGCCAGCACCAACAGTTGTACGCCCGCGTCGGCGGCCTGCTCGGCCAGCCGCCAGCCGTAGCGCAGTGCCGCCTCGACCTGGTCCTCGGGAAGCGCCGGCCCGTCCTCGAACGGTGCCGACGTGGGCGCCTCGACGACCTGGAGGCTCGCGCCGTTCTCGGCGGCCAGCCGGGCCAGCGCGCCCCGGCCGGCGCGGGCCTGCCGGGCGCGGCGGGCCGACTCGCCGGCCACCGTGCCGGCCGACGCCCCACCGGAGTGGTCGCCGTGCAGCAGCAGCACCCGCACGCTGTCCCACGGGCGCGGGGTCGAGGTGCCCTGGGTGGCGGCGGCGAAGCCGACCACCTGCTCCAGCACGCCGAGACCGGCGCCGGGCAGGTCCAGGGTGGCCAGCCGGTCGACCGCCTGCGGGCCGGTGTAGTCGTCGGGCATCGGCAGTTCCATGCCCGGCTGGATGACCAGGCCGGTGGCGATCATCGGCAGCGCCATGGTGGGCGCCGCCCAGTCGCCGGCGTCGGCCGTGTCGGCCTGCGCCGGGGCCGGCGTCGGGCTCGCGGTGGGGGTGAGCACCTCTGGCAGCGGCGCGTCCGCTACGTCGCCCTCCGGTCGATGCTCGGTGGACGCGGTTGGCTGGTCAAGCCCGGGCCACGCCGGGACGTCCGCCCCAGCGGGTCCGGCCGGGACGCCGAGGACGACCTGGTCCGGTGCGCCCTGGCCCTGGTCCGGTGCGCCCTGGTCCGGCGGAGCGTGCTGTGCCGGCGGGGTCGGTACGGGCTGTGCCGGTGCGGCGTGGGCGTGCTGTGTCGGCTTGGCCTGGACCGGCGGTGCCGGTGCGGCGGCGGGCTTGAGCCAGGCGGTCTGCCCGGCCACCACGAGCGCGACCGCGTCGCAGGCGTCGGCCACCGCCCGGTTGGTCGCGCCCAGCGCGTCGGTGAATGCCCGGCCCAGCGGGGTGGTGGGCACCAGGGACAGGCCCACCTCCGGGCTGACCAGCACCAGCCGCGCCTCGCTCGCCCGCACCGCCGCGGCCAGCTCGGCGATGGTGGCGGTGTCGTCGGCCGGCTGGTGCGCCGGGTCGAGCAGCACGGTGACCCAGCCGCCCAGGTCGTCCACGAGCAGCGTGTCGTTCGGGCCGGCGGCGCCGATCACCTCGACCAGCCGGCCCGGGTCCGCCGCGGTCTCCTCGGTGGTCCAGCTCCCCGGCCGCCGGGCCCGGTGCGTCGCGAGGCGGGCCGCCCACTCGGTGTCGTCGGGCTCCCCGGCGGGGGCGGTCGCCACGTAGCGGACCATGGGCGCGTCGGCGACCAGGGACTCGGCGAACCCGGACTTGCCGGAGCGGATACCGCCGAGCACCAGGAGGGTGTGCCACCCGTCAACGGACATGCCCGTACCTTAGTTCGCCCGCTCCGGGTCCGGGCACCTCGCCCCAGGGCTCGCGACCCCGCAAGATCCACTCCAGGTCGGCGAGGTGGGGGCATCGGTGTGCCGTTGACCCCGCCACGTCGACGGAGTGGAGTGGATCTTGCGATTGGCGGGCCATCGTGCGACCGCGGTCGTTCGGCCGGAACCTCAGCCGCAGTGCTCGAAGGCGCTGCCGTAGGACGCGCCGCCGGTCGAGCCGCCCCACTTCACGCAGACGCCGGCGGCGGTGGCGCGCACCGGGCCGGCGTAGTAGCTGTACCCGCCGCTCTCGGTCTGCCGGCCCTTGCCCTTGACCTGCAGGTACGTGCTGACGGTGGTGACCTGCCCGACGCCGGCGTCCTTGAGCGTCACCACGCAGTTGGCCCCGGCCGCGGTGCTGTAGAGCAGGTAGACCCGCCCCTGCCGGACCCCGTCCCTGGTCAGGGTGGCCGAGTCGATCACCCGGTAGCCGCCGCCGCACACCTGGACGGCGGTGTACGGGTTCGGCTGCGGGGCCGCCGTCGGGTCCCCGGTCGGCGTGGGCGCACCGGTGCTCGGCTCGCCTCCGGCCGGTTCGCCGGCCGGCGGCGCGGCCCGGCCCGGGGTGGCCGACGGCGACCGGCTGGGCCGCCCGATGCGGCTCGCGCCCGGAGTCGCCGGTCCGGCGCCGCTCGGGGACACCGGCGTCACGGAGCCGGGGACCGCGGACTCACCCGCGAGCACGGTCGGCTCCGCCCCCGGCGACGGGTCGTCGGGGGAGCGGAGCGCCGCCACGACCACGGCCGTCAGCACCGCGACCACCACCAGGCCGCCGGCCCCGACAAGCGCCATCGACCGCCGCCCGGGTCGCGCCGGCTCCCTCCGCGTCCCGGGTCCGCCGTCCGGCCCGGGCGGGACATTCGTGCCGAGCGCCGCTTCGCCGGCCCCGGCCGCCGTACGGTCGTCCGCCTCGGACGCCGACGGTCCCGGGCCGCTCACCGCCCACGGCGGGCGCGGCGGGGCCGGTACGCCCGCGAGGGTGGCGTCCCGGGCGTCCCGCGCGCCCTCGGCCAGGGTCACCGCGGTCGGGAAGCGGTCGCGCGGGCTCTTCGCCAGCGCCCGCGCGATCACCTCGACCACCGCCGGGGGTGTGGCCGGCGGCAGCGGCGCCGGCTCGTCCTGCACGTGCCGCATCGCCACCTGGATCGGGTGGTCACCGTGGAAGGGCGGCCGGCCGGCCAGGCAGTAGTACGCGACCGCGCCGAGCGCGTAGACGTCGGTGGCGGGCGAGACGGGCTGGCCGGACGCCTGCTCCGGGGACATGTACGAGGCGGTGCCGAGCACCATGTGGGCGGCGGTGAGGCCGGCCATGGTGTGGGCCCGGGCCAGGCCGAAGTCGACGAGCACCACCGTGCCGTCCCGCTTGACCAGCAGGTTTCCCGGCTTCACGTCGCGGTGCACGATGCCGGCGAGGTGGGCGGCGTGCAGCGCCTGCGCGGCCTGTGCCACCACCGACATGGTGGACGCCGGGTCGAGCCGGCCGGCCTGCCGCACCCAACTCGTCAGCGGGCGCCCGTCCACGTACTCCATCACCAGGTAGCTGACCCGGCTGTCGTCGGCGAGCGTGGCGGAGCCGAAGTCGTGGACCTGCACGATGCCGGGGTGGCGCAGCGCGGCGAGCATCCGGGCCTCGGCGTGGAAGCGGGTGGTGAACTCCGGATCGGCGAGCAGCGAGGGCAGCATCACCTTCACCGCGACGACGCGACCGAGCAGCGTGTCCGTGCACTTCCACACGGTGCCCATGCCGCCGGTGGCGACGCGCTCGTCCAGTCGGTAGCGGTCGCTGAGCACCACTCCTGAAGTCAGCACCGCGTCACCGTACCGGCCCCGTCGATATGGCGGCGGGCCGTCGCGCGGACGGCCGACTAGGCTTGCGGGGGTTTGGCGTCCCACGGGACGACGGCGGCGAGGGGAGACGCGGCATGGCGTGGAGCTGGCGGTACGAGGGCACGAACGGCGAGACGGTCGACGGGCCGGGTGAGTCGTTCACGAGTCAGGCGGACGCCGAGTCGTGGATCGGTCAGACCTGGCGGGAGCTCGCGACGTCCGGCGTCACCTCCGTCGCCCTGGTCGAGGACGACCGGGTGGAATACCGGATGAGCCTGCAGCCCCCGGCCGAATGACCGGCTACGACCGCCCGGGCGACCCGCTGGTCCTCGGCGTGCCCCGGGCGGCGTTCCGGCCGAGCCCGATCTTCCTGGCCCTGGTCGCGCTCTTCGTGGCCGGCGGGGTGATGACCTGGAACGGGTACGGCAACGTCCGGTTCGACGTCTTCCTCTTCGTGGTCGCCGGCTGGCTGGTCTCGCTCTGCCTGCACGAGTACGCGCACGCCGTGATCGCGTACCGGTCCGGCGACCGGGACATCGCGCACCGGGGCTACCTGACGCTCAACCCGCTGAAATACACCAGCCCACTGCTGTCGATCGTGTTGCCGGTGGTGGTGCTGCTGCTCGGCGGCATCGGCCTGCCCGGCGGCGCGGTCTGGGTGGACCGGCACGCCATTCCCGGCCGGCTGCGGCACACCCTGGTCAGCCTGGCCGGGCCGGCCACGAATGTGCTGTTCACGCTGCTGTTGATCGCGGCCGTGAACTGGGGGCCGTCGCTGGGCGGGCCGCTGGAGTTCTGGGCCGGCGTCGGGCTGCTGGCGTTCCTCCAGCTCATGGCGAGCGTGCTCAACCTGCTGCCGGTGCCGGGCCTGGACGGCGGCAACATGATCCAGCCCTGGCTCAGTCCCGCCTACCGGCGGATGTACGACCTGTTCGCCCCGTACGGATTCATCCTGCTCTTCGCGCTGCTCTGGAGCCCGCGGATCGGCGGCGCGTTCTTCACCGGGGTCTTCGCGGTCGGCGACGCGCTCGGCCTGCCGCGTGACTTCTATCAGATCGGGTTCTACCTGATCCGCTTCTGGCAGGGCTGACCGTGGTCGTCCCCGGGCCGGCGCACGCCGGCCCGGGGACGCCGGGCGTCAGGGACGCTGCGCCGGGCTCACGGTCTTCGCCGGGTCCCGCTCGGTGACCGGCTCGACGATCTCGTCGATCGCCTTGAGCAGGCCGGCGTCGAGCTTCACACCGGCCGCCTTCACGTTGTCGTGCACCTGCTCGGGCCGGGACGCTCCGATGATCGCCGAGGCGACGTTCGGGTTCTGGAGCACCCAGGCGACGGCGAGCTGCGGCATGGTCAGCCCGGCCTGCTCGGCGATCGGCTTGAGCTGCTGCACCCGGGTGAGCACGTCGTCGGTGAGCCATTTGGCGATGAAGTCCGCGCCGGACTTCTCGTCGGTGGCCCGGGAGCCGGCCGGCGGCGGCTGGCCGGGCAGGTATTTCCCGGAGAGCACGCCCTGGGCCATCGGCGACCAGACGATCTGGCCGACGCCCAGCTCCTCGCTGGCCGGGATCACCTCGGTCTCGATGACCCGCCACAGCATCGAATATTGTGGCTGGTTGGAGATCAGCGGGATGCGCAGCTCGCGGGCGAGCGCATGCGCCTCGCGCAGCTGCGACGCGGTCCACTCGGAGACGCCGATGTAGTGCGCCTTGCCGGCGCGCACCACGTCGGCGAACGCCTCCATCGTCTCCTCCAGCGGCGTGCTGACGTCGTAACGGTGGGCCTGGTAGAGGTCGACGTGGTCGGTCTGGAGGCGGCGCAGCGAGCCGTCGATCGACTCCATGATGTGCTTGCGGGACAGGCCGCGGTCGTTGCGGCCCGGGCCGGTCGGCCAGTAGACCTTGGTGAAGATCTCCAGCCCGTCACGGCGCTCGCCCTTGAGTGCCCGGCCGAGCACCGACTCGGCCCGGGTGCCGGCGTAGACGTCGGCGGTGTCGAAGGTGGTGATGCCGCTGTCGAGGGCGGCCCGCACGCAGGCGACCGCGGCCTCCTCCTCGACCTGTGAGCCGTGGGTGATCCAGTTGCCGTACGAGATCTCGCTGACCATCAGGCCGGAGCGGCCCAGGTGTCGGAATTCCATCCCTCGACCCTAGCCCCGCGCGGACGCCGGCGCCGTGCGGCGCTCAGCGCCCTGCCGCCGCGACAGCGCACGACGTGCGCCTGCCCGGTCGGCGTGAACCGGGCTCAGAGCACCGGCGAGGTGTCGGCGAGCAGCCGGTCGATCTCCGCGGCCACCGCGGCGTGGCCCGGGTGCACCGGGTCGATCAGCGGCTCGCCACGCCGGTCCAGCGCGCCCCAGCGGCCCGAGCCGGTGGTGACCAGGAACGCCACCGGGTGCACCACGACCGCCGGATACGCGGGCGCCACAAGCATCCGGCCGGCGCGGTCCACCACACCCCGGCGGCCGGACACCTCGACCACGGCCAGTCCGTCGGCGGTGAAACCGTCAAGCAGCCGGCCGTCGGCCAGCGGCGTGCCGAGGCCGTGGTAGCGGGTCGGCAGCACGACCTCGCCGTCCCGGTTGACCGCGCCCCATCCGCCGTTGCGCCGCACCGCGGCCAGGCCGTTGCGGAACGGCCGGACCTCCTCGTACCCGGGCGGGACCTTGACGATGTTCATCCGGTCGACGGCCATCCACCGACCCTTGCCGTCCATGGAGACCCACGACAGGCCCTCGGCGAAGCCGCCCGCCGCCCGGTAGCCGTTGTTCGCCTCGATCAGCGCTGCCCCGGTGGTGTCGATCAACGCCCAGCGGGACGCCTCCGGGCGACGCACCCAGGCCAGCCCCTCCTGGAACGGCTGCACCTCGGCGTACCGGTGCGCGATCACCATCTCGCCGTCGGCGTCCGCGTACCCCCAGAGCCGCTCGGAGTCGTCGAACGTCGCCACCGGGTACCGCGGGGTGCCGAGCACCTCCGCCCGGCCGCGCGGCGGCGGCCCGAAGCCGTCGCCGGCGGCCCGCGCCGCGACCGCGTCCAGCGCCACCTCGGTCCGCGCGTTCATCGCCGTGTCCTCGCCCTGGCGCAGGTCCAGCGCCCGCTCGAAGTGCAGGCACGCCTCGGTCAGCCGGCCCTGGTCATAGCAGGAACGCGCGGCGTGCTCGTGCAGCAACGCGCGCAACCGGTCGGGCAGTTCCGGTGAGTTCGCCTCGGCGAAGAGCCGGTCGGCCTCCGCGTGCTCGCCCCGCCAACGCAGCACCTCGGCGAGGCGCGCGCGGGCCAGCGAGGTCCGCCGCAACTCGCCGGTGGCCTCCGCGTACGTCAGGGCCAGCCGCGCGTCGGCGACCGCGTCGTCGTGGTCGCCGAGGATCCGGGACGCCACCGAGCGCAGACCCAGCAGCCGGGCCCGGCTGCGATTGTCGAGCGCGGTGCCGAGCTTGCCGGCGAGGCCGTCCCGGATCCGGCTCAGCTCCGCCGGGTCGGGCGCCTCCTCGCGCAGCGTCTCCGGGTGCAGCCGCCAGTCGACGGCGGCCAGGGCCTGCTCCGGATCCACCGGAGGCGCCGGGGCCGGTTCGTCGTCCGTCCGGGCGTCGGCCGGATGCCCCGATTCCGGGGTACACGGGCGCGGCGGCCCGTCCTTCGCATCCGATTCGGCCGGCTCGCCGGCGACCGAATGATCTTCGGGTACGTCGGTGCTGGTCGAGCTTGCTTCGGGCCTCGCGTCGTTGGCCCCGCCCGTGTCACCGTCATCGACGCCACCCGGGCCCCCATTCGGCGGGGAGGCGCCGGCCGGGCCGTTCTCCGTCCGTGCCGCACCAGCGGGATCTGTCCCGCTCGGAGCGGCGGGAGCGCTTTCGGTGAGGGCTGTGCTGCTGGTCGACTCCGTCGTGCTCGGGATCGGGCCGCCCGGATCCGCCTCGGACCGGACCTCACCGCGGTGGCCCGCCGCCGGTGCCGAACCGGTGGGCCCGCCGTCGGCAGGCGTCGGCGGCGGCGCGGCGGCGGCGGCGGCCCGGACGTCACCGCCCGGCGTCGGTACGGGCCCGTCGAACTCGGGGCGGGGGACGGAGGGTGCTGCCGGGGGCGTGGTGGGAGACGGTGTCGCGTCCGTCGCGTCCGTCGTGTTCGCCGTGTTCGCCGTGACGGACGCGTCCGCCGTGGCCGGCGGTGCGGAATCCGCGGACGGCTCGTCGTCGCTCACCGTGCGGGCCGCGCGGGCTGCCGAGCCGTCCGGAGGCGTCATGGCGACGGCGGAGGGCTGGGATGCCGTGGTGGCGGGCGGTGGTGGCGACGGTGTCCCGTCCGAGGGTGCGGACGGTTCGGGCGTCCGGGGCTCGGCCGGCTGGCGCGCACTCGGCACGACGACCCCTGTTGCCCCCGTGCGTGCGGCGGGCCCGGACAACTCTGGGGTGGCGGGGTGGCCGGCGGGATCCGTGGCGGTGACGTGGCGGCCGGTCGTGTCCGCTGAGTCGTCCCCGTAACCGAGTTCGTGGCGACGGTCGTCGGACCGTCCCGGCTCGGCGGCTGCGCCCGGGCCGGCTGCGCCCGGTTCAGCCGCTGTCTGACCGAGTTGGTCGTCGGAAGTGACCGGACGGGCCGACGTGGCCGGCTCGACCACGTCGGTCGACCGGGCGTCGTCCCGGTCGGACCGGTCGCCCGGCTGGCCGGTCTCGTCCCACTGCTCGCCCGGCTGGCCGGCGTCGAGGCGGTCCAGGTCGTCCGATCGGGTCGGCGGGCGGTCCAAGCCGTCCGATCGGGTCGGCGGGCGGTCCAGGTCGTCCGATCGGGTCGGCGGGGACACGACGGCGGGCGCGTCGTCGCCCGGAGCCGTGGCGGCGGTGTCCCTTTCCTCGGCCGCCGCCGGTTGGCTCGGCCGGAACCACGCCTCCAGGCCGCCGTCCGCCGCCCGCGATGTCCGGCGTGACTCGTCCACGGCCGGCGGGGTGCCGGTACCGACCGGTGTGACCGGCGGTGTCGGCGTGACCGGCGGGGTCGGTGTGACCGGCGGGGTCGGTGTGACCGGCGGGGTCGGTGTGACCGGCGGGGTCGACGCGACCGGCGGTGTCGAGGTGACCGGCGGTGTCGATGTGACCGGTGTGTCCCGCGGTGCGGATCGAACCGGTGCGGCGGACGTGGCCTGTGGGGGCGGCGCGACATGCGGGGTCCGGACCTCCGCGGAGCCCGCAACGGCGGGCCGGACCGGGTCCGTCCCGGGTGTCCGGGCCGGAAGGCCGGGGTAGGCGGGCGGCGCGGGGCGGCGGACCTCGTCGTGTCGACCCGGCACCGGGGGGACCGGCCGTCGCGGCTCGTCCGGTCGGGCCGGCGGTACGGGAGGGGCAGGCGCGTCGCCGCCACGGGCGCGCTGGGGTTCGTCGGGTCGGGCCCGCCACTGCTCCGGGCGGAGCCGGTGAGCGGGGGGCGCGGCGGAGTCCGACCGTCGCCCGTCCGGCTCCGGCTGCCGCCGGCGGGGTTCGGGACGTACGTCGGTCGTGGGCGGCCGAACGACTTCCGACTCGGCGCGTGGGCCGGCGTGTTCGGGGCGTGGGCTGAGGTGTTCGGGGCGTGGGCCGGCGTGTTCGGGGCGGGCGGCGGCTGGCCGGGCGTCGCGCGAATCCGGACGGGCCCGGCCGACGCCGTCTCGGCCGACGCCGTCTCGGCCGACGCCGTCTCGGCCGACGCCGTCTCGGCCGATGCCGTCTCGGCCGATGCCGTCCCGGTCGGGGCGGTGACCGTCGGCGCGGTGACCGTCCGGGCGGTGACCGTCGAGGCGCGGAACATCGGCCGGCTGGGTCGGGCGGCCGTCCTCGATTGGACGGCGGCGCTCGTCGGGCCGGTACGCGGCCGGCTCGGCGGGTCGCCGCCGCTCGATCACCGGCCACTCGCCCTGCGGCGGCCAGGTCCGGTCGTGCGGGCCGTCCCGCCGCTGGTCGACCGGGCGCGGTGCGGCGTACCGGTCGCTCTCGGCGCGTTGCGGGGCACTGCCGTGCCCGGTGGTCGGACGCGGGGTCTCGGTGTGCGCGGCCGGCTCCCGGCCCGGCCGGCCGTCCTCCCGGCGGCCGGTGGCCGGCTCGCGCCGATCGGTGTGGGGACGCGGGCCCGGGTCGCGCCAGCCGTCCCGGCGGGGCTCGCCGCGGGGGGCCCCGCCGCGTTCCGCCGGGGCCGCGTCCTGATCGCGCCGGTCGGTCGGCGGCGCGTACCCCGTCGGAGGAGTCCCGGCGGGCGGCCGACCGAAGGCCCGCCGCTCCGGGCGGTCGTCGGGAGCGGGGTCCTGCCAGCTGTCGACGTACGGCCCGTGCGGCTCGTCCGGGGTGAGTTCGCGGGACCCGTCCGAACCATGCTCGTGCCGCCAGTCGGCGGCGGGGGTGCGACGCGGGTCGGGCGACGGGCTCCACTGGACGCGGGAGGCGGACTCGCGCCCGCTCGTCGGGGCGTGGCGGTCGTCCGCCGCCCGGCGGCGCTCGGACCAGCCCGGGGCGGATCGTGAGGTCTCGTTCGGTTCCGGCGCCCAGCCCGGCTCGATCGAACCGGACCGGTACGACGCCGCCGCCGGGCGCGCCCAATGCTGGTCGAGACGCTCGGGCGGGGCCTGCCGGCCGTGCGGATGCCGGTCGTCGGGCCGGGGCCTCCGACGATCCGGGCCGGCGGGGCTGATCGGGTACGTCTCGCGCGAATCGGCCGGGCTGACCGGATAGGTGCCGACGTCCGACGCCGGGCTGATCGGGTGCGGGCTCGCCGGGCTGACCGGATAGGTGTCGTCGGGAGCAGGGCTGACCGGGCGTACCTCGGCCCGCCCGACCACGGCCTGGCGGCGTGGTGGGGGAGTCAGGTGTTCGAGGCCGATGTCGCCCGGGTAGCGCTGCCCGGGAAACTGCGGCTCCCACTCGTGGGTGGGCTCGAGCGCCCAGGCCGGTTCCGCCGGCTCGCGCCAGCTGCCCCAGCCACTCATCGGCAGCCCCTCCCGCGGCTCGCGCGGCGCGGCCCCGGAACCGGCTCGCGTCGCTCGCTCACGGCGGTGTCACCTCGTTGGAAATTGTCGCGCTCGGGCGGCGGACGTGCCGGTAGAGTCGCTCGGTCCGGCATGTCCTGGCTGCGGAAGGAGGGTAACGGCGTGGGCTCGGTCACCGCCACTGTGCCAGCTCCCCCGGCCGCACACGTTACCCCATGGTTTCGGACATTCGGCGCGATAGTGGCGGCTGGTTTCCGTCGGCACGCCACCTACCGCCAAGTGGCCGTGGCCGGCCTCGTCACCAACACCGTGTTCGGCTTCCTGCGCTGCTACATCTTCCTCGCCGCCGCCGGCGCGACCGGCACCGTGGCCGGCTACGACCGGGCCCAACTCGGCACGTTCGTCTGGGCCGGGCAGGGGCTGCTGGCGGTCATCGCCATCTGGGGCTGGACCGAGCTGGCCGACCGGATCCGCTCCGGCGAGGTGGCCGCCGACCTTTTGCGGCCGGTGCACCCGGTCACCAGCTACCTCGCCATCGACCTGGGGCGGGCCGGGTTCGCCGCGCTCGCCCGGCTGGTGCCCCCGCTGGTGATCGGTCCGATCTTCTTCGCGGTCCACGTGCCCCGGCACCTGGCGACGGTGCCGCTGTTCCTGGTCTCCGTCCTGCTCGCGGTGGTGGTCTGCTTCGGCTGCCGCTACCTGGTCAACGCCACCGCCTACTGGTTGCAGGACGTGCGGGGCCCGATGATCCTCTGGACGCTCGGTTCGGGCGCGCTCGCCGGCCTCTACTTCCCGCTCGGTTTCCTGCCCGGCGGGTTGGAGGCGACCCTGCGGTACGCCACCCCGTTCCCCAGCCTCCTCCAGGTCCCCCTGGACGTGCTCGTCGAGCGGGAGCCGCTGTCGACCGGCCTCGGCCTGGTCGGGGTGCAACTCGGCTGGGCGGTGCTGCTGCTGGCGCTCTGCCGGCTGGTCCAGCGGCGCGCCGAGCGCCGCCTGGTGGTCCAGGGTGGCTGAGCACGCCGGTGCGTCCAGGGTGGCCGGGCGCCAGGGGGTGCTGCGGGCGTACCGGGTGTTGCTCGGCGCGCAGGCGCGTTCGCAGGCGGCATACCGGACGTCGTTCGTGGTCGACCTGGTCGGCAACGTGGGCGCGACCGTGTTCGACGTGGTCACCGTCCTGGTCATCTTCGGGGTGACCCGCGAGCTGGGCGGCTTCACGCTGCGCGAGACGCTCGTCGTGGTCGGGCTCTCGTCGTGCGGGTTCGCCGCCGCCGACCTGCTGGTCGGCAACATCGAGCGGCTACCCACCTACGTCCGCACCGGCCTCTTCGACGCGGTGCTGGTCCGCCCGCTCGCCGCGCTGCCCCAACTGCTGCTGATGGACCTGCCGCTGCGGAAGGCGTCCCGGGCGGTGTTCGGGCTGGCCGTGCTGGTGTTCGCGCTCGCCTCGGCCGGGATCGACTGGACCCCGGGCCGGGTCGCGTTGGCCGTGGTCGCCCCGCCGGCTGCGGTGGTCTTCTTCGCCTCGGTCTTCGTCACCACCGCCACGGTGTCGTTCTACTGGGTCGACTCCGGCGAGCTGGCCAACTCGGTGACCTACGGTGGGCGTGACTTCACCTCGTACCCGATCACCGTCTACGGCGGCTGGTTCCGCGCGCTGTTCGCGTACGGGATGGGGTTCGCGTTCGTCAGTTACCACCCGGCGCTGGCGCTGCTCGGTCGCGCCGACCCGCTCGGCCTGCCGCCCTGGGTGGGCTGGGCTTCGCCGGGCGTCGCGGTGGTCGCGGCGGCGGTCGCCGCCCTGGCCTGGCGGGTCGGGATCCGTCACTACCGGAGTACGGGGTCATGAGCGTCATCGAGATGGACGGGCTGCGCAAGGAGTTCACGGTCCGGGTCCGGGCCGGGCGGCTGCGCCGCGAGAAGCGGAGCTTGACCGCCGTCGACGGCGTCGACCTGCGGGTGGAGCGCGGCGAGATGCTCGGCTACATCGGCCCGAACGGCGCCGGGAAGTCGACCACGCTGAAGATGCTCACCGGCGTGCTGACGCCGTCGGCCGGGCGGGCGCGGGTCTGCGGGCTGCGGCCGGTGGCTGACCGGACCCGGCTGGCGCTGCGCATCGGGGTGGTCTTCGGGCAGCGGTCCCAGCTCTGGTGGGACCTGCCGCTGCGGGACTCGTTCGACCTGCTGCGGCACATCTACCGGGTGCCGGCCGGCGAGCACGCCGCCCGGCTGACCCGCTGCCGGAGCCTGCTCGACCTGGACGAGTTCCTGGACATCCCGGTCCGGCAGCTCTCCCTCGGCCAGCGAATGCGCGGCGAGTTGACCGCCGCGCTGCTGCACGGCCCGGAGGTGCTCTTCCTGGACGAGCCGACGATCGGGCTGGACGTGGTCAGCAAACAGGCGGTCCGCGGTTTCCTGGCCGACCTGGGCGGGGTCGGTGACACCACCCTCGTGCTCACCACGCACGACCTGGCCGACATCGAACGGCTCTGCCGGCGGCTGGTGGTGATCGACCACGGGCGGGTGGTGCACGACGGCTCGATCGCCGAGCTGCACCACCGGCACGGCTCGCGCCGGATGGTCGTCGCCGAGTTGGAGTCCGCGTTGCCCGAGCCGCCGGTGCTGCCCGGCGCGCCGCTGCTGCGGACGGAGGCGGACGGGCGGCGGCTGGTCTTCGCGCTGGAACAGGCGAGCGTCGCCGAGGTGGTGGCGGCGCTCGCCGGCCTGACCACGTTGCGCGACATCTCGATCGTCGAGCCGGACATCGAGGAGGTCGTCGCCCGCCTCTACCGCAGTGAAAGGAGGGGGCCCCTGTTAACGCCTGGCGTATAGGAGGGGGCCCTTCTTAACACTCCGCTCAGACCTGGTCGCCGATGGCGACCCGGGGGGCGGGAGCGCGCATCTTGCGGAACGTGATCGACCGCATGATCGCGTAGAAGTAGAGCGAGCCCAGCTTCTCGGTGCTTCTGGGGAAGCGCTCGCGGACCAGCTTCTTGATCTTCCGGGTGATCAGCACCGAGTCGATCAGCACGCCGAGGGCCAGCGCGCCCCACAGCAGGTTGGACAGCAGCCGCACGATCGGCGGCATGGCCTGGTTGGACCCGACCAGCACGATCAGCGCGCCGCCGAAGAACCAGGTGCCGACCGTACGCCGGGAGTCGACCACGTTGCGGGCCAGCAGGCGCTCCGGGCCCCGGTCACGCGGGCCGCCCTCGCGCCGGAACTCGGCGGCGGACTCGGCGCGTGCCGTGCGGCGCTGCTCCCGGGCCTCCTCCTTGGTCAGCGGGCGGGCCGGGGCGGTCGGCCGGCGGCCGGCGGCCGGGCGCTTCGGGGTGGTCACCCCGAGCTCCTTCTTGCTCGGCGTGTAGCCCCGAGGACGGGCGGCGGCGGACTCCTCGTCGGTCGTCACCGGGGTGACGGACTCCTCGACGAGGTCGGCGGGCTTGCGACGAAACAGCGACGGCACGCCGGCAAGGGTAGCCAAACGGTCGGGCCCGGCGCACATCGCGGTGCGCCGGGCCCGGGAAGACACGGTCAGGGGCGCTCGACGTGCGCGCCGAGGTCGGCCAGTTTCGCCTCGAAGTCCTCGTAGCCCCGGTTGATCAGGTCCACGCCGTACACCCGGGAGGTGCCCTCGGCGGCCAGGGCCGCGATGAGGTGGCTGAACCCGGCCCGCAGGTCCGGGATGATCAGGTCGGCCGCGTGCAGCTTGCTCGGGCCGGCGATCACCGCGGAGTGCTTGAAGTTGCGCCGGCCGAAGCGGCACGGGGTGCCGCCGAGGCAGTCCCGGTAGACCTGGATGTTGGCGCCCATCGTGTTCAACGCCTCGGTGTAGCCGAGCCGCTGCTCGTAGACCGTCTCGTGGACGATCGACAGGCCCCGGGCCTGGGTGAGCGCGACCACGAGCGGCTGCTGCCAGTCGGTCATGAAACCGGGGTGCACGTCGGTCTCCAGGGCCACCGCGTTCAGCTCACCGCCCGGGTGCCAGAACCGGATGCCGCCCTCCTGGCCCGGATCGCCGAGCTTCGGCGGCCGGGCGTCGGTGACCTCGTACTCGCCGCCGACCGACCGGAAGATGTTCAGGAAGGTCATCATGTCGGCCTGCTGCGCGCCGAGCACCTCGACGTGGCCGCGGGTCGCCAGCGCCGCCGCCGCCCAGCTCGCCGCCTCGATCCGGTCCGGGATCGGCCGGTGGGTGTAGCCGTGCAGCTGCTTGACGCCCTGGATCTCGATCACCCGGTCGGTGTGGACCTTGATGATCGCGCCCATCTTCTGCAGGATGCAGATCAGGTCGATGATCTCCGGCTCGACGGCCGCGTTGCGCAGCTCGGTGACGCCCTCGGCCATCACGGCGGTGAGCAGCACCTGCTCGGTGGCGCCCACGCTCGGGTACGGCAGCGCGAACTTGGTGCCGTGCAGCCCGTTCGGCGCGGACAGGTGCAGGCCCTCGGGGGTCTTGTCGACAGTCGCGCCGAACTCGCGCAGCGCCTGGAGGTGGAAGTCGATCGGGCGGGGGCCGATGTGGCAGCCGCCCAGGTCGGGGATGAAGGCGTGGCCGAGGCGGTGCAGCAGCGGGCCGCAGAACAGGATCGGGATCCGGCTGGACCCGGCGTGCACGTTGATCTGATCGGTGCTGGCGCTCTCGACGTTCGACGGGTCGAAGACCAGCTCGCCGTCCTCCGTGCCGTCGGTCACCTTCACCCCGTGCAGGCCGAGCAGCCCGCGGACCACCTCGACGTCGCGGATCCGCGGCACGTCGAACAGCCGGCTGGGTGTGTCGCCGAGCAGGGCGGCGACCATCGCCTTGGACACGAGGTTCTTCGCGCCGCGCACGCGGATCCGCCCTTCGAGCGGAGTGCCTCCGTGTACGACCAGGACGTCGTCGGTCAACGCAACCTCCAGCGCGTTGGGTACTGCCGTGTAGGTGAGGGTCTGCAATGTTTCTCGCTACCCGGATCGCGGCCGTCGGAAAACTGGCCCGCGTGTGTCGTCGCCCCGGCAGCATAGCCCTCCGTGACGAAAATGGAATCGGTCACATCACCAGCGGGGGCACGAACCGGTGCTTCCGGTGCACATACGTGCCAGTCAGGTTACCGACGGTGATCAAGCGCCCGGCAGGGCGAGCATCTGGTCCAGCGCCGCCCGGGCGTGTCCGGCGGTGTCGGGATCGACCGTGATCTGGTTGGCCACCCGGCCGGCGACCAGTTCCTCAAGCGCCCAGACCAGGTGCGGCAGGTCGATCCGGTTCATGGTCGAGCAGTAGCAGACCGCCCGGTCGAGAAACATGACCTGCTTGTCCGGGTGGGCCAGCGCCAGCCGGCGGACCAGGTTCAGCTCGGTGCCCACGGCCCACGCCGAGCCGGCCGGGGCCGCCTCGATGGTCTTGATGATGAACTCGGTCGACCCCACCAGATCGGCGGCGGTGACGACCTCGTGCCGGCACTCCGGGTGCACCAGGACGTTGACGCCGGGCACCCGCGCCCGCACGTCGTTGACGCTGTCGAGGGTGAAGCGGCCGTGCACCGAGCAGTGCCCCCGCCACAGGATCATCTTCGCGTCGCGCACCTGCTCCGGGGTGAGCCCGCCGCCCGGCTTGTGCGGGTCGTAGAGCACACAGTCGTCGAGCGAGAAGCCCATCTCCAGCACCGCCGTGTTGCGGCCCAGGTGCTGGTCGGGCAGGAACAGCACCTTGCGGCCCTGCTCGAACGCCCAGTCCAGGGCCCGCTTGGCGTTGGACGAGGTGCAGACCACCCCGCCGTGCCGGCCGACGAAGCCCTTGATGTCGGCGGAGGAGTTCATGTACGTCACCGGGACGGTGTCCGCCGCGACGCCCAGGTCGGTCAACGTGTCCCAGGCGGTCTCGACCTGCGACAGGACCGCCATGTCGGCCATCGAGCAGCCGGCGGCCAGGTCGGGCAGGATCACCTTCTGCGCGTCCGAGGTGAGGATGTCCGCGCTCTCTGCCATGAAGTGCACGCCGCAGAAGACGATGTATTCCGCGTCCGGGCGGGCCGCCGCCTCCCGGGCCAGCTTGAACGAGTCGCCCGTCACGTCGGCGAACTGGATCACCTCGTCGCGCTGGTAGTGGTGGCCCAGCACGAACACCTTCGTGCCGAGCGCGGCCTTCGCCGCCGCCGCGCGGGCCACCAGGTCGGGGTCGCTCGGCGCGGGGAGGTCACCCGGACACTCCACGCCACGCTCGGTGGCGGGGTCGCTGCCGCGGCCGAGGAGCAGCAGCGCAGTGGCGGTGTTGGAGGGCTCAACCCAGGTCGACGTCACGCCCCCATGGTCCCACAGCCCGGCCGCCGCGCAGCCGCCCGCGATGTGGCCTGCCACACTGCTCGGCATGCGCGTGCTGCTCTGCCCGGACAAGTTCGCCGGCACGCTGTCGGCCCCCGAGGTGGCCGCCTCGGTGGCCGAGGGCTGGCGAAGCGTCGCACCCGGTGACGAACTGCTGGTGAAGCCACTCGCCGACGGCGGCCCCGGCTTCGTCGCGGTGCTCGCCGGGGCGCTCGGCGGGCGGCGGATCCCGGTGCCCACGGTCGACCCGCTCGGCCGGCCCGCCGCCGGTGAGATCCTCCTCACCGACGACGGGGTGGGGTACGTGGAGAGCGCGCAGGCGTGCGGCCTGCACCTGCTGTCCGCAACGGAACGCGACCCGAAGGCGACCACCTCGTACGGGCTGGGGCTGCTGGTCACCGCCGCGGTCGAGGTGGGCGCGCGGACCGTGGTGATCGGGCTGGGCGGCTCCGCCACCAACGACGGCGGCGCCGGGATGCTCGTCCCGCTCGGCGTCACCGGCCTCGACGCCGCCGGCCGGGCGCTGCCGTACGGCGGGGCGGCGCTGGCCGGGGTGGCCGCGCTCGACGGCGTACCCCGGTTGCGTGGCGCGGCGCTCGTCGCCGCCACCGACGTGGACAACCCGCTGCTCGGCCTGCACGGCGCCAGCAACGTCTTCGGGCCGCAGAAGGGCGCCGACCGGGCGGACGTGCTGCTGCTGGACGCCGCGCTGGAACGGTGGGCGGACGTTCTCGCCGAGCTGCCCGACTGCCCGCCGGGGCTCGGCGCGCTGCCCGGCGGTGGCGCGGCCGGCGGTCTCGGCGCGGCGGTGCTGGCGCTCGGCGGCCGGTGTGAATCGGGCATCGGGCTGGTCACCCGGGCGGTCGGCCTGGACGCCGCGCTTGACGCCGCCGACCTGGTGGTCACCGGGGAGGGTTCCTTCGATCACCAGTCGCTGCGCTGCAAGGTGGTCGCCGGGGTGGCCGGGTCCGCCCGCGACCGCGGCGTGCCCTGTGTGGTGCTGGCGGGACGGGTGAGCACCGGCCGGCGGGAGGCCGCCGCGGCCGGCGTCACCGAGGCGTACAGCCTGGTCGAGCACTTCGGCGGCGAGGAACGCGGGGGAGTGGCGGCGGCGATGGAACGGCCCGCCGAGGGGCTGCGGGCGCTCGGCGCCCGCCTGGCCGGCCAGTGGAGCCGCTGACCGGTTCCGCTGGTCACGCCACCGGGTGGGCGCGCCGGCCGCGGCGTACGATCGGAGACGGACCACCGGGAATACTGGCGGACGTGCGGCGTTGGCCAGTACGTCCGGACCTCATACCGCGCAGGGAGACTTCCACGTGACCACGCCAGCGCAGACCGAGTCGACCGAGGCCACGCCGGCCCCCAGCACCGTCGTCCTGACCGACGTCGCGGCGCAGAAGGTCAAGGCCCTGATCGAGCAGGAGGGCCGCGACGACCTGCGGCTCCGGGTCGCCGTGCAGCCGGGTGGCTGCTCCGGCCTGCGGTACCAGCTCTTCTTCGACGAGCGGTCGCTCGACGGTGACGTCGTCACCGACTTCGGCGGTGTCGAGGTCGTCGTCGACCGGATGAGCGCCCCCTACCTGACCGGCGCCACCATCGACTTCGCCGACCGGATCGACGCCCAGGGCTTCACCATCGACAACCCGAACGCCGGCAACTCCTGCGCCTGCGGCGACTCGTTCAGCTGAGTCGACACCGCCGACGCCTGACCTGACGGCGGGGCCGTCCTCCCGGGGACGGCCCCGCCGTTTTGTCATGGCCGGCCGGTGTCCGGACGGTGTCGTCCGGTTGTGCACCCGGCGACCGACCGCCGTTCGGACATTCGGAGCGCCCGGTAGGCTGACCGCGCCGTGCTCCCGACCACGAGGGTTGACATGAAGATCGCCGTAACCGGCTCGATCGCGACCGACCACCTCATGAGCTTCCCCGGCCGCTTCGCCGACCAGCTCATCGCCGACCAGCTCGACAAGGTCTCGCTGTCCTTCCTCGTCGACGAGTTGGTGCTGCGGCGCGGTGGCACGGCCGCCAACATCGCGTTCGGCATGGCCCAGCTCGGGCTGCGGCCGGTGCTGCTCGGCGCCGTCGGCGCGGACTTCGCCGACTACCGCTCCTGGCTGGAGCGGCACGGCGTCGACTGCGACTCGGTGCACGTCAGCGACGTGGCGCACACGGCCCGCTTCGTCTGCACCACCGACACCGACATGTGCCAGATCGCCTCCTTCTACGCCGGGGCGATGAGCGAGGCCCGCAACATCGAGCTGCGCCCGGTGGCGCAGCGCCTCGGCGGTCTCGACCTGGTGCTGGTGAGCGCCAACGACCCGGCGGCCATGATCCGGCACTCCGGCGAGTGCCGGGACCGGGGTTACCCGTTCGTCGCCGACCCGTCGCAGCAGCTCGCCCGGATGGACGGCGCGGACGTGCTCGGTCTGGTCGACGGCGCGGAATACCTGATGACCAACGAGTACGAGAAGTCGCTGCTGCTGAGCAAGGCCGGCCTGACCGACGAGCAACTGCTGGACCGGGTGAAGGTGCGGGTCACCACGCTCGGCAAGCAGGGCGTGGAGATCGCCGGCCGGGAGATCGGCGTCGTCCGGGTGCCGATCGCGCGGGAGATCCAGGCGGTCGACCCGACCGGCGTGGGCGACGGCTTCCGCGCCGGTTTCTTCGCCGCGCTCGGCTGGGGGGTCGGGCTGGAGCGCGCGGCCCAGGTCGGTTGCCTGCTCGCCACCCTGGTGCTGGAGAACTTCGGCGGTCAGGAGTACGAGGTCCGCCGGGACCTGTTCGTGAAGCGGCTCGCCGAGTCGTACGGGGACGCGGCCGCCGAGGACGTCCGGCCGCACCTGCGGTGAGCGAGGCGGTCGGGCCGGTGCTCGTCGTCTTCGCCGGGCTGCCCGGTGTGGGCAAGAGCACGCTGGCCGCCCAGGTCGGCGTCGCGCTGCGCGCCCCGGTCCTGCCGGTCGACCCGGTCGAGCGGGCCCTGGCCCGGCACGGCCCGGTCGGTGACGGGCTCGGGATGGCCGCGTACGACGCGGTCGCCGGGCTCGCCGAGGTGCAGCTCGGCCTGGGGTTGAGTGTGGTGATCGATGCGGTGAACCCGGTGGCCGGTGCCCGTGGCCTCTGGCACGACCTGGCCGAGCGGGCCGGCGTGCCGCTGCGGTTGATCGAGGTGCACTGCGGGGACGAGGCGGAGCACCGGCGCCGGATCGAGGCCCGCCCGCCCGCCGAGCACGGGACCGTGACCTGGGAGCAGACGCTTGTGCGCCGGGCCGAATACGAGCCGCTGATCGGCCCACGTCTGGTGGTCGACACCGCCGTGGCGACCGACCCCCTCCCCGGCATCCTCGCGTACCTCACCTGACCGCCGCCGTGTTAACCGGGGCCCCTTCCTCTACCGCAGGCGTTAAGCGGGGGCCCCGCCTTGCACCCGCACGTCGTAGGCGGGGCCGGCGTTCGGGTGGGCGGCGAGGAACTCGTGGCCGCGCATCCGGCAGAAGGCCGGGATGTCCACCGCCGCGGCCGGGTCGTCGGCCAGCACCCGGACCACCGACCCGGTTGGCAGGCCGGGCAGCCGCCGGGCGAGGTTGATCACGGGCAGCGGGCAGCGCTGGCCACGGCAGTCGAGCACCTCGTCCGGCTCGCTCACCGCGCTCACAGGTTCGTCACCCCCGCCTCGGCCCGCAGGTCCGCGACGATCCCGGGCAGCTCGGCCAGGAACCGCTCCACGTCCGCCTCGGTGGTCTCCCGGTGCAGCGACACCCGCACGTTGCCGTGCGACAGCACCCCCATCGCCTCCAGCACGTGCGACGGGCGCAGCGTCGACGAGGTGCAGGACGAGCCGGAGGAGACCGCGAAGCCGCGCCGGTCCAGCGCGTGCAGCAGCGCCTCACCGTCCACGTACAGGCAGGAGAACGTCACCAGGTGCGGGAGCCGGTCCACCGGGTCGCCGACCACCTCCACGTCCGGCACCTCCGCCGCCACCCGGGCCCGGATCCGGTCCACCAACGGCGTCAACCGGGCCGCCTCGGTGGCGGCGTCGGCCGCCGCCGCGCGCAGGCTCGCCGCCGCGGCCACCACCGCCGGCAGGTTCACCACCCCCGGGGTACGCCCCGACTCCCGCTCGTCGGCCGGGTACGGCGACTCCCACCGGGTGCCCTTGCGCACCACGAGCAGGCCGACGCCGGGCGGCCCACCCCACTTGTGCGCGCTGCCGGTGAGCACCGACCAGCCCGACGGCAGCGGCGCCCGGCCGACGAGCTGCGCCGCGTCCACGTACAGCGGCACCCCCGCCTCGGCGCAGAGTTCCGCCGCGGCCGGCACCGGCTGCACCGTGCCCACCTCGTGGCTGGCCCCGATCAGCGCCGCGAGGGCCACCCCGGGCGCGGCCACCGCCGCCGCCCAGGCGTCCAGGTCCAGCCGGCCGGACCGGTCCACCGGTACGGAGACCGCCGCGCCGCCGCCGGCGACGTGCCGCGCCGCGGCGTGCAGCACCGCCGAGTGTTCGATCGCCGAGTGCGCGAGCGTCGTACCGGCCCGGCGTCGCCCGGCCAGGCCACCCAGCACGGCGGCGTGCGCGGCGGCCGTACCGCTGGGGGTGAAGGACAGCTCGTCGGCGCGGACGCCGAGGGTCTGCGCGGCGGCCTCCCGGGCGGCGTCGAGGAGCTGGCGGGCCCGGCGGGCCGGCGCGTAGAGCCGGGCCGGGTCCGCCCAGCCGTCGTCCAGGGCGGCCAGCATCGCCTGCCGCGCGACCGGGTGGAGCGGTGCGGCGGTGGCGGCGTCCAGGTAGACCGGCGAGTCACTCATGACGCTCCACGCTATCGCCCGGGTACGCCCAAGATCCCCCGATGGGGGCGGACAGTGACCCCAACACGGTCAGGCCGGTCATGGTCGAGTAATCTGCGACCGTCGGTGACGCCTTTGCCGTCGGTGTCAGGGAAACAACCGCCGCGGCGCGCTAGGGAGGCAGGACCAGGTGGTCGCAAGGAGTTCGGAGGTACGGCCGTCGGCCGTACGGCACAGCGCTTCCCCGGGGGCCGGTGGGCGTCGGCGTGGTGCTGGGCGGATCGCCGGGCTCGGTCTCGGCGGAGCGGCGCTGCTTGTCGCGCTCACCGGCTGTGACGTCGGCAAGACCTTCGGCGGCTTCGGCTGGCCGCAGGGTGGCATCACGCCCGAGTCGAACCGGATGTACGACCTGTGGATCGCCTCCTGCATCGCGGCGCTCGCGGTCGGCGTGTTCGTCTGGGGCCTGATCTTCTGGTGCGTGATCCGCTACCGCAAGCGCGGCAACGAGCTGCCGGTGCAGACCCGTTACAACCTGCCGATGGAGTTCCTCTACACCATCGCGCCGATCCTCGTGGTCTCCGTGCTCTTCTACTACACGGCGGTCGTGCAGACCGATGTGGTGAACGAGTCGAAGAACCCCGACGTCACCGTCGAGGTCGTCGCCTTCAAGTGGAACTGGCAGTTCAACTACCGCGACGGACAGGGCCGCGACGCCAACACCGTCGCCTCGGTGCTGGGCACCAGCGAGGTCATCCCGGTGCTGGTGCTGCCGAGCGGCCGGTCGATCCGGTTCGAGGAGCAGAGCCGCGACGTCATCCACTCGTTCTGGGTGCCGGAGCTGCTGTTCAAGCGCGACGTGATGCCGGGCAACATCCGGAACTCCTTCGAGGTCTCCAGCATCGACCAGGAGGGCGCGTTCGTCGGCCGCTGCGCCGAGCTGTGCGGCAGCTACCACGCGTTCATGAACTTCGAGCTGCGGGTCGTCTCGCCGGACAAGTACGAGCAGTTCCTGGCCGCCAAGAAGGGCGGCAGCTCGACCCAGGACGCGCTCAAGGCGATCGGCGTGGACGAGTACGCCACCACCACGAAGCCCTTCGACACGCGGCGCAACACCGCCAACTTCAACCCGTCCGACGCGACGGCCGGCGCGGGAAGCTGAGGGGTCCGGCATGAAGACCGAGTGGAAGATCTTTCTGACCATCGCCGGGTTCCTCCTCGGCGCCACCATCCTCTACGGCGCGTGGACGCACGGCGAGGGCGGCAACGTCGAGTGGGTCGGCACCGTCGCCCTGCTGCTGTCCTTCCTGCTGTGCGCGATGTGCGGCGGCTTCTTCTGGTTCGTCTCCCGCCGGATCGACCTGCGTCCGGAAGACCGGCCGGACGGCGAGATCGCCGACGGCGCCGGTGAGATCGGCTTCTTCAGCCCGGGCAGCTACTGGCCGTTCGGCCTGGCCCTGGCCGCCGCGATCGCCGGCCTGGGGCTCGTGTTCTGGCAGTTCTGGCTGCTGGGGCTGGGCCTGGTAGCGGTGGTCTTCGCCGCGTGCGGGCTCCTCTTCGAGTACTACTCCGGCACCCGCCGCACCGCCGAGCACTGACCCCTCTCCGACCGTCGCAGGCCCGCGTCCCCCACCGGGGCCGCGGGCCTGCCGCTTCCCCTCCCCCCTCTTGCCCCACCCCCCCCCCGCCCACGCGGCTGCCTCCCCCCAGCCCCTATCCTTCCCCGGGCGCGCCTGCCCCCGTTGATCATGAGGTTGGCGGCGACAATCCGGACAACCGATGCCGCCAACCTCATGATCGACGGGCCTGGTCATCGATCCGCGGCCTACCGTCCTCTGCTCGGCGCCCGTCGCCTGGTCACGGGTTGCCGACTGCGAGGTCGGTCGTCGGTAGCGGCGCGACCTCTTGGCCGTCGGCCTGGAGCCACCAGGGGTGGCGCGGGGTCGACAACGGTGGGGCGATGCACCGGGTGGACGGATCGGATTCGACGCGAGGGGTCGGCGTCGATCAGAGATCTTGGTACGAAACGGCCCCTCCAGGGGCCGTTTCGTACCAAGATCTACGCGGGTTCTCGGTAGGCGGGACGTGCATCTTGGAGAGTGGTCCCGGGTGGGGAGTGAGCGCGGGCGGAGCCTGTGCTGCGCCGGTGGAGACCGCGCTCTGCTCGGCGGCATCAGCCCGCTGTCTGCGCTTGTCGGCCGTCCGCTCGGGGAGAGGGAGCGCCCGCCTCCGGACGGACCTGCCCGGATTGCGGTCGCTCGCCCTGCCCGGCGGTCGGTCGCCGGTCCGGCGGCGTGGCGGTGGGGGAGGGCCAGGCTGCGGCGTCGACCGGCGGGTGCGGCGGGGTGGCGGGGTGGGTCAGGCGGCGTGGCGGTGAGAGGGGCGTGGCGCGCGCCGGCGGGCCGGGCGGAACGCGATCATGGCGACCAGCATGGCCGCCCCGCAGCCCGTGCACACCAGCTCGGGGCAGTCGGCGCCGTGCCCGTCGCCGCAGAACGGCGTCTCGAACAGCACGACGCCCTCACAGCTGTCGCAGTAGAGTTCGCGGTCCGACACGGGCGTCTCCTCTCGCTCCGGCCGGCCGAGGCGGGGAGCCATCGCCCCAACAGAACCATCGACCGAAAGCGGAAAATTACTCCCCTGTAGTTTGGCACGCGGGTATGACAGGGACCCGTTCAGGCGGCGCGCGCGACGTCCAGCCAGCGGTCCAGCACGGCTGCGGCGGCACCCGAGTCGACCGACTCGGCGGCCCGGCCGAGGTTGGCGCGCAGCGCCTCGTGCAGGTCACCGTCGAGTGGACCCTGGGTCGCCAGTGCCGCCGCGGCGTTCACCAGCACGGCGTCCCGCACCGGGCCGGTCTCGCCGGCCAGCAGCCGCCGGACCACGTCGGCGTTGTGGACCGCGTCTCCGCCCCGCAGGTCCGCCAGGGTGGCCCGGGGCACCCCGAGCTCCGTCGCGTCCAGCAGCACCTCCCGGACGGCGCCCTGCTGGGCGACCCAGACGCGGGTCGGGGCGCCGGTGCTGAACTCGTCCAGCCCGTCCTCGCCGCGCAGCACGACCGCCGAGTCGCCGCGGGCCGCGAAGACGGCCGCCATCACAGGTGCCATCCGCCGGTCGAAGCAGCCGACCGCAGCCGCGCGGGGCCGTGCCGGGTTGGTCAGCGGACCGAGAAAGTTGAACGCCGTGGGGATGCCGATCTCCCGCCGTACCGGGCCGGTGTGCCGCATGCCCGGGTGGAACCGGGCGGCGAAGCAGAAACCGATGCCGGCCTCGGTGACGCAGCGGGCCACCTGCTCCGGCGTCAGGTCGAGGGGCACCCCGAGCTGCTCCAGCACGTCCGCGGTGCCGCAGGAGGAGGAGGCGGCCCGGTTGCCGTGCTTGACCACGCGTACCCCGGCGCCGGCGGCCACGAGCGCCGCCATGGTGGAGATGTTGACCGTGTGGGCGAGGTCCCCGCCGGTGCCCACCACGTCGAGCGCGGTGGCGCGGACGTCCTCGGGCAGGCGCACCGGCACCGCGCGGGTCAGCATCGTCTCGACCAGGCCGCCCAACTCGGACGGTGTCTCGCCTTTGGTGCGCAACGCCACGACGAAGCCGGCGATCTGGGCCGGGGTGGCCGAGCCGGCCATGATCTCGCCCATCGCCCAGGCGGTGTCGGCGGTGGAGAGCTCCTCGCCGCGCAGCAGCGCGTTGAGCAGAAGCGGCCAGGTCCGTTCGCCCATGGCGGGCCTCCCGAGCGGCGTGAGTGAAGCAGTGGGGCGCGCCACGGCCGCGTCGCCGTGGCGTCGAGTGGATTGGTGCCGCGGGGGTGGATCAGGCCGCGGCGTGGGTGCGGCCCAGCAGCTCGGCCACGGTGCTGCCGGCGGTCACCGGGTCCAGCGGGTGGGTCAGCGTGGCGTCGACCTCGGCGTACGCGGCCAGCCACCGGTCGGCGGCGCGGGCCAGCACGACGCAGGTCGGCGGCGCGTCGTCCCGGTCGTCCTTGATCTGCCGGGCGATGCCGATGCCGCCGCCGGGGCTCGCCTCACCGTCGAGCAGGAGCAGGTCGATCTCGTAGTCGTCGACCAGCCGGACGCAGCCGGCGTAGTCGGCGGCCTCGACGAACTCGATCTCGATGCCGGGTGCCGGGCGGGTGCCGACGGCGAGCCGCATCCGGTCCCGGACCTTCGGGTCGTCGCTGTAGAGCAGGACGGTGCAAAGACGATCGCTCATCGTGACGTGGCTCCCACCTCGTAGCTGCCCGCTGATCGTAGCGGTCGTCACAGTCAGCCCGTGGGCCCGGCCCCGGCGCTCGCCTCGGCAGCGCGTTCGCGGGCCTCCTGGCGGTCGAGCTCGCGGTCGAGCCGGCGGGCCTCGCGCTCGGACTGTTTGATCCACTGCACCACGAGCACGGCGAGCATGGTGACGCTGACGAACTCGCCGCCGGCCCAGAGGATGCCACCGGCGACCACCTGGTCGTTGCGGGGGTCGGACCAGGCCAGGTTCAGCGACGGGTACCAGTCGCCGCCGAGCAGCGTGGCGCTCTGCATGATGGTGAGCCCGAGCACGGTGTGGAACGGCACGGACAGCAGCATGAGCAGCGCGCGGGCCGGGTAGGGCCAGCGGCCGGGTAGCGGGTCCAGGCCGAGCAGCGGCCAGAAGAAGACGCAGCCGGTCAGGATGAAGTGGGCGTGCACCAGCTCGTGCGCCCACTCGTGCCGCAGGGTGAACTCGTAGAGGTTGGTGAAGTAGAGCACGAACGGGTTCGCCACGAAGATGGCGAACGCCACGAGCGGGAAGGTGTAGATCCGGGCCACCCGGCTGTGCACGACCGCGAGCAGCCGCTTGCGGGGTCGCACCGGCAGCGTGCGCAGCGCCAGCGTCACCGGGGCGCCGAGGGCCAGGAAGATCGGCGCGACCATGGCCAGCACCATGTGCTGCACCATGTGCACGGAGAGCAGTGCGGTGTCGTACGCGCCGAGCCCGCTGACCGTGACCAGGGCGATGCCGCCCAGCCCAGGGCCGAGGAACGCCACCGTGCGGAGCACCGGCCAGCGGTCGCCGCGCAGCCGCAGCCGGTGCACCCCGTAGAGGTAGAGCCCGGCGGCGAGCACCAGGCCGAGGGTGAGCCAGCTCTCCAGCCGCGTCTCGGTGAGCACCCGGGCCACGGTGAACGGCGGCGGGGCGGCCTCGCCTCCGGCGGCCAGGGTCGCCGAGGTGGCGGCCAGGATCTGATCGACGTGCAGCACGCTTTTCAGCGTAGGTCAGGCGAAGCGGACGACCACGATCGGGCCACCGTGGGTGCGGGTTTGCCACCCCGCTGATCGTCGGTCCCGGTCAAGGGCAATAATGACCGCGTGACTGCGGCCCCAGCCATTGACAAGAGCCGGATCCATTCTCTGACGCGGCCCAACATGGTCAGCGTCGGGACGATCGTCTGGCTCTCCAGCGAACTCATGTTCTTCGCGGCGCTGTTCGCGATGTACTTCTCGATCCGCGCGGCGGCGCCGGAGCAGTGGGAGAAGCACACCGAGGTTCTGAACATCCCGTACGCGACCACCTTCACGGTGATCCTCGTGCTTTCCTCGGTGACCTGCCAGCTCGGTGTCTTCGCGGCCGAGAAGGGCGACGTCCACGCCCTGCGCCGGTGGTTCACGATCACCTTCGTGATGGGTCTGATCTTCGTGCTCGGCCAGGCGAACGAGTACCGGACCCTGGTGCACGAGGGCGTCAAGATCAACGAAGACGGTTACGGCTCGATGTTCTACCTGACCACGGGCTTCCACGGTCTGCACGTGACCGGCGGTCTGATCGCCTTCATCATCTTCATGGTCCGGACCACCATGGGCCGGTTCACCCCGGCCCAGGCCACCTCGGCGATCGTCGTGTCCTACTACTGGCACTTCGTCGACGTCGTGTGGATCGGGCTGTACGCCATGATCTACTGGCTTCAGTGATCTTGGCGCGTCACGAACCGCGCCGCTGCTCCGTCCCCTGAGACAAGGTCCAACCGGTTAAGGACACAGGTCATGACTTCTGACAACGACCGCCGACGCGGTCTGCTCGCGCGACTGCGCGGGCGGCCCGTAGCGCGCAGCAGGGGCCGCCGCCGGCTGGGCGCCGCGGTCCGGCTGGCCGCCGCGCTGATGCTTGCCGGCGGCGCCTACACCGTTTTCGCCCCGGGCGTGCAGGCGCAGGACAACCCGCCCCTGACCGCCGCCGCCAACGAGGGCAAGGCGCTGTTCGACGTGAGCTGTGTGACCTGTCACGGTCGCAACGCCCAGGGCGTCGAGGGTAGGGGGCCGAGCCTGATCGGCGTCGGGTCGGCGTCGGTCGAGTTCCAGGTCGGCAGCGGTCGCATGCCGATGGCCCGGCAGGAGGCCCAGGCCATGCGCAAGCCTCCGCAGTTCACCGACGAGCAGGTGCGCCAGCTCGGCCAGTACATCCAGGAGCTCGGCGGCGGCCCGCAGGTGCCGTCGGGCAACCTGCGTGACGGCGCCAACATGTCCACCGGCGGCGAGCTGTTCCGGATCAACTGCTCGCAGTGCCACGCGTTCGGCGGCGGCGGCGGCGCCCTTTCCTCGGGCAAGTACGCGCCGAGCCTGAAGCCGGCAAGCGACCGGCAGATCTACGCCGCCATGCTGAGCGGCCCGCAGAACATGCCGGTGTTCGGCGACAACCAGATCACGCCGGAGGAGAAGGCGGACATCATCGCCTACATCCAGGAGACGCTGAAGAGCGACCAGGACCAGGGCGGGTTCAACCTGGGCCGGTACGGCCCGTCGACCGAGGGCCTGGCGATCTTCCTGGTCGGCATCGTCGCGCTGGTCTTCACCAGCCTGTGGATCGCGGGCAAGTCGTGACCCGGCCGAACATCTGTATCATTGCCCTGGTGCCGGCCACCGGCGCCACGCGTAGCGAGGTGACGGCATGAGCACCCACACCGAGCACCAGGCCCCGCAGGGCCGGGAGCCGGTCGACGTGAACGACCCCCGGCTCTCCCGGTTCGACGTCGTCCTGGAGGGCGCCCGTCGGGACGACATCGAGATCGTCCACTACGAGGAGCAGGTGGTCCCGGGCAGCCGGGCGGAGCGCCGGCTGACCCGTACGGTCGCCCTGATGTTCCTGCTGACCGGCGTCGCCGCCACCGCCTTCCTGGTGATCTACATCTGGTGGCCGTGGCAGTGGGAGGCCGGCCGGGGCGGCGACAAGCTCTACACCCCGCTGCTCGGCCTGACCCTCGGCCTGGCTCTCCTCGGCATCGGCTTCGGCATCCTCACCTGGGGCAAGAAGCTGCTGCCCAAGGAGGTCTCGATCCAGGACCGGCACGACCAGGCCGCCAACCCGCAGGATCGCAAGATCACCGGCGAGACGATGCTCTACCTGGCCGACGAGCTCGGCGTGAAGCGTCGTCCGCTGCTCGGCATCTCGCTGCTCGCCGGCCTCGCGCCGGTCGGCGCGGTCGCCGCGGCGCCGCTCATCGGCGGTCTGATCGAGCAGCCGCACAAGGACAACCAGATGTTCACCACCGGCTTCGCGCCGGCCGAGGGCGGCGAGAAGATCCGGCTGATCCGCGAGGACGGCCGGCCGATCCGCCCGGCGGACGTCAGCGTCGGCGGCCAGCTCACCGTGTTCCCGGGCATCGAGGGCGGGGTCAGCAACAAGCACGCCGACTCGCCGACCCTGCTGATCCACCTGCGCGAGGACGACGCGCAGAAGTCGCGCGCCGCCAACGAGCGCAAGGGTCGCGGCGACTTCATGTGGGGCAACTTCGTCGCATACTCCAAGATCTGCACCCACGCCGGATGCCCGGCGAGCCTCTACGAGCAGCAGACCAACCGCCTGCTCTGCCCCTGCCACCAGTCCCAGTTCCTCATCACCGACAACGCCAAGCCGATCTTCGGCCCGGCGAACCGGCCGCTGCCGCAGCTGCCGATCGAGGTGGACGAGGAGGGCTTCTTCGTGGCGAGGTCCGACTACACCGAGACCATCGGTCCCGACTTCTGGGAGCGGCCATGAAGCGCCGAAAGTTCGATGCGGCCGCGCTGCCGGCCAAGACCGCCGGGGCGGTGGACGACCGGTTCCAGGTCGCCACGCCGCTGCGCCGGCTGCTGAACAAGGTCTTCCCCGACCACTGGTCCTTCCTGCTCGGCGAGATCGCGCTCTTCTCGTTCGTGATCCTGCTGCTGACCGGTGTGTTCCTGACCTTCTTCTACGAGCCGGCGATGACCGAGGTGACCTACGACGGCAGCTACGCGCCGTTGCGGGGCACCCCGATGTCCGCCGCGTACGCCTCCAGCCTGGACATCTCGTTCGATGTCCGGGGTGGCCTGATCATGCGGCAGATGCACCACTGGTCGGCGCTGCTGTTCATGGCCGCGATCGTGGTGCACATGCTCCGGATCTTCTTCACCGGCGCCTTCCGCAAGCCGCGTGAGGCCAACTGGATCATCGGCTCGCTGCTGTTCTGGGTGGGCTTCCTGGCCGGCTTCACCGGCTACTCGCTGCCGGACGACGGCCTGTCCGGCACCGGTCTGCGGATCGCCTCCGGCATCATCCTGTCGATCCCGGTGATCGGCTCCTGGGTCAGCTCGTCGATCTTCGGCGGGGAGTTCCCCGGCACGATCATCATCAGCCGCTTCTTCATCGCCCACGTGCTGCTCATCCCGGGTCTGCTGGTGGCGCTGATCAGCGTGCACCTGGGCCTGGTGTTCAAGCAGAAGCACACCCAGTGGCCCGGCCCCGGCCGGACCAACGACAACGTGGTCGGCGAGCGGATGTTCCCGCGCTACGCGCTCAAGCAGGGCGGCTTCTTCATGGTCGTCTTCGGCGTGGTCGCGCTGATGGGCGGTCTCTTCCAGATCAACCCGATCTGGTACTTCGGCCCGTACGAGGCGTGGGTGGTCTCGGCGGCCAGCCAGCCCGACTGGTACGTCATGTTCCTCGACGGCTCGACCCGACTCATGCCGGGTTGGGAGATCAGCATTCCGATCGGCGACGGGTACGTCATCCCGCCGTTGTTCTGGCCGACGGTCGTGCTCCCGGGCATCCTGGTGGGCCTGTCGACGATGTACCCGTTCCTGGAGGCACGCCGCCTCAAGGACTACCGGCACCACAACCTGCTCCAGCGGCCCCGGGACGTGCCGGCACGGACCGCGGTCGGCGCCATGGCGGTCGCCTTCTACGTGGTGTTGACGCTCTCCGGCGCCAACGACGTGATCGCCGACAAGTTCCACATCAGTTTGAACGCGATGACGTGGGCCGGGCGGGTGGGCCTGCTGGTGATCCCGCCGCTTGCCTACTACGTCACCTACCGGCTCTGCCTGGGTCTCCAGCAGCACGACCGGGAGGTGCTGGCCCACGGCGTGGAGACCGGCATCATCAAGCGGCTGCCCGACGGCCGGTTCGTCGAGGTCCACCAGCCGCTCACGTCGGCCGACGGGCACGACGGCCACGCGCCGGCGCTCGACTACGCCGGCTGGGTGGTGCCGAAGAAGATGAACCGGCTCGGTGCCCTCGGGCCGGCGATCCGGGGCTTCTTCTACCCGATCGAGAAGCCGGCCGAGGCGCCCGTCTCGCCGGGTCACCCCCCGGTGGAGCCCCGCGGAGAGCGGGAGCAGATCAGCAGCGGCGAGGGCCGACGCTGACGCACGCGGAAACGGACGTGGCGCCCGCCGGGGGATCCGGTGGGCGCCACGCTCATTTCCGCCCAGCCGTTAAGGCGGGGGCCCCGCTTAACGCTTTCGGAGGTGGCGGGGCCCCCGCTTAACACTCACCGCCCCCGACCCAGACGGGTGGAATCGCAGGAATAACCCCGGTCAGCCGGGTATCCGTGCGGTCCGACGTCTCATGGGGGAGGAACGCATGTGGGGAATCAAACGCCTGGGCCTGCTGGCCGCGCTGGTGGTGGTGGGACTGGCGCCGGCCGCGGCGACGCAGGCGGCGGCGCAGCCGTCGACGCAGGACACCCAGTATCTGCAGGCGTTGCACCAGGTCAACCTGTTCGAGATCACCGCCGGTAACCTGGCCCAGCAGAAGGGCCACAACCAGCAGGTCAAGGACCTGGGCAAGATGTTCGTCACGGACCACACCCAGCTGGACCAGACCGTGAAGTCGACCGCCCAGCAGCTCAACGTGCAGTTGCCGGCGGACCCGACGGCCGACCAGCAGAAGGTCCTCGACAAGCTGAACGGCCTCAACGGGGCCCAGTTCGACAAGGCGTGGGTGACCGCCCAGCTCGCCGGCCACGTCCAGGCGATCCAGGCCACCCAGACCGAGATCTCACAGGGCTCCGAGCAGTCCGTGGTGCAGATCGCCCAGGACGCGCTGCCGGTCCTCCAGGCGCACTACGACGCGCTGGTGGCCCTGGCCCAGACCCTGGGCGTCCCGGTGCCGCAGACCAGCGGCAGCGGCACGCCCAGCCCGGGCGGCACCGAGTCGCCGGGAACGGGCGGCACCGAGTCGCCGGCTCCGGGCGGCACCGGGACCGAGGAGCCCGCTCCGGGCACCACGGAGACCCCGGCGCCCGCGCAGAGCTGACCAGCCGCGACGGCCGACGGTGGCCGGTCCGCCCGCACCCGGGCGGGCCGGCCACCCGCGCGTCAGTCGGTGTTTTCGAGCCCGATCGCGAACGCCGCCTCCAGGTCGTGCTGCGAGTAGGCGCGGAACGCGATGTGCGACTCGGTGTTCAGCACGCCGGGCACCTTGGAGATGCTGCCGGCGATGACCTGGGCAATCTGCTCGAACTCGCGGACCCGGACCATGGCGATCAGGTCGACGTGCCCGGCCACCGAGTAGACCTCGCTGACGCCGGGCAGGTTGGCCAGGTTCTCGGCCACCTCGGGGATGGAGTCGGTGGCGCAGTCGATCAGCACGATCGCGGTGATCACGGGACGTTTCTCCGTTCGTCGGCGACGAGGCCCATGCTAGTGCGGTGCGGTCACCGCGCGGCCGGGACGGTCAGGTCGGCACCGGCCCGGATCACGCCGTGGAGGCGTTCCCCGGCGGCGACCGTCGCACCCGGCCAGATCACCGACCGGTCCACCGTGCCGTGCACCCGCGCGCCCGCGCCGACCACCGAGCGGGTGACCGGCCCGTCCACCGTCGCAGCCGGGTCGACCAGCCCGTCCGGCCCGGCGGCGTGCAGGTTCGCGGCCAGGTAGTCGGCCGGCGTGCCGGTGTCGTAGAACGTCCCCCGGTAGGGGACCACGGTCAGCGCGCCGGCCGCCTCCGCCGGCCGCCACACCGCCCGGACCAGATCACCGAACTCCGGCGGCAGGTCGCGGACCAGCCGCCAGGGCAACAGCGAGAACCCGACGAAGCGGTGGCCGGCGAAGGTGCCGGGGGCGTCCGGGTCGTCCGCCGGCTGACCGAGCAGGCGTACGCTCCGCCCGTCCCAGCCGTCGAGCAGCGCGGCCACGTCCGCACCGGGCGGGGCCGCCGGATCGGCGAGGTACGCGTCGGCGTTGCCGACAAGCACGCCCCGCCCCGCGATCCAGTCCCGTAACCGGCCCACGCCGCCCGCGGTGCCCAGCGGATCGCCGGGCTCGACCGACAGGTGCGCCCGGTCGCCGACCCGGGCGACCACCTGACCGCCCAGGTGGCAGGCGTTCACCGCGACCCGGTCCGGGCCGGTCAGCCCGAGCCCGGCCAGTCGGGCCAGCGCCCGGTCGAGCAGCGGCACGTTCGCGACCGGGCAGAGCGCCTTCGGCACCCGCTCGGTCAGCGGGCGCAGCCGGGTGCCCTCGCCGGCCGCCAGCACCACCGCGCACACCTCGACGGCCGCCAACGGTCCGCTGCTCACCGGGCCTTCGGTCACGCCGCCGTCCGCTGTGGGGCCACCAGCCGTCCGGCTGTCCAGCGCCGGGCCGTCCGACGCGCGGTCGTCCGACGCGCGGCCGTCCGACGTGCGGCCGTCGGAGGCGCGGTCGTTCGAGGCGCGGTCGTCCGCAGCCGGGGTGGTCACGAGGCGGGCGGCGTCGGCGGGACCTCGCCGGCGCGCGGGCCGATGCCGTAGTGGGCGAGCAGGTTGGCGGTGGCGCGGCTGAGCCGGGGCAGGTCGTCCAACGGGTGCCAGGCGGCCTCGAGGACCTCCGCCCCGTCCACCGTCAGCTCGGTGCGCGACGCCGGCACCTCCGCCTCGAAGACCATGTCGACCCAGCCCTTGGCGTGCACCACCGCGTTCGGCACGGCCGGCCGGAGCAGGTCGGGGGAGAGCCGGACGCCGGACTCCTCGTGCAACTCCCGGGCGGCGCCGGCCACCGGCGCCTCACCGCGTTGCAGCAGGCCGGCCGGCAGGGTCCAGCTGTAGCCGGGCGGCTGGCGCAGCAGCAGGATCCGACCCGCGCCGTCGGCCTCGGTGTCCCGGACCAGCGTGACCGCGCCCACGATGTACTTCGGGACGGCCAGCCGGACCAGCCGCCGCCGCAACGGGACCGGGAGCCGGTAGAAAACCCGGTAGCCGAGGGCCCGTCCGGTGGCACGCGCGCGGGGGATCATGCCGTCCAGGCTAGTGGCCGGCGGGTCGGGGCGGGCGAATGCCCCTCGTGTCACTGCCGATGGTCGACCAGGTCGATCAGCTGTCGGACCACCGTGTCGGGCTCGACCGAGCGGTCGAAGACGGCCACCAGCAGCGTCTCCAGGTCGGGATAACCCAGCTCCTCGGAGAGCCGCAGCAGCGGCAGGTCGCTGGCGAGGCCCCGGTTGTGCGTACGCAGCGCCAGGCCGATCGAGGCCCGGCCGAGGCGGACCTTGTCGGCGATCGAGATGCCCGGCTCGGTGTGCTCGGCGAACCACCTGTTGATCTGCATCTGCGCGTGCGGCGACTTGACGAAGCCCAGCCACTCCCGGCGCGGCCCGCGCGGGGCCACGTCGGCCTCGAAGCCGCTCTCGGCGTCGCTTTCGGTGAAGATCTCCACCACGTCGCCCTCCTCCAGCTCGGAGGAGAGCGGGGCCAACCGGCCGTTGATCCGGGCGGCGAGGCAATGGTCGCCGCGTTCGGTGCCCAGCTCGTACGCGAGGTCGACCGGGGTGGCGCCGGCCGGCAGCACGACCTGCCGGCCGTCGGCGACCACCTGGATTTGCGCCTCGGCCAGGTCGCAGCGCAGCGACGCCATGAACTGGGTCGGGTCGACGGTCCCCTGCTCCCAGTCGAGCACCCGGCGCAGCCAGGCCAACTCGTCCGCCCGGGCGGCGGCCCGGTCCGCCGCCGCCGGGAAGCGGTAGTGCGCGGCCACGCCGTACTCCGCGGAGCGGTGCATCTCGGTGGTGCGGATCAGCACCTCCACCGTACGGTCCTGCGGGCCGCAGACGCTCGTGTGCAACGACCGGTAGAGGTTGTTCTTCGGGGAGGCGATGAAGTCCTTGAAGCGGCCCGGCACCGGACGCCAGAGCCCGTGCACGGCGCCGAGCGCGGCATAGCAGTCGGTCGGCGGGCCGTCCACCACGATGGCGATGCGAGGCAGGTCGAAGGGGGCGGTGTGGTCGCCGGCGACGGTGTCCTTCCAGATCGAGTAGAGGTGCCGGGGGCGGGGGGAGACCTCGGCGTCCACCCGGCTGCGGCGTAGCGCCACCCGGGTGCGGGCCACCACGTCGGCCAGGTAGGCGTCCCAGCCCGGCCGGTCGTGCACGAACCGGGCGATCCGCGCGTGCTCCTCGGGCCGCAGGTGCAGCAGCACCACGTCGTCCAGCTCGCGTTTGAGGGTCTGGATGCCCAGCCGGTCGCAGAGCGGGACCAGCACCTCAAGCGTCTTGCGGGCGATCCGCTCGCGGGAGGCGGCGGAGCGAACCCCGAGCGTGCGCATGTTGTGCAGCCGGTCGGCGAGCTTGATGACGAGCACCCGTACGTCCTTGCCCGCCGCCACGATCATCTTGCGGACGGTCTCCGCCTCGGCGGCCGTGCCGTAGAACGCCTTGTCGAACTTGGTCACCCCGTCGACCAGGTGGGCCACCTCGCGGCCGAAGTCCTCCTGGAGCGCCTGGAGGGTGTAGCGGGTGTCCTCCACCGTGTCGTGCAGCAGCGCCGCGACCAGGGTGGTGGTGTCCATGCCGAGGTCGGCGCAGATCTGTGCCACCGCGAACGGGTGGGTGATGTAGGGCTCGCCGCTCTTGCGGAACTGACCACGGTGCATGTTGTCGGCGATCGTGTACGCCCGGCGCAGCACCGAGGCGTCGGCGCTGGGGTGGATGCCGCGGTGCGCGCGGACCAGGGCGGTGACCGGGTCGCCGTCGGCGGTGGGCCAGGTGAGCAGCGAGCGCAACCGGCGGGTGAGCGGCAGCTCTCCCTGGGTCGGAAGGGAGCCGCCCAGGGCGGCGCCGTGTCCGGCGTCGACGTCCACCTGGGACACCTCCTCACCCCGGCCCTCGGTCGCCGGGGCCGGCGACCGGGAGCAGGCCCGCGAAATCGGGCAGGTCTGCACTTCTTTAACAGACTAAGGGAGCGGACGTAGTCCGATCGGTCACTTGGTCATGAGCGTTCGGTCGAGAGTTTGTGGGATCCGCCGTTCTCGGCCTTGGCCAGCAGGTCGCGGAAACGCCCCGCGCCGGCCACCGGCGAGGCCCAGCCGGCGGTCGTCTCGACCAACCGGGTCTCCGGGCGCTCCAACCAGGACAGGATCCGTTCGGTCTCCTCGGCGGTGGCGGCCGGCACCGGACCGTGCCCGGGCAGCACGGTCTCGGCGGTGGCCCGGATCGCCGTGATGGTCGGTCGCGGGTGGACACCGGGCGGGGACACCCCGGCCCCGGCCAGCCGACCGTGCCGGACCAGGGCCAGCTCCCAGCCGCCCCGGGCAGCCGGCCGGGCGGCGGCCAGCTCGGCGATCCCGGTCAGCGCGGCCAGGCGCTGCATGCGGACCGCCGCCCGCAGCACCGCGGCCAGCCGGGCGCGGACCACCGCCGCCTCCTCGTAGCGGTGGGCGGTGGCGAGCACCTCGATCCGGGCGAGCAGGGCGTCGACCACCACGGCGGGATCGTCCCGGGTGGCGGTGCGGAACGGGGCGGCGGCCCGGCGGTCGTACTCCTCCGGGGTGATCCGGTGCTCGCAGGGCGCCGGGCAGCGACCCAGCTCGGCCAGCGCGCAGGCCGGCATGGTGGTGCGGCGGGAGAGCCGGTGGGTGCACTGCCGCAGCGGCACCGCGTCGTGGAAGCCGGCGGCGGCCAGCTCGGCGGCCTGCTTCGAGCGGAACGGGCCGAGGTAGGCCGCGTCGGTGGGCCCGAGGTCACGCACGACCGACAACCGGGGGTACGCCTCGTCGGTGAGCTTCAGCCAGACCTGGCGCTCCGGATATTTCGACCGGCGATTGTACGGCGGGGCGTGCGCGGCGATCAGCCGCAGCTCGCGGACCTCGGCCTCCAACGAGTGGGCGCACTCGACCGCCTCCACCCGCTCGGCGGCGGCGAGCATCTCGGAGATCCGGGCCCGCTTCTCGGCGGCGGTGAAGTAGCTGCGTACCCGGGTGGCGATGTCGACGGACGTGCCGACGTAGAGCGGACGGTCGTCGGCGGCCCGGAAGATGTAGACGCCCGGAACCTTCGGCAGCCCGTCGGCGAGGTGCCGCTTGCGGCGCTGGGTCGGGGTGACCGCGCGGGCGAACTCGATCGCCTCGCCGACGGTGTCGACCCGGTGCCCGCCCAGCCGGCCGATCAACCCGTGCAGCACGTCGACGGTGGCCTTGGCGTCGTCGAGCGCCCGGTGGGTGGGCTGGACGGCGGTGCGGAAGTAGGCGGCGAGCGTGCCCAGCTTGCGGTTGGGCACCTCGTCGCGGGTGAGCACCCGCCGGGCCAGCGCGGCGGTGTCCAGCACCCGCGGACTGGGCCAGCGGTAGCCGTGCCGGGCGCAGGCGGCCTTGAGGAAGCCCACGTCGTAGGGGGCGTTGTGGGCGACGAGCACGGCGTCGGTGAGGAACTCCAGGAAGCTCGGCAGCACCTGCTCGATCGGCGGGGCCGGCAGCAGCATGGCCTGGGTGATCCCGGTCAGCACGGTGATGAACGGCGGGATCGGCACGCCCGGGTTGACGAGCGTGGCGAGCACGCCCAGCTCCTCGCCGCCGCGGACCTTCACGGCGCCGATCTCGGTGATCCCGCCGCCGTCCGGCGCGCCGCCCGTGGTCTCCAGGTCGACCACCACGAAGGTGGTCGCGTAGAGCGGCAGCGCGGGATCGACCCCGCCGCCCGCCTCCCGGTCCAGCCCGGCCAGCGCCTCCTGGACGTACTCCGCACCCGTCACCCGCGGGACGGTAACGGCACGGTCCGACACTCCCGTCACTGCCGCCCCACCGTTACCACGGGGGTACGATGAGAGATCGGCTCACTCACCGGGCGGTGGGCCCGTTCGGGGTGGGAGACTTGCCACATGCCCCTCGCCGAGCCGCACGACGACCGCTCCTCCGTGGCGGAGCCGGTGGCCGGCGTGCCCGAGGCCGGTGCGGATGCGTCGACGGTCGAGCCCGAGCCCGAGCCCACCCTCCCCGAGCCGGTCCGGCAGCGGATCGTCGCACTGACCGCGGCCGTGCTGCCCGGGCTGCCCGCCGACGAGGTGCCGGTGCCGCTGCGGCGGATCGCCAAGTTCGCGCCGAACCGTCGCGCCCGGCTCGGCGCCCCGGTGATCGCCGCCCAGCTCACCGCCGATCCGCTGTTCCGGCAGCGGGTCACCGCCCGGGTGCTCGCCGACGCCGGCGACCTCGGGGCGGCGGTGGTGGAGGGCACCGCGCCGGCCGCCGCCGACCCGGTCGAGGTGGCCGCCCTCGCCTACCTGGCCCGGCCGCGGGGCTGGCGGGAGCTGATCGAGGCCAGCGGCGCGGCGGTGCGGGCCGAGGCGGACAGCGCGGTCGTGGCCGAGCTGGTCCGGGAGGCCGAACAGCGGGCCGGCCGGGCCGAGCACGACCGGGCGGTGGCCCGGGTCGAGGCCGAGAAACTCCGCGACGAGCTGGCCCGGGTCCGCGAGGAGTTGGGGCAGCTCCGCGAGGAGGCCCGCCAGTTGGCCCGTACCCTGCGGGAGACCCAGGCCCGGGAGCGCAAGGCCACCGAGATGCTTGCCACCGAGCGGGGCCGGGCGGCCCGCGCGGCGGCCGACGCGGACGCCGAGCTGCGCCGCGCCCGGGCCCGGCTGGCCGAGGCGGAGGCCGCGGCCGGGGTGGCCCGGGCCAGCGCCAAGGAGGCCCGTTCGGTCGACGACGCCCGGCTGTGGCTGCTGCTGGAGACGATCGGCCAGGCGGCCGTCGGGCTGCGCCGGGAGCTGGCCCTGGACCCGGTGGACACGCTCCCGGCGGACTTCGTCGCCGACGCCTACGCCGACCAGCCGGGGGTCGCGCCGGCCGGCGCGTCGACGCGGGCCCGCGACACCGACGACCCGGCCCGGCTGGACCAGCTCCTCGCCCTGCCCCGGGCGCACCTGGTGGTGGACGGCTACAACGTCACCAAACGTGGCTTCGGCGAGATGTCGCTGGAACAGCAGCGCAAGCGGTTGATCACCGGGCTGGGCGGGATCGCCGCGCAGACCGGGGACGAGGTGACCGTGGTCTTCGACGGCGCCGAGCGGATCCACGGGCTGCCGCCGGCGCCGCGCGGCGTACGGGTGCTCTTCTCCCGCAAGGGCGAGACCGCCGACGAGCTGATCCGCCGGCTGGTCCGCGCCGAGCCGGCCGGCCGGCCGGTGGTGGTGGTCTCGTCCGACCGCGAGGTCGCCGACGGGGTACGCCGGCACGGCGCGTACCCGCTCGGCGCCGACTCCCTGGTGCGGCGGCTAGCCCGGTCCTGACCCACGTCGCCTCACCGGGCCGTCGCACGCTCGCGTTCTCACGCGCCTTGGATCTTGGTACGAGACCGCCCCTCTGAGGGCCGCTCCGACCAAGATTCAGACGGCGACCCGGCCGCAAACGGGGAGCCCTGGGTTGACGTGTGGCGCGTGTTCGACTTCGGGTCGGTGCGCGTCGCGTGGCTGGGTTGTCGCGTGGCCCGTGATCGACTCCATCTCGGCGAAGTGGCGGGGTCGAGGGCGGTCTGATCGCGCCACTTCGGCGCAGTGGTGACTGGATGATCGTTTTCCTGGTGGCTGCTGCCTCGTTGTCCGGTTCTGTCGTACCCCGCGCTTAGCCTTTCGGTGACCGACGGTGGTGGTCTCTTCCCCGACCGCCACCGGCGACCGCGTCAGGAGGCGTTCATGCTCATCGACTGCGACGGCTGCGGCATCCGCGGCGCCGGCTGCTCCGGCTGCCTGGTCACCGCGCTGCTCGACCCCGACTCGCCGACGGCCGACCTGGGTCCGGCCGAGCACCGCGCGATCGAGGTCTTCGCCCGTGCCGGCTTCGACGTCGAGGTGCTGCCACTGACGGCCGCACCCGCACCCGCACCCGCACCCGCGCCCCGCCGCGCCGCCCGCCGCCGGGTGGCCTAGGCCCGCCCACACGCGCACCGCCGGGTCGTCCGGGCTCGTGCGCGCGTCGTCGTCGGGTCGCCCGGGGCCGCGCTGGCCCGGCGTGTCGGGCTCCTACCGTCGGGTCGCCCGGGGCAGCGTTCGCCCGGGGCGGCGTTCGCCCGGGGCGGCGTTCGCCCGGCGTGTCGGGCTCCCGCCGCCGGGTCGTCCGAGCCGCTCGCGCCCGTCGTCCCGCCCGCTGTCGGGTCCGCTCGGGCACCGCGGCCCTCCGCCGGGAGCGGGCAATAGGATGGGCGGTCACAGCGGGAGGGGAGCGGCATGACGCGGACGGGTCGCGACGGCGGTGTGGGGTGGTGACCCCGCGCGGCTGGGCGCTGCTGACCCTGGCCGGCCTGGCGGTGGCGCTGGTCGTGGCCGTGGCGCTGCTGGTGCCGTGGAGCCGCCCGCCGGCACCCCGCGCCGACCAGCTCGCCGCGTTGCGGGCGCTCCCCGTCGAGCAGGTGGCCCGCGGCCGGGCGTTCCACGGCGCGCTGCGCCCCGCCGGCTGGTCGGCCCTCGCGCTCGGGCTGGTGGTGGCGCTGCTGCTCGGGCTCACCCCGCTGGGCGGGCGCCTGGTCGAGCTGGCCGGCCGGCCCTTCGGCGGGCACTGGGTCGCCCAGGCGGTGCTCGGCGGGCTTGGCGTCGTGTTCCTCGCCGACCTGCTCACGCTCCCGTTCTCGGCCTGGCGGCACACCGTGCTGGTGCGCTACGGGCTGAGCACCCAGGGCTGGGGCGGCTGGACGGTCGACCTGCTCAAGTCGTACGCGGTCAGCGCGGTCATCGGCGCGCTCGTGCTGCTCGGCTTCTACTCGGTGGTCCGGCTCGCCCCCCGCTGGTGGTGGGCGTTCGGCGCGGCCGGAGCCGCCGCCCTGGTGGTGGTCCTGTCGTTCGTGCTGCCGGTGCTGGTCGAGCCGGTGTTCAACAAGTTCACCCCGATGGAGCCCGGCCCGCTGCGCACGGAGCTGACCGCCATGGCCGCCCGGGACGGCGTCCCGGTCCGCGACGTGCTTGTCGCCGACGCCTCCCGGCGGACGCGGGCGGTGAACGCCTACGTCTCCGGGCTCGGGCCGACCCGACGGGTGGTGGTCTACGACACCCTGCTGCGCGAGGCCGAGCCGGCGGAGGTGACGAGCGTGGTCGCGCACGAGCTGGGGCACGCCAAGGACCGGGACGTGTGGACCGGCACCCTGATCGGCGCGCTCGGCGCCGCCGCCGCCGTGGTGGCGCTCTACCTGGTCGGCTCCTGGACGCCGCTGCTGCGCCTGGCCGGCGTCGACTCGATCGCCCAACCGCGGGCGTTCCCGCTGCTGATCGCGCTGGTCACGGTCGCCGGCCTGCTCGCCACCCCGGTGCAGGCGCTTGTCTCCCGCCGGGTCGAGGCCCGGGCCGACGCGCACGCGCTGGCGCTCACCGGCGACCCGGCGACCTTCGAGGCGATGCAGCGCCGGCTGGCCGGGGTCAACCTGGGCGACCCCGATCCGCCGCGCTGGGAACACCTGTGGTCGGCCTCCCACCCGTCCACCGTGGAGCGGATGGCCGCCGCCCGCGCGTACGCCCGGGAGCACGCTCGATGAGCCGCACCCTGCTGATCACCAACGACTTCCCGCCCCGCCCGGGCGGCATCCAGTCCTTCGTGCACAACCTCGCGGTGCGCCAGCCTCCCGGGTCGGTGGTGGTCTACGCGTCGAGCTGGCGGGGGGCGGAGAAGTTCGACGCCGACCAGCCGTTCGAGGTGGTCCGGGAACGCACCAAGGTGCTGCTGCCCACGCCGTTGGTGGCTCACCGGGCGGCCCGGCTGGCCCGGGCGTACGACTGCGACACGGTGTGGTTCGGCGCGGCGGCCCCGCTGGGGTTGCTGGCGCCGGGGCTGCGCCGGCGGGCGGGGATCCGGCGGGCCGTGGCCCTCACCCACGGCCACGAGGTCGGGTGGGCCGCGCTGCCCGGGGCGCGGACGGCGCTGCGCCGGATCGGCCGGGGCGTCGACGTCACCACCTACCTCGGTGAATACACCCGGGTCCGGCTGGCCCGTGCCCTGGACGGGTTGACCGAGCTGCGTCGGCTCGCGCCCGGTGTCGACGTGGAGACCTACCACCCCGACGTCGACGGCGGCGCGGTCCGGGCGCGTCTCGGGCTCGCCGACCGGCCGGTGGTGGTGTGCGTATCGCGGCTGGTGCCGCGCAAAGGTCAGGACACGCTGATCCGGGCGTTTCCCGAGATCCGCCGCCGGGTGCCGGACGCCGCGCTGCTGGTGGTCGGCGGCGGACCCTACCGGGCGGCGCTCGCGAAGCTGGCCCGGCAGACCGGGGTGGAACGGGACGTCGTGTTCACCGGCTCGGTGCCGGCGGCCGACCTGCCCGCGCACTACGCGGCCGGCGACGTCTATGCGATGCCCTGCCGCACCCGCAACCGCGGCCTGGACGTGGAGGGCCTCGGCATCGTCTACCTGGAGGCCAGCGCGACCGGGCTACCGGTGGTGGCGGGCGACTCCGGCGGGGCGCCGGACGCCGTCCGCGAGGGCGAGACCGGGTACGTCGTCCCCGGCCGGGACGTCGCCCAGCTCACCGACCGGGTGGCCACCCTGCTCGCCGACCGGGACCTGGCTCGTCAGTTCGGCGCGGCCGGCCGCGCCTGGGTCGAGCGGGAGTGGCGCTGGGAGACCCAGGCCGAGCGGATGGCCGCCCTGCTCGCCGGCTGACGACGCCGAGCGAGCCACCCGCCCAAGCCTGATGTCCTGACCACCCCCGGGCGGGCCGCGTCCGCCTGCTCACATCCGGGCGCGTCCGCCCGCCCACGCCCGGGCGCGTCCGCCCGCCCACGTCCGGGCGCGCCGTCCGCCCGCCCCCCGAGCGCGCCGTCCCTCGTCCCTAGGACGAGGTCGTGGCGCTCCGGGCGGACGGCGCATGTGTATCGACAGCGACGTGTTAAACGGGGGCCCTTTCTCTACCGGAGGCGTTAAGCGGGGCCCCCTGCTCACGCCCGGCAGGGCGGTGGGCGAGCCGGCCCGGCCACCAGGTGCGGACGCCCAGGTCCAGGGTCAGCGCCGGGATCAGCAGGCTGCGCACCAGGAACGTGTCGAGCAGGATGCCGACCCCCACGATCACCCCCGTCTGCACCGACGGCACCAGCGGCAGCACCAGCAGTGCGCCGAAGGTGGCCGCCAGCACGACGCCGGCGCTGGTGATCACACCGCCGGTGACGGTGAGCGCCCGCAGCACGCCGGCCCGGTGCCCGATCAGCGCCGTCTCCTCCCGGGCCCGGGTCATCAGGAAGATCGTGTAGTCCACGCCGAGGGCGACCAGGAACAGGAACGCCTGGAGGGGAATCCCGACGAACAGGTGCGGGTGGCCCAGTGCCCCGAGCAGCAGCCCGGCCGCGCCCATGGCCGCCGCGTACGTCAGGATCACGCTCGCCATCAGCAGCAGCGGGGCGACAAGCGCCCGGAGCAGGAGCACCAGGATCACCAGGACCACGGCGAGCACCAGCGGGATGACCACCCGGTTGTCCCGGTCCACCGTGCGTCGCTCGTCGATCAGCATTGCGGTGCGCCCGCCGACGAGCGCCTCCGCGCCGGGTACGGCGTGCACGGCGTCCCGCAGCCGGGTCACCGTGTCCCGGGCCGCGGCGCTGTCCGGCGCGTCGGTGAGGACCGTGGTGACCCGGACCCAGCGCCCGTCGTCGGACCGCTGTGGCTCGTTGACGTCGGAGACGCCCGGCACCCTGCCGACGGCGGCCACCACCCGGTCCGCCGTGTCGGCGGCGGCCACCACCTCGACCGGCGCGGCCGACCCGCCCGGATAGTGGTCGGCGATCAGCCGCTGCCCGGTGACCGAGCCGACCTCAGTGGTGAAGGACTCGTCGTCGGGCAGGCCGAGGCTGAGGTTGCCGATGCCGAGCGTCAGCACGAGCAGGGCGGCGGTGGTGCCCACCCAGACCAGCCGTGGCCGGCGGCCGACCGGACCGGCGATCCGCCGCCACACCCCGTGGTCGGCGGCGCGGTCGTCGGCGTCCGCGCCGGGGGCGTACCGGGGCACGAACGGCCAGAACACCCACCGGCCGAGCAGCACCAGGAGCGCCGGCAGGAGCGTGGTCATCGCGAGCAGCGCGGCGACGATGCCCACCGCGCCGACCGGGCCCAGCCCACGGGTCGCCGGCAGGTCCGCCGCGAGCAGGCAGAGCAGACCCAGCGCGACCGTCGCCGCGGAGGCGCAGATCGCGCCGTACGAGCGGCGCAGCGCCGTCGCCATCGCGGCGTGCCGGTCGGCGTGCCGGCGCAACTCCTCCCGGTAGCGGGCGATGAGCAGCAGGGCGTAGTCCACCCCGACGCCGAAGACGAGCACGGTCAGGATGGTCTGGCTCTGGAAGTCCACGGCCAGCCCGGCGTGCCGCGCCAGCAGGTAGACGGTGCCGGCGGCGAGCTGGTTGGCGACCCCCACCGCGATCAACGGCACCAGCCACAGCACCGGACTGCGATAGGTGACCAGCAGGAGGAGGGCGACGGTGACCGCGGTGGCCAGCAACAGCGCGCCGTCCATCCCCCCGAACGCGTCGAAGACGTCGCTCTCGGCGGCGGCGTCGCCGGTCAGCGCGGTCCGTAGACCCGACGGCACGTCCTCGGCCAGTCGCTCCTTCATGGCGCTCACTGCGTCGGCGCGCCGATCCTCGTCGACGCTCACCGGGAGCGAGAACAGCAGTGCCCGGCCGTCCGCGCTCGGCACCGGCGGGGACACCACGCCCCCCTCGGCGTACCCGGCGAAGGCGGCCCGGTCGGCGTCGGCCCGGGCCCGGTCGGCGGCGGTGAGGCCGCCGTCGCGGACGTACACGGCGATGGCCAGTTGCCGCCGGGAGTCGGGGAACGCGGCCTCGACCCGCTGTGCGGCCCGGCTGCTCTCGACGCCGGCCGGCAGCGCGCCGAGCGTCGAGTTGTCCTGTGCCTCGCCCAGCTTCACGGCGAGTGGGCCGGCGACCGAGAGCAGCACCAACCAGAGGACGAGGACGGCATACTTGCCACGGCGTCCGGCCGGTGGGCCGGCCGTTCGGTGCGGGAACATCGGGTTTCCTCTCGTTCGTCGCCCGGGTGTACCGCCGGGCTCCCTAGATCCTGTGAACCGGCGGGCCCGCGGTCAGGGGTGCCGACCCGCCTCCTCGGGTGGTGCCAGCACCACCGGAATCCGGGCGGCCGTGCCGGAGAATGACGTTCGTGGACGCTTCGGCACGCGTACGACTCCGGGTCTGGTTGCGGCCCGGCGTGATCACCGTCGTCCAGGGGCTGCTGATCGCGCTGCTGTCGTTGGGCACGCACGTGGCGCTGTTCGTGCTGTCCGTGGTCGCGCTGGGCCTGATCCCGGTCTTCGGCGTCGGTTTCGCGCTCTTCCCGGTGGTCACCGCCGGGGTCCGGCTCTGCGCCGGGTTGCACCGCCGGCTGGCCCGCTGGGGTGGCATGGAGCTGGCCACGCCTTACCTCCCGGCGCCGGACGGCGCGCGATTCGGCACCTGGCGGCGGTTCCGCTGGGTGGTGTCCGACCCGGCGACCTGGCGGGACCTGGCCTGGCTACTGCCGGGCGCGATCACCGGCGCGGTCTGCCTGGTCGCGTTCGCCCTGCCGGCGTACGGCCTGGAAGGGCTGGTCGGTCTGCCGATGGTGTTGCACACCGCCGGCCTCTGGTACGGCTACGGTCCGTTCTGGCCGATCGACAACACCGTCCAGGCTCTGCTCTGTTTCCCGACCGGCGCGCTGCTGCTGATCGCCGGCGTGGCCGCCGGGCGGTGGCTGGTCTGGTTGCACGTCCGGTTCGCGGGCCTCTTCCTGCCGCCGACCCGCGGCGCCGAGTTGGCGCTGCGGGTGCGGCAGCTCACCGTCACCCGGGCCGAGGCGGTGGACGCGCAGGCCGCCGAGCTGCGCCGGATCGAACGGGACCTGCACGACGGCGCGCAGGCCCGGCTGGTCGCGTTGAGCATGAGCATCGGCCTGGCCGAGCAGCTGGTGGGCGACGACCCGGCGGCGGTCCGCCGGTTGCTCGCCGAGGCCCGGGAGACAAGTGGCCAGGCCCTGGCCGAGCTGCGCGGCCTGGTCCGCGGCATCCACCCGCCGGTGCTCGCCGAACGCGGCCTTCCCGGCGCGGTACGGGCACTGGCGCTCGCCGTGCCGCTGCCGGTGGAGGTCACCGTCGACCTGCCGGGCCGGCCGGCGGCCCCGGTCGAGTCGGCGGCATACTTCGCGGTCGCCGAGGCGCTGGCGAACGTGGGCAAGCACAGCGGGGCGACCCGGGCGTGGGTGGAGCTGCGGTACACCGCCGGGCGGCTGATCATGGTGGTCGGTGACGACGGCCGCGGCGGGGCGACGTCGGGGGCGGGCGGAGGGTTGGCCGGTACGGGCCGACGGCTGGCCGCCTTCGATGGCACGATGGCGGTGACCAGTCCGGCAGGTGGGCCCACCGTCATCAGCATGGAGTTGCCGTGCGAGTTGTCATCGCCGAGGACCTCGCCCTCCTCCGGGACGGGCTGACCCGGATCCTGGAGGCGTTCGGCTGCCAGGTGGTGGCGGCCGTCGACAACGGACCGTCGGTGCTGCCCGCGTTGACCACGCACCGGCCGGACGTCGCGGTGATCGACGTACGACTGCCGCCGACGTTCACCGACGAGGGGTTGCAGGCGGCCGTGCGGGCCCGCGCCGAGTTGCCCGGGCTGCCGGTGCTCGTGCTGTCCCAGCACGTCGAGCAGCTCTATGCGCGGGAGCTGCTCGCCGACCGGCGGGGCGGGGTGGGCTACCTGCTCAAGGACCGGGTGTCGCACGTGGATCAGTTCGTCGACGCGGTGCGCCGGGTCGCGGCCGGCGGCACCGTGATGGACCCGGAGGTGGTCGCCCAACTGCTGGCCCGCCGGGCCGGCGCCGAGCCGCTCGGTGAGCTGACCGCGCGCGAGCGGGAGGTGCTCGGGCTGATGGCCGAGGGTCGGTCGAACGCGGCCATCGCCGCCCGGCTCTTCGTCACCGCGAAGGCCGTCGACAAGCACATCAACAACATCTTCAGCAAGTTGCGGATGCCGCAGTCCGGGGACGACAACCGGCGGGTGCTGGCCGTGCTGGCCTACCTGGACGGTTCCGACACCCGCCGCCCAGCCGGCTGACCACACCGCCCGCCGCCCGCTGCGCTGCCCGCTGCCCGCCGCCCGCTGCCCGCTGCGCGGTGCGCGGCGTTAAGCGGGGGCCCCTGCTATACCGGAGGCGTTAAGCGGGGGCCCCTCCTTACCTCCGGGGGGCGGGGCCGGGGCGGCCGAAGTGCCAGCCCTGTCCGGCGTCGCAGCCGATGTCGCGCAACCGGTCCGCCTGGTCGGCCGTCTCCACCCCCTCGGCGGTGACGGTGAGGTCGAGGGCGTGCGCCAGCGAGACCAGCGAAGCGAGGATCCGCTCGTCGGTGCCCCGGCCCGGGTCACCGGCCGGTGCCCGCAGCCCGGTCACGAACTCGCCGGCCACCTTGAGCTCGTTCACCGGCAGGTCCCGCAGGTAGGCGAGGTTGCAGTAGCCGGTGCCGAAGTCGTCGATGGCCACCCGGACGCCGAGGTCACCGAGCACCCGCAGGGCCCGGACCGGCTCGACCACGGTGCTCATCATGGTGCTTTCGGTGATCTCCAGTTGCAGCCGTTCCGGGGGCAGGCCGGTGCGGCCGAGCACGCCCTGCACCTCGGGCACGAGGTCGGGCCGGTGGAGCTGACGCACGGCCAGGTTGACGCTGACGAACGGGGCGTCCGCACCCGCAGTCGACCAGGTGCCGGCCTCGCGGCACGCCTCGGCCAGCACCCAGCTCCCCAACCGCACGATCAGCCCGGTCTCCTCGGCCAGCGGGATGAAGCTGTCCGGCCGGAGGATCCCCAGCTCCGGGTGGCGCCAGCGCACCAACGCCTCCATGCCGAGGACCCGGCCGTCACGCAACGAGGTCAGCGGCTGGTAGTCCAGGTAGAACTCGCCCCGGTCGAGGGCGGCGGGAATCGCCGCGGACAGCGCGTACCGGGCCAGCTCGCGGCGGTTGCGGTCGGCGTCGAACAGTGCCCAGCGGGCCCCACCGGCGGCCTTGGCCCAGTGCAGCGTGCTGTCCGCCGCGCGCATCAGCTCCATCGGCGAGGTGCCGGCCACCGGGCGCTCCACGATGCCGACGCTCGCCGACACGGTCAGCTCGTGCCCGTCGACGAGCGCCGGCTCACGGATCGCGTCCAGCGCCGCCTCGGCGACCTTCACCGCGTCGTCGGTGCCGGCGGTGCGCTCCACCAGGATCACGAACTCGTCGCCGCCGAGGCGGGCCACCAGATGCCCGCCGAGCGCCCCGCGTAACCGGTGCGCCACCGTGACCAGCAGCGAGTCGCCGATCTGGTGGCCGAGGGAGTCGTTCACCACTTTGAAGCGGTCCAGGTCGAGGAAGCAGACGCCGACCCGGTCGGCGCCCCGGCCGGGCGTGGCGATCGCGGCGGTCAGCCGCTCGGTGAACAGGGTGCGGTTCGGCAGGTCGGTAAGCGGGTCGTGGGTGGCCTGGTGCCGGAACCGGGCCTCGCTGTCCCGCAGCGCCCGTTCGGCCTGCGCCCGGGCCATCATGGCGGCCCGTCGGATGGACTCCTGCTCGTCGAGCGTGCGGTCGCGCAGCGCCCGGGCGTACCCGGTGGCGACGGTGGCGAGCAACCGGGCCATCCGGTCCTCGGCGTCGTCGATGTCCAGGTCGAGGTCGCGGACCAGCCGGAGCTGGATCACCTCGACGGTGCGGCCGAGTCCTTCGGCGGAGGTGATGTGCGACTGCACCAGCTCCGCGCCCACCTGATGGCCGATCCGCAGGTCGAACGGGTCGGCGCGCATCGCCTCCGCCAGCCGCTCGGTGAGCCGTTGCAGCACCTCCTCCAGCTGGGCCTGGGTCATCGGCAGGTAGCTGGTCCCGGAGACCGCTTTGGCCCAGGCCCGGGCGAACACGCCGGGGCGGCGCCCGGCGGCCCCTGTCACGTCCTCAGCCACCGAGCCGCCCGACCCCGCCCATGAAGACCGCCCGCTCGGCGTTCTCCGCCTGGTCGGGGGCGTCCGGCCGCCACTGCGGCACCCACACCACACCCGGGTCGACCAGCTCGAAGCCGGCGAAGAGCGCGGTCAGCTCGGCCCGGCCCCGGATGAACAGTTGGCTGTCGGTGCGCCGGTAGACCCGCTCCGCCTCGGCCCGCTCGCCGGTGCCGGCCCGGCCGTCGTCGCTGGCCTGGGAGAGCACCAGGTGGCTGCCGGGCGCCAGCGCCGCGCGCAGCGTCCGCAGGATCTCCTCCGGGCGGTCGGAGTCGGGGATGAAGTGCAACACCGCCACGATCAGCACCGCGACCGGCTGGGAGAGGTCGAGCAGCCGGGTGACGTCCGGGTGGTCGAGGATCGCGGCCGGGCGGCGCAGGTCCTCCCGCACCACGACGGCCCGCTCGTTGCCGGCCAGGATCTCCTGGCTGTGCGCCACCGCGACCGGGTCCACGTCGACGTAGACCACCCGGGACTCCGGATCAACCCGTTGGGCGATCTCGTGCACGTTGCCCACGGTCGGGATGCCGGAGCCGATGTCCAGGAACTGGCGCACCCCGGCGTCGAGCAGGTGGTGCACGGCACGGCGCAGGAAGGCGCGGTTGGCCTGGGCCATCAGCGGGGCCTCGGGCACCGCCTCCACCATCGCCCGGGCGGCGGCCCGGTCGGCCGCGAAGTTGTGCGAGCCGCCCAGGTAGTAGTCGTACATGCGGGCCACGCTCGGGCGCTCGATGTCGATCGTCTCCGGTGCCCAGTCCGGCCGCTGCATGTCCCTGCCCCTTGGGTGTCGGCGACGCGCGGCGTCACCGCCGCGCGGATCACCGGGTATTCTGCCCGCCCACCGTCGCGGTGCAAAGACCACAGTCGCTCCGCGTCCGGCCGCTCACCGTACGCGGTCGCCCCGCCCGGACGTGCGGCGGGGCCCGCGTCCGGCGTACGGACGGGGCCCCGCGGCGACGGACGTCAGAACTTCGGCGCGTCCGGGGCCTCCAGCAGCCCCAGCCGCAGCGCGGTCATCAGCGCCTGGGCCCGGTTTGCGGCGCCCAGCTTCTCGTAGAGCTTGGAGATGTGGGTCTTGGCGGTCGACTCGCTGACGAAGAGCTGCTTGGCGATGCCGGCCACGCTCATGCCGTCGGCGAGCAGCCGCAGCACCTGGCCCTCCCGGGGGGAGAGCTGCGGGCCGGACGGCGCCAGCCGGCGCTTCATCGCCTCGGCCAGGTCGGCCGCGGTGAACGCGCTGGGGGAGGAGGCGGCGTGCCGGGCGGCGGCCACCACCTCGTCGGCCGGGGCGGTCTTCGGCACGAACGCGCTCGCGCCCGCCTCCAGGGCGCCGAAGAGCTGGTCGTCACCGGCATACATGGTGAGCACGACGATGCCCATCGACGCGCTGGACTTGCGCAGCGCACGGGTGGCCTCCAGGCCGCTGCCGTCGGGCAGGCGCAGGTCCATGATCACCACGTCCGGCTGGAGCGCGCCGGCCTGGCGCACGCCTTCCGCGGCCGTGGCGGCCTCGCCCACGACTTCGAACTGCCGGTCCCGCTCGAAGGCGTGCCGCAGACCCTTGCGGATGAGGTCGTGATCGTCGACAAGGAGGACCTTGGTACGGGTGGCCGGTGTCGGGCTAGTGGTCATCCTCGGGTTACTCCCCTTCTGCTGCTGCGGCGCTGCCGCGCACCTTATCGCGCCGGGGCGACGAACCGAGTAGCACCGCCACGGTTGTGCCGCTGGGTTGCCGCGGCCTGATCTCCAACCGGCCTCGGATACGTTCCGCCCTCTCCGCCATGATCGCAAGACCATAGTGCCCCTCGGGCCGCTGGTCACCGATGCCGTGACCGTCATCCGACACTTCGATCCGGGCGTACGGGGGATCAACCTCACACGTGACCCAGAGGTTCGAGGCGCCGGCGTGCTTTCGCGCGTTCGTCACCGCCTCCTGCGCGATGCGCAGCAACTCGGCCTCGGTGGCGGCCGGCAGCCGGGCGGTCGACTCGTCCAGGGAGAGGTTCACCCGCAGTCCGCCGGAGGCGCCGACGGTGCGGGCGTACTCGGCGATGGCGGCGGCCAGGCCGCCGTGCCGGTCCACCTCGCTGCGCAGCTCGAACAGGCTGAGCCGCAGCTCCTGGATCACCCGGGTGACCTCCTGGCGCAGCGTGCGCAGCGAGTCGGCGGTCTCCTCGGCGTCGTCGTGCACGGTGGCCAGGGCGTTGTCGATGCCGTAACCGACCATGACCAGCTCCTGGGCGACCCCGTCGTGGATCTCCCGGGCCAGCCGCTGCCGCTCCTCGTTGGTGGCGAGCGAGCGCACCTCGTCGAAGAGCAGAGCGGCCTCCAGCCGCAGCGCGGCCGGGCCGGTGAGCGCCGTCACCCGGGACACCACGGGCGGCGGGTACGCGGCGCCGGCGTCCGCCTCGATGACCACCAGGCCGACCGTGCGCACGCCGGCGACGAGCGGCACGATCAGGGCGGACACCTCGCCGGAGCGCCGGGACCGGGCCTGCGAGCGGGCCGAGACGGTCGGTTGCTGGCTGGCCCAGGCGTCGGCGATGGCCGAGTCGGCGTCGAGCGTGGTCTCCCAGTCGACCCGGTCCGCGCCGATCTGCGCGAGCACCACCAGCCGGCCGCCGCCGCTGGCGGACAGCACCGCGCCGCGGTCGGTCTTCGCCACCATCCGCAGCTCCTCCAGCAGGTGCTCGGAGATGCCCCCCGGGTCGAGCGTGGCGCCGGGCAGCTGGCGGGCGACCGTCCGCAGCTGGGTCAGCAGGCGGGTCGCCTCGGCGTACGGCTGGGGTTTGCTCTCGCCGCGGACCCGCATCACCCGCTGGAGCGTGCCGGCGGTGTAGAGGCCGAGGGCGGCGAGGATCAGCCACTGGGCGCAGACCGCGAGGTAGCCGACCTGGCCGAGCTGCGGCTCACCGCCGACCTCGGTGAACGCGGCGCTCGCGAGCAGCGTCGCCGCGGCCACCACGAGCAGCGCGGCACCCTCGCGGAACCGGCGGCGCAGCGCGGTGACGGTGACCGGCACGGCGAGGTACGGCAGGACCGCCGACGCGCCCAGCCCGCCGGTCACGCCGGTGAGCTGGGTGTCGGCGGCGACCTGGCTGGCGGCCAGCCCGAGCACCACCACCTCGGCGAAGCGGCTGATCGGGGCCAGCAGCCGGTGCTGCGGGGCCAGTACGCCGGGCAGCCCGGCGACGCCGAGCAGGGCGATCCACCAGAGTTGGGCGGGTTCGCGGGTGGCGAGCAGGGTCAGGGCGGCGACGAGCGCGAGGAGGACCGCGCGGGCCGCAGCCGCGAGGAGCTGCGTCTGCGGCTGTCCGGATGTGGAGGCGGGCACCTGACGGATGGTAGTCAGCGCCGGTAGATCTCCGCGATCTCCGTGGCGTACGTCTTGTGCACGACCTGCCGTTTGACCTTCAGCGACGGGGTCAGCTCGCCGGTCGCCTCGGTGAAGTCCTGCGGCAGGATCCGGAACACCTTGATCGCCTCGGCCTTGGAGACGGTCTGGTTGGCCTGGTCGACCGCGGTCTGGATCTCGGCCCGCAGCGTCTCGTCGTCGCGCAGGTCGGCCGCGGTGGTGGTCTCCGGGCGCCCGTGCCCGGCCAGCCACTTCGGCAGCGCCTCCTCGTCGATGGTGACGAGCGCCGCGATGAACGGCTGGCGGTCGCCGACCACCACGCACTGGCTGATCAGCGGGTGCGCCCGCACCTGGTCCTCGAGCACCGCCGGGGCGACGTTCTTGCCGCCGGCGGTCACGATGATCTCCTTCTTCCGGCCGGTGATGCTGAGGTAGCCGTCCTCGTCGAGCTGGCCCAGGTCGCCGGTGCGGAACCAGCCGTCGGTGGTGAGCGCCTCGGCGGTGGCCGTCTCGTTGTGCCAGTAGCCCTGGAAGACGATGTCGCCGGAGATCAGGATCTCGCCGTCGTCCTCGATCCGGACGGTGACGCCTGGTAGCGGCCGGCCGACCGTGCCGATCCGGGTGCCGGTGGGCAGGTTGGCGGCGGCTGCCGGCGCGGTCTCGGTGAGGCCGTATCCCTCGCAGATGGTCACCCCGACGCCGCGGAAGAAGTGCCCGAGCCGGGCGCCGAGCGGCGCGCCGCCGGAGATGGCGTCGCGGCACCGGCCGCCGAGCGCCGCGCGCAGCTTGCCGTAGACCAGCCGGTCGAAGAGGGCGTGCTGGGCACGTAGCGCCAGCCCCGGCCCGCCGGGAAGCTCCTGGGCCTCGCTCCAGGCGATGGCGACCTTCTCCGCCCGGTCGAAGATCGCGCCCTTGCCGTCGGCCTCGGCCTTCTGCCGGGCGCCGTTGTAGACCTTCTCGAAGACCCGGGGTACGGAGAGCGCGAACGTCGGTTTGAACTCCTGGAGCTCACCGACCAGGTCCTTGGTGTCCGCGCAGTGCGCCATGGTGGCCCGGGCCTGCACCACGCCGACCTGGATGAGCCGGGCGAACGCGTGCGCCAGCGGCAGGAAGAGCAGGGTGGAGGCGCCCTCCCGGAACAGGTTCGGCAGCACCGGCACCGCGTTGGCGATGTCGGCGTAGATGTTGCGGTGGGTCAGCACGCAGCCCTTGGGGCGGCCGGTGGTGCCGCTGGTGTAGATGATCGTGGCGATGTCGTCGGCCTTGAGCATCGAGCGGCGTACCTCGATCTCGGCCGGGTCCACCGACTCGCCGGAGGTGACCAGTCGGGTCACCGCGTCCAGCTCGATCTGCCAGATCTCGCGCAGCTCGGGCAGCCGGTCCCGGACGCCGGCGACCAGGGTCGCGTGTGCGGTGCTCTCCACCACCACGGCCACGGCGCCGGAGTCGCCGAGGATCCAGGCGGCCTGCTCGGCGCTCGACGTCTCGTAGATCGGCACGGTGACCGCGCCGGCGGCCCAGATCGCGTAGTCGAGCAGGGTCCACTCGTAGCGGGTGCGGCTCATCAGGCCGACCCGGTCGCCGGGGGAGACGCCGGCCGCGACCAGGCCCCGCGCCACCGCGACCACCTCGTCCCGGAACTGCCGGCAGGTCACCTCGGTGCGGGACGGCGCTCCGGCGTCGCCGGCGACCCGGACGAACTGCACGGTGTCCGGGGCGACCTCGGCGTTGTCCCAGACCGGGTCGGTCAGGTTGGCCGCGTCGCCGACGGTGACGATCGGCGGGACGGAGAACTCGCGCACCTGCACTCCCTCGTGCTCGCGCCGGCGGGCCGGCGTGGTCGGCTCAGTCGAAACCTACCCGCCCGCGCGGGTGGGCGGCCGGGTAGCCTCCCCCCATGGCGGACTCCTCCACCCAGTCGATCACCATCGGCGCGTCACCGGACCGGGTGGCGGCGGTCATCTGTGACTTCCCCCGCTACCCGGAGTGGACCGAGGCGGTGCGCGCGGCCGAGGTGGTCGAGGAGTACGAGGACGGCTACGCCAGCCAGGTCCGGTTCACGCTCGACGCGGGCGTGCTGGCCGACGAGTACGTGCTCGCCTACGAGTACGCCGAGGACATCTCCCGGATCGAGTGGCACCTGGTCGCGCCGTCGAAGATGCAGCGGTCCCAGCACGGGTCGTACGACCTGGTGGGCAACCCGGACGGGACGACCACGGTGACCTACACGCTCGAGGTGGAGCTGTCGGTGGGGATGCTCGGCATGTTCCGCCGCAAGGCCGAAAAAATGATCATGGACGCGGCGTTGAAGCAGCTCAAGCGCCGGGTAGAAACACCCGGTGCGGCAGACTGATTCCGTTCGCCGTCCCGGTCGTCACGCTTGAGGAGCCGCGCCATGGGCACCACCGATCCGGGCTCGGCCCGGGAAGAGGCCGAGCGCCTCGTCGTCAGTCTGCTGGCCGCCGCGCGGCTGGCCACCACCCCGTCCGGCCCCGGGGGCCCGCTCGGTGGGATCCTCTCGGGTGTCCTCGGTCACACGGCCGGGGGCAACGCCTCCGGCGGAGCCGCCGGTTTCGCCACCGGGTCGCCGGAATGCTGCGTCTGCCCGGTCTGCCGCGGGATCGCCGCGTTGCGCGACCCGAGTCCGGAGTTCGCCGAGCGGCTCGCCACCGGCGCCGGTGACCTCGCGGCCGGCGTGGCAAGCGTGCTGCGGGCCTTCGCACCTGGCGAACCGGCCGAACGGCCCGAACCGGCGGAGCCGGCCGGACCGGACGGACGCGACGAGCCGGCGGCGACCACGACGCCCGCGGGTGCCGGTGGTCCCGCGCCGGCCGGCGCGGGTGACCACGTGTGGCGCGAGGCGACCCGTACCGGGCATGATTCTCAGCCGGCGCCCGAGCAGGACGTATGGTCCGCCGCCACTCGGGACGAGCCGGCGGCGAGCCGGCCGCCGGCCGGTCGTCCCGTGGTGCCCGCCTCGCGGGCGTCCGGGGAGGCGGGCGCGGACGCACCAGGCGACGGGGCCTGACCACCGGACATCCCGGGTACGCACGGCCGGTTCGGCCGGTGCCGGGGCAGCACAGCAGAGGGGAGTGGCGGCGGTGACGCTGACCATCGGAGTCGACGTCGGTGGCACGAAGGTGGCCGGCGGTGTCGTGGACGACACCGGCGCGGTACTCGTGCAGACGCGACGGGACACCCCCGCCGACGACGTGGCCAAGACCCGCGACGTCATCATCGAGGTGGTCACCGAGCTGTCCGCCGGCCGTACCGTCGAGGCGGTCGGGATCGGCGCGGCCGGCTGGATCGACGCGGCCCGCTCCACCGTCCTCTTCGCCCCGAACCTGGCCTGGCGGGACGAGCCGCTGCGCTCCTACGTCAGCAACGCCACCGGCCTGCCGGTGATCGTGGAGAACGACGGGAACGTGGCCGCCTGGGCGGAGTTCCGCTACGGCGCGGCGCGCGACGCCGACGACTCGATGGTCATGTTCACCATCGGCACCGGGGTCGGCGGCGGCATCGTGCTCGGTGGCGAGTTGGTCCGCGGCGCCAACGGCATCGCGGCCGAGCTGGGGCACATGCTCACCGTGCCGGACGGCCACCAGTGCGGCTGCGGCCGGTTGGGCTGCATCGAGCAGTACGCCAGTGGCAGCGCCCTGGTCCGCTTCGCCCGGGCCGCCGCCCGGCAGGAGCCGCACCGGGCCACCGCGTTGCTGGAGCTGGCCGACGGTGAGGCCGAGGCGATCACCGGCCCGATGGTGACCGCCGCGGCCAAGGGTGGCGACCCGGTCTCCACCGAGGCGTTCGCCCAGGTCGGCCGCTGGCTCGGCACCAGCCTCGCCGACATGGCGCAGATCCTCGACCCGCAGGTGCTCGTGGTCGGCGGCGGTGTGATCGACGCCGGTGACCTGCTGCTCGGCCCGACCCGGCGCTCGTTCACGGAGGCGCTGGCCCAGCGCAGCCGCCTGCCGGTGGCCGAGGTGCGTCCGGCCGAACTGGGCAACACCGCGGGCGTGATCGGCGCCGCCGACCTGGCTCGGCGGGTCTGACGTGCCGGGTCCGGGAGTTCCGCTGCGGGTGCTGTCGTACAACGTGCACAGCCAGCGCGACGACACCGCCGCGCTGGCCGAGGTGGTCCGGCAGGCCGCGCCGGACGTGGTGATCGTCCAGGAGGGACCGCGCCGGTTCCGGTGGCGGCAGAAGTGCGCCACGCTCGCCGACTCGTTCGGCCTGGTGTTCGCCGCCGGCGGCCTGCCGTCGCTGGGGAACGTGTTGTTGACAAGCCTGCGCGTCCGGGTCACCGACACCCGGTGCGAGCGCTACCCGCTGACCCCGGGCCGGCACCTGCGCGGGGCCGCGTACGCGCGGTGCCGGGTGGGCGGCGTCGACTTCCTGCTGGCCGGCTCGCACCTGTCCACCGATCCGGCGGAGCGGCCCGCGCAGGCGGCGGCGTTCAAGCGGGCGCTCGCCGCGTCCACGCTGCCGGTGGTGGCCGGCGCGGACCTCAACGAAGGGCCGGACGGGCCGGCCTGGCGGACCGTGGCCGACGGGCTGACCGACACGGCGGTCGCCGCCGACCGGGCCGACCGGCACACGTTCTCCTGCGCCGACCCGCGCCGTCGCATCGACGCGCTCTTCGTCGACCCGCGGATCAGCGTGGTCGACTACGACGTGGTCGACACGCCGACGACCCGCAGGGCCAGCGACCACTTCCCGGTCCTGGTCGACCTGTTGCTGCCCGCCGCCGACTGACCCCACGACGGTCGGCCGGTGCCCGACGGGCGCGAGCCGCGTGGTGGCCGCGCGGTACGGGCTGCGGTGGTGCGGGCCGTGCGGCGCGGCCGGTCCGGGTGGTTACGGAACGTGAGATACCGGTGGGTGAGGCAGGGGGATCGCTGGCGCCTTTGCTCTGCAGCCCCATACGCATCAGATACCCACGGTCACTGCGGGGGCGAGGTGTGACCCGAAGCTCCATCCGGGACCGCCCAGGTCATTGTCGCGCTGCGTCGGTGGCTGCAGAGCAAAGGCGGGAGAGGGGCACTGCGTCGGCCCGGCCCTGTCCTCACTCTGAGTGAATCGGCGGACGGTGACCGAGCGTGAAGATGCGCTCCGGGCGGACGGTGTCGACACTCGGGTGGCTGGACAACGGAGGGCATTGTCGGCAGGATTTCGCACCGACCCGGCACGCGTGCCGTACGAAGGAGAATTCGCGGTGTCCTCCCCCACCGACCCCACCGATCTCGGTCGCCCCGATCTCGGTCGCCCCGATCCGGTCTCCGACCGGGGCGACACGGTCTGCGTCATCGGCGCCGGCGCCAGCGGGCTGACCGCGGTGAAGAACCTTCGCGAGGCCGGCTTCGGCGTGGACTGCTACGAACGCGAGACAGGCGTCGGCGGGGCGTGGAACTGGCGGCACGACCGCAGCCCGGTGTACGCCAGCACGCACCTCATCTCGTCCCGGCCGTTCACCCAGTTCCCGGACTTCCCGATGCCCGACGACTGGCCGGACTACCCGCACCACAGCCAGTTGCTGTCCTACTTCGAGCGCTACGCCGACCACTTCGACCTGCGACAGTACGTCTGGTTCGGCACCGAGGTGGTCCGGGTCGAGCCGGTCGAGGGGGACCGGTGGGACGTGACCACCCGCAGCACCGGCGGCTACGGCCCCGAGCGCACCTCCAGGTACGCCGCCGTGGTGCTGGCCAACGGCCACAACTGGTCGCCGAAGCTGCCCCGGTACGAGGGGTTGGCGGAGTTCCGCGGTGAGGTCATGCACGCGTCCTCCTACAAGGACCCGGCCCAGCTACGCGGCAAGCGGGTGCTCGTGGTCGGCGCCGGCAACACCGGCTGCGACATCGCGGTCGAGGCCGCCCAGCAGGCGTCGCACTGCTGGCACTCCACCCGACGCGGCTACTGGTACGCCCCGAAGTTCGTCCTCGGCCGCCCGGCCGACCAGGTCAACGACACGCTGCTGGCGCTGCGGGTGCCGTTGCGGGTGCGGCAGTGGCTCTATCACATGACGTTGCGGCTGACCGTCGGCGACCTGACCCGGTTCGGCCTGCCGAAGCCCGATCACCGGGTCTACGAGACGCACCCGATCGCCAACAGCCAACTCGTCTACTACGTCGGGCACGGGGAGATCACCCCGGTGCCCGACGTGGCCCGGTTCGACGACCGCACGGTCGAGCTGACCGACGGCCGGCGGATCGACCCGGAGCTGGTGGTGTTCGCCACCGGCTATCTGCCGCGCTTCGAGTTCATGCAGGGCCGGGTGCTCGGCGACGAGGACGGCTCCGGGCGGCCCCGGCTGTGGTTGAACGCCTTCACCGCCGGCCACCCCACGCTGGCCGTGGTCGGCCTGGTCCAGCCGGACTCCGGCATCTTCGCCATCTCGCACTGGCAGAGCGCCCTCTTCGCCCGGCTGCTCACGCTGCGCGCCACCCGCCCCGACCGGGTCGCCGCGTTCGACCGCCGGGTCCGCGCCGGCCTCGGTGAGCGGTACTCGGCGAAGGTCAAGGACAGTACCCGGCACTGGTTCGAGGTCGGGCACGCCGACTACCTGCGCGCGCTGCAACGGGCGTGGTACGAGCTGGAGGCAGGCGTGAACGGAGGGCAGCCCCGGTGACCAGCGAGCGGGTGCGGGTGGTCCGGGCCTGGGAGTGGGCGCGGCCGGAGCGGCCGGTGCGCCGCGAGGTGCTGGCCGCGGTGCCCGAGCAGGAGGAGGCAAAGCCGCCGCTGCTGTTCGTGCCCGGCTTCGGGCACGGCGCGTGGGCGTTCGCCGAACACTGGCTCGGCCACGCCGCCGGGCGGGGCTTCCCGGCGTACGCGCTGAGCCTGCGCGGGCACGGCGGCAGTGAGCCGGCGCCGGAGGCGACGCTGCGTGCGTACACCCATGACGTGACGCAGGTGGCGGCGAGCCTGCCGCGGCAGGCGGTGCTGGTGGGGCACGGCGCCGGCGCCCGGGTGGTGGCACACGCGCTGGCCCGCTATCCGGCGCGGGCCGCGGTGCTTGTCGCGCCGGTGCTCGGCGGCTGGTCGACGTTCGGCGCGGCGCTGCGCCGCAACCCGGTCGGCACGCTGCCGGCGGTCTTCGGGGCCGGGCTGCGGCTGAACCGGCGTCAGCTGTTCAGCCGGGAACTGTCCGACGCCGACGCTCGCCGGCACCTGGCCCGGCTGGGCCGGGCCGGCCGCCGGGCGCAGTGGCAGCTGCTCACCGGCCGGTCGCCGGAGCCGGCGGTGGGCCGACCGCCGGTGCTGGTGCTCGGCAGCCCCGACGACCGGGTGTTGCCGGCGAGCGCGTTGACCCGGGCGGCGCGCCGCCACGCCTCGGCCCCGCTGCTCTTCCCCGGCATGGGTCACGACCTGATGCTCGACGCCCGCTGGCGGGAACCGATCGACGCGATCCTGGACTGGCTGGACAAGGACCCGGCGCCCACCCTCGGGTGAGCGCCGGGCGGTGGCTCAGCGGGAGACGGAGCGGCGGCCGACGAGCGACCCGCTCTCCTCGAGCGCGCTCAGGTAGGACGCCGCCCACGCGTGGATGTCGTTGTGGGCCAGGTGCTCCCGCATCGCGCGCATCCGGGCCGACACGTCCTCCGGTCCGGCCCGCAGCGCGGCGAGCAGCCCCTGCTTGAGCCCGTCCAGGTCGTGCGGGTTGACCAGGAAGGCATGCTCCATCTCGGCCGCCGCGCCGGCGAACTCGCTGAGCAGCAACGCCCCGGTGCCGTCGACCCGGGCCGCCACGTACTCCTTGGCCACCAGGTTCATCCCGTCGCGCAGCGGGGTCACCGCCATCACGTCGGCGACCCGGTAGAGCGCGACCAGCTCGGCCCGGTCGAAGGGCTGGGTGAGGTAGTGGATCGCGGGTTCGCCGACCCGGCCGAACTCGCCGTTGATCCGGCCCACCTGGTGCTCCACCCGGTCGCGCAGGATCTGATATTGCGCCACCCGGTCCCGGCTGGGCACCGCCACCTGCACCAGCACGGTGTCCCGCACCTTGACGTCGCCGCTCGCCAACAGCTCGCGGTAGGCCTTCAGCCGCTGCTCGATGCCCTTGGTGTAGTCCATCCGGTCGACGCTGAGGATCACCTTCTCGGGCCGGCCGAGGTCCTGCCGCAGTCGGTTGGCCCGCTCGGCGACCTCGGGCCGGGCGGCGAGCGCGGCCATCTCGGCGGTGTCGATGGCGACCGGGAAGGCGCCGATGCGCACCACCCGGTCGTCGACCCCGATCCGCCGGTCGGTCGCGGACAGGCCGAGCACCTTGGTGGCGAGCTGGGCGAAGTTGTGCGCCGCCTGAGCCCGCTGGAAGCCGATCAGGTCGGCGCCGAGCATCCCACGCAGCAGCTCGGACCGGCGGGGAAGCTGCATGAACAGCTCCGGCGGCGGGAACGGCACGTGCAGGAAGAAGCCGATCCGCAGGTCGGGGCGGAGCGCGCGGAGCTGGCCCGGCACGAGTTGCAGGTGGTAGTCCTGCACCCAGACCAGCCCGCCCGGCTCGGCCGCCTCGGCGGCGGCCTCGGCGAAGCGCTGATTGACCCGCTGGTACGCCTCCCACCAGCGGCGATGATATTCGGGCTGCTCCACGGCGTCGTGGTAGAGCGGCCAGAGGGTGGCGTTGGCGAAACCTTCGTAGTGGTCGCGGAAGTCCTCCGCGCTGAGCGCGACGCTGCGCATCCGGACCCCGTCCACGTCGGGCAGGTCGGGCGCCGGACCGGTGCCGCCGGCCCAGCCCACCCACGTGGCGGGCGTGTGCCGGAGCAGCGGGTGCAGGGCGCTCACCAGCCCGCCCGGGCTGCGGCGCCACTCGAAGGCGCCGTCCGGCGCCACACTGTCGTCGATGGGGAGGCGGTTGGCCACCACCACCAGGGGGCTCTGTCGCATCTCGGGCAATCCGCTCAGCAGGGGTGCCGGCGACCGGAGCGGAGCGCGAACCGGACAGCCGGTGCGGGACGGTGACGTTCAGCGGTATTCCTACTGACCGTAAGTTACACCCCTGTTACCCGATCGGCTCGGGCGAGCGGCGTCCCGCAATCCGGGCACCGCTCAGACGACGGCGCCGTCGTCCGGATCCTGGTCGTCCCGGTCGCCCGGGCGCAACCGCCAGATGAGCATCACGAAACCGGCGAGGATGCCGGTGAAGCCGAGCAGGGTCACCACCGACGGGTCGACGAGCGACATCACGGTGGGGGAGAGGAACAGCAGGAAGCCGAGGACGATGGAGAGCACGCCCAGCACCGCGTATTTCGAGAATCGCGGCAGCGGGGGCGGCGGGGGCGGGGTGTAGTGCTCCTCCGCGTCGTCCGGCAGGTCGGCGCCGAACGTGTCCAGGCCGTCCAGCAGGGAGGGCTCGTCGTGCCGGTCGCGGCTCACCGAGATGCCGGAGACGTCCGCCGCGTAGGGCAGCCGGCGCACGTCGGTGGCGGTCGGACCGGCCGGCTCCTCGGCGCGGCCGGCGGCGGCGCCACCCGGCGCGGCCGGGTCGTCGACGTCCTCGGCGGCCGGCCAGGGGTGGCTGCCGGCGGTCGGCGTGGTGTGGAAGCCCGCCACGATCCTGGCCCACTCGGCCTCGATGTCGGGCTCGTCGGTGCGGGCCGGCTCGCCACCACCCTCGTCGGCGAGCTGGGTGAGGTAGTCCCGGGCGGTCCTCAGGTGCGATCGGTCGACGTAGAGCCGGTCGACCGGGCGGGCCGGGACCGTGGTGGTGCGGGTGACCGGATTGAGGTCGGCGGAGGGTTGAAGGTAGGCGGCGATGCCACCGGCGGCGAGCACGTCGAGCAGGTGCTCACCGACGCGCGGATCGACGTCGCCCGCGACCGCGTACTCGGCCGCGTCGAGCCCGTTGTCCCGCCGTCCTCGGCGAGGCCCGCCCCCTGACACCGGACACCCCCTTCACCACGGCCTGACGTCGTGTCCTGAATCCTGACACGCCGGGACCCGGTTCCGGGAGTGCGTTGTGGCGCGGCGTACGGGTTCCTGCCCACTTCCCGGCCGATTCGGCGGGTCCCCGCCCCACCTGGGCGGACCCGGCGCGGTAAGGAACGCCGGTGGATCTCACCCGTACCCCACCGCCGCAGCCGGCCCCGGAGCGCGAAAAGTCACCTTCTCCGCGAAAGCCGAAAACCTGTCGTAACGGATCCGGACCGCTCAGCCGGCCGCCGCGATGCGGAGCAGGCCGACGGCGGCGTGCCGCTCCGCGAAGGCGCGTACCCGGGCCAGCGTCGCCGCCGCGGCCGGCGGGTCCGTCTCGGTCAACGGCCGCACCGCCAGGGCGGACGCGAGGAGATGGTCGGTGACGTCGCTCATGTCCGCGTAGTCCTGCGCCGCGGCGGTGAACAACCGGCCCGCCCGGGCGGCGTCGCCGTCACGGTGGGCAAGCGCCGCGTCGGCCGACCGGCCGGCCGCCCGCGCCCAGCGGGTCGCCCGTGGGGCCCGGGCCAGCAGGTCGCGCACCAGGACCGCCGCGTCGCCGCCGAGCAGGCCGGCGACGTGACCGACCGCCGGCACCCACTCGGCGAACGGGATCATCCGGGTCCGCCGCCAGTCCTCGTCCAGCTCGGCGAGCAGCGCGAGCGCCTCGTCCCGGCGACCCTGCACCGCCCGGCAGAGCGCGGCGTGCGCCACGGTGGACCGCAGCACCCGGTGGAAGCCGCTGCGCCGGGCCGCGACAAGCGCCTGGTCCACCAGGTCCGGCGCGTCGTCGGCGGCGGTCGGGATGTCGGCGGCCGGGCCGTCGCCGAGCGCCCGGATCCAGCCGGAGATCGCCACGACGTGCAGGTCCCACTCGTCGGTCGGGCGCCGGGTCGACCCCTCGGCCATCCGCAGCGCCGCGGTCCAGTCCCCGCTGTAGTAGGACCGGGTCCACTGGTCGCTGAAAGTCACCGTGAGGCCGTGCAGGCCGGCCAGGTCCAGCGACCGCTGCTCGGCGACCAGCCGGGCCGAGCCGGCCAGGTCGCCCTCCTCCTGCAACGCCCAGGCCAGGTTGTGCACCGCCCGACGGCGGCTGGTGAGCCGCTCCACCCGGCACTCCTCGGTGACCTCGGCCAGCTCGGCGTACGCCTCCTCGGCGCCCGCCTGGTAGCGGGCCACCGCCAGGGTGATCCGGGCGTTCGCCCGCGCCTCCCGCAGCTCCAGCCGTTCGGCCAGCTCGGCGGCGCTGCTCGCGGCGACGCAGGCCGGCTCGGTCTGCGCGTCGAACATGTGCGCCCGGGCCAGCTCCAGCAGCGCGCCGACCTTGTCCTCGCTGTCCGGCAGCTCCGCGTGCAGCCGGATCGCCCGGTCCAGGCAGCGCAACGTCTCCGACCGGTCGGCCCGGGCCCACGCCGCCGTGGCCAGCAGGCGCCACGCCGTCGCCGCGCCGGGGAGATCGCCGGCGTCGGCCAGCCGGCCGGCCAGGCCGGTGAGTCGTGCCGTGCCGCCGTCGACCAGGAACCCGTCGCGGTCCCGATAGAACGCCAGCTCGGCCTGGAACAGCTCCAGCGCCGGGTCCGGCCCGCAGTCGACGCTCAGCGCGCGCCCGACAAGCGTGGCCGCGGTCTCCAGCGCGTGCAGCTCGTACGCCCGGCGGGCGGCCCGGTGCAGCGCCGACCGGGTGGCGGCGGCGTGCGGGGCCTGGTCGAGCCCCACCGTGCGGGCGATCTCGTGCGCCGCCCACCTGTGGTTGGCCAGGACCTCGGCCAGGTCGTGCTGCCGGCCGTCGGCGAGCTGCTCCAGCCAGTCGGCGGCGCCCTGGTGCCGGGCCACCCGCTCCGCCCGCGGCAACCGCTGGTAGCAGACGTCCCGGACCAGCACGTGCCGGAACCGGTATTCGGACTGACCGGGCATGGTCGAGCTGGGCAGCTCGAAGACCAGGTCACGCCGCTGGAGGCGATGCAGCGCCCGCTCCACCCACTCCACCGGCCGGCCCAGGGCCAGCGCCACCGGCGCCGCCCAGAACTGCACGCCGACCACGGAGGCGGCCTGAAGCACCGTGCGGTCGGCCGGGTCGAGCAGGTCCAGCCGGTTGGCGATGACCGCCTGGACGGTGCGGGGCATCCCGGCGCCGCCCGTCGGGTCGAGCAGCGCCACGCTCGCCGTACGCTCGGCCAGGCCGCCGTCGAGCAGCATCCGGGCGTACTCCTGGGCGTAGAGCGGGTTGCCGTCGGCGAACTCGATGAGCGGCGCGCGGGCCTCGCTGGGCAGCGTGGCCTGACCGAGCAGCAGCGAGTAGAGGGTGTCGATGTCCCCGTCGTGCATCGGTGGCACCGAGATGGACATCGCGCCGCTGATCGTGCCGGTCCAGGCCGGGTGCCGCTCGCGCAGCTCCGGCCGGGCGGTCGCGACGACGAGCAGCGGCACGTTGCGGGCCGCCGCGCCGAGCTGTTCGACGAAGGAGAGCATCGCCTCGTCCGCCCAGTGCATGTCCTCGAAGACGAGCACGGTGGGGCCGGTCGCGGCCAGCGCGAGCAGGAAACGCCGCCACGCCGCCTCGGTCTCGGCCGAGGTGAGCCGCTCGCCGGGTACGCCGACCAGGGGCCCCAGCGCCTCGGCCAGCCGGACCGCGTGCGGGTCGGCGAGCCGGCCCAGCCGGTCGCGGAGCCGCTCCCGGCTGGCGGCCGGGTCGTCGGCGCCGACCAGCCCCGCCCAGCCCCGCACGATGTCGGCCAGGGCGGCGTAGGTGACGTTCTCGCCGAACGGCGGGCACTGACCGGTCAGCCAGGTGACCCGCGCGCCGGGCAGGTTGGCCGCGTGCCGGGCCAGCTCGCGCAGCAGCCGGCTCTTGCCCACCCCGGCCGGACCGAAGACGGTCAGGAGCTGGGAGGTGCGCTCGGTGACGGTGCGGTGCAGCGCGCTGACCAGCAGACCGCGCTCGTGGTCCCGGTTGACCATCGGGGTCAGCTCGGGGCCCTGCCGGTCACGCCGGGGCCGGGCCCGGACGGCCAGCCAGATGCGGCTCACCGCCGACCGGCCACGCAACGTGACCGGCGGCCGGTCGGCGTACTCCATCTCGCGCCGGGTGGCCGCCCAGGTGCTCTCGTCGACCACCACGCCGCCCACCGGGGCCAGCGCCTGCAACCGGCTCGCGGTGTTGACCACGTCACCGGTGACGAAGGCCTGGCCGCCGTCGCGCGCCGCGGCCAGGTCGACAAGCGCCTCGCCGGTGGCGATGCCCACCCGGAAGCCGAGCGGCGGATGCGGCCCGGCCGGCTGCCGGGCCAGACTCCGCTGCAGCTCCAACCCGGCGCGTACGCAGCGCAGCGCGTCGTTGTCGGTGGCCACCGGCGCGCCGAACAACGCCATCACCGCGTCGCCGATGTATTTCTCCACCACGCCGCCGTACTGGTGCACCAGCCGGCGCACCGTGGCGAAGTATGCCTGTTGCAGGCCGCGGGCCTGCTCCGGGTCGGCCCGTTCGGCGTACGTGGTGAAGTCGGCGATGTCGATGAAGAGCACGCTCACCTGCCGGCGGTCCTCCTGCACCGCGACCGCGTGGTCGCGCAGCGGCTGGCCGCAGTTGGTGCAGAAGTTGGCGCCGGCGTCGTTGGCGTGGCCGCAGCCCGGGCAGGCCGCCGCGAGCGGCCGGCCGCACCCGCCGCAGAAGCGGTCGTCCGGCCCGGCGGTCCGGGTGCAGTGTCCACAGGTGAGGTCGATGTCCGGCTCCGTACGCGTGAGGTACCCAGTGTGCCGCGCCGCCGCCCCAGTCGGGTACCCGACGGGTCGACGGGACGATGCGGCTGTTCGGCCGGGTCTAGTCTCCTCTAGCAGGAAGTCCCGTCGACAGGGAGAGCGCCGTGCACGTCCGGCTTTCCGCCCCATGGATCGATCCACGAGGGACGGTGTGGGCCTCGGGCGACACGGTCGACGTGGACGCCGTCACACTCGCCGAACTGGAGGAAAAAGGCATGGTGGAGCAGCCCGCAGGCAGCGGATCGACCGAGACCACGACCACGACGACCACCACGACACCGTCGAAGAAGACCGACCCGTCGAAGATCGGCCCCGGCCCGAGCGCGCCGCCGGCCGACAGCAAGGACAAGTGACACGACGGACCGGTGACACCCGGCGGGGCCTGGCGGGACGACCGCCGGGCCCCGTCGTCGTACCGCTCAGCGGTCGCTCATGCCGGCGCGGCGGCGCAGCGCGGCCACGTCGGTGACCACGATGCGGCGCCCTTCGGTACGCAGCCAGCCGCGGCTGGCGAACGAGCCGATGGCCTGGTTGACGCTCTGCCGGGAGCCGCCGGCCATCTCGGCGAGCTGACTCTGGTTGAGCTCGATCGTGATCATCGGGGCCTGGCTCTCGCCGGCCAGCCGCACGAGCGTCTTGGCCACCCGGCCGGGCAGGTCGAGAAAGACGTGGTCGGCGTTCTGCTCGGTGAGCCGGCGGATCAGCTGGCCGAGGGAGCGCATCACCGCGTCGAGGATGCGCGGGTTGGAGTGCACCAGCTCCATGAAGGCGGGGCGGGACAGCGCCAGCGCCGCGCAGTCCTCGATGGCCTCCGCCGAGGCCGACCGGGTCGAGGCGTCCAGCAGCGAGACCTCGCCCAGCACGTCCGGTGGTCGGATCACCGACAGCACGGCCCGTTCGCCGGTGGGGGCGGTGCGGAACACCGCCACCGCGCCGCGGCGCAGCACGATCAGCGACTCGCCGGGATCGTTCTCGACGAAGAGCAACTGCCCCTTGCGGTAGGTGCGGGGCACGGCCGCAGCGATGACCCGCTGCCGCACCTCCGGCTCCAGCCCGGCGAACATCTCCACGCCCGTGAGCGCGTCACCCGGCTCCGGCAGGCGAGACTCCACGGCTCAACTCCTCCCCGGTCAGAAGTCACCACTCGCACACCGGGTGAAGCTGTCAGTCCCGGTATTAGGCAGCTCAACCGGTTCGGCGCCCGACGGCGGTACACATCAGATCATGACGGCCCGGTAGCGTGCTGTACACCCCCGGAGACACTTCCGTGACCATGGCGGCTCGCGACCGGTGCGGCGCCGACCTCGGCGGACGCCCCGACGGCGGCCCGGCGGGGCCGATGGGCGAGGATGGGCGCGATGGTCTACCGCTATTTCTACGACTGCGAATTCATCGAGGACGGCCGCACCGTCGACCTGGTGTCGATCGGCGTCGTCGACGAGTACGGCCGCGAGTTCTACGCGGTCTCCACCGAGTTCGACGACTCCCGCGCCGTGCCCTGGGTGCGGCGCAACGTGCTGGACAAGCTCCCCTCGCCGGCCGACCGGGCCTGGCGGTCCCGGGAGCGGATCCGGGACGACCTGCACGAGTTCCTGCTCGCGCCGGTGCGGGACCGCCCGGGCGAGCAGGTGGAGCTGTGGGCCTGGTACGCCGCGTACGACCACGTGGTGCTGGCCCAGCTCTGGGGCGCCATGCCGGCGCTGCCCCGGGAGATCCCCCGGTTCACCAAGGAACTGCGCCAGCTCTGGGACGACCGGGGGCGGCCCCGGCTGCCGGACGCCGAGGCCGACCGGCACGACGCGCTCGTCGACGCCCGGCACAACCTGGCCCGCTGGCGGGCGATGACCGCGCGTTAGCGCAGGCCCGGCTAGGGCGGCAGGTTTGACCCGTTCTGCCCGGGGCATCGGAGGCGGCATCACGCCGATCCGAGGAGGGCCCATGAGCAACGAGCCGACAAACGCCGCCGACGCCCGGCGCAAGGTCACCGAGCTGATCCGGGACGCTCGGATCTGCCTGCTCACCACCAGCGCCGTGGACGGCCGGCTGGTCAGCCGGCCGATGGGGTTGCAGGAGGCGGACTTCGACGGCGACCTGTGGTTCTTCGCCTACGCCGACTCCGCGAAGATCCGCCAGATCAGGGTGAACCCGCAGGTCAACGTGGGTTTCTCCGACCAGAGGCACAACGCCTGGGTGTCGGTGGCCGGCACCGCCACCGAGGAGTGGGACGACGCCCGCGCGAAGGAGTTGTGGAGCCCGGTGCTCAAGGCGTGGTTCCCGGACGGGCTCCAGACGCCGGGGATCACCCTGATCAGGGTGCACGCCGGCTCGGCCGAGTACTGGGACTCGCCGGGCAGCACGGTGGTCAACCTGCTCGGCTTCGCCAAGGCGGCGGTGACCGGCAAGCCGCCGAAGGCGGGTGAGAACCAGGAGGTCGGCTACTGACCGGTAAGCCGACCATCGGTCGGAAACGGCCCGGGGCGCGGTGCCGGCCCGCACCAGCGGCGACTACAGTTCGCACGGACGGCCCGCCCCGGGCCGGCAACGGCGCCGATGGTCTGATCTGACACATATCCTGGGGCTTATCCGGGCTTCACCCGATGTCTCAGGAGGATGAGCGGATCATGCGTATCGGCGTGCTCACCGGCGGGGGCGACTGCCCTGGTCTCAACGCGGTGATTCGGGCGGTGGTCCGAAAGGGCGTCGCCACCTACGGTCACGAGTTCGTGGGCTTCCGGGACGGCTGGAAGGGCCCGCTCGAGGGTCTGTCCAAGCCGCTGGGCATCGCGGAGGTGCGGGGCATCCTGCCGCGCGGTGGCACCATCCTCGGCTCGTCCCGGACCAACCCGTTCAAGATCGACAACGGGGTGGAGCGGATCAAGGAGAACCTCGCCGCGCAGGGCGTGGACGCCCTGATCGCGATCGGCGGCGAGGACACCCTGGGCGTCGCCACCAAGCTGCACGAGCTGGGCGTCAACGTCGTCGGCGTGCCGAAGACGATCGACAACGACCTGGGCGCCACCGACTACACGTTCGGCTTCGACACCGCGGTCAACATCGCGATGGAGGCGATCGACCGGCTGCACACCACCGCCGAGAGCCACCACCGCACGCTCGTCGTCGAGGTGATGGGCCGGCACGCCGGCTGGATCGCCCTGCACGCCGGCCTCGCCGGCGGCGCCAACGTGATCCTGCTGCCCGAGCGGCAGTTCGACGTCGAGCAGGTCGCCGGGTACGTCGAGAAGCGCTTCCAGCACCAGTACGCCCCGATCGTGGTGGTCGCCGAGGGCGCCCAGCCGCTGGACGGCCAGATGGTGCTGCACAACCAGGAGCTCGACTCGTTCGGCCACGTCCGCCTCGGCGGCATCGGCCAGTGGCTCGCCGAGCAGCTGGAGGCGAAGACCGGCAAGGAGGCCCGCACCGTGGTGCTCGGCCACATCCAGCGCGGCGGCACGCCGACCGCGTTCGACCGGGTGCTCGCCACCCGCCTCGGCCTCCAGGCCATCGACGCCGCGCACGAGGGCGACTGGGGCAAGATGGTCGCGATGCAGAGCACGGACATCGTCCGCGTCCCGCTGGCCGACGCCACCCGCGAGCTGAAGACGGTGCCGCTGGAGCGCTACACCGAGGCCGAGGTCTTCTTCGGCAGCTGAGATGTAAGGAGGGGCCCCCGCTTAACGCCTTCTGCATAGGCGGGGGCCCCGCTTAACAGGTGTCGGAGTCGGACGAGGAGGCGTGGTGGGCGGGAACACGGTAGCGGTGATCGGCGCGGGCAAGATCGGCGAGCTGATGCTCTCCGGTCTGCTCCGCTCCGGCTGGCCGGTGGAGCGGCTGCTCGCCACCGCCCGGCGTCCGGCCCGCGCGCAGGAACTGACCGACCGCTACGGCGTACGGGTGGTGGACAACCTCACCGCGGTGGCCGAGGCCGACGTGCTCGCCGTGTCGGTGAAGCCGCAGGACGCCGCCGCGCTGCTCGACGAGATCGGCCCCAAGGTCCCCGCCGACAAGTTGGTCATCTCGCTCTGTGCCGGGCTGCCCACCAGCTTCTTCAACCGGCGGCTGCCCGAGGGCACCCCGGTGATCCGGGTGATGACCAACACCCCGGCGCTCGTCGACCAGGCGATGAGCGCCATCTCGCCCGGCGCGCACGCCACCGGCGCGCACCTGGCCCTGGCGGAGGAGATGTTCTCCCCGCTCGGCGCCACGCTCCGGGTGCCCGAGTCGCAGCAGGACGCGGTCACCGCGCTCTCCGGCTCCGGCCCCGCCTACTTCTACCTGCTGGTCGAGGCCATGATCGACGCCGGCATCCTGCTCGGCCTGCCGCGCCAGGTGGCGCACGAGCTGATCGTGCAGACCGCGATCGGCTCGGCGGTGATGCTGCGCGACTCCGGCGAACACCCGGTGAAGCTGCGCGAGGCGGTCACCTCGCCCGCCGGCACCACCATCTCCGCGATCCGCGAGCTGGAAAACCATGGGGTACGCGCGGCGATGCTGGCGGCGCTGGAGGCGGCCCGCGACCGGGCCCGGGAGTTGGCCGCCCAGGTCTGAGGCGAGTGCGCCTCGGCTGTTCGGTGCTGGTTGCCGCCAAAATCTACAGCGCCAGCTGTCCTCACTTCGGCGTCGAGGACGCCCTGAGTAGCGGAATAGCCTCGATCTTTTTCGCGCTAAGGCTGTCCCAGTAGATGCCGGTCGGGCGCTGCCGTCGTTGGCACTCGATCACCTCATCCGGGGTGATGATCAGATCGAGGCCGACATCGTGTGACGACTCGGGGAGCGGCCCGTCAACGATCTGCAACGGGTGGACCGTCGTCGCGACGATGGTGGACGGGCCGACCAAGCCAGCCTCAGTGAGCAGGGCAACTTCGATGTCCGAGTAGCCGGCGCCCTTTCCGATCCGCACGCCGTCACGGTTGACCGCGACGCTGCCGCACACCACCAGGTCGACCGGCCGCATCTCGCTGATCTCCACCTTCGGCGCATGTTCCGCTGCGCCGCCGCCAGTCGCGACGTCGGCGGGAGCCGCGTTCAGGTTGGTGGAGTCGAGCAGATAGAACGGTCGAACGTCGGCGATCTTCGGCACGGCCATGTAGAGGAGCTTGCCGTCGGCAAGTGCTCGCAGTCTCACCGGCAACTGGGCCTTGTCCGGGTTGGACTTGATGACGCTGGCCCTACGCCATGAGTCATGCTGCGCAAGCCGCTCGGCGGCCCGCTCGGCACCGATGAAGTTGGGGATACGGCCGTGGGCGCCGGGAGGAAGCGCCTGGCCGGCCTGCTCCAGTCGTGCCCAGACGGCTTCGCGTGCCTCGCGCTTCACTTGTTCAATCTCCACGTGGCCTCCTCAGCACGACATCAGCGCGAGCGTCCGATCCATGATCTCCTGGACGATCGGCCGGTCGCGCCATGGTCGCAGCTCTCGGCCGGCGGCGAACAGGACATTGACCGCGCCGCCGCCGCGAGTTTCCTCTACTACGTCGATCACCTGGTGCAGCGTCTCGGTGGCACCGTTCAGGTCGTGCTGCCGAAGGCGAGCCAACGCGAGATTTCCGAGGACGATGGCATACGACTTCCGGCGCTTCTGAATGCCAGAGGGAACGCCTTCGAGCAAGGATTGAGCTCGCTGCGGCTCACCCAGGTGGAGGTAGCAGGAGCCAGCCAGTCGGTTGAGCTGTCCGGCTGAGGCTGACGCATTTGGCTCGTCGCGGTCCGCGCGGCCCAGGTGGCTCTCGGCTTGGCTGAGGGCTCGTTCGCAGGCCGAGCGCTCGCCCATCATCGCGTTTGCCTCACCGACATGCAGCAGGGCCATGGCGGACAAGGCGTGGTCCCCGCAGTGAGAGGCGAGTTGGGCGGCGTGAGTCGCTTGAGTGAGCCTTACGGCGTGCCGGTTGTCCCGGTGACCTGAAGATGCGGCAACATCTGACCGACCAGACCCGGGGTGATCGCGAGGGTGGTCAGCGAGTCGGCGGTGTAGTCGGCTCCACTGGTGTCCAGGACCACGGCCCCCGCCTCTCGGACGATGGCCACCCCGGCTGTCATGTCCCAGGGGTGGTTGGAGAGGGTGATGGCGGCGTCGATCTTTCCCTCCGCCAACCAGACGAGGTCCACCGCCGCTGATCCGCTCATCCGCACGCGCTGCACCGTCTCGGCGAGCCGTGCCATCAGCGCCAACCGGGTCCGATTCTTGTGCGCGGCATCCGAACCGGTGGCGAAGTCGCCCATCCCGACGATGGCCTCGCTCAGACGTTTCGTGCCGCGTGCCTTGATCGGCTGGCCGTTCACGAACGCGCCACAGCCCTCGGCAGCCCAGTATCGAGCGTCGAGGAAGGGCAGGTCGACGACGCCGAGGACCGGACGTACGCCGTGGAGCAGACCGAGGGAGATGCCGCACAGGGGGAGACCGCGAACGAAGTTGACCGTGCCGTCGACCGGGTCGAGCGTCCATTGGCACTCGCCGGTGCCGCTGACCCCTTCCTCTTCGCCGAGGAAGGCGATGCCCGGCGTGGCGTCGCGCAGGAACGCGCGAAGGTCTCGCTCGATCGCGTAGTCGATCTCCGAGACGAGGTCGCGGTCGCCCTTGCTGGTCGAGGCGACCGGCACCTGGCGTTGCATGAAGGAGGCTGCCCGGTCGACCGCGTCGAGGGCGATCGGCAGCAGGTCACGATACGCGGTCACAGCGGTCGGCTCCGCTCCCACTGAGAGCCGAAGACCTGCTCGTACACCGGATAGAGCCCTGTCGTGGCGTCCTGCCGCCGCATCACGAAGGTCGGCGAGTCGACCCCTCGACTCGTCGGCAGGTATGCCTGGGCAAGGCAGAGATCGTCAACGAAGAGGAGGTTGAACCGAAGTGTCTCGTCATAGATGCCGACCTCGACGCTGCCGTGCAGCTCGTCGGGCAACCGGCTACGCATCCGCAACATCGTCTCGATGTTGAGCTTCGTCAGTGCCGCGAGCTGACCCGCTGGGAAGCCTTCCTCGTGCTCCCTGGCTCGGATCGCGGAGCCGTCCGGGTCCAGGAACAGGCAGCGGACCTGTGCGCCCTCTTCGATGAGTCGATGCCAGCGGTGGTCCGGACAGTGCTGGCACAGCAGGTTCAGGGAGAGACCCATGGCTCGAACGACACGGGCACCCGCCAGGATGCGATCCGCGGGCAGTTGCGCAGCGAGTTCGGCTCGATTGCGGTAGACCGCCGTGACGTCCGCAATCGGTTCGACGCGTGCGGCAGGAACAACGTGCGAATTGCCTGTCTCCACTGCCTCGCCGTCGTACCGCAGCTTGATGGTGTCGGCCGACCTCAACCCCGAGCGGAACCGCCGACGCACTTCGCCGTCCGCCCGCGTGAGCGCGGTGTCGAGGGCGGCCTGCATCTCCGGCCGGGGCTGCACCCCCTCCCGGCCCGCCTCCCACTTGGACACCGTGCGTTCACTGACACCGAGGTGCTCGGCGAAGTCGCGGATCGTCATCCGCAGGGCATGACGCAGCTTTCGGGTTTCCCGTCCGCTCCACTTCTGCACGGTCGTCATCGGCTCGCCTTCGATCGCTTCGAGACCGCCGTGCAGCAGCTTAGCGGCTTGAGTGCAGAACTGGTGCAGCGCAAGTGCAGAGCGTGGTCGTACCGAAGAATCATCGGGCTGACCAGGGTGGACGTATGGCCCGGGGCGGGTGCTTGCTCCGGCGGGGCGCGGCCCTCAGCGTGTCCGCCGTCCCCGCCCGCCCCGGTGCCCCTCCACTTCGCGATCTCGACGGAAGGACTCCTGATGGAGACGATCCCGGGCACCTGGCGGCGGGCATGAGCGGGCTCGGGGCGTACCCCGTTGAAGCGCGCGTCGCGGTGGTCCGCTGGCTGCGGTTGGTGGCGGCGGACGCCGAGCTGGCGCCGTACCTCATCGGGGTTGATCGGGTCCGGCTCGCCGGGCATCTGGCGCTGACCCTCACGGTGGCGCTCGGCGGGCCGGCGGGCGACATCGCCCGGCCGGTGGCCGGGGCGTGGCGCGGCCTGGGCCTGACCGAGGAGCAGCACCGCCGCGTGGTCGACTATCTGGCCGGGGTGCTGTGGGCGCTGGATGTGCCGGCCGGCACGGTGGATGCGGCCCGGCGGGCCTTCGCGGACGAGGCCGCCGGATGACCGCCGCCCTGGCCGCGTCGTGGTCCATCGTGCTGCGGTACGCCGACGCGGCGGCCGACCACTTCTGGCGCGAAGTCGGGGGGTGGTTGCCGCAGCGGGAGGTGGCCGTGTTCCTCGCCGCCTTCGGGCGGCTGGCCAGCGGTGGCGACGACCCGGCTTCGCGGGCGGATCTGCTGCTGGTGGCGGGAGGCACCGGGCTCGCGCCGCTGCGCGCCCTGGCCGAGCAGGTCGCCGCCGTTCCGGCCGGGCGGCGGGTGATCATGGTCGTCGGCTCGCGTGCCTTCGCCGATCTCTATGACGCGATCAGCCTGGACAAGCTCCAGTGCGCGCACGACTGGCTGAACGTGGTGCCGGCGTTCTCGCATGATCCGTGTGCGGAGCCGGGGGAGCGGGGCGACGCGCTCACCGTGGCGCTGGACCATTACCGGCCCGGCCAGGAGGTCTACGTGTGCGGACCGCCGCCGATGGTGGCCGGGTCGCGGCTGCGGCTACTCGCCGCCGGTGTCCCGGCCGGTCGGATCCATCTGCCGAACGACTCTGTGAGCTGACACTATCGTTTTTTTCGCTTTAACGGGTATCGTGGTGAGGGATTCGATGACGCCGGAGGATCTTGTGACGGTTGTACCCGCAGGCGGATCGGCGCCCAACGGTGACGAGCTGCGGCGCTTTGCCCGGCGATCGCTCCGGGGGCGGCGGCTGCAACTGATCGTTGACGGCGGAGAACCGGTCGACGTGCCGCCCGTGGTGGGCGAGGCCCTCGCCGAAGTCGTGTCGATCCTAGGTCGGGGGCGGCCGGTGCGGGTGATGGCGGAGAACGTCGAGCTGTCGACCGGGGAAGCCGCCGCGATCCTGGGTGTGACCCGCCCGACGGTGGTCAAGCTGATGAACGACGGCATTCTGCCCTACACCCGCCCCAACTCCAGCCGCCGGGTCGCGTTGCACGACGTGCTGGCCTACAAAGAACGTCGGTCGAGAGTGCGCCGTGAGGCGCTGGACGAGTTGACCGCGGACGCGATCGACATGGGCGTCTACGACGAAGCGATTCGGCGTGGCCGCCAGCCGTCGGACAACCAGCCGGACGAGTGACCGCCCACTGATGATCGTCGCCGTGCTGGACGCCTGCGTCCTCGTGCCGAGTGTGCTTGCCGATACCCTGCTGCGCTGCGCCGAGCAGGAGCTGTACCGCCCGCACTGGACTCGGGCGATCCTCGACGAGGTCCGGCGGAACCTGCCGCCGTCGGTGCTCGGTGTCAAGGCCGAACGCAGGGTCGAGGTCATGCGAGAACACTTCCCTACTGCGATGGTTTCGGGCTATGAGCACCTCATCGACGAGATGACCAATGACCGCAAGGATCGCCACGTGCTAGCCGCTGCCGTCACCGCCGATGCGGAGGTGATCGTCACCGCCAACCTCCGCGACTTCCCGGACCACGCCCTCGCACCGTACGCGATCGAGGCGCTGCATCCGGACGACTTCCTTTGCCTGCTGTACGACGATGACCCGGAACGGCTCACGGACATCGTCGTACAGCAGGCAGAGGGCACCGGCAGAGGCGGACGGCCGAAGCTCAGTGTGGACGACATTCTGAGCGGCCTCGCCGGATGCCGAGCGATTCGGTTCGCGCACCGGGTCTCTCGTCAACTGGCCGAAGGTCGTTAAAAGTGGCGGCCTATCGGCGTCGCTTAGTTTCCAGCGGCCATTCCAGGCTGACCGTCTCGTCGCGGCCCTGCTGGTCGAAGTAATCCTGAAGCTTCCGCTTCTGCGCGGCGTACCAGGTGATCTGCGCTCGGTGAAGGTCGTCGGGCAGCATCCGGGCGATGCGTTCGTGTCGGGCCGCGATCGACACCGCCATCTCGACGGCGGCGCGGGCATCGCTCGCGGCGTCGTGGGCGGAGCCGAGGTTCACCTCGTAGTACTGGCACAGGTCGCCGAGTTGCCGGCCACCGTACCGGTGAGGTTCGACCTCCTGGTGCAGGATCGACGGGTCGATGATGACGACGCGGCGCCAGTCCAGCGACGGAAGGGCGTGCCGGGCCAGCTCGGAATGCAACGTCGTGACGTCGTAGTGGGCGCAGAAGGCGACGAGCGGAGTCCCGTCGGCAATCACCTTCTCGATGGCCGTTCCCAGCTCGACCAGCGCTTCCCGGGGCGGCCTCCCGGCGCTGCGGACCATCTCGTCGGTAATCCCATGGATCTCGGTGGTGCGGGGCGGGATGGGCACACCCGGGTTGATGAGCCACCGCGTCGTCGTGCCATCGGAGTACGTGAGCGCGGCGGAGACGATGCGGGCGTCCATCGGCTCGTCCCCGGTGGTCTCGACGTCGAAGCCCACCACCGGCATGTCGTGCCAACCGCGGTGGGCTCCTCGCGGCGGCGCCATCTCGACCGGCGCGCAGTGATCGTGGTAGGTGGTCCAGCCGGCTCCGAGCCTGATCGCCTGCCCAGCCCCGGCCTCCACTCGCCGTCGGCACGTGCCACAACTGCCGGGAAACTTGTTGATCACGAATACTCCTGGTTTGGTCATGCGGATGCACCGATACGTGCCGACGCCGGGGAATGAGCGGCGGAGGGCCGCGCGCCCCAAGATCCTGAGTCATTGGTCGCGCTGCCGGCACCCACCAGCCGGGGTCATCTGATGACCTTTGTGGACTGTGTGGGACAGACCTTCGTCAGTTCCGTCTGGCGGGCGGTCTCCTGCCGACAGCGACGCGGGCATCTCCGGTGACGGCTAGGCGACATCCGTTGGTCAGGCGTCTCGCCCTGCGGGGAACAGGTCGGGCTCGACAACGCGACGGATACCGAACGTGTGCCCCATACTGGCCCGGTGTTCACTCTCGCCCAGGCGCGACACCTCGTGGCCACCCTCAAGCCCCGTGTCGATGAGCTGATCCGGTGTCGGGCCGACCTCGCCGAGTTGCGGGTCGACCTGGCCGACCACGGCGCCAGCGTGCTCGGCGGGCTCGCCGAGGTGAAGGCGCTGGAGGCCCGGCTGCACGCTGTGGTCGAGGAGTTCCACCAGCACGACATCGAGGTCAAGGGCATCGCCCCGGTGCTGCTCGACTTCCCCGGCGAACGGGACGGCCGGGCGGTGCTCTGGTGCTGGCTGGAGGGGGACACCGACGTCCGCTGGTACCACCGGGTCGAGTGCGGCTTCGCCGGCCGCCGTCCGGTGTGAGCGGTCGCGCCGACGAGTTGAGCGGGCCCGGCGAGTCGTTCCCGGCGAGCGGTGCGGCGGGCGTCTGCCGGTAGGCGCGCGGCGGGGTCGCGACGACCACCGGGTCCCGGAGTGTCTCCGGGGCCGGTGAGGTGCTTGAGCACCACCTCGTAGCCGGGGGCCACCGCAGCCTTTTGTATGGACAAGTCTCTATGGACGAGTGTCGCGAATCGACAAGCTTCCATGGTTAGTGATCTTATTGATATCTATCTCTCACCACCACTTCCCACCCCCAGGAGTGCGACGTGCGGAGATCCCGTCTTGCCACCCTCGCCCTGACCTTGGCCGCCTCGATCGGGGTCACCCTGACCCTGGCCGCCGCGCCCGCCCAGGCCGCCCCGTCCGACCGGTACGTCGCGCTCGGCGACTCGTACGCCTCCGGTGTCGGCGCCGGCAGCTACACCTCCGAGAGCGGCAACTGCCTGCGCAGCAGCAACGCCTATCCGGCCCTCTACAACGCCAACATCCGGCCCGCCTCGTACCGCTCGGTCGCCTGCTCCGGCGCGACCACCGCGGACGTCATCAGCGGCCAGCTCTCCGCGCTCTCCTCGACCACCACGCTCGTCAGCGTCACCATCGGCGGCAACGACGTCGGCTTCGCCAGCATCATGAGCACCTGCGTGCTCCAGGGCGAGTCGCAGTGCGTGGCGGCGGTGAACTCGGCCATGACCACCGCCCGGGCCCAACTGCCCGGCCGGCTCGCCAACGTCTACAACGGCATCCGGGGTCGGGCCCCCTCGGCCCGCGTCGTGGTGGTCGGCTATCCGGTCTTCTACCAGCTCGGCACCGTCTGCGTCGGGCTCACCGCCACCTCGCGCGCAAAGATCAACGAGGGCATCAACCTGGTCGACGACATCACCCGGACGGCCGCCACCTCCGCCGGCTTCACGTTCGCCGACGTGCGGTCCGCCTTCGTCGGCCACCAGCTGTGCAGCTACGGGGAGAAGTGGCTGCACGCGTTGAACGTGCTGAACCTGACCGTCTCCTACCACCCGACGACGGCCGGGCAGTCCGGCGGCTACTACCCGGTCTTCCGGTCCGCCGCCGGCTGACCGGAGCACTCGGCCGTGAGCGGCGCGCCTCCGGCCGGAGGCGCGCCGCCGCGTCGTACCCTCAGGCCGGCAGCACCTTCTCGATCGCCGCCCGCAGCTCGGGGTCGTCCGGCGTGACCTGCGGGGCGAACCGGGCGGCCACGCCGCCGTCCGGCGCGACCAGGAACTTTTCGAAGTTCCACCGTACGTCGCCGGTGTGCCCCTCGGCGTCCGGCGTGGACACCAGCGCGGCGTAGAGCGGGTGCCGGTCCGGGCCGTTGACGTCGACCTTCTCGGTGAGCGGGAAGGTCACGCCGTAGTTCACCTGGCAGAACTCCTCGATCTCGGCGGCGCTGCCCGGCTCCTGGCCGGCGAACTGGTTGCACGGCACCCCGAGCACGGTCAACCCGCGCCCGGCGTACGCGTCGGCGAGCGCCTGAAGGCCCGCGTACTGGGGGGTGAGGCCGCAGCGGGAGGCCACGTTCACCACCAGCAGGGCTTGGCCGCGATAGCGGCCGAGGTCGGCCGGGCCGCCGGTGAGGGCGTCGATCTGCACGTCGAAAACGGTCATGGGACGAGGCTACGGGCCGACGCCCGGCTCACCCCGCGCCACCCGCGAAATCGACGCCGCTGCATCTTGACGAACTGATGACGGCGTGAGTAGCGTCTCACCAATCAATTTGGAAAGTTTCCTAACTGTTTGGGGAGACGCCGTATGAAGAGATCGCTCCGCCGGGCCGTGTGGGCCACCGGCGCCGTGGTCGCGCTCGCGGCCGCCGCGGTGCCGATGACCACCGCCTCGGCCGCCGGCAGCGTCACCGCCACGTTCACCAAGGTGCAGGACTGGGGGACCGGTCACGAGGGACGGGTGACCGTCACCAACGGCACCAGCGCCAGCGTGAACACCTGGCGCATCGAGTTCGACCTGCCGTCGGGCACCACGATCGGCACCTTCTGGGACGCCGACGTGACCCGCAGCGGCAACCACTACGTCGCGGTCAACAAGAGCTGGGCCGGGCCGCTCGCCCCGGGCGCCAGCTTCAACTGGGGCTACAACGGCACCGGCGCGTACAAGGGTCCGTCGAACTGCACCGTCAACGGCGGCGCCTGCGCCGGCGGCGGCACCCCGACCACCGCGCCGCCGACCACGACGGCGCCCACCACCAAGCCGCCCACGACGACGGCGCCGCCCACCACGAAGCCGCCGACCACGACGGCGCCGCCCACCACCACGCCGCCCACCGGCGGCAAGAAGGTGGTCGGCTACTTCGCCGAGTGGGGCGTCTACGGCCGTAACTACCACGTCAAGAACATCCACACCAGCGGCTCCGCCGCGAAGCTGACCCACATCCTGTACGCCTTCGGCAACACCACCGGCGGGCGGTGCAGCATCGGCGACAGCTACGCCGACTACGACAAGGCGTACACCGCGGCGGACAGCGTCGACGGCGTCGCCGACACCTGGGACCAGCCGCTGCGCGGCAGCTTCAACCAACTGCGCAAGCTGAAGAAGATGTACCCGAACCTGAAGGTGCTCTGGTCCTTCGGCGGCTGGACCTGGTCGGCCGGCTTCACCCAGGCCGCGCAGAACCCGGCCGCGTTCGCCGACTCCTGCTACTCGCTGGTCAAGGACCCGCGCTGGGCGGACGTCTTCGACGGCATCGACATCGACTGGGAGTACCCGAACGCCTGCGGCCTCCAGTGCGACGCCAGCGGCCCGAACGCGTTCAAGAACGTGGTCTCGGCGCTGCGGAGCAAGTTCGGCTCCAGCTTCCTGGTCACCGCGGCGATCACCGCCGACGGCAGCAACGGCGGCAAGATCGACGCGACCGACTACGCCGGCGCGGCGTCGAACCTCAACTGGCTGATGCCGATGACGTACGACTACTTCGGCGCCTTCGCCGCCCAGGGGCCGACCGCGCCGCACTCCCCGCTCTACTCGTACTCCGGGATCCCGCAGCAGGGCTTCTGGTCGGACGCGGCGATCCAGAAACTCAAGTCCAAGGGCGTGCCGTCCAACAAGCTGCTGCTCGGCATCGGCTTCTACGGACGCGGCTGGACCGGCGTGACCCAGACCGCTCCCGGCGGCAGCGCCACCGGCGCGGCGCCGGGCACCTACGAGGCGGGCATCGAGGACTACAAGGTCCTCAAGAACACCTGCCCGGCCACCGCCACGGTCGGCGGCACGGCCTACGCCAAGTGCGGCAGCAACTGGTGGAGCTACGACACCCCGTCCACCATCGGCGGGAAGATGAGCTACGCCAACAGCCAGGGCCTCGGTGGCGCGTTCTTCTGGGAGCTCTCCGGTGACACCAGCAACGGTGAGCTGATCGGCGCCATCAAGGGCGGTCTCGGCTGAGCCGAGGTCGACGCACCACCCCTCGGCCCGGCCGAGGGTCGACGCACCACCCACCCGGCGGGGAGGGGCCGCACCGGCCCCTCCCCGCCCGCGTGCCACCCTGGTCGAACGGGGGCGATCGGAGCGAGGATGGGGAGGTCGCCGGCCGCCGCGCGGGCCGGTGTGGCACACTCGCCGACCAACGGTACGCGCTGAGAAGGAGGGTCGATGGCTCCCCAGCACCGCACCCCGCTGGCCGCACTTGCCGTGCTCGCGCTCCTGCCGATCGGCCTGGCCGGCTGCGGCGTGGGCGACGGCAACGGCGGCCCTGCCGCACCCACCGGCCGGGCCCCGGCGGAGGAGGCCGCAGCCAAGAGCCGGGAGCGGGTGCAGGCATACCTGGACGCGCTGGCCGCGCGGGACGCCGACGCCGGCCGCAGCCAGCTCTGCGCGCCCATGCAGGCCGCCTTCGACGCCGCCGCCACCGGCCCGAACGGCGACTTCGCCGACCATTTCACGGTGCCGCAGGCGGCCATCACCGACGTCCGCACCGGCTCGAAGGGCCAGGAGGTGAGCGCCGTGATCACGGTGGCCGCCGGCTCCCGAAAGGCCGACCGCGCGCTGCTGTTCACGGTCACCCGCACCGGCGCGGACTGGTGCATCGCCGGCGAGGCGCCGGGCGGCAACTCGCCCCCGCCGAGCGGCACGCCCTGACCCGGCCGCCGGTCTCCCACCCACCGGAACCGTCCCCCTCGGGAAGACGTGCCCGGACGATCGCCGTACGCTCTCGGGTATGCGCCAAGAGTGGCATCAGCTGAGTCACCCCGCCGTGGGCAGCCCCGGTCTGCAGACCAGCCGCCCGACCGCCGACTCCGCCGAGGACGTGGCCCTCGGCCTCGACCGCTGGCGGGAGCTGCCACGTGCGCAGACCCCGCCCTGGACCGATCCGGCGCAGGTCACCGAGGTGTGCACGGTGCTGGACACGGTGCCGTCGGTGGTCGCGCCCTACGAGGTCGACCAGCTGCGGCAGCGGCTGGCCATGGTCTGCGAGGGCAAGGCGTTCCTGCTCCAGGGCGGTGACTGCGCGGAGACCTTCGTCGACAACACCGAGAGCCACCTGCTGGCGAACGCCCGCACCCTGCTCCAGATGGCGATCGTGCTCACCTACGGCGCGTCGCTGCCGGTGGTCAAGGTGGCCCGGGTCGCCGGCCAGTACACCAAACCCCGGTCCCTGCCCACCGACGCGCGCGGCCTGCCCGCCTACCGCGGCGACATGATCAACTCGCTGGAGACCACGCCGGAGGCGCGGGTCGCCGACCCGCAACGCATGATCCGGGCGTACGCCAACTCGGCCGCCGCGATGAACATGCTCCGGGCGTACCTGGCCGGTGGGCTGGCCGACCTGCACGCGGTGCACGACTGGAACAAGGACTTCGTCCGGCGGTCCCCGGCCGGCGAGCGCTACGAGGCGATCGCCCGGGAGATCGACCGGGCGCTGGCGCTCATCCGCGCCTGCGGGATGACCGACGACGAGGCGCTGCGCACGGTCACGCTCTACTGCTCCCACGAGGCCCTGGCCCTGGAGTACGACCGGGCGCTGACCCGGATCTCCGACCGCAAGGCGTACGGCCTGTCCGGGCACTTCCTCTGGATCGGCGAGCGGACCCGGCAGATCGACGGCGCGCACATCGACTTCATCTCCCGGATCGCCAACCCGATCGGCGTCAAGCTCGGCCCCACCACCTCCCCGGACGAGGCGATCGAGCTCTGCGAGAAGCTCAACCCGGACAATGTGCCCGGCCGGCTCACCCTGATCAGCCGGATGGGCAACCACCGGGTCCGGGACGCGCTGCCGCCCATCGTCGCCAAGGTCACCGCCGCCGGCGCCAAGGTCGTCTGGCAGTGCGACCCGATGCACGGCAACACCCACGAGTCCTCCAACGGCTACAAGACCCGACACTTCGACCGGATCGTCGACGAGGTGCTCGGCTACTTCGAGGTGCACCGCGGCCTGGAGACCCACCCGGGCGGCCTGCACGTCGAGCTGACCGGTGAGGACGTCACCGAGTGTCTCGGCGGCGCCCAGGGCATCGAGGACCTCGACCTGCCCGGCCGGTACGAGACCGCCTGCGACCCGCGACTGAACACCCAGCAGTCGCTGGAGCTGGCCTTCCTGGTCGCGGAGATGCTCCGTGGCTGACGCGTTGATCGACCTTCGGACGGACACCGTGACCCGGCCGACCCCGGGGATGCGCGAGGCCATGGCCACCGCCGAGGTGGGCGACGACGTCTACGGTGAGGACCCGACCGTCGTCGCGCTCGAAGCCGAGGTGGCCGCCCGGTTCGGGCACGAGGCGGCGCTGTTCGCCCCGAGCGGCTCGATGGCCAACCAGCTCGCCCTGCAACTGCTCGTCCCACCCGGCGACGAACTGCTCTGCGACGCCGACGCGCACGTGGTCACGTACGAGGTGGGCGCCGCGGCGGCGTACGGCGGAATCTCGTCGCGGACCTGGCCGGCGGTGGGCGCGGAGATCGACCCCGACGTGGTCGTGGGGATGATCCGGCCGGACGGCTACTTCGCGGTGCCCACCCGGGCGATCGCGGTGGAGCAGACCCACAACCGGGGTGGCGGCGGGGTGATCCCGCTGTCCACGCTGCGCCGGCTGCGCGCGGTCGCCGACGAACACGGGCTCGCCCTGCACTGCGACGGCGCCCGGATCTGGCACGCGCACGTGGCCGACGGGGTGCCGCTGGCCGAGTACGGCGCGCTCTTCGACACGCTGTCGGTCTGCCTCTCCAAGGGCCTCGGCGCGCCGGTCGGATCGCTGGTGCTGGGCAGCGCCGAGAAGATCGCCCGGGCCCGGTTCCTGCGCAAGCGGATGGGCGGCGGCATGCGGCAGGTCGGCATCCTCGCCGCAGCCGGCCGGTACGCGCTGGCGCACCACGTCGATCGGCTCGCCGACGACCACGCCAAGGCCGCCCGGCTGGCCGAAGCGGTCGCACCGCACGGGGTGCTCGCGACCGGCGTGCGGACCAACATCGTGCCGCTGGACCTGACCAAGCACCCGCTCGACGCGCACGCCCTCGCGGCTGCCGCCCGGGCGGAGGGCCTGCTGATCTCGGTGCTCGCCCCGCGTACCGCCCGGCTGGTCACCCATCTGGACGTCACCGACGCCCAGACCGACCGCGCCGCCGAGATCCTCACCACCATCCTGCGCGCCGCCTGACCCCCACCCCTCCCACCCCTCCCACTACCCGGCCGGGCCAGGCCGGGGCCGAGCCTGGGCCGAGCCTGGGCCGGGCCGGGCCGGGGCCGAGCCTGGGCCGGGCCGGGGCCGAGCCTGGGCCGGGTTGATCATGAAGTTGGCGGCGCGAATTGTCCGATTCGATGCCGTCAACTTCATGATCAAACCGGAGTGGCCGGAGTGGCCGGAGTGGCCGGAGTGGCCGGAGTGGCCGGGGCGGGGCCGGACGGGGAGTGGTGTCAGGGGTGAAGACGTCTGAGGGTGGCGATGTCGGCGGCGTGGCCGACGTGCTTCTCGGTCGGGGTCTCCACCAGCACCGGGACACCGGCGGTCGCGGGGTGACGCATCAGTTCGGCGAACGCCGGCTCGCCGATGCTGCCCTTGCCGATGTTCTCGTGCCGGTCCCGGGTGGAGCCGCACAGGTCCTTCGAGTCGTTGGCGTGCACCAGTCGTAGCCGGTCGGCGCCGACGGTGGCGACGAGCGTGTCCAGCGCGGCGGTCATGCCGCCCTCGGCGGCCAGGTCGTGCCCGGCCGCCCAGGCGTGACAGGTGTCGAAGCAGACGCCGAGCATGGGGTGCCGGTCGACCGCGTCCAGGTAGGGGCCGAGGTGCTCGACCCGGGAGGCCAGCGACCGGCCGCCCCCGGCGCTCGGCTCGACAAGCAGCATCGGCCCGCCGACGGCGGCCGACTCGTCCAGCAGCGGCAGCAGCGAGGCCCGGACCTGCCGGAAGGCCGCCTCCGCGTGCCCCTCGTCGACCGAGCTGCCGGCGTGGAACACCACGCCCTCGGCGCCGATGGCCCGGCCCCGGCGCAGCGCGTGGGCAAGCGTCTCCGCCGAGCGGGCGACCGTGGCCGGGGTGGGGGAGCCGAGGTTGACCAGCAGCGAGGCGTGGATGAAGACGGGCAGGCCACGTTCGCCGCAGCCGTCGCGGAACAGGCTGTCCTGGGTCGGGTCGCCCGCCGGCAGCGCCCAGCCGCGTGAATTGGAGACGTAGACCTGCACCACCTCCGAGCCGGCTGCCTCCGCGTACGGCAGCGCGGCGCGGGCCAGTCCGCCGGAGGTGGGCGTGTGCGAGCCCACCCGGCGGCGGTCGCCGACCCCGTGCGCCGGGCTCACGGGTCCATCTTCGTTCGCGACTGCGGGGCTCGCAAGGCCGGCTCACTCCTCGCGCTCACGGGTCCGTCTTCGTTCGCGACTGCGGGGCTCGCAAGGCCGGCTCACTCCTCGCGCTCACAGGCAGGTCACCGTGACCGTGGTGCCCGGCGGCACCGGAGTGTTCTCGGGCGGGTTCTGGAGCTTGACGGTGCCGTTCGGGTTGAGCTGGACGTTGACCGGGAACCCCTGGCTCTCCAGCGTCTGCTTGGCCTGCTGGCACGGCATGTCGATCACCCGGGGGACGGTCACCTGGGGCGGGCCCTTGCTGATCTCCAGCTTGACCTTGGCGCCCTTCTCCACGCCGGTGCCGTCGGCCGGGCTCTGGCCGAGGATCTCGTCCTTCGGCTTGTCGGATTCCTTGAAGTTCTCCTCCGCCTTCAGCCCGAGCTGCCCGAGGATGCCCCGCGCCTCGTTGAGGCTCTTGCCGACCAGGTTGGGCACGGTCACCGGGGCACGACCCTTGCTGAGGATCAGCGTCACCTTCGACCCGGGCTTGACCACCGTGCCCACCTTCGGGTCGGTGGCCAGCACCACGCCCGCGGGCAGCGCGTCGTCGTACCGGGAGGAGCCCTTGGCCGGCGCCAGCTTGGCATCGGTCAGCTCGGCCTGGGCCAGCTCGTAGTCCTTGCCCACCACGTCCGGCACCGGCAGCCGCTCCGGGCCGAGCGACAGCGTCAGGGTGATGGTGCCGCCCTTGACGATCCGGGCGGCCGACCCCGGCGTCTGCCCGAGCACGGTGTCCTTGGGCACCTTCTCGTCGTAGCGGGGATCGGCGTAGCGCAGCGTGAACCCGCCGCGCTGGGCCTGCGCCTCCGCGTCGGCCTTGGTCAGGCTCACCAGTTGCGGCGCGACCGTGTATCGGCCCACCCCGAACCACCAGCCACCGCCGGCGGCCACCAGGCCGAGCACCACGACCACCGCGGCGACCGCCAGCCGGCCGCGCGGTGAGCCCATGACCCGGGTACGCAGGGCGGCCAGCCGGGCGCCCGGCCCCTCCGGCTCTTCGGCGCGGCGTCGGTGCGGGCGCTGCCCACCACCGCCCTCGGGCAGCCGGGCCCAGGCCGGCCGCTCGGCCGGGCGGAGCGCGGCCACCACCTGCGTCGGCTGGCTCAGCACCGACGTGTCGTCGCCGATCTGGCGCAGTACGGCGGTGTGCGCGTGCGGATTGCCCAGCTGTTCGTGGGCCGTCTGAACCTCGGTCAGCAGCGCTCCGGCGTCGGCCGGACGGGCCGCCGGATCACGCCGGGTGGCGTGGGCGACGAGCGCGTCGAGGGCCGGCGGCAACGCCGGGACCAGGGTGGACGGCGCCGGCACGTCGCGGTCGACGTGCTGCCAGGCGACCTCCACCGGACGGTCACCGTCGTAGGGCACCCGGCCGGTGAGCATCTCGAACAGCACGATGCCGGCGGAGTAGACGTCGGTGCGCGGATCCGCGTGGCCCTGGGTGACCAGCTCCGGCGCCACGTACGCCACGGTCGCCATGAGCTGGTTGCCGTTCTCCTCCTCGGCGCTGGCCTCGACGGCGCGGGCCAGCCCGAAGTCGGCCACCTTGACCACGCTGTCGACCAGGTCGCCTCGGCCGCCGGCGGGCGCCTCGGCGACCAGCACGTTCTCCGGCTTGACGTCGCGGTGCACGAGCCCGGCCCGGTGCGCGGCGGCGATCGCGGCGAGCATCTGCTCGGCGATCGCGAGCGCCTCCTCCGGGTCGAGCCGTCGCCGCTCGGCGAGCACGTCGCGCAGCGTGCGGCCGCGGACGTACTCCATCACCAGATAGGGAAGGCCGGCGTGGATGCCCTGGTCGTAGACCGCGACCACGTTCGGGTGGGTGAGCCGGGCGATGGTCTTGGCCTCGTCGGTGAAACGCTCGACGAAGCCGGCCGTCCGGGCCCGCGCCTGGGGCGCCTGGGTCGGATGAATGATCTTGACCGCCACCGTGCGTTCCAGGCGCTCGTCGGTGGCGGTGTAGACGGTCGCCATGCCGCCACGGGCCACGCGACCGCGGATGCGGTAGCGCCCGTCGATAAGCGAGCCAAGCAACGTGTCGGCGACCTGTGTGTCCATCGGCAGGCAGTCTATGTGTCGGAGCGGCAAAGGATGAACAGGATGCTACCGCCGGGTTCCGACACCGGTGGGCCACCACGCTCCACCGGCGGGTCCGGGGGTGCCGTGCACCCGGCGCGGCGGGCACGTGGCAGGGTGGTCGGGTGACCGATTCCGTACCCGCCGAGGCCGGCGCCGACCTGCCCGGACCGGCCGACCCGGCCGGCTGGCTGACCCTGCCGGACGTGGCCGAGCGCCTCGACCTGTCGATCAGCAAGGTGCACCAGATGATCCGGGACCGCGAGCTGCTCGCGGTGCGCCGCGACGGCGTCCGCCGGATCCCGGCCGACCTGGTGGCCAACCACAACGTGCTCAAGCACCTACCCGGCGTGCTCAACCTGCTCGCCGACGCCGGTTACGACGACGACGAGGCGCTGCGCTGGCTGTACCGGGAGGACCCGAGCCTGCCCGGCACCCCGGCCGCCGCGCTCGCCGGTGACCTGGCCCGCGAGGTCAAGCGCCGAGCACAGGCCACCGCCTTCTGACCCACCCCCACCCCCGCCCCGGTCTCCCCGCCCGCTGATCATGAAGTTGACGGCACGATTGGAGATCAACTCAGCCGCCAACTTCATGATCGACCGGTCGCGGGAGGGCGGGGCGGGGGCGTGCGTGGGCGGGGTGGGGGCGTGCGTGGGCGGGGTGGGGGTCAGTCGGTGCGGCGGGTGGCGGCGATGGCCAGGTCGACCAGGGCCTGGCGGGCCTCGGTGTCCAGGTCGACGGCGGTCAACGCGGCCAGCGCGCCCTCGGTGAGCGTGGCGATCCGGCGCTCGGTGCGCTCCAACGCGCCGCTCGCGGTGATCAGCTCGCGCAGCCGGGTCACCCCGGCGGCGTCCAGATCCGACGTGCCGAGGCCGCCCAGCAGCAGCTCCCGGCCGGCCGGGTCGAGCGTCTCCAGGGCCGCCGCCACCAGGTACGTCCGCTTGCCCTCGCGCAGGTCGTCGCCGGCCGGCTTGCCGGTGCGCGCCGGGTCGCCGAACACGCCCAGCACGTCGTCGCGGAGCTGGAACGCCTCACCCAGCGGCAGCCCGTACGCCGAGTAGGCCGCGTGCACCTCGGCCGGCGCGCCGGCCAGCGCGGCGCCCAGCAGCAGCGGACGCTCGACGGTGTACTTCGCCGACTTGTACCGGGCCACCTTCCCGGCCCGGTCGAGCGAGGTGTCGCCGGTGGCCTGGGTCAGCACGTCCAGGTACTGCCCGACGGTCACCTCGGTGCGCATCTCGTCGAAGACCGGTCGGGCCCGCGCCACCGTCGCCGGGGCCAGGCCGGCGGAGTGCAGCAACTCGTCGGACCACACCAGGCAGAGATCGCCCAGCAGGATCGCGGCGGCGTCGCCGAAGGAGCCGGCGTCGCCGCCCCACCCGGCGTCACGGTGCCGGGCGGCGAACCGCCGGTGCACCGCAGGCTCGCCCCGCCGGGTGTCCGACCGGTCCATCAGATCATCGTGAATCAGCGCGCTGGCCTGCACGAACTCCAACGCGGCCAGGGTGGCGACGACCTGGTCGGAATCGATCCCGCCGGCACCCCGGTAACCCCAGTAGCCGAAGGCCGGCCGCAGCCGCTTGCCGCCACCGAGCACGAACGCCTCGATCGCCTCGGCGACCGGCAGCAGGCCGTCGTCGACGGCGGTCAGCCGGGCGCGCTGGCCGGCGAGGAACTCGGTGAGCGCCTTGTCGATCCGCTGGCGCAGGCCGGCGCGGTCGACCGGGGAGACGGGAGCAGCGTGGGTCACGCCACGACGCTAGTCGGTCCCGGCCGGACACGCCCCGTCGCCGCCCCCGGCGCGCCGTCCGCCCCGGAACGGCCCGCGTCGGCCTCGCCTCGGGACCACACCGACGCGGGGAGCGGCCGGCGCGGGTGGGTGGCCGCGGGTGACCCGGATCGGCGTCGGCCGGCCGGCCCGGACGCCCCGCGGCCCTGGTGACGGCGACGGCGGCCGGGACGGGCGTCCTCGCGGCCCGGGTGAGGGCGTGGACGGACCCGGTGGCCGGGACGGGCGTCCTCGCGGCCCGGGTGAGGGCGTGGACGGGCCCGGTGGCCGGGTCGGGCAGCCCCGCGACCCGAGCGGGTCCGGCGGTCGGCCCGGTTGAGCGACCGGCCTGCCTGCGGCGCAGCCGACGACTGCGTGCGGTGGCGTCGGCGATCAGCTCGACCGGCGTCCCGAGGACCCGCGCCAACCAGGCGGACCAGAAGTCGCCGGGGAGCCGGAGCTGGCGTTCCCACCGGGATATCTCGTGTCGGGTGAGGGTGGGCACGCCGGAGGCGGCGCACAGCTCGGCGGCGACCCGCCGCTGGCTCCAGCCACGGGCAGCGCGCAGCTCGGCCAGGAGCGGCCCGAGCGGGCGGGCGACGGACGGCGCGGGCGACATCATCGGGACCTCCGGAGCGGGGACGCGGGCGGTGACGCCCGGCCGTGCGCGCCGGCGCGTCGCTGTCGTGGCGACCCCCGCGCGGGACCCCGGGGCCGGCCGTCGGCCGCCCCACCGCGCTGGCGTCGTTTCTACCCCGGAGGTACGACGTCCCGGCCGGACCGCGTCGTCGTTTCCGATCCCGGGGTACGACGTCCCGGCCGGACCGCTCGCGGGCTGGGAACGGTCTCGGCGTGCCGCCCCGGTGCGGCTACAGTCGGTCTGTGGCGCTCGGTCTTCCCTCGGTCCTCCCCAACCCGCAGCCGGCGATCGGGGAGTTGATCCGTGACGGCCGCCCGACCTTCTCGTTCGAGTTCTTCCCGCCGAAGACCGCCGCCGGGGAGAAGCTGCTCTGGCAGGCGATCCGGGAGTTGGAGTCGCTGCGTCCCTCGTTCGTCTCGATCACGTACGGCGCGGGCGGCTCGACCCGGGACACCACGGTCGCGGTGACCGAGCGGATCGCCACCGAGACCACCCTGCTGCCGATGGCGCACCTCACCGCGGTCAACCACTCGGTCGCCGAGCTGCGGCACGTGATCGGCCGGCTGGCCTCGGTCGGGGTGCGTAACGTGCTGGCCGTGCGGGGTGACCCGCCGGGTGACCCGGGCGGCGAGTGGATCACGCATCCCGAGGGCGTCCGCTACGCCGAGGATCTGGTCCGGCTGGTGCGGGACAGCGGAGACTTCAGCGTCGGGGTGGCCGCCTTCCCGTACAAGCATCCGCGCTCGCCGGACGTGGCCAGCGACACCGCGCACTTCGTCCGCAAGTGCCGGGCCGGCGCGGAGTTCGCGATCACCCAGATGTTCTTCGACGCCGACGACTACCTGCGGCTGCGGGACCGGGTCGCCGCCGCCGGCTGCGACACCCCGATCCTCGCCGGGGTGATGCCGGTGACCCAGATCGGCACCATCGCGCGCTCGGTGCAGCTCTCCGGCGCGCCGTTCCCGACCGCGCTCGCCGAGCGGTTCGAGCGGGTGGCCGACGACCCCGGGGCGGTCCACCGGCTCGGCGTCGAGCAGGCCGGCGAGATGTGCGCGAAGCTGTTGGACGAGGGCGTGCCCGGGATCCACTTCATCACGCTCAACCGGTCCACCGCGACCCGCGAGGTGTGGCAGTTCCTGCGGGCCGACGCGCGGGTGTGACCACCCGCCACACGACACCCGCGCCGCCCTTCTACGGTTGACCGGTGGTGGGCACACAGCTGAACTGGGACCAGTACGCGACCGCGTGGGCGCGGCTGCACGGTGGGTTCGATCCCCGTAGCGCCGCGCCCGTGGTGCGCGCCTGGCTGCGCTTCGCGTACCACGTGGGTTTCGTCCTGGGTCGGCTGCGGGTCGGCCCGACCGCGGTGACCGTGTTCGGGGTGCTGCTCTGCTTCTGCGTACCCCTGCTCGTGGGTCGGGCCGGCGACGGGCCGTTCCTGGGCGCGTTGTTCGTGCTGCTGGCCGCCGTGGCGGACAGCGTCGACGGCGCGGTGGCGGTGGCCACCGGACGGACCACCCGGCTGGGCTACGTCTACGACTCGGTCGCCGACCGGCTCGGCGAGGTGGCGTGGCTGATCGCGTTCTGGCTGCTCGGCGCGCCCGGCGCGTTGGTCGCCGCGGCCGGCGGCCTGTCCTGGTTGCACGAGTACGTGCGGGCCCGGTCCGTGTCGGCGGGGATGCGCGAGATCGGCGCGGTGACCGTGGGGGAGCGGCCCACCCGGGTGTGCGTGGCCCTGGTCGGGCTGCTGGTCGCCGGGCTCACCGGCCTGATCGACGTCGACCTGACCGCCGGCACCGTCACCATGGCCACCACGGTGTGGGTGCTGCTCGCCGGCTTCGGCCTCGGCCAGTTGCTCTCCGCGGTCCGCCGCGCGCTCGTCGACGCCGGCTGACCCGCCCGACGGGTGTTAAGCGGGGGCCCCGCCTCTACCGAAAACGTTAAGCGGGGGCCCCGCCTTACCACCCCGGCCCGACGGCGGCGGCGACGATCTCCGCGGAGAGGGTCACCATGGGCAGGCCGCCACCGGGGTGGGTGGACCCGCCGACCAGCCACAGCCCGGCGGCCGGGCCCCGGTTGGCCGGGCGCAGCAGCCCGCCCGCGGTGCCGTAGATCGCCCCGCCCGGCGCGCCGGTGGCCGCGTCCAGGTCGGCCGGGGTGCGGACCTCCGAGAACACCAGCCGGTCCCGCACGTCCACGCCCCGCTCGGCAAGCACGTCGAGGATCCGCCCCGCGTACGCCTCGGCCAGCCCCGGCCGCCGCCAGTCCACCGCGTCCGCGGCGGTGCCGTGCCGGGGCGCGTTGACCAGCACGAACCACGCCTCGTGGCCGTCCGGCCGGACCGCCGGGTCGTCGGCCACGGTGACGAACACGGTCGGGTCGGACGCCGGACGGGCCCGCACGCCGCGACCGGGGTCACCGAAGACGGCGTCGAACTCGGCGTCGTAGTCGCGGGGGAAGAAGACGTTGTGGTGGGCCAGCCCGGAGTCACCGCGTACGCCCAGCAGCAGCACGAAACCGGCCAGGCTGCGGTCGGTGAGCGCGGCCAGCCGGCGCGGGTTCGGCAGCAGGTCCCGGTAGACGGTGAGCGCGTCGGTGTTGGCCACCACCACGTCGGCCGGGACCGGCGCGGCCGACCCGGCGACGCGTACCCCGTGCACCCGGCCGCCGGCGGCGTCGATCCGGGTGACCGCCGCGTCGGTGCGCACCACCACGCCGAGGTCGAGGCAGCGGGACAGCAGCGCGTCGGCGAGCGTGCCCAGCCCGCCGCGCAGATACCAGCCGCCGTACGCCAGCTCGGCGTAGGGGACGGCGACGAGCGCGGCCGGGGCGCGGCGCGGGTCGGCGCCGGTGTAGGTGGCGTACCTGTCGAGCAGCATCCGCAGCCGCGGGTCGGACAGGTGCCTGCGGCCCAGCCCGCGCAGCGTGCGGCCGGGGGCGATGGCGGCGAGGTCGCCCAGCCGCCAGGCCAGCGCGGCCAGGTCGCGCGGCGAGTCCACGGTGCGGCGCAGGATGTCCCGGTGCGAGGCCGTCCACACCCGCTCGGCGCGGCGCCACAGCCGCTGCCAGTCGGCGGCGGAGCGGTCGCCGAACGCGGCGCCGATCCGGGCGGCGAACTCGTCCGGGTCGGCGCAGGAGTCAAGCGCGGGGCCGCCGCCGGGGAAGACGTGCCGCACGATCGGGTCCAGCGGCACCAGGTCGAGGTATTCGTCCAGTTTCGCGCCGGTGGCCTCGAACAGGTCGTGGAAGACCTGCGGCAGGGTGAGCAGGCTCGGCCCGGTGTCGAAGCGCCACGACCCCTCCGCGGTGTGGTGCGCGTACCGGCCGAGCTTGCCGCCGACCGTGCCGGCCCGTTCCAGGACGGTGACCTCGTGCCCGGTGACCGCGAGCCGGGCGGCGACGGCGAGGCCGCCCACGCCGGCGCCGATGACCACGATGCGCGCCATGGCGTGCCCCTCCTAGATGACCGGGCGACCCCGCCAGGTGAGCCGGCGTCGCTTCCGCAGATGGTACGACCGGACGGTCAGCCAACCGAGGACCACGACCGACACGGGGTGCGCCAGCGCGTCGGGCCAGGCCCGCCCGCCGGTGGCGCGGGCGCTGACCACCCGCCCGGCCGCCCCGGCCAGGTAGGCGCCGAACGCCGCGCCGGCCACCACCGGGGCGCCGGCCGCCAGCGCCCCGGCCGCCAGCAGCGGCGGCGCGGTGTAGAGCAGGAGCAGCAGCGCCAACACGACGGCCGCGGCGCTCGGGTGCCCGAACGTGGCCCACAGCGACTTGGTGTAGCCGTCGCGCAGTTGCGGCCAGTCGTCGTACATCCGGCAGGACGCCAGCCGGGAGCCGTCGGCCAGGGCGATCCGGCCGCCGGCCCGCTTCACCGCCCGGGCCAGCTCGATGTCCTCCAGCACCTTGTCGGCCACCGCCGCGTGCCCACCGGCCCGCAGGTAGCCGGCCCGGTCCACGACCAGGAACTGCCCGCCCGCCGCCGCGAGGGACGGCCGCCGCGAGCGTTCCATCGCCCGCAGCGGCAGGAACGTCAGCCACAACCACTGCAACAACGGCTGCACCAGCCGGTCCGCCGCCGTCCGCGCCACGATCCGGGGGTACGGCGACAGCAGCGTCACGCCCGCCGCGCGCAGCTCGGTCACCGCCGCCGCGACCGCGTACGGGGTGAGCACCACGTCGGCGTCGACGAAGGCCAGCACCGTCGGGCCCGGGTCGACGCGGGTGGCGAGCTGCCAGCAGGCGTGCGGCTTGCCCAGCCAGCCGGGCGGCGGGGCGACGCCGGTGAGCAGCGTGACCCGCGGGTCGGCGCCGGCCACCGCGCGGACCACGTCGGCGGTGCCGTCGCCGGAGCCGTCGTCGAGCACCACGATCCGCAGCCCGGGTACGCCGCGCTGGGCGAGCAGCGCGCGCAGGCACGGGGTGACCCGGTCGGCCTCGTCGCGCAGCGGCAGCAGCACCGCCACCGCCTCGGTCACCTCGGCCGGGCCGGCGGCCGGGCGGCGCAGCCAGGCGACCGCGTTGACGAGCGTGTGCCCGGTGAGCGCGGCGACGGCCACCACGAGCGCGAGGGCGGCGGTCATGCCGGCGCGTCGACCCGGGGCGGGGGAGCGTCGGCGCCGGCGCGGTCGCGGCGACCGCGCCACAGCACCACCGCCAGCGGCACCGCCGCCACCGCCATCCCGGCCGCGCCCCACAACGCGGACGCGGGCAGCCGGAGGAAGACCGCGTGCGCCAGCACGCTTGAGGCGTACGTCCAGAGGTAGAGCGCGAACATCGGGGCGTCGCGGCGGTCGACCCGGTCGACGGACGGCCCGGCGAGCGGGCGCAGCGCGGCGGCCAGCAGCACCGCGAAGCCCAGCCAGCCGAGGTAGTTGCTGACCGGGATGCCGGGCAACCCGGGCAGCGCCGGGCCGCCGCCGAGCCAGGTCCAGTACCCCTCGGCGACCATCTGCGGATCGAGGAACAGATCCCACGCAGCCAACCCCACCGCCGCGAGCGCAAGGCGGGGGCCCCGCTTAACGTTTTTGGTAGAGGCGGGGCCCCCGCTTAACACCTGGGTGATCCGGACCGCGGTGAGCCACGCCGGCCACGCCATCCACGTCCACGCCAGCGGGATGATCAGCGGCACGCCGGCCAGCTTCGGGCCCAGCTCGCCGGAGTAGTCGTAGCTGCCGAACGGGAACCCGGTGGCCACCCCGAGCGCCTCGACCGCGAACCCGCCGCCGGTGGCGACCGCGACGAGCGCGGCGGCGGCCCGGGCGCCGCGGGTGAGCAGCGCGTGGCCAACCGAGAGCAGCCAGCCGAGCAGCACGGTGGCCACGGTCAGCCCGGCCCGGGTGGCGCCGCCGGTGAGCGGGTAGCAGATCTGGGCGAGGACCAGCACGGCCAGCAGCGCCCAGGGCAGCCGGGCGCCTCTGATCGTGCCGCCTTCCGGTCGCGACCGCGGGGCCCGCAGGCCCGGTTCGCTCCTCGCGCTCACGTCCGGTCCGGCGCGGGCAGCGGCAGATCCCGGCCGAGCACGCCGAACGGCCGCTCGTCACCGGGGAAGTGGAAGTGACGCAGCACGTCGACGAAGCCGAACCGGCGGTAGAGCCGCCAGGCCCGCGACGCCTGCTCGTCCGCCTCCGGGGTGGACAGCAGCGTGGTGTCGCCCTCGGCCATGGTGAGCAGCGCCCGGAGCTGGCGGGCGCCCAGGCCGTGCCCCTGCGCCGGCGGCCGGACGTGCAGCTCGACCACCTCGAACGGGTGGCCCAGCCAGCGCTGCCGGGCCTCCGCCTTCAACGCCCGGTGCACCTGGTCGTGCCACCACTGGCCGGTGGCGCCGAGATAGCCGTACCCGAAGCCGGCCAGGTGCCCCTCCGAGGTGAGGCTGGCGACGGCGCGGAACCCGGGCCGTCGGACGTGGGTGGCGATGTAGCCGCGCCGGGCCTCCAACAGGTCGGCGCGGTAACCCATCGCCTCGCCGTAGACGGCCACCACGTCGTCCAGCCGCCGGACCAGGTCGTCCGGCGTCCAGCGCACCAGCCTCATGCGTTCCCTCTCGCCGAGTCGGGGTCGCCCTCGGCGGCGACCCAGCCGAGCACCGTACGGTCGCCGACCACGTCGCCCACCGCGAACCGCGCGAACAGTTCCTCCGCGTACCAGCCCTCGGTGGGGGTGCGGGTGATCGCGGCGCGGTGCTCGGGGGAACGGTACGCGAACGCGACCAGGTCCGTCGGATCACGCCACACGCTCACCGTGCCCTGCCAGCCCAGCGGCGCCTCGCCGACCCCCAGCCGGGCGAGCAGGCCGGGCGCGGCGTGCAGCTCGGCGGCGACCGGCGGGATCGCCCGCCAGAACGTGGCCGCCCGGCGGGGCCGCAGCCGGGCCCGGGTCAGCGCCAGCACCGGCCCGGTGACCCGCCCGCCGGTCGGCGTGCCGAACGGCTCGTGCCCGGACCACCGGCCCCGGCTGGTCAGCGGGCGCAGGTCCAACCGGACGGCAGCGTGGGCGATCCGGGCCCAGGAGCGGGCGACCGGGGAGGCGTCGAAGCCGGCCGCCGCGCCGGGGGAGTCCCAGACCACGAGCGCGGCCCAGCGGGTCAGGTCGGCGTCGCCCGGCCCGAAGCCGGTGCCGGTCCCGGTGCCGAGCAGCTTGGCGAAGCGGACGCCGGGCAGCCGGCGCAGCCGCGCCGGGTGGGTCGCCATCCGGGCCAGCGCCCCGGGCAGGGACCGCCGGGGTACGCGCCACACGTGCAGCGTGACCAGGTCGGGGTTCACGCCACCTCGGCCGGGGCGCCGCCGGTGATCCGCAGCAGTTCCGCGTACGTGGTGGGGAACACCGCCTGCGGTACGCCGCCGGCCGCCCACACCTCGTCGTACCCGGCGAGGGCGGTGTCGACGACGGTGCGCAACGGCCCGGGATGGCCGACCGGGGCGACCCCGCCGATCACCTGCCCGGTGTGTCGCTTGACGAAGTCCGGGCTGGCCCGGCGCAGATGGGTCACGCCCAGCGTGGCGGCCAGACCGGCGGTGTCCACCCGGTGCGCGCCGGAGGTGAGCACGAGCAGTGGCGCGTCGTCGGCGTCGAAGACAAGCGAGTTGGCGATGGCGCCGACGTCGACACCGAGCGCCCCGGCCGCCGCGGCGGCGGTGTGCACCGCCTCCGGCAGCAGACGAACGACGCTGGCCCGGTCGGACCCGTCGAGCGCCCCCGCCCCGTCGAGCGCCAGTTGCACCGCCCGCACATTCGGATGTGGCTGCATGCCCCCCATTCTCCCCCCACCCCTCTCCCACCCCACCCCACCCCGCCCCCGCCCTCGCCCTGGCGATCATGAAGTTGACGGCGATGTGGATCTCTGTCGGGGCCGTCAACTTCATGATCGCCGCGCCTCGGCCCGAGGGCGTCTCTTGTGGGCTTGATCAAGGAGTTTGCGTCGAGGTTCGACCTCGGTGATGACGCAAACTCCTTGATCACCCGGTTGGCGCGGCCCGCCTCAGCGGCCCGGCCGGCCCCCTCACTCACTGGTCAACGGGTTGCGCGGGTGGTGATGAGGGCTTCGATGCCGTCGAGGATGCGGGTGAGGCCGAAGTCCAGGGTGGGGTCGGGGGAGAATGCGGTGGGGGCGGGGGGATCGGTCAGGGCGGCGACCAGGGCGGGGAAGCGGGTCTCGCGACCGCGTACCAGCGCGGCGAACGCCGCCTCCCGGCCGGAGTCGGGTGGCAGGCCGGCCAGGTTGCGGGCGTGCCCGACCAGCAGCGCCGCCACGTCGAGCCGCTCGTGGGCGGTGAGCCCGGTGCCGGCGAGCGCGGCGACGACGCGTTCCACCCAGGACAGCTCGTTCGGCCCGGGCAGCCGGGCGCCCACGGCCGCCGCCTCGGCCCAGGGGTGCCGGCGGAACCGTTCGACCAGCCGCCGGGTCCAGTCGTCGAGCTGCACGCGCCACCCGTCGCCGGCCGGCGACGGAATGCCGGGTGCGGTCCGTCCGGCGTCCGAGCCGGCGTCCGCGTCCGAGCCGGCGTCGACCGGTGGCGGCTCGCCCAGCGCCGCGTCCAGCATCAGGGCGACCAACTCGGCCCGGCCCGGCACATAGCGGTAGAGCGCCATCTTGGTGACGCCCAGCGTCTCGGCGACCCGCTGCATGGTCAACCCGTCGAGCCCTTCGGCGTCGGCGACGGCGATGCCGGCGCGGGCCACGGCGGCCGGCGACAGGGTGGGGCGCGGCCCGCGCCGAGGCCCGGCCGGCATACCCCAGAGCAGCTCGAACAGCCGCTTCTTGTCCACCTCGCCGGCCCGCACGGTTGCCCTCCCACCTCCGGCGGCCCGGGTCCGCCGTCAGGCAGAGGATACGGTGGCCCGCCCGGGCCAGCCCGGGGTCGCCCGGACCCGGCCGTCGGCGGTCACCAGCAGGGCCGCGTACCCGTCCAGGGTGGCCAGCCAGTCCGGCGCGTCCGCGCCGCCGGCGACGGCCGCGGTCGCGTACACGTCGGCCCAGAGCAGGTCCGGGCCGACCACGGTGACCGACCGGACGGCCTGGGCCGGCCGGCCCGCGCGCGGGTCGGTGATGTGCGTGCCGCGCCGCGCGGTGCCGGAGGTGGCGACCGCGCCGCCGGTCCGCTCGACCACGTCGAGCATCCGCTCCGGCCGGTCCGGGTCCTCGATCCCGATCCGCCAGGCCGGCCGGTCCGGCGCGGCCCGCAGCAGTACGTCCCCGCCCGCGTTGAGGCACAGGTCGTGGCCGTCCAGGTCGGTCAGGTGCCGGGCGGCCCGTTCCACCGCCCAGCCCTTGACCAGGCCGGACGGGTCGAACCCGAGGCCACCGAGCGGCAGCGGCAGCCGGCGGGCGTCGAACCGTCCGCCGGTACGCGCGCGGGCCGCCTCGCAGAGCCCGGCCACCTCGCGTACCAGCGGGTCGGCGGTGGCCGCCGGGCCGGGCGGCGCGCCCCGGAGGCGGCCCAGCACGCTGTCCGGACGGTAGGTGCTGAACACCGTGTCGGCGGCGCGCAGCTCGGCGAAGACCCGCGCCACCCGTTCCTCGACCGCCCGGGTACGCACCCGCGGGCCGCGCAGGTGCACGCTGATCGGCAGCCCCATCACCTGCTCCACCCAGGCCCGCCGGTCCGGCCCGCTCACCGCAGGTGCGCCGCGTCGATGGCGGACTGGAGCGACTCCCGGTAGCCGTCGCTGGTGACGGTGGCGCCGGAGACGCTGTCGATCCGGGCGCTCTGCGCGGTCAGGGCCTCCTGCCGCAGGATCGGCACCGCGTAGTCGTTGATCTCCCGGTCCCGCCGGTTGCCGTCGGGCACCCGGACGGCCGTCACGTCGGTGATCTTCCCGCCGGAGACGGTGATCCGCACCTGCACCGGCCCCCATCGGGTCTGCGCCACCGATCCGGTCGCCGTGCCGCTCGCACCGCCGCCGATGCTGCCGCCGTCGGACCCGGTGCCGCCGTCGGACCCGGTGCCGCCCTCGGGCCCGGTGCCGCCGCCGGCGGGGTCGGAGCTGCCGCTCCACGAGCTGCCGCCCGGGTCGCCGCCGGTGGCGACCGCGCTGGTCTCCCCGCCCGCGCCCATGGTGCTGGTCCGGTAGCTGAACAGCAGCACCAGCGCGGTCACGGTGGACAGCAGCCAGATGGTGATCCGTCGCACGGATCCTCCCTTCGCGCCCGTCACCAGGCGAAGCGTTCGTGATGGACGTGCGCGTCGGGCACCCCGGCCGCGCGGGTCGCGGCGCGGACGGCGTCGACCCAGCCGTCCGGCCCGCAGAGGAAGACGTCGTGCCCGGCCACGTCGGGGGAGAGCCGGCGCAGCGCCTCGGCGTCGGCCAGCCCCTCGGCGTACGCGGGCAGCCAGGACGGCCGCGCCGCCCGCGGGCCGACCAGGTGGTGCACGACCAGCCCGCGCTCGGCGGCCAGCCGGTCCAGCTCGTCGCGGAAGGCCAGGTCATCAGCGGTACGCGCGCGGTAGGCGAGCACCGCCTGGCCGGGCGCGTACGGCAGCTCCCAGAGCAACGCCAGCAGCGGGGTGAGGCCGACGCCGCAGGCCAGCATGGTGAGCCCGCCGCCGCGCCAGTGCTGTCCGGTGAGCCGCCCGTACGGCCCCTCGATCAGCACCCGGGTGCCGGGGCGCAGGGCGGCCACCCGGGCACTGCCGTCGCCCAGGTCCTTGACCGTGATCCGCATCAGGTCCCCGTGCGGCGGCGCGGACAGCGAGTACGGGTGGGCGCGGGACCAGCCGGGGCCGTCCAGGAACCGCCAGAGCAGGAACTGCCCGGCCCGTACCGGCAGCCGGTGCAGGTCCCGCCCGCGCAGCCAGACCGAGGTGATCCCGGGCGCCTCGGGCACCACCGCGGCCACCTCGACCCGGTGCCGCAGCGAGCGCCAGGCCGGCACGCCGAGCCGCCAGATCAGCACGCTGGCCAGGGCCAGCAGGTAGACCGTCCACCAGTAGGCGCGGGCGAGCGGCGAGGCGAGGAAGTCGGCGCCGGTCCAGAGCTGGTGCGGCAGCGCCAGCGCGACCCCCAGGTAGGCGTAGAGGTGCAGCAGGTGCCAGGACTCGTAGCGCAGCCGCCGCCGGGCCGCGCGGACCGAGGTCACCACCACCAGCGCCAGCAGCGCCAGCGCCGCGGTGGCCAGCAACATTCCGGGGTACGTGAGGACCAGGTCCCAGGTCTCGGCGAGCACTCCCTGACGGGCGGTGCCGGCGTACCCGAGGACGGTCAGCAGCACGTGCGCCAGGAGCAGGTGGAACGAGACGAAGCCGGCGAGTCGGTGCCAGCGGGCGATCCGGTCCTGGCCGAAGCGGCGCTCGAACAGCGGCACCCGGGCCATCAGCACCACCTGGATCAGCATCAGGTCGGCGCTGACCAGACCGGCGAGCCGGCCGAGCGAGGTGAGCCCGGTGGCCGCGCCGGCCAGCAGCTCCTGCACCCCGCGGTCGGCGGTCCACAGGGCGGTGACGACCAGCAGGCTGAGCACCGCGAGACTGCCGGCGACGTCGGCCCACCAGGTGGGAGCGGCCGGCGGGACGGGGCGTACGGCCGGTCGGCCGGCCACGCCGGCGGTCACCGGAAGATCTTTTCGGTACGGCGGACGCTCATGGGGTAAACCGTGGGCCGGTGAGTTCCGGTTCTCCTTTGCCGGGGCTGTGCCCCGGCTGAGAATCGCGTCGCCCACCCGGCGTGTCTCCGGTGCGTCACACGTTGCGTTTTTGTCGGCGGGGAGGTGTACTGTCAGGGCAGTTAGAACGAGTGTTCGATTCGGTCGCGGTTGATCCAGTCCCCGCGCGATCGGGTCGCACACCGTCAGCAAGCTCCGGAAGCGGTGTTTCGCGGCACCGGCTTCCGGAAGGTGCGGCTCCGCGGGCCGCACCGGGCTTCGGACGTCGCGAGTCCGAGCCCATCTGGCAGGTCGTCGCCCGCCGCCCACGACCCCCGGGTGGCGGGCGACGGACCCGCCGGCACGCCGGCCGGGTGTGGGTGTGGGGAAGCGTCCCCACCCGGCCGGCCGCCAACACCGGTGCGTCTTCCTCCGCACCGACCGCTCCGGGCGACCGGGCGACGGTTCCCCGTCGCGCGACCGCCCGCCCCGGCCACACGCGGAGGAGAGACCCATGCCGACCAGTCCGGCCCAGGCGCCCACGGTGCCCGCGCACGTGCTGCCGCACCGCACCCCCGCTCAGCTGCTCGTGGTGGCCCGCGACGGGTTGGCCGAGGCCGCCCGCACCCGCCCCGACGGCCTCCGGTATGCCGCCGCCCACCTCGCGGCGCTGCGCGCCGCCGCTGCCGTGCTCGCCGCCCGCGCCCGCCCCGCGCCGACCCGGCGCAACCGGGTCACCAGTGTCTGGGTGCTGCTCGCCACCGTCGCCCCCGAGCTGGACGAGTGGGCCGCCCTCTTCGCCGCCGGCGCGAGCAAGCGGGCCGCCGCCGAGGCCGGCATCCCCCGGGTGGTCACCGCCCGGGAGGCCGACGACCTGCTCCGCGGCGCCGAACAGTTCGTGACCGTGGTGGAGTCCGCGCTCGGCCTGGCGCACCAACCGGCGCTCGACGGCCTGCACCGGCCCCTGGCTGCCGTGCCGCGTCGCGGGACGGCCGCCGCCTGAGTCGTGGCGCCCGGCCGCCATCGGCGGGACCCGGGTGGCCGGGCGCCGCTCCCCACGGCACGCGCGTGCCGACCGCAGATCCACCGCATCACACGATCCACAGCACTGCTGATCCACAGCGCCACCCACGGGCCGGGCCCGGGGCAGAACACGACGGGGGGTTGGTCCGATGGCGGGCCGCATGGTGGTCGGTTCCGCCGCCCTGGCCGAGCTGGTGCGTCCGGCGAGCACGCCCGACCCGGCCGGCGGCCACCGGGTGCTTCCCGTCCGGGCCGAGCTGACCGGGTTGCTGCCCAACCGCGGGCTGCGGCGCGGCAGCACCGTCGCGGTCGGCGTCGGCCGGCCCCGGCACAGCGGCGCCACCTCGCTGATCCTCGCCCTGCTCGCCGAGGCGTCCCGGGCCGGCTCGTGGTGCGCCGTGGTCGGCGTACCCACCTTCGGGGCCGGTGCGGCGGCGGAGGCCGGGATCGCGCTGGACCGGCTCGCCCTCGTGCCCGACCCGGGGCCGGAGTGGCCCACCGTCGTGGCCGCGCTCATCGACGGGATCGACGTGGTGGTCACCGCCGTGCCGACCTCGGTCTCCGCCTCGGTCTCCGCCCGGCTGGCCGCCCGGGCCCGGCAGCGGGGCAGCGTGCTGGTCCCGTACGGCCGGTGGGACGGCGCGGACGTGACGCTCCAGGTGGTTCGCGGCGTCTGGCAGGGGCTCGGGCCGGGCCGCGGTCGGTTGCGCCGCCGCGAGGTGACCGTCTCGGCCCGCGGTCGGGGCGCTGCCGCCCGGCCCAAGGAGATCAAGGTGTGGTTGCCCGGCGACGAACTGACCCGGGTGATCCCGCGCTCGACCGGGCCCGCCGTCCCACCCACCGTCCCGGCCCGCCGGCTGCGCGTGGTGACCCCGGTGGGAGGTTCGCGTGAGCGTGAGGAGTGAGCCGGGTTTGCGAGCCCCGCAGTCGCGAGCTGAGGTGGGCTCCGTGAGCGCGAGGAGTGAGCCGGGTTTGCGAGCCCCGCAGTCGCGAGCTGAGGTGGGCTCCGTGAGCGTGAGGAGTGAGCCGGGTTTGCGAGCCCCGCAGTCGCGAGCTGAGGTGAGCCCGTGAGCGGCGGCCCGCCGCGTGCCCTGCTGCTCTGGTGTCCGGACTGGCCCGTCCTGGCCGCCGAGATCGTCGACGGGGTGCCCGCCACCGACCCGGTCGTGGTGCTGCACGCCAACCGGGTGGTCGCCTGTTCCGAGCGGGCCCGGGCCGAGGGGATCCGGCGCGGGCTGCGCCGGCGGGAGGCGCAGGGACGCTGCCCCCGGCTCACCGTCGTCGACCACGACCCCGGCCGGGACGCGCGGGCGTTCGAGCCGGTGGTGGCCGCCGTCGAGGAGGTGGTCGCCGGGGTCGAGGTGATCCGACCCGGCGCGTGCGCCACCGCCGCCCGGGGGCCGAGCCGCTACCTCGGCGGCGAGGAGGCGGCGGCCGAGCGGATCGTCGAGCATGTGGCCCAGAGCTGCGCGGTGGAGAGCCAGGTCGGCATCGCCGACGGGGTCTTCGCGGCCGGGCTGGCGGCCCGGGAGGGGCAGATCGTGCCCGCCGGCGGCACCGCGGAGTTCCTGGCCGGCCGTCCGGTCGAGGCGCTCGGCCGGCCCGCCCTGGCCGACCTGCTGCGCCGGCTCGGCGTACGCACCCTCGGTGACTTCGCCGTGCTGCCCGCGGGGGACGTGCTGGCCCGGTTCGGTTTCGACGGGGCGTTGGCCCACCGGCTCGCCGCGGGGCGGGACGACCGTCCGCTGGTCGTCCGGCAGCCGCCCGCCGACCTGACTGTCACCGCCGAGTACGACGAGCCGATCGACCGGGTCGACGCCGCCGCGTTCGCCGCCCGGACGCTGGCCGAGAGCCTGCACGAGCGGCTGGCCGCGTACGGTCTGGCCTGCACCCGGATCGGCATCGAGGCGGTCACCGCGCACGGCCAGGAACTGCACCGGGTGTGGCGGCACGACGGCCTGCTCACCGCGGCGGCCATCGCCGATCGGGTCCGCTGGCAGCTCGACGGCTGGCTCTCCGGCAGCAACGGCCGGGGCGGGGCCCGCCCGACCCGGCCGACCGCCGGGATCATCCGGCTGCGGCTGGTGCCGGACGGCGTGCTCGCCCAGGCTGGTCTGCAACCCGGCCTGTGGGGTGAGGCCGGCGCGGAGCGGGAGCGGGCGCACCGCGCGTTGCACCGGGTGCAGGGCATCCTCGGCCCCGAGGCGGTGGTCACCGCCGTCCTCGGCGGCGGGCGCTCCCCGGCCGACCAGGTGCGCCTGGTCCCGTGGGGCGACGAGCGGGTGCCCGCCCGCCCCGGCCCACCACCGCTGCCGGCCCTTCCGCCGCCGGGCGTCACCCCACCCGTCCCGCCGGTCGGTTCCGCCGATTCGGGCGGGATGGCGGTGCGGGCCGGTCGCCGGGCCGGCCGGGTCAGGGTGGTGCCCGAGCCGCCGTGGCCGGGTCGGATCCCGCCGCCGGCACCGGCCGTGGTCCTGCCCGTCCCGCTGCCGGCCGAGGTGCACGACTCGGCGGGGGAACCGGTCGTGGTGAGCGCCCGACTGGCGGTCAGCGCGGCGCCGGCCCGGCTGACCGTGGGCACCGGCCGGCCGGCCGAGATCGCCGGATGGGCCGGTCCGTGGCCGGTGGACGAGCGCTGGTGGGCGCCGGCCGAGGCTCGCCGCCGGGCCCGGTTCCAGGTCTGCCTGGCCGACGGCACGGCCCTGCTGCTCGCGGTCGAGGGCGGGCAGTGGCTGGTGGAGGCCGTCTATGACTGAGCGGAGTGCCGCGCCGCGTTGGTATGCCCCCCTGCCGCGGCGGGCCGGCAGGGAAGATCTTGGAAGCTCGTGGCCCCTCGGGGGGCCGAAATCTTCCAAGATCTCGGCGGGCGCCGGGTGGGGGAGCGCGGCGTGAGCTTCCACAATCCGAGGATGCCCTGGTCGAAGCTGGAGCAGGTGCTCTCCGGGCGGGCCGAGGGTGGGCGGGCCGACGGCGGGCGGGCCGACGGTGAGCGCCACCTGCACGTGGTCGACCCGCTCGCGGTCGACGCCGACGGCGGTGACTCGCCGGCCTGGAGTCGCAAGCGCCAGGAATACCGGCCGCCGGAGCTGGCCCGCCCGGACGACGCGGTGCCCTACGCGGAGCTGCACGCGCACTCCAACTTCAGCTTCCTCGACGGGGCCAGCCACCCGGAGGAGATGGCCGAGGAGGCCGCCCGGCTGGGGCTCACCGCGCTCGCCGTCACCGACCACGACGGCTTCTACGGCGTGGTGCGCTTCGCCGAGGCGGCCCGCGCGCTGCGGCTGCCGACGATCTTCGGGGCGGAACTGTCCCTCGGGCTGCCCGGTCCGCAGAACGGCGAGCCCGACCCGCTCGGCCGGCATCTGCTGGTGCTCGCGCACGGGCATGAGGGGTACGCGCGTCTCGCCGCCACCGTCTCCCGGGCCCAGCTGCGCGGCGGGGAGAAGGGCCGCCCGGTCTACGGCGAGCTGGAGCAGATCGCCGAGGAGCTGCGCGACCACGTGCTGGTGCTCACCGGCTGCCGCAAGGGGCACGTGCCGGCCACGCTGCTCGCCGACGGGGTCGACGCGGCGGCCCGGGAGCTGGACCGGCTCACCGCGCTGTTCGGCGCGGAGACGGTGGCGGTGGAGCTGACCGACCACGGTCACCCGGTGGACGCCGACCGCAACGACGCGCTCGCCGACCTGGCCGCGGCGGCCGGGCTGCCCACGGTGGCCACCAACAACGTGCACTACGCCACCCCGGGTCGGCGTCGGCTGGCCACCACCGTGGCCGCGGTCCGGGCCCGGCGCAGCCTCGACGAGATCGACGGCTGGCTGCCCGCCGCGGCGACCGCCCACCTGCGCAGCGGCGCGGAGATGGCGGCGCGGTTCGCCGCGTACCCGGGGGCGGTGGCGCGGGCCGCCGAGTTCGGCGCGGAACTCGCGTTCGACCTGCACCTGGTCGCGCCGCAGCTGCCGGCGTACCCGGTGCCGGCCGGGCACACCGAGATGAGCTGGCTGCGCAAGCTGACCATGGACGGCGCCCGGGAGCGCTACGGCCCGCCCGAGGCGCACCCGGAGGCGTACGCGCAACTGGAGCACGAGCTGCGGATGATCGACGAGCTGGGCTTCCCCGGCTACTTCCTGGTGGTCTACGACATCGTCATGTTCTGCCGCGAGCAGGACATCTACTGCCAGGGCCGGGGGTCGGCGGCCAACTCGGCGGTCTGCTACGCGCTGCGCATCACCAACGTGGACGCGGTCCGGCACCGGCTGCTGTTCGAGCGCTTCCTCGCCCCGGAACGGGACGGACCGCCCGACATCGACGTGGACATCGAGTCCGACCGCCGGGAGGAGGTGATCCAGCACGTGTACGCCCGCTACGGCCGGGAGCACACCGCCCAGGTCGCCAACGTCATCTCGTACCGGCCGCGGTCGGCGGTGCGGGACGTGGCCAAGGCGTTCGGTTTCTCGCCCGGCCAGCAGGACGCCTGGAGCAAGCAGATCGACAGGTGGGGCTCGGTCGCCGCGGTCGACGTGGCGGACATCCCCGAGCAGGTGGTCGCGTACGCGAACGAGTTGCAGACGTTTCCCCGGCACCTGGGCATCCACTCCGGCGGCATGGTGATCTGCGACCGGCCGGTGATCGAGGTGTGCCCGGTGGAGTGGGGCCGGATGCCCGGCCGCAGCGTGCTTCAGTGGGACAAGGACGACTGCGCGGCCGTCGGCCTGGTCAAGTTCGACCTGCTCGGCCTCGGCATGCTGTCGGCGCTGCACTACGGCTACGACCTGATCGGAGCCAGCCTGGACCTGGGCGGGATGACGCTCGACGACCCCGAGGTCTACGACATGCTCTGCCGGGCCGACTCGGTGGGTGTGTTCCAGGTGGAGAGCCGGGCGCAGATGGCGACCCTGCCCCGGCTCCGGCCCCGCGAGTTCTACGACCTGGTGGTGGAGGTGGCGTTGATCCGTCCCGGCCCGATCCAGGGCGGCTCGGTGCACCCGTACATCAGGCGCAAGAACGGCCAGGAGCCGGTGACGTACGCGCACCCGCTGATGCGCAACGCGTTGGAGAAGACGCTCGGCGTGCCGCTGTTCCAGGAGCAGCTCATGCAGCTCGCCATCGACCTGGCCGGGTTCGACGCGGCCGGGGCCGACCAGTTGCGCCGGGCCATGGGGGCGAAACGCTCGGTGGAGCGGATGGCGCAGATCGCCGACCGGCTCTACGCCGGAATGGCCGAGCGGGGCATCACCGGTGAGCTGGCCGACGACGTCTACCGCAAGCTCACCGCGTTCGCCAGCTACGGCTTCCCGGAGAGCCACGCGATGAGCTTCGCCTACCTGGTGTACGCCAGCTCGTGGCTCAAGCGCTACCACCCGGGACCGTTCCTGGCCGCGCTGCTCAACGCCCAGCCGATGGGCTTCTACTCACCGCAGACGCTCGCCGAGGACGCCCGCCGGCACGGCGTGGAGGTGCGCCGGCCGGACATCAACGCCAGCGGCGCCAAGGCGGTGCTGGAGTCGACGCCGCAGACCCGGTGGGGCAGCCTGCCCGGGGAGCCGCCGCACGCCTGGGGGCTGGGCGGTCCGGCGGTCCGCCTCGGGTTGGGCAGCGTCCGTACCCTCGGCGAGGACGTGGCCGAGCGGATCGAGACGGAGCGGACGGCGCACGGGGCGTACCGGGACATGCCGGACCTGGCCCGCCGCGTCGGTCTCACCGCCGCGCAGCTGGAGGCGCTGGCCACCGCGGACGCCTTCGCCTGTTTCGGGTTGACCCGGCGGCAGGCCCTCTGGGCCGCCGGCGCGGCGGCGCAGGACCGGCCCGGCCGGCTGCCCGGCACGGTGACCGGCGCGGACCCGCCCACCCTGCCCGGCATGGCGGCGGTGGACCGACTGGTCGCCGACGTCTGGGCCACCGGCCTGTCCCCGGAGAGCCACCCGGCCCGGTTTATCCGGGACCGGCTCGACGCGCTGGGCGCGGTGCCGATCGCCCGGCTCGGTCAGGTGCCGCCGGGGCAGCGGATCCGGGTCGGTGGGATCGTCACCCACCGGCAGCGGCCGGCGACCGCCGGTGGGGTCACGTTCCTCAACCTGGAGGACGAGACCGGCATGCTCAATGTCACTTGCTCCCCGGGGTTGTGGCAGAGATACCGTCGAGTCGCCCGCACCAGCGGAGCACTTGTGGTGCGGGGCCGGTTGCAGCGGCACGAGGGCGTCACGAACCTCACCGCGGACCGGCTGGACGCGATCGAGCCGCCCGTCACGCCGGCGTCCCGGGATTTCCGTTGACCGTAGTGATCCACATTACGGTTTCCCGGGGCCGGACGCGGGAGACTCCCGGACACGGGTGGGCAGAGCGGCCCACCCGGGTATGGGGGATGACCAGATGACCTTTCAGCGCACGTACCCCGGTGGCGTGGCCAACGCCCGACGGACCCGCCTGGGCGCCGGGTGGGCGCCCACCCACGAGATCGAGCCGCGCGAGCACCAGGTGACCGACGGCCCGGTGGCCAACGCCCAGCGCTCCCGCGGCGCCGAGGAGGACCCGGCCGGCGGCGGCGAGTCCTGACCCCGGGCCGGGGGGGTGACCGGCCCTGATGGCCATGGCTGGTCCTACTGGCCATGGCCGCACGGCCCTCACTGCGTTCGGTGCGTTTGGCCATGGCTGGTCCTACTGGCCATGGCCGCACGGCCCTCACTGCGTTCGGTGCGTTTGGCCATGGCTAGGCTCGGCGGCGTGGAGCAGACCCGAACCCTCACCCCCCGCACCGCCGTGATCTGGACGGTGCTCCGGGCCGAGCTGGACCGGCGGGCCGGCGATCGACTCTCCGTGCTCGACGTCGGCGGCGGGACCGGCGGCTTCGCCGTGCCGCTCGCCGAGGCCGGCCACCAGGTCACCGTGGTCGACGCCAGTCCCGACGCGCTCGCCGCGCTGACCCGCCGGGCCGCCGAGGCCGGGGTCGCCGATCGGGTACGCGCCACGCAGGGCGACGCCGACGCGCTCGCCGGGCTTGTCGAACCGGCCGCGGTGGACCTGGTGCTCTGCCACTCCGTCCTGGAGGTGGTCGACGACCCGGAGCCGGTGACCGCGGCGCTGGCCGCCGCGCTGCGCCCGGGTGGCGCGGCGAGTGTGCTCGTCGCCGCGCGGGCCGCCGCCGTGCTCGGCCGGGCGATCAACGGTCAGCTCGACGCCGCCGTCGCGCTCGCCGCCGACCCGCAGGGCACCGCCGGCGGCCGGGACACCCTGCGCCGTCGCTACGACGCCGACGGCGCGGGCGCGCTGCTCACCGCCGCCGGGCTCGTCGTCGAGGAGATCCACGGCGTACGCGTGCTCGCCGACCTGCTCCCGGCGGCCGTGGCGGACGGTCAACCGGCCGCCCTGCTGGACCTGGAGTGCGCCCTGGCGGCGAAGCTGCCGTACCGGGACCTCGCCGCCCAGTTGCACCTGTTCGCCCGCCGCCCGGCATGACCGGCCCGGCGCCGGGTCCGCTCGACCGGGTCGCGCCCCGCTACGACGGTGGCAGCCTGGTCGACGTGCTGCCCAGCGCGCTGGCGCTGCTCGGGGTGCCCGGCGCGGTGGACCGGCTCGGCCTGGCCCCCCGGCTGGCCGGGGTACGCCGGATCGCCGTGCTCCTGGTCGACGGGCTCGGCTGGTACCAGATCCCCACCGCCGCCCGGTACGCGCCGACGCTGGCCGGGCTGGCCGCCGCCACCGGCGTCCCGCTCACCGCGGGTTTCCCGTCCACCACCCCGACCAGCCTGGTCGGCCTCGGCACCGGCGTGCCGCCGGGCGCGCACGGGGTGCTCGGCTTCACCGTCCGGGTGCCCGGCACCGACCGGGTGCTCACCCACGTCGACTGGGCCGGCGACCCCGACCCGTCCCGCTGGCAGCCGGTGCCCACCTGGTACGAGCGGGCCCGCGCGGCAGGCGTGGCGGTGACCGTGGTGAGCCGGCCCGAGTTCGCCGGCAGCGGTCTCACCCTGGCCGCCAACCGGGGCGGCGACTACCGGGGCGCGACCGGGATCGACGCGCTCGCCGCGCGGATGCTCACCGCGTTGGCTGCCGGCGCCGGTCCCACCCTGGTCTCCGGCTACCACCCCGACCTCGACCGGCACGGCCACCTCAGCGGCGTCGACTCCGTACCGTGGCGGACCGCCGCCGCCGAGGTGGACGCGTTGCTGGCCCGGCTGGTGGACGGGCTGCCGCCGGACGCCGCGCTGCTGGTCACCGCCGACCACGGCCAGCTCGAGGTGCCGGCCGGGCACCGGTTCGACCTGGACGCCGATCCCCGGCTGCGGGCCGGGGTGCGGGTGGTGGCCGGCGAGCCCCGGGTCCGCTACCTGCACACCGAGCCGGGCGCCGAGGCCGACGTGGTGGCCGCCTGGACGGCGGTGCTCGACGGCGCGGCGGACGTGCTGACCCGCGCCGAAGCGGTGGCCACCGGCTGGTTCGGGGCGGTGCCCGAGGCGCACCTGGCCCGGATCGGCGACGTGGTGGTGGTCTGCCGGGACACGTACGCGGTGGTCGCCACCCGCTCGGAGCCGCCGATGGCGTCGCGGCTGGTGGCGTACCACGGGGCGGACACCGCCGCGGAGATGACCGTCCCGCTGCTCGTGGTCCGGGGCTGACCGCCGGGTCGTTGTCGGACCGGCGGGTTAGCCTGCGGGGCATGGGGCGCAGCCAGTCATTGCCGCGGGGCGGCGGAGACCCGCGCTTCGGGCCGGACGCCGACGACACCGGCTGCCCGATCCTGCACGTCGACATGGACGCGTTCTTCGCCTCGGTCGAGGTGCGTCGCCGTCCCGAGCTGCGCGGTCGGCCGGTGGTGGTGGGTGGTGTCGGTCCGCGCGGGGTGGTCAGCTCGGCCAGCTACGAGGCCCGACAGTTCGGCGTACGCAGCGCCATGCCCATCGCCCGCGCCCGCGCGCTCTGCCCGGGCGCGGTCTACCTGCCGCCCGACTTCGGCGCCTACTCGGAGGCGTCCCGCGCGGTGATGCGGATCTTCCGGGACGTCACGCCGCTCGTCGAGCCGCTCTCGCTGGACGAGGCGTTCCTCGACGTGGCGGGCGCCCGGCGGCTGTTCGGCCCGCCGGCGGCGATCGCCGCGCTGATCCGTCGCCGGGTGGCCGAGGAACAGCGGCTGACGTGTTCGGTCGGCGTCGGGCCGAGCAAGTTCGTGGCGAAGCTCGGTTCCACCCGGGCCAAACCGGACGGCCTGCTCGTGGTGCCCGCCGACCAGGTGCTGGAGTTCCTGCACCCGCTGCCGGTGTCGGCGCTGTGGGGGGTGGGGGAGCGGTCGGCGGACGCGCTGCGCCGGCTCGGCCTGCGCACCGTGCGTGACCTGGCCGAGGCGCCGCCCGGCCTGCTGCGCCGGGCGGTGGGCGAGGCGTCCGCCACGCACCTGCACGAGCTGGCCTGGGGGCGGGACCCGCGCGGGGTGTCCCCGGAACAGGTGGAGAAGTCGATCGGCGCGGAGGTCACGTTCGACACCGACGTCACCGACCCGGTGGAGATCCGGCGGGCCCTGCTCGCCCTCGCCGACAAGGCCGGCACCCGGCTGCGGGCGGCCGGGCAGGTGGGGCGCACGGTGTCGCTGAAGGTCCGGTTCGCCGACTTCCGCACGGTGAGCCGCTCCCGCACCCTCGCCGTGCCGACCGACACGGCCCGCGAGATGTTCGACACGGCCTGGGCGCTCTGGGGCGTTCTCGCCCCGCGCGAGCCGGTTCGCCTGGTGGGCGTGCGGATGGAAGGGCTCGCCGTGGCGGAGGAGACACCACAGCAGCTCACCCTGGGTGCGCCGGAGCGCGGCTGGCGGGAGGCGGAGGCGGCGGCCGACGCGGCGGCTGCCCGTTTCGGGCGATCCGTCATAGGTCCGGCCAGTCTTCTCGGGCGGCGTGATAAGCACCGAGTCGAAAAACCGACCCGGCCGTAGGTCGTCCCGCTTTCCGACGCGCGAGCACCCTCGTAGACTTGCGGGTAAGCAGCCGGTTGGCTGCCACGGTCTGTCGGCCCGACCGGGCCGACCAACGTGACCGGGGAGGAGTGCCGTGCCGCTCTCGGAGCACGAGCAGCGGCTGTTCGAGCAGATCGAGCAGTCGCTTGCCGAGGATCCCAAGTTCGCCTCGGCTGTGCGCGCCAGCGACCCGCGTTTCCACGCGCGGCGTCGCGTGCTCGTCGCTGCCGGCGTGGTCGTCGTTGGTCTGGCCCTGTTGATTTACGGGGTCGTGATCAAGATTCCTGCGGTGGCCGTGGCGGGCTTCGTCGTCATGCTGGCCTCGTCGGGCTACGCGGTGCAGTCGCACCGCCGGTCCCAGACGCCCGACCTGCACGTGGTGGGCGGCACAACGACAAGCCGGCGTCGTCCCCGTGGCCGCAGCAGCGGCGGCCGTCGGGGCTCCTTCCTCGACCGGATGGAGGACCGTTGGCGGCAGCGCCCGGAGGGCCACCGCTGACCGCGATCCACCGCTGACCGAGGCGGGCCGCGACGGACGCCTGCCGGCGTGTGCCGGCAGGCGCACTCCCCGCGCGCCCTCCCGTCCCCTCCCCGTCCTCCCCTGATTCACTGGGGGGTGGGTCAGCGGGCCAGCAGGCGACGGGGATTCCAGCGCAGCAGCCGCTGCCGTACCTGACCGGTGGTGATGACCAAGCGGGCCGACCGCTCGGCCAGGGCGGTCCGCCACCGGATCAGCACCGACGGCGGCAGCACCGCCGCCAGCAGCCGGGTCCGCCGGCTCGCGCCGGCCGCGAGAGCCCCGCGTACCGTCCGCAGCGCCGGCTGCAACTCCGCGCCGGTCAGCGGGTCCCGGGCGTAGCGGGCCCGCTCCTCGGCGCGGCCCAGCAGTCGTACCCCGGTGGCCGCGCCCGCGTCCTCGACCAGCGCCTCCCGGGCCAACCGCTCCGCGGTCGCCCGCGGGGTCTCCGTGCCGTCCACCGGGACGTGGAAGTCGACAAGCGTGTCCAGCAACTCGTCCCAGACGGCGTGCGCGTCGGCGCGGGCCGCCTCGGCGTCCACCCCGACCACCACCTCGCGGGTCTCGCCCCGCTGCCCGGGCACGGTCACGGCGGTGGCCGCCGGCACGGTCGCCCGGACCCGGCGCCGGCGGCGAAGCGCCGAGCGGCGCAGGGCCGGTACGGCGAGCAACGCCAGCAGGGCGAGCGCCCCGGCCAGCCACCACGGCCAGACCGGCGCCCGCCGGGTCGGCCCGCTCTCGCCGAGCGCCAGACCCTGGTCGGCGTCCTTGTCCAGGCGGTCCGGCTCGTTCGGGCCGGCGGACGGGTCGACCCCACCGGGTGCGGCGCTGCTGCCGGGCGCGGGGGCGTTCTCCTCCGGGGCGTTCGTGTCCGGCGCCCAGGACGACCGGACCGCACCCGGGATGCTCGCCGCCGGGGTGGCGTCGAACGGCACCCAGCCGATGCCGCCGAAGTAGACCTCGGTCCAGGCGTGCAGGTTCTGGTTGGTGAGCACGTAGGTACCGCCGTCGACGTTGCTGCCGTTGGTGAACCCGACCGCCACCCGGGCCGGTACGCCGGCCTCCCGGACCAGCCAGGCCATCGCCGCGGCGTACTGCTGGCAGTAACCCACCTTGGTGGCGAGGAAGTCGGTGATGTCATCCCCGCTGCTGCCGTTGCGGGTGGACAGCGCGTAGGTGAAGCCGTTCTCCACCGAGAAGTAGTCGTAGACCGCCCGCACCTTGTCGTAGTCGGTCTGCTTGCCCTTGACCAACTGCTTGACCAGCCGCTCGACGGCCGGCACGGACGGCCTGGCGGTCTGCAGCGTCATGATCCGGCTGTCCGAGGGGAGGGACGGCGCGGCGCGCAGCGCCGACGGGCTGAACGTCGACCGCACGTAGTCGAAGGAGTAGCGCTTGCCCCGGGCGTTCTCCCGGTTGGAGAACACGACCTGCTGGTTCGGGTCGTACAGCCAGTAGTTGCTGAGGTCGTCGGTGTCGACCGGCTCGGCGTAGACCGGCAACAGCGGCATGTTCAGGTTCTTGGTCACCTCGACGGTGGCCCGGTAGCGCTGCTGCTCGACCCCGCGGGGCGCGCGCTCGCCCGGGTCGGGCAGGCCACGGGTGACCGCCCGGCCGGTGGGCACCCGCGCCTGGAAGCCGTTCGGCCGCAGGTCGTCCACCACGCCGAGGCGCAGATAGAACGGGTCGGGCTCGTTGGTGGTGACCTTGACCAGGTCGAACCGCTCGCTCTGGTTGAGCTGACCGCTGAGCGCGGCGAACAGGTCGACCCGGCCCGGGCTGCCGCCCTGACCGGGCCGGCCGTTGCCGTCGCCGTTGCCGGCGCCGACGGTGCTCATCAGGCCGCCGGTCATCCCCGGTACGGCCAGCGGCACCGCCACCGCCACCGCCACCCCGACCACGGCCAGCCGGCGGCCGGCCGCGGCCAACGGCGACGCCTCCCAGACGTCGACGTCACGCCCCTCGCCGGTGAACCGGCGACCGAACCGGCGCACCCGGTCGACGTTGTCGGTGACCAACAGCCACAGGTAGCCGGCGGCGCCCACCACGAACGGGGTGGCGGGGACGCTGTCCACGTAGACCGCCACCGGCACCGAGTAGATGGCCAGCATCGGCAGCCCGGCCAGCGCCGGCCGGCGCAGCCCGACCGCGAGCACGTCCACCACCACGGCCACCGCGCCGATGCCGAGCACGGCCAGGAAGAGCAGCGAGTCGACGTCGGGCACCTCGACGCCGTACGTGCGCATGTCCTCGAGCGAGGACGAGAGCAGGTCACCGAAGTGGACGAACGTGGCCGGGGTGGGCACGAACGCGAACACCTCGGTGCCACCCGGGAAGACCCACGTCAGGCCCAGGGTCAGGCCACCCAGCATGGCCAGCAGCTGACCCCACAGCGGGGCCCGGCCCAGCCGGCTCAGCGCCGCCGCGCCGGCCACCACGGAGACCACGATGGCCGCCTGGACCAGCCACGTCCAGCGTTCGAAGATCGCCGACAGCGGGGCCGCCGACAGCAGGGTCGCCGCCGCGGCGACGAAGCCGATGTTGCGGTGCGGGGTCACCTGACCACCTCTCGGTTATCGCATGCCGCCGGCGACCGTCTCGGCCAGCGCCGCCCGCAGGGCGAAGCCCTGGGAACCGCGGCCGGCCTGCGGCCACAGCGCCGGCAGCCGGTTGCCGTGCTCCACCCCGATCACCCGCCAGCCGCTCTGCAGCAGGGCGAGCGCGGAGCTGCCGTGTGCCCGCTCCGCCTCGGCCCGTGCCTTCGGCGGCAGGTTCAGCCAGGTGTTGCTGTCGAGCAGGAACGCCACGCAGGTGGCGCCGTTGCCACGCAGCCCGGCCAGCAGCTCCGCCTCGGCGTCGCCGAGCGTGCCGAGGAGCGCGATGATCAGGCCGCCGTCGGCCCGCTGCCGAACCTGCTGCACAAGCGTGGTGATCTCGCCCCGCCGGTCGAGGTGCACCTCGGCCAGGTGGTCGAGGAGCAACCCGTCGCCGCCGGCCTCGGTGGCGCCGACGTCGGTGCCGGCGCCGGTGACCAGGCGCAGCTTGTAGCCGGCCTGACGCAGGTGCACGGCGATGCTGGCGGCGGCGGAGACGGCCCACTCGAAGCTGGCCGTCGGGCCCTCGCCCCGGTGGCCGGCGGCCCGGGTGTCGAGCACCACGGTCGCCCGGCTCTCCCACGGCTGTTCCTCGCGGCGCACCATCAGCTCGCCGGTGCGGGCGGTCGACTTCCAGTGCACCCGGCGCAGGTCGTCGCCCATCCGGTATTCCCGGGTGGCGGCGTCGTCCTCGCCGTGCACCGCCACCGAACGCGCGCGGCTGTCGCCGCTGCCGGCGTACTCGCCCGGCAACCGCACCGCGGGCAGCGGGGTGACCTGCGGGATCACGGTGAGGTGGTCGGTGCTGGGGAAGGACCGGGTCAGCTCGCACAGCCCGAACGGGTCGGTCAGCCGGATCACCAGCGGACCCACGTCGTAGCGGCCCCGCACGTCGGCGCGGACCGTGTACGCCACGGAGCTGGCCTGGTGCGCGCCGAGTCGCTCCAGCACCACCCGGGGCCGGCTGCCCAACGCGTAGGGCAGCCGGTCCTCCAGCAGCAGCGTGCCGGTGGGCAGCCGGGACAGGTTCTGCAGCCGCAGCACCACCCGGGAACTGGCCCCGACCGGCACCCGGTGCGGTTCGAGCGTGCGGTTGCAGGCCAGCTTGTAGCGGCTGCGCCCGACGTACGCGGCCGCGAGCAGCGGCAGGACGGCGAGCAGGACGGCCACCCGGAGCAGGTCCTTCTCGCCGAGGATGCCGGCGGAGATCGCGGCGGCGACCGCCGCCGCCAGGAAGGAGCGGCCGCGGGTGGTCAGCCCGCGCAGGCCGTCACGCACGTCACGGCCTCCGCGGCTCGTACGGCCCGCGGCCGTTGCCGCTCCCGGGCCGGGTGTCGTACGGGGAACGCTGCCGGTCGTGCGGCAGCGGCAGGCGGTGCACCAGTTCGGCCACGATCGCGTCGGTGGTACGCCGGGCCAGCTGCGCGTCCGCGGTCGGGATGATGCGGTGCGCCAGCACCGGCACCGCCAGGGTCTGGAGGTCGTCCGGAAGGACGTAGTCGCGGCCCTCCAGGGCGGCCACCGCGCGGGCCGTGCGCAGCAGTTGCAGGGTGGCCCGCGGGGACGCGCCGAGTCGCAGGTCGGGCGCCTCGCGGGTGGCGGTCACCAGGTCGATGGCGTACTGCTTGACGGCGTCGGCGACGTGCACCTGACGGACGTGGCCGATCAGCCGGCGCATGGTGGCCGCGTCGGCGACCGGCCGCAGCGCCGGCAGCGGGTCGGTGGCGCCGTGCCCGTCGAGCATGGCCAGCTCGGCGCTCGGGTCCGGGTAGCCCATCGCGATGCGGGCGGTGAACCGGTCCCGCTGCGCCTCGGGCAGCGGGTAGGTCCCCTCCATCTCGATCGGGTTCTGCGTCGCGATCACCATGAACGGGGTCTGGAGCTGGTAGGTCACCCCGTCGACGGTGACCTGCCGTTCCTCCATGCACTCGAGCAGGGCCGACTGGGTCTTCGGCGAGGCCCGGTTGATCTCGTCGCCGACCACCAGGTTGGCGAAGACCGCGCCCGGGCGGAACTCGAAGTCGTGGGTCTCCTGGTTGTAGACGCTCACACCGGTGACGTCGCTGGGCAGGAGGTCGGGGGTGAACTGGATGCGGCGGACCGAGCAGTCGATGGAGCGGGCCATCGCCTTGGCGAGCTTGGTCTTGCCGACGCCGGGAACGTCTTCGATGAGGAGGTGGCCCTCGGCCAGCAGCACCGCCAGGGCGAGCCGGACGGTGGCCGTCTTGCCCGCGATGACCTGCTCGATGTTGGCCACGACGGCTTCGCTGGCGGCACGGAACTCGTCGTGCGGCAGCAGACCGCCCACCTCGTCCCAGGTCTGTTGTGTCACGGGCCTCCTCCTCGTCGCCGGAACGGCAGCTCTGTATAGAGCACCTGGACCCGCCGTTGGGTTCGCGACGCCGAGCCTCGTCTGCCGCACGCATCTCACTGGCCTCTCAGGCTAACCATGTTTCTCGTCAACGCCGACTCCCGCAGGTGGTCGGTCGGTTACACCCGGAATATTCGCCGGACGGGGGATCGGGGTACACTGCCGGGCATGGCCGGAGTGTTCCTGCTTCTTACCGAGCCGTGCTGATGCGCTGAACGCGCGACAGCACGGCCGCCCCTCCTGTGCGAGGGGCTTTTTTGTGCCCGCAGCAGACCTCCCACCACCCGAGACGAACGCGCCGAGGAGACGCCATGAGTGAGGCAGCCGCACCGGCCACCGACATCCCCCCGTTCCGGTACACCGCCGCCCTGGCCGACGAGATCGAGCACCGCTGGCAGGAGACCTGGGCGCGGGAGGGCACCTTCCACGCGCCGAACCCGACCGGCCCGCTGGCCGATCCGGACCACCCCCGCGCGGGCGCCGAGAAGCTGTACGTGCTGGACATGTTCCCCTACCCGTCGGGCGCCGGCCTGCACGTCGGCCACCCGCTGGGCTACATCGGCACCGACTGCTACGCCCGCTACCAGCGGATGTCCGGGCGCAACGTGCTGCACGCGATGGGCTTCGACGCGTTCGGCCTGCCCGCCGAGCAGTACGCGGTGCAGACCGGCACCCACCCCCGCGCCACCACCGTGCAGAACATCGAGCGGTACCGGGCGCAGCTGCGCCGGCTGGGGCTGGGCCACGACGAGCGGCGGTCGGTGGCGACCATCGACACCGACTTCTACCGCTGGACCCAGTGGATCTTCCTGCAGGTCTTCAACTCCTGGTACGACACGGACGCGAAGAAGGCCCGGCCGGTCGCCGAGCTGATCGCCGAGTTCGAGGGCGGGAACCGGCCCACCCCGGACGGCCGCCCGTGGGCCGAGCTGACCGTGGCCGAGCGCCGCCGCGTCGTCGACGACCACCGGCTGGCGTACGTCTCGGAGGCGCCGGTGAACTGGTGCCCGGGCCTGGGCACCGTGCTGGCCAACGAGGAGGTCACCGCCGACGGCCGCTCCGAGCGCGGCAACTTCCCGGTCTTCAAGCGCAACCTGAAGCAGTGGATGATGCGGATCACCGCGTACGGCGACCGGCTGCTGGACGACCTGGACACGCTGGACTGGCCGGAGCCGATCAAGTTGCAGCAGCGCAACTGGATCGGCCGGTCCACCGGCGCGCACATCGACTTCCCGACCGACGCCGCCCCGGTCCGGGTGTTCACCACCCGCCCGGACACGATCTTCGGCGCCACCTACATGGTGCTGGCGCCCGAGCACGAGCTGGTCGACGTGCTGGCGCCGGCCGCCTGGCCGGAGGGGACGAAGGACGCCTGGACCGGTGGGCACGGCAGCCCGCGCGAGGCCGTCGAGGCGTACCGCAAGGCCGCCGCGGCCAAGACGGACGTCGAGCGGCAGGCGGACAGCAAGGAGAAGACGGGCGTCTTCGTCGGCGCGTACGCGACGAACCCGGTGACCGGCGGGCGAATCCCGATCTTCATCGCCGACTACGTGCTGGCCGGCTACGGCACCGGCGCGATCATGGCGGTGCCCGCCCAGGACGAGCGGGACTGGGCCTTCGCCGAGGTCTTCGACCTGCCGATCGTGCGCACCGTGGCCCCGCCGGAGGGCTTCGACGGCAAGGCGTTCACCGGCGACGGCCCGGCGGTCAACAGCGCGGCGCCGGAGCGGGGCATCGACCTGGACGGCCTGGGGGTGGCCGACGCCAAGGCGCGGATCATCGAGTGGCTGGAGGCGAACGGGCACGGCGCGGGCGCGGTCACCTGGCGACTGCGCGACTGGCTGTTCTCCCGGCAGCGCTACTGGGGCGAGCCGTTCCCGATCGTCTACGACGAGACCGGGGCGCCGATCGCGCTGCCGGAGTCGATGCTGCCGGTCGAACTGCCCGAGGTGGACGACTTCTCGCCGAAGACGTTCGACCCGGAGGACGCCGCCAGCAACCCGGAGACCCCGCTGTCGCGGCGACGCGACTGGGTGGAGGTGGAGTTGGACCTGGGTGACGGGCCGAAGCGCTACACCCGGGAGACGAACGTGATGCCGCAGTGGGCCGGCTCCTGCTGGTACGAGCTGCGTTACCTGGACCCGACCGACTCGCGGCGGTTTGCCGACCCGGCGAACGAGGCGTACTGGATGGGCCCGCAGCGACCCGGCGACTGCGGCGGCACCGACCTGTACGTCGGCGGCCAGGAGCATGCCGTGCTGCACCTGCTGTACGCCCGCTTCTGGCACAAGGTGCTGTTCGACCTGGGGCACGTCTCGTCGTTCGAGCCGTTCCGCAAGCTGTTCAACCAGGGCATGATCCAGGCGTACGCGTTCGTCGACCCGCGCGGCGCCTACGTGCCCGCCGAGGAGGTCGTCGAGGTCGACGGCCGGTGGTTCCACGGCGAGAACGAGGTCCGGCGCGAGTACGGCAAAATGGGCAAGTCGCTGAAGAACGTGGTCACCCCGGACGACATGTGCGCGGCGTACGGCGCCGACACGTTCCGGGTGTACGAGATGTCGATGGGTCCGCTGGAGGTGTCCCGCCCGTGGGAGACCCGGGCGGTGGTCGGCTCCTACCGTTTCCTGCAGCGGGTCTGGCGCACCGTCGTCGACGAGCAGACCGGCGGGCCTCGCGTCACCGACGCCCCCGCCGACGAGGCGACCCGGCGGCTGCTGCACAAGGTCGTCGACGGGGTCCGCGCCGACATGGACGGGATCCGATTCAACACCGCCATCGCCAAACTGATCGAGCTGACCAACGGCCTGACCCGGCTGGCCGAGACGCCGCGTGAGGTGGCCGAGCCGCTGGTGCTGATGGTCGCCCCGTTCGCCCCGCACGTCGCCGAGGAACTGTGGCGCCGGCTGGGCCACGACACCTCACTGGCGTACGCGGACTTCCCGGTGGCCGATCCGGCGCTGCTGGTGGCCGAGTCGGTGACCTACCCGGTGCAGGTCAACGGCAAGGTGCGCGGCCGGGTGGAGGTGCCGGCCGACGCGCCCGAGGACGCGGTCCGCGCGGCGGCGCTGGAGGCGGTGGCCGGCGCGCTGGCCGGCAAGGAGCCGCGCAAGGTGATCGTGGTGAAGGGACGGATGGTCTCGGTCGTCGCCTGACCTCGCCGTCTTCGAGGCTCGGTCCGGCTGGTATGGCCGGGGCGGCGGCCGAGCCGTCGAGGGCTGACGGACGGCTGCGGCGACGAGGACTGGACGGACCGGCCGGGTCGGAAAGGGGTCTGCGGCGCCTACAAACTTGATGACGTGAATGACTCGCTCCTCCGCGATGGCAATCCACGTCCGTGCGGAGGCAGCCTGGCGTCCGTGCGGAGGCAACCACGCGCGTCCGCGCGGCTGAGTCATCTATGCCATCAAGTTTGTAGGCAACAGAGGAGGCAGGTCCGGACCGGACCGGAACGTGACATCGCGGGACTCAGCGGTGCGGCGAAGTGGGGGAAAGGTGGTCAGGCCGAGCGCGGCCTCGACCGCCGGTCAGCCGCTCGCCGGTGCCCGGCAGGTCAGGTCGGGCCGAGGCGGCGTTGCCGTTCGGCCCGCCACCAGCGGTGGATGATCAGCACGCTGGCGATCAGGCCGAGGCTGGCCGGGGCCGCCGCGTACCAGTTGATCGAACCGGGGCTGCTCACCGCCGCGCCGATCGCGGCGTAACCGATGGCGGTGGGCGCGGAGGCGATCACGCTGCCGGCGAGGAACGGCAGCACCCGGGCGCCGGTGGTGCCGTAGCCGTAGCTGACCAGCCCGAAACCGGCGATCGGCAGCAGCCGTACGGTGATCACCCCGAACACGCTCTGCCGGGCGAACCAGCCGTCGAGCCGGGCCAGCCGGCCGCGCACCCGCTCGGCCACGAACTCACGGCCCAGCAGGCGGCCGACCGCGAAGCCGAGCGCCGCCGCGAGCAGCGCCGCGCCCAGCGCGTACGCGGCGCCCAGCACCGGACCGAAGATGGCGCCGGACGCCAGCGTGACGAACGTCCGGGGCACCAGGGCCACCAGCAGCAGCGCGCCGCCGACCACGGCCGCGACCGGGGCGTACCCGCCGAGCGCGTCGGCGAGCCGGGGCAGGTCGGCCGCGTCCGGCCGGGGCGCCAGCAGCAGCGTCACCGCGAAGCCGGCGAGCAGCAGGAGCAACAGCCCGAACCGGCGTGCCGACGGCTGCCCGAGCAGCCCGGCGAGCCGGCGGACCACCGGTCGCCGCCCCGGTGGGGCGGCGCCGGTCATGCCCGGGCGGCGGCGGCGACCGCGGCGCGCCGCTCGGACCGGAGCCGGTCGGCCCAGGTGTCGTCGAGCGCGGGGAGCTGGTGGATGCCGGTCGCCCAGCGCAGCAGCAGGTCGGCCAGGTCGGGGTTGCGCGCGAGCGCCGGGCCGTGGGAATAGGTGCCGAGCAGCTTGCCCCGCCAGGCGCCCTCGGTGGCGCCGTCGTTGCCGACCCCGGCGGTGACCCGGGCCAGCGGCGACACGCCGGGGCCGAGGTGGGTGCGCCCGCCGTGGTTCTCGAAGCCGGTCAGGTGCGGGATGCCCAGCCGCGGGTCGACCTCGCCGGCCAGTTCGCCGACCGCCCGGGTCGGACCCCGGTCGGAGGAGAGGTCGAGCAGTTCCAGGCCGGCGCACCTGGTGCCCTTGGCGAAGAAGGAGGTGCCGAGCAGTTGGTAGCCGGCGCAGACGCCGAACACCACCGAGCCCTGGGCCACCGCCCGGTGCAGGCCGCCGTCGGCGTGCAGGCGCTGGGCGCCGAGCGCCTGCGGGCCGTCCTCGCCGCCGCCGATCAGGTAGATGTCGGCGGTGGCGGGCAGCCGCTGGTCGGAGCGGACCTCAAGCACCTCGACCGGCATGCCGCGCAGCTGGGCCCGGCGGGCCAGGATCAGCGCGTTGCCCCGGTCGCCGTAGGTGGACAGCAGGTCGGGGTAGACCCAGACGATGCGCAGGCTCTCAGTTGACACGGTCCAGCTCCGCTCGGATGTCCTGGAAGGCGGTGTAGTTGGCGATGACCTCCAGCCGGCCGGGCGGCACCGCGCGGACCGCCTCGTCGAACGTGCGCACGTGCCGGAACGGCACGCCGTTGACGTCGAGCCGCACCGCGAGGTCGTACGCCCGGTCGCCGGTGATCAGCACCTGCCGGCCGGCCAGCGGCGAGAAGTCGACGTCGAACAGCCACGAGGTGTCCAGTCCGTCGGGGTCGCGCGCGTTGATGGAGAGCAGTGTCGGCGCGACGTCGGCCATGTCGAACGCCTCCAGCCAGCTCGCCGGGTTCTTGGCCAGCAGCAGCCGGATGTTGCGCCCGTCCCGCTGCACCTGGGCGTACCGGCCGGCCACCGAGGCGACCGTGCCGAGTCGGGAGACCGCGTCCACCGGGCGTACGCCGAATTCGGCGGCGACCGCCAGCGCGGTGGCCGCGTTGCCGAGGTTGACCTTGCCGGGGAGTTGGAGCTGGATCTTGTGCCAGGCGCCGGTGGGGTCGAGCACGCCGTCGTCCTCGACCGTCCACTGCGGTTCGGGGCGGCGCAGCGGGCACCCGGTGCACCACCACTGCCCGCCGGAACGCTGGATGGTGGAGCCGCACTCGGGGCAGACCCACGAGTCGTCGTGCCAGCGCTGGCCGGCGCTGAACCAGGTGACGTGCGGCGGCACGTGGCCCTGGGCCGGGTCGGCCGGCGGGGTGGCGGCCCAGACCACCATCGGGTCGTCGGCGTTGGCGACCACCCGCACGTCCGGGTGCCGGACCAGGGCGGCGCGCCAGAGCTGCGCCATCATGGCGACCTCCTTGGCCCGGTCGAGCTGGTCGCGGGAGAGGTTGAGCAGCGCCACCACGTGCGGTTCGGTCGCCTCCAGCACCTGGGCGAGGTAGTGCTCGTCCACCTCCAGCACGGCGTAGGGCGTGCTGCCGGCCTTGGCCAGCGCCGAGGTGTGCCCGGTCGGCATGTTGGCGCCGAAGGCGTTGGAGGCGACCCGACCCAGCACGCCTACCGCGGCGGCGGTGAGCCGGGTGGTGGTGGTCTTGCCGTTGGTGCCGGACACCAGGGCGATGGCCCGCCCGGCCGAGAGGTGGGCGAGCAGGTCCGGGTCGATCTTGAGGCCGATCCAGCCGCCGATCACCGAGCCGTCGCCACGGCCCGCGGCCCGCGACAGCGCCGCGGCGGTGCGCGACACGGAGCTTGCCACCTTTGCCCGCATGGGCATCTTCGCGTCCGTCACGCGAGCGAGGTTACCGGACCACGGACGCCGCCAGATCGCCGCCGACGGTGAACCGTTCGGCCGGGGACGACACGGTGGACGGCCGGAGCGCGCTCGCCCGGACGGTGGCGGTCGATGTCGGGTAACGGACCGTCGGCGGGGGGCGTGCACCCCCTCCACTCCGCCCCACCCGCATTGACGTGCGGTTTTACGCGCCGGATCGCCGCGCCGAGCGGGCGATTCTGGTTGCAGGTGGAGGGAAGTGGAGTAGAGTGGGGCGCGATGGTGAGGCCGGGAGGGCCACACCGGCCCGGGGGGTCAGCGGCGCCGCGAACGCCGCTCAGGGCGAGGGGGTTGGGCCGATGTTCCTCGGCACCCACACTCCGCGCCTGGACGACAAAGGCCGGTTGATCCTGCCGGCCAAGTTCCGGGACGAGCTGGCGGGGGGTGTCGTGATCACCAAAGGGCAGGAGCGCTGCCTCTACGTCTTCCCGATGCCCGAGTTCCAGCGGATCGCCGACCAGTTGCGTGCGCAACCGATGACGAGCAAGGCGGCCCGGGCCTACAGCCGGGTCTTCTTCGCCAGCGCGCACGACGAGGTGCCGGACAAGCAGGGCCGGGTCACGATTCCCGGGCACCTGCGGTCCTACGCGGCCCTCGACCGGGATCTGGTCGTGATCGGGGCGAGCACCCGGGTGGAGATCTGGGACCGGGCGGCCTGGGAGGCCTACCTCGCGGAGAGCGAAGACGACTTCGCCGACATCGAGGAGGGGGTGCTGCCGGGCGGTCTGTAGGGCGTGACGGCGCCCGACGTACTGCGAGATCTCCAGCCGCTTTCGAGTTCCTGGCACCCCTTCCCCGGTGCCAGGCGCACGATCCGACACGGAGGGCCGCGGCCTCCGGCGGGCGGGGAGCGGATGGGGATCTGGCGGTATGGCGAGGCGTCGTGGCGACGACGGACACGTGGACGAAGACGGGTTTCGAGCAGTGGGGGTCGACATGGGGGAGCTACGCGGCACGCATGTGCCGGTGCTGCTCGAGCGGTGTCTCGAGCTGCTGGCCCCCGCGCTGGGCCGCCCCGGCCGGACCGTGCACGTCGACGCCACGCTCGGCCTGGCCGGGCACGCCGAGGCGGTGCTCACGGCACACCCGGACACGGTCCTGGTCGGCCTGGACCGGGACACCGAGGCGCTCGCCCACGCGCGGGTCCGCCTGGCCCGGTTCGCCGACCGGGTCCACCTGGAGCACGCCGTCTACGACGAGCTGCCCGAGGTGCTCGACCGGCTCGGCTACCCGGCGATCGACGGCGTGCTGTTCGATCTCGGCGTCTCGTCCCTGCAACTCGACGCGCCCGACCGCGGGTTCGCGTACGCGCAGGACGCGCCGCTGGACATGCGAATGGACCAGACCCGGGGGGTGACCGCCGAGGAGGTGGTCAACACCTACTCCCATCCGGATCTGGCCCGGCTGTTGCGGGTGTACGGCGAGGAGAAGTTCGCCGGGAAGGTCGCCTCGGCGATCATCCGGGAGCGCGAGCGGACCCGGATCACGTCGTCGGCCCGGCTGGCCGAGCTGGTGCGGGAGGCCATTCCCGCCCCAGCCCGACGAACGGGCGGACACCCCGCAAAGAGAACGTTTCAGGCTTTACGGATCGAGGTAAACAGAGAACTGGCAGCGCTGGAGACGGCGCTGCCGGCCGCTCTGGACAAGCTCACCGTGGGCGGCCGCATGGTGGTCCTGTCCTACCACTCGCTGGAGGACCGGCTCACCAAGCAGGCGCTCGCCGATCGGGTCCGCAGCAAGGGCCCGGTCGACCTCCCGGTCGAACTGCCCGGGTCGGGCCCGACGTTCCGGCTGTTGAGCCGGGGCGCCGAGCTTCCCGGGGAGGCGGAGGTGGCCGCGAATCCGCGGGCCGCCTCGGTGCGGCTGCGGGCCGCGGTTCGGCTCGATCCGGAGGCGACCCGGCAGGAGGGTACCGACCGCGAACGGTACCGCCGCCGGGTGAAGGCGATGCACCAACCGGGGAACGGCACGGACGAAGAGGGGGAGGGGACATGAACGTCGAGAAGCGCGACGGCCGGGGGGCCGTCGGGCAGCGCGCACCGCGGTCGGGGGGCCGGACCACGGCGCAGCGCACCACGCGAGACACGACGACGGCCGGTGGTCGGGAGGGGACCCGCGCCCGGGGGACGCGCGACTACCCGACCGAGGGCAGCGCCGCGCTGCGTCCGGCCGAACGCAGCCGGACCACCGCGCCGGCGGCGCCGCGGCTGCGGGTCGCCCCGCCGCCGCCGATCCGGGTGCCGCGGGCGCCCTTCGTCGGGCTGATCCTGGTGCTCGTCGTCGGCGGGGTGCTCGGCATCCTGGCGGTCAACACCAAGATCAATGAGAACGCCTTCCGACTGGAGCGGCTCCAGCAGCAGCAGGCCAAGCTCGACGTGGACGAGCAGGAGCTGAAGAAGGAGATCGCCGACCAGGAGGCGCCCGGCAACCTCACCGCCAACGCCCGCAAGCTGGGCCTGGTGGAGTCCGCGGACCCCGCGTACATCCGGCTGCCGGACGGGGAGACGATCGGCGTCCCGCACCCCGCGGAGGGTGGGACGGCGGGCGGCCAGCAGGGCAACGGAGGCTGAGCGATGCCGCCGAGATCGGACGAACCGCGCCGGGACCCCACGGGCTCCCGGCGCGGTTCGTCGCGTGGGGCCGAGCCGCGCGGGTCCGAGTCACGGGAGCCGGGCGTCGGGGGGATCTCCGACGCCCGCGCGTACACCCCGCGCGGGCGGACCATCCGCGAGGGTGGCGCGGAGCAACGGCGTACCCCCCGCAGCAGCCGGTCCGGCGACCCGTTCCGGCCGGCGTTGCAGGTCCTCGACGGCGGCCGGGTCACCCGCGCCGGCCGCCGGGAGCCGGCCGCGGCCGGCGAGAGCGCCCGGGCCGGCCGCCGCGCGCCGACGACCGGCGGTCGCGCCGGCGTGGTGCGGACCGTCTCCGCCCGCCCGGCCCGCGAGCCGTTCGAGGACGACGAGGAGGACCCGCCGCCGCGGCGCCGGCCCGGCCCGCGCCGGCCGGCGGCCCGCCGGCCGGTCCGCAAGCCGCGCCGCCCGCCCCGGCTGGGCGACCCGCGCCGGCGGCTGCGCCTGGCCACGGTGCTGGCGCTGGCGATGTTCGCCAGCATCGGCGTCCGCCTGGTCTACCTGCAGACCGCGAACGCCCCGGCGTACGCCGACGGCGGCCTGTCCAAGCGGGTCGCCACGGTCGAGCTGCCGGCGCCGCGCGGGGCCATCCTCGACCGCAACGGCCAGCCGCTGGCGCACAGCGTGGAGGCCCGGTACGTCTTCGCCGACCCGACCGAGGTCGAGGACCGGGACGCGACCGCGCGGGCGCTCTCCCCGCTGCTCGGCGTGCCCGCCTCGAAGCTGGCCGACCGGATGAAGCCGAGCAAGCTGCCCGGCACCGACAAAGACCTGGAGTTCGTCTACCTGGCCCGGGGGGTCGAGATCGGCACGGCCAAGCAGATCGTGGCGCTCGACCTGGCCGGCATCGGCGTGCATCGGGACGAGCGGCGCGAGGTGCCCGGCGGCGACCTGGCCGCCAACATGCTCGGCTTCGTCAGCCCGGACATGAACGGCCTGGAGGGGCTGGAGGCGAAGTACGACGACCTGCTGCGCGGCGTGGCCGGCAAACGGACCTACGAGGTGGGCCAGGGCGACCTGGCCGCGCCCATCCCGGGCGGCTACAGCCGGACCACCAAGCCCCAACCGGGCAGCTCGCTCCGGCTCACCATCGACCGGGACCTCCAGTTCATGACCCAGCGGATCCTGACCAAGCAGGTGGCCCAGGCCAGGGGCAGCGTCGCCGCCGCCGTGATCATGGACGTCCCGACCGGGGAGGTGCTGGCCCAGGCCAGCCAGCCCACGTACGACGCGGCCGACCCGACGAACGTCGACTCGCCGGCGGACCGGGACGACGCGGCCACCAGCTTCGTGGTGGACCCCGGCTCGATCCACAAGGCGATCACCTACGGCGCGGCGCTCCAGGAGGGCGTGATCACGCCGAACACCACGTTCCCGGTGGCCAACACCACCGTCCGGGGCGGCGTCACGTTCGAGGACACCCACCACGCGAACGGCCGCGTCATGAGCATCCCGGGAATGCTCGCCTTCTCGTCCAACATCGGCACCATCGAGATCGCCGACCGGTTGGGCAAGGAACGGCTGATCGACTACCAGAAGCGGTTCGGGCTGGGCCAGCCGACCGGCGAGGGCCTGCCCGGCGAGGCGTCCGGCCGGCTGCTCCCGGCCGAGGAGTGGAGCGGCTCGGCGTACGGGTCGGTGCCGATCGGGCACAGCGTGGACGCCACGCCGTTGCAGATGGCCGCCGCGTACAACGCCATCGCCAACAACGGGACGTACGTGCAGCCGCACCTGATCAAGGAGACGATCGGGCCGGACGACAAACGGACCCCGAGCGCGGCCCCGGCCTCCCACTCGGTGCTCAGCCCGGCCAACGCCGCCGCCCTGCGCCGGATGCTGGAGGCGGTCACCACCGTCGACGGCCCGGACGGGCGGGCCACCGGCCTGGCCGCCGCGGTGCCGGGCTACCGGGTGGCCGGCAAGACCGGCACCGGCCTGCGCTACGACAACGGCAAGCGGCAGCCGGGCGACGTCGGCTCGTTCATCGGGATGGCCCCGGCGGAGAATCCGCGGTACGTGGTGGCGGTCTTCGTCTGGAGCCCCGGCGGCGAGGGCGGGGCGGTCGCCGCGCCGGCGTTCCGCGAGATGATGGGCTTCACTCTCCGCCACTACCGGGTGCCGCCGTCGCGCACCGACAAGTCCCCGAAGTTCGAGGTCTTTCCGCGCTGAGCGGGCCCGGCGGGACATCATCGGTGAGTGGCGACGAACCACCGGGGCGGCTGTGCGGTCGGAACCGGACGACCGGGTAGGGTCTGACGCCGTGCCCGGCAATCCACGTCCCGCCACCGTGCTCCCCGTCCGGCTCGGCGACCTCGCCGCCCGCCTGTCGGTGACACCGCCGGAGGCCGCCGCCGACGTGCCCGTCACCGGGGTCACCCACGCCAGCCAGGAGGTCCGCCCCGGCGACCTGTACGCCGCCCTGCCCGGCGCCCGCCGGCACGGCGCGGAGTTCGCCGCCGCCGCGGCCGGCGCCGGCGCGGTGGCCGTGCTCACCGACCCGGCCGGGGCGCCGCTGGCCGCCGCCGCGGGCCTGCCGGTGCTCGTCGTCGACGACGCCCGGGGCGCGCTCGGCGACGTGGCCGCCACGGTCTACGGGGACCCCACCGCCGGGCTGACCGTGATCGGGGTGACCGGCACCGCCGGCAAGACCTCCACCAGCTACCTGATCGAATCCGGGCTGCGCGCCGCCGGGCACGTCACCGGCCTGGTCGGCACCGTGGAGACCCGCCTCGGCGACCTGGTGGTGGACAGCGTCCGGACCACCCCGGAGGCCACCGACCTGCACGCCATGCTCGCGGTGGCCCGCGAGCGCGGGGTGGACGCCGTGGTCATGGAGGTGTCCAGCCACGCGCTCGTCATGGGCCGGGTCGGCGGCGTCCGGTTCGACGTCGGCGGCTACACCAACTTCGGCTCCGACCACCTCGACTTCCACGCCGACGAGGCGGACTACTTCGCCGCCAAGGCCCGGCTCTTCGACGGCAGGTGCCGGGTCGAGGTGCTCAACCACGACGACCCGGCGCTGCGCCCGCTGCGCAAGCCCGCCACGGTCACCTACTCGGCGGCCGGTGACCCCTCCGCCACCTGGTGGGCCGACCAGGTCGACGGCGAGGGCTACGCGCAGCGCTTCACCCTGCACGGCCCGGAGGTGCCGGCGCTGCCCACCGGCGTGGCGCTGCCCGGCCGGCACAACGTGGCGAACGCGCTGCTGGCCGTCGCCACGCTCGTGGCCGCCGGCGTCGACCCGGTGACCGCGGCGCGCGGCGTGGCCGCCTGCGGCGGCGTGCCCGGCCGGTTGGAACTGGTGAGCGGCGACGCCCCGGTGCGCGGCGTGGTCGACTACGCGCACAAGGCGAACGCGATCGAGGCGGTGCTGACCGCGCTGCGCGACCTGACCGACGGTCGCCTGGTGTGCGTGCTTGGCGCCGGCGGCGACCGGGACCGCGGCAAGCGGCCGGTGATGGGCGACGCGGCGGCCCGGGGCGCCGACGTGGTGCTGGTGACCGACGACAACCCGCGTACCGAGGATCCGGCCACGATCCGGGCCGAGGTGCTGGCCGGCGCGTACGCCGCGGCCACCGCGGCGCGGATCATCGAGGTGCCCGGGCGGCGGGCGGCGATCGAGGAGGCGGTCCGGGTGGCCGAACCGGGTGACGTGGTGGCGGTGCTGGGCAAGGGCCAGGAACGCGGCCAGGAGGTCGGCGGCGAGGTGCTGCCGTTCGACGACCGGGTGGAGCTGGCGGCGGCGCTGCGCGCCCGCTTCGGCGACCTGGTGGGTCAGCGGTGATCCCGCTGACGCTGGCCGAGGTGGCCGCCGCGGTGGGTGGGCGGCTGGCCGACGCCGACCCGGGCGCCACGGTGACGTCGACGGTGGAGTTCGACTCCCGCAAGCTGACCCCGGGCGGGCTCTTCGTCGCGTTCCCCGGCGAGAAGGTGGACGGTCACGACTACGCGGCCGGCGCGGTGGCGGCCGGCGCGGTCGCGGTGCTCGGCACCCGGCAGGTGCCGGGCGTGCCGATGGTGCTCGTCGACGACGCGCTCGACGCGATGGGCCGGCTGGCCCGCGCGGTGGTCGACCGGCTGCCCGGGCTGACCGTGATCGGGTTGACCGGCTCCTCCGGCAAGACCACCACCAAGGACCTGATCGCCCAGTTGGCGGTCCGGCTCGGCCCGACCGTGGCGCCGCCCGGCTCGTTCAACAACGAGTTGGGGCACCCGTACACGGCGTTGCAGGCCACCCCGGAGACGCGCTACCTGGTGATGGAGAAGGGCGCCCGCGGGGTCGGTCACGTCCGCTACCTGTGCGACGTGGTGCCGCCGCGGATCTCGGTGGTGCTCAACGTCGGGGTGGCGCACCTCGGCGAGTTCGGCTCGGTGGAGACCATCGCGCTGGCCAAGGGGGAGCTGGTCGAGGCGCTGCCCGACGACGGGCTGGCGGTGCTGAACGCCGACGATCCCCGGGTCGACGCGATGGCCACCCGGACCTCCGCCCGCGTGGTCCGGTACGGCGAGTCGGCGCAGGCCGACGTGCGCGCGGTGGACGTGACGCTCGACGGCCGGGGTCGGCCCTCGTACACCCTGGTGACACCGGAGGGGAGCGCGCCGGTGCGGCTCGGGCTGACCGGCCGGCACCAGGTGTCCAACTCGCTCGCCGCCGCGGCGGTCGCCCGGGAGCTGGGGCTGCCCCTGGCCGACCTGGCCGCGGCCCTGGGCGAGCTGGGTCTGGTCTCCACCCGGCGGATGGACGTCTTCGAACGCCCCGACGGGGTGGTCGTGATCGACGACTCGTACAACGCCAACCCGGCCTCCACCGGCGTGGCGCTGCGCGCGTTGGCAAGCATGCGGGGCGAGGGGCGTACCGTCGCGGTGCTCGGCTACATGGCCGAGCTGGGCGACTTCGAACGGGAGGGACACCAGCAGGTCGGCCGGCTCGCGGCCGAGTTGGGAGTGGACCGGCTGCTCGTGGTGGGCGAGCCGGCGGCGCCGATCCACGAGGGCGCGACAGCGGTAGGCAACTGGGGAGGAGAGTCGGTGCTGCTCACCGATCAGGCGGCGGCCGTCGAGGTGCTGCGGAGCGAGCTGCGTCCAGGGGACGTGGTGCTGGTGAAGGGCTCCCGGTATCGGACCTGGGAAGTGGCCGACGCGCTGCGCGCGGACGCCCGGGAGGCGGCGGAGGGCGGCGCCGCATGAGGGCGGTCATCGTCGCCATCGGCGTCGCGTTCCTGATCTCGCTGTTCTGCACCCCGATCGCGATCAAGGTGTTCGCCCGGCTGAAGGCCGGCCAGCCGATCCGATCGAACCTCGGGCTGGCCAGCAACGAGGGCAAGAAGGGCACGCCGACGATGGGCGGCGTGGTCTTCATCCTGGCCACGGTCATCGCGTACGTTGCCGGGCACCTGGCCCTGACCACGCTGCCGGACGCGCAGATCGCGCAGGTCGAGCCGACCATCACGGCGCTGGTGCTGCTGGGACTGATGGTGTTCTCCGGCGCGGTCGGCTTCATCGACGACTTCCTCAAGGTCCGCAAGCGGCACAGCGGCGGTCTCAACAAGCGGGGCAAGCTGGCCGGGCAGATCCTCGTCGGCGCCGTGTTCGGCGCGGTGGCGGTCTACTTCCCGTCGAGCATGACCGACGTCAGCGGCAACGCGACCAACACCGAGACGGTGGGCAGCACCACGCTGAGCTTCATCCGGGACATCCCGGCGCTGGAGATCGGCAGGATCGGCGCGGTGATCGTCATCATCATGGTGGTGATGGCGGCGACGAACGGCGTCAACCTCACCGACGGGCTGGACGGCCTGGCCACCGGCGCCTCGGTGATGGTGCTCGCCGCGTACGCGCTCATCGCGTTCTGGCAGTACCGGCACTGGTGCGCGGACCCGAACTACACCGAGGCGTACTGCTACACGGTGCGCGACCCGCTGGAGATCGCGCTGATCGCCGGCGCGGCGGCCGGCGCGTGCGTCGGTTTCCTCTGGTGGAACACGTCGCCGGCGCGGATCTTCATGGGCGACACCGGCGCGCTCGGGCTGGGTGGCCTGATCGCCGGCATGGCGATGTCCACCCGGACGATCCTGCTGCTGCCGATCCTGGGCGGCCTCTTCGTGATCATCACGATGTCCGTGGTCATCCAGATCATCTCGTTCCGCACCACCGGCAAGCGGGTGTTCCGGATGTCGCCGCTCCAGCACCACTTCGAGCTGGCCGGCTGGAGCGAGGTCAACATCGTGGTCCGGTTCTGGATCATCGCCGGCATCGGCGTGGCCATCGCGTTGGGCCTGTTCTACAGCGAGTTCCTCGCCGCGGTCAGCTAGGTGTGAGGAGGGGCCCCTTTTTAACAGACGTCTGTTAAAAAGGGGCCCCTCCTTCAGATCCGACACGCCGACCGCGCGGTTGCGCCACGGGCGGGCGGGGCGAGCCGCCATGATGGGCGGGTGGGGGAGGGACGAGACATCCAGGTCAGCAGCGACCCGCCGGTCCGCCGTGCGCCCGCGGCGACGCCACCGGCCGATCCGCCGGCCGCGCGCTGGGATCCGGCGGGCGGCCTGGCCGCGCTGCGGGGCCTGCTGGCCCGGCCGTTGGCCTCCTACTACCTGCTGCTCTCCAGCGCCGGCCTGCTGCTGCTGATCGGCCTCACCATGGTCTTCTCGGCGACGAGCGTCCGGGACTACGCCGAGGGCGGTGACGCCGCCGCCTCGCTGACCAAGCAGACCGTGTTCGCGGTGATCGGCGTCGGCGCGTTCTGGGCCTGCCAGCGGCTGCCCGCGCGGACGTTCCGGGGGGTGAGCCGCCCCGCGCTCGGCGTGGCGGTGGCGCTGCTGCTCCTGCTCAACCTGCTGGTCGCCATGGAATCGCTGTTCGGGGTGGCGTCCATCGGGCCGTTGAAGGGCGAACTCCTCTCGCTCTCCCTCGGCCCGATCTCGCTCCAGCCGGCCGAGGTGGCCAAGTTCGCGCTGGTGCTGTGGGGCGCGCACGTGCTCGCCCGCAAGGGCGCCAAGCTGGGCTGGTGGCGGGAGTTGGCCACGCCGCTGTTCCCGGTGGTCGGCCTGCTCTTCGTGCTCGTCGGCTTCAACGACCTGGGCAGCATGCTGTGCCTGGTGGCGCTCGTGGTGGGTCTGCTCTGGGCGGCCGGCGTCCGGGGCCGGGTCTTCGCCGTGCTCTCCACGATCGGCCTGGCCGGTATCGGCCTGCTGGTCGCCGCCGCCTCGCTCGGCGCCGGCTCCGGCTCCCGGGACGCCGACAACTACCGGCTGGGCCGGCTCACCATGTGGCTGAACCCGCCGGATCCGCAGACCTGCATCGAGCTGAAGCTGGAGAACTGCTACCAGCCGATGATGGCCCGGTACGCGATCGGCAACGGCGGCTGGTTCGGCGTCGGCCTGGGTCAGAGCGTGTTCAAATGGGACTGGCTGCCCGAGGCGCACAACGACTTCATCTTCGCCATCATCGCGGAGGAGCTGGGCGTGGTGGGCTGCGCGGTGATCCTGGCGCTGTTCGCCGTGCTCGCCTACACCGGGATGCGGATCGCCCGCCGGGTGGAGGATCCGTTCCGCCGGCTCGCCGCCGCCGGGGTGACCGCCTGGCTGGTCGGGCAGGCCGGCATCAACATCGGCGGGGTCACCGGGCTGCTGCCGCTGACCGGCGTACCGCTGCCGTTCATCTCCGACGGCGGCAGCGCCCTGGTGGTGACGCTTGCCGCGATCGGCATGCTCGCCTCCTTCGCCCGCGCGGAGCCGGACGCGGCCCGGGCCCTGAACGCCCGTCCACCGGCCCGATGGGTCCGACTAGTGTGGGCCCCGTTGCCGCCGCTTCCCGGCCGGCGCCGCCGACCGGCGCCGCCACCGGCGGACCGAGGGTCCGTGCCCCGGTCCCGCCAGCGTCGGCGCGACGATCAGGCCGCGGCCCGCGGCGCCCGGTCCGACCGGGCGCGCGCCGGCTCGGCGAGCGAGAGGAGACGCTGATGGGTCCGCTGCGTTCGGTGGTGCTCTGCGGAGGGGGTACGGGCGGGCACATCTACCCGCTGCTCGCCTTCGCCGACTGCCTGCGCCGACACGACCCGAGCGTCCGGATCACCTGCCTGGGCACACCGAAGGGGCTGGAGAACGAGCTGATCCCGCCGGCCGGCTACGACCTGCGGCAGATCCCGGCCTACCAGCTGCCCCGGTCGGTGAACATGAGCCTGGTGCGCACCCCGGACCGGATGTGGAAGGCGGCCCGCGCCGCGGGCAAGGTGATCGACGAGGTGCAGGCCGACGTCGTGGTCGGTTTCGGCGGGTACGTCTCGGTGCCCGGCTACCTGGCCGCGTGGCGGCGCGACCTGCCGATCGTCATCCACGAGGTGAACGTGCCGCCGGGTGTGGCCAACCGGATGGGCATGAAGTTCACCAAGAACGTCGCGGTGGGTTTCCCGCACCAACCGGTGCAGGCCGAGGCGCTGCGCGACGCCCGGGTGGTCGGGGTTCCGCTGCGCCGCGGCATCGCCGGGCTGGACCGGGCCGCCCTGCGGGACGCCGCGCGTGCCCACTTCGGGCTCCGCCCCGACCTGCCGGTGCTCTTCGTGGCCGGCGGCTCGCAGGGCGCCCGCTCGATCAACCTGGCCGTCTCCGGCGCCGCCAAGGAGTTGGCGCGCAACGGCGTGCAGGTGCTGCACGTGATCGGCGCCCGCAACGAGCCGGTCTCCGTCCCCTCCGACCTGCCGGTGCCGTACGTGACGCTGCCCTACCTGTCCGAGATGGAGCTGGGTTACGCGGCGGCCGACCTGATGCTGGGCCGGGGCGGCGCGATGACCTGCGCCGAGGTGGCCGCGATCGGCCTGCCCACGATCTACGTGCCCTATCCGCACAGCAACCAGGAGCAGAAGCGCAACGCGCTGCCCGTGGTGGACGCCGGCGGAGGGCTGCTCGTCGACGACGCCGAGGTGACCCCGGCCTGGGTGGAGCACACGGTGATCCCGCTGATCCGGGACACGCAGCGGCTCTGGGCGATGAGCCACGCCGCGGCCGGCTACGGTCGCCGCGACGGCGACGTGGCGCTGTTGAACTTCGTCTACGAGGCGGTGTCCCGCTGATGCGGGCCGTCGTGACGGGAAGGTACCTGACATGAACACCGCGCAGTTCACGCCCGCCGGCACCATGACCGCGGAGGATCTGGGCCGGATCCACCTGATCGGGGTGGGCGGCGTCGGGATGGCCGGTCTGGCCCGTCTCTTCCTCACCCGCGGGCTGCCGGTCTCCGGCAGCGAGTTGCGGGAGTGGCCGTCGCTTGCCGGCCTGCGGGCGCTGGGCGGGACGATCCACCCCGCTCACGAGGCGTCCAACCTCGACGGGGTGGACACCGTCGTCTACTCCTCGGCGATCCCGCAGGACCATCTGGAGATGGTCGAGGCGCGTCGCCGGGGCCTGCGCGTGCTGCACCGGTCCGAGGCGCTCGCCGCCGCGATGACCGGCCGGCGCACGGTGGCGGTGGCCGGCACGCACGGCAAGACGTCCACCACGTCGATGGTCACCATGGTGCTCCAGCAGGCCGGCACCGATCCGTCCTTCGTGATCGGTGGCGAGATCTCCGAGGTCGGCTCCGGCGCGCACCACGGCACCGGCGAGCACTTCGTGGTGGAGGCGGACGAGAGCGACCGCTCCTTCCTCATCTACCGCCCGTACGTGTCGATCATCACGAACATCGAGGCGGACCACCTCAACACCTACGGCGACCTGGCCAACCTGGAGGCGGCCTTCGCCGAGTTCGCCCGGCTCACCGATCCGGACGGTTTCGTCGTCACCTGCGCCGACGACGCCGGTGGCCGGCGGCTGGCCGAGACGCTGCGGTCCGAGGGGCGTCGGGTCTGGACGTACGGCGAGTCCGCCGACGCCGACCTGCGGATGAGCGAGGTGGTGTCCTCGGCGCGCGGCGTGCGTTACCAGGCCGAGATCGAGGGCCGGTCGCTGGGCGAGATCCGGCTGCCGATCCCGGGCCGGCACATGGCGCTCAACAGCGCCGCCGCGGTGCTCGCGGCGTACCTGCTGGAGCTGCCGGTGGCGGCGGCGGAGGCCGCGCTCGGCGCGTTTCCCGGCGTGCGGCGGCGCTTCGAGCGCAAGGGCGTGGCCGACGGCGTGCTCGTCTACGACGAGTACGCCTACCACCCGACCTCGATGACGCTTGCGCTCCAGACGCTGCGCGAGGTGGCCGGCGACGGCCGGCTGATCGTGGTCTTCCAGCCCTACCGGCTCTACCGCACCCGGGACCTCCAGGCGGAGATCGCCGCCGCGCTCGGCATCGCCGACGAGGTGGTGCTGCTGGAGGTCTTCGGCCCCGGCGAGCAGCGCGACCCCGGCGAGGGGTCGGCCGCGCTGCTCGCGGCGGTGCCGCTGCCGGCGGATCGGAAGGTCTTCGTCGAGGCGTGGGACGACGTGCCGGCCGAGGTGGCCCGCCGGGCCCGTACCGGCGACGTGGTGGTGACCATGGGTGCGCCGCCGATCTCGCTGATGGGTGACCAGCTGCTGGACGCCCTGGTGGCCCGGACCGGCGGCACCGCGGCCCCGGGCGTCGGCGTCGACCCGGACGGCGCGGCGACCACCGCCGGATGAGTCCCGGCCCGGCCCGCGGACGCACGGGCGGCCAGGACGGCGGGGCGGGGCGGCGGAGTCCGGTCCGCCGCTGGCAGCTGGTGCGGGCCGGCGCGGACGCGGTGCCGCCGTCCACCCGCCGTTTCATGGCCCGGGCCCGGCAGCGGCGGATGCGGGCCGCGCTGCCCTGGGCGGTGGCGGCGGCGGTGCTCTCGGGCGCCGGTCTGGTCGCCTGGACGGTGCTCGGCACCGGGCTGTTCGGCGTCCGCGATGTGCGGGTGGTCGGCGCGCGGCTGGTCACGCCGGTGGAGATCCGGGACGCCGCGGCGGTGCCGGACGACGCGCCGTTGGCGCGGGTGGACCTGGCCGCGACCGCCCGTCGGATCGGCACGCTGCCGCCGGTGGCGCGGGCCACGGTGGCGCGGGAGTGGCCGTCGACGCTTGTGATCCGGGTGGTCGAGCGGGTGCCGGTGGCGGCGGTGCCGCAGGGGGAGCGGTTCGCCGTGATCGACGCCGCCGGCGTGGTCTTCCAGCGCCTGGACCGGGCCCCCGACGGTTTGCCGCTGGTCCGGGTGGTCCGGCCGGGCCCGGACGACCCGGGTACCCGGGCCGGCCTGGCGGTGCTCGCCGCGCTCGGCGAGAAGCTGCGGGCCGAGCTGGTCACGGTGGACGTGGCGGGGCTGGCCCGGATCACGGTGCGGCTGCGCGACGGCCGGGAGATCTTCTGGGGCGACGCCTCCCGCAGCGCGGACAAGTCCTCGGTGGCCACCGCGTTGCTGCCGCGCCGCGCCGACCGGATCGACGTCAGCGCGCCGGACGTGGTCACGTTCAAGTGACCGGTGGGTCAGTGGGCGGGCGTTGTGTCGCTGGTCGCTCCGTCGGCGACACGCCGAAAGGGGTCCTTGGCTCCTGGCGCGGCGGCGCATACGTTGCCCCGAAGAGATCAGTGGTTGACATAACTCTAAGCCTCTAGTAGAGGGTTAGGGTTCTCGTCGCGGAGAGGTTCGCCGGAGTTGCTCCGCCGCTGGTCCGGCCAAGCCGTGTGGGGTCGGCCCATGCCAATCTCGAAGGGAAAGGACCGGAGATGACACCTCCGCACAACTACCTGGCGGTCATCAAGGTCGTCGGCATCGGGGGCGGCGGCGTGAACGCCGTCAACCGGATGATCGAGGTTGGGCTCAAGGGCGTCGAGTTCATCGCGATCAACACCGATGCGCAGGCGCTGCTGATGAGCGACGCCGACGTCAAGCTCGACGTGGGGCGGGAACTGACCCGAGGGTTGGGCGCCGGCGCGAATCCGGACGTCGGGAAGAACGCCGCCGAGGACCACCGCGACGAGATCGAGGAGGTGCTCAAGGGCGCCGACATGGTCTTCGTGACCTGCGGCGAGGGTGGCGGCACCGGCACCGGCGGCGCGCCGGTGGTGGCGAACATCGCGCGCAAGCTCGGTGCGCTCACCATCGGCGTGGTCACCCGGCCGTTCTCGTTCGAGGGCAAGCGCCGCCAGGTGCAGGCCGAGGCGGGCATCGAGGAGCTGCGCAACCAGTGCGACACGCTCATCGTGATCCCGAACGACCGGCTGCTCGCGCTCGGCGACCGCAACATCTCCATGATGGACGCCTTCCGCACCGCGGACCAGGTGCTCCTCTCCGGTGTCCAGGGCATCACCGACCTGATCACCACGCCGGGCCTGATCAACCTGGACTTCGCCGACGTGAAGAGCGTGATGAGCGGCGCGGGCAGCGCGCTGATGGGCATCGGCAGCGCCCGGGGTGAGAACCGCGCCGTCGAGGCGGCCGAGGCGGCCATCTCCAGCCCGCTGCTGGAGCAGAGCATGGACGGCGCGCGGGGGGTGCTGCTCTCCATCGCCGGCGGCTCGGACCTCGGCCTGTTCGAAATCAACGACGCGGCGCAGCTGGTCACCGACGCGGCCCACCCGGACGCCAACATCATCTTCGGCGCGGTCATCGACGACGCCCTCGGTGACGAGGTGCGGGTGACCGTGATCGCGGCCGGCTTCGACGGGGGCACGCCGGCCTACAAGGCGGTCGAGCCGCCGCGCAAGAGCAACCAGAATCCGCCCGCCCAGCCGAACGCGCCGGTGAGCCCGCCGGCCACCATGCCGGCCCCGCAGCAGCCGTCGCGCCGGGTGCTCTTCGACGACGTCGACGTGCCCGACTTCCTCAAGAACGGGTCCTGAGCCGCGCCGATGACCGACTCACCCATCGCGGTGCGACCCGAGCGTCGCGCCGAACTCGCGGCCGGCCTGACCCGGGTCCGGGCCCGCGTCGCGGACGCCTGCGCGGCGGCCGGCCGGTCCCGGGACGAGGTGACCCTGGTCGCGGTGACGAAGACCTACCCGGCCGCCGACGTGGTCGCGCTGGCCGGGCTCGGGGTGACCGACGTGGGGGAGAACCGGGACCAGGAGGCGGCACCGAAGGCGGCGGCGGTGACCGATGCCGGGGCCGCCCCGCGCTGGCACTTCATCGGCCAGTTGCAACGCAACAAGGCCCGTTCGGTGGTCCGGTACGCCGATGTGGTCCAGTCGGTCGACAGCGTGCGACTGGCCGCCGCCCTGGACGCCGCCGTGACCGGCGTCCGGGACCGGCCGTTGGACGTGCTGGTGCAGGTCAGCATCGACGGTGACCCGGCCCGGGGCGGGGCGCTGCCGGGCGCGGCCGAGCCGGAACGGGGGCTCGGGCCGGTGGCCGCGGCCGTGGCCGGGGCGGGTGGGCTGCGGCTGGCCGGTCTGATGGCGGTGGCCCCGCTCGGCTGGGAGCCGGATCGGGCGTTCGCCCGGCTGGCCGAGGTGGCGGCGGGGCTGCGGGCCGACCATCCGGGCGCGACGGCGCTGTCCGCGGGGATGAGCGGCGATCTGGAGAGCGCGATCGCTCACGGCGCGACACATGTCCGCGTCGGCAGCGCGTTGCTCGGCATGCGTCCCACGCTGGGGTAGCCTGGCCGCGACGGAAGCAAATTACATCAGTGTTGTTCAGGACGGCGTTTCCCGTAGCCGGGGGCCGTGGCGGGCGGGCCGCGAACCGCACGTCAGGGGATTGCCGATCCGGTCCGGTGGGCATGATCGTCCACTCGTGATCAGGCGACACGGCACGGGGGCGCGTGCCGCATGGCGGACGGAAGGGCGCGGGGATGGGTGCACTGCGCAAGGCGGGGGTCTGGCTCGGTCTCGTCGAGGAGGACGACGAGCGGGCGTACGAGGACGGTGGCTACGACAAGGGTGGCTACCGTGACTCGCGCTACCGGTCGAGCCGGTACGCCGAGGAGTTCGCCGACGAGGACGACGAGGAGCCGGAGGAGCCGCCGGCGCCCCGGACCCGCGCGGGCGACCGGGGTCGGCTGGCCGAGCGCGCCACGAGCCGCGGGGTCGACACCGACCGCTCCGACACCGAGCGTCCGGAGCGCGCGGAGCGGGCCGAGCGGGCCAGCGTCCGGTCGATCACCCGCTCCTCCGCCGGCGAGACGTCCGGCGCGCTGGCCTACCACACCCGGGACAACCTCGCCCTGGCGCCGCAGGCGTCGCCGCGTGAGCGGGCGGTGGTTCCGGAGGACGAGCAGCGCTACCAGATCACCACGCTGCACCCGACCACCTACCGGGAGGCCCGGACCATCGGCGAGCACTTCCGGGACGGGGTGCCGGTGATCATCAACCTCACCGAGATGGACGAGGCGGACGCCCGCCGACTTGTCGACTTCGCCGCCGGGCTCGCGTTCGGCCTGCGCGGTACGATCGAGCGCGTGACCAACCGGGTGTTCCTGCTCTCACCGGCCAACGTCCAGGTCACCGCGGAGGACAAGGCCAAGATCGCTGAGGGCGGCTTTTTCAGTCTGAGCTAGCCCGCACGACCGAGGGACGTCGCCTGCCGTGTTGTCGATCCTGTTCCAGGTGCTCTACCTGCTGCTCTACTTCTTCCTCCTTGTCCTTTTGGCGAGGTTTGTTCTGGGAGCCGTCCTGGCCTACGGCCGCCGCTGGCAGCCGGGGCGAGGCGCATCGGCAGGACTGGAAGTCGTGTGGAGCGTCACTGATCCGCCCCTGCGAGCGTTGAGGCGTGTGATCCCACCTCTGCGAATTGGTACCGTGAGCATCGACCTGGCCTCCCTTGTGCTCCTGGTTATCCTGTTCGTGCTGATGGAGTTCGTGTTACAGCGTCTGATCGTGGCGTTTGCCTGACCAGAGCGCTTTCGCGGCCGCAACTGACCCGAGGAGTTTCGATGCCGCTGACCCCGGCCGACGTCCACAACGTCGCCTTCAAAAAGCCGCCGATCGGCAAGCGGGGGTATGACGAGGAGGAGGTCGACGCCTTCCTGGACGAGGTCGAGCGCGAGCTGGCCCGTCTGATCGAGGAGAACAACGAGCTGCGCGCCCAGGTGGAGCGCGGCGGTCGGGGTGGCGCGCCCGCCGGCCCTGGCGGCGACGCCCGGCTCGCGGCGGAGCTCAACGACGTCAAGGCCCAGCTCGACCGGGTGCAGCGCGACAAGGCGGCCGCCGAGCAGGCGGCCCGGGCGATGCAGGCCGAGCTCGAGCAGGTCCGCACCCAGGGCGGCCCGGCGGGCGTCACCGGTGACGGCGAGCAGCAGGCGCTGCGGGTGCTGATGATGGCCCAGCGCACCGCCGACGACCACGTCTCCGACGCCCGGCGCGAGGCCGACAGCCTGCTCTCCGAGGCCCGGTCCAAGGCCGAGGAGGTCACCCGCGAGGCGCGGGCCAAGGCCGACGCCCTGGAGCGGGACGCCCGCCAGCGGCACCAGGAGGCCATGGGCGGCCTGGACGCCAAGCGCACCGCGCTCCAGAAGCACATCGAGGAGCTCAAGCAGTTCGAGCGGGAGTACCGCACCCGCCTCAAGGCGTACCTGGAGAGCCAGCTGCGTGACCTCGACGGTCGCGGCCAGGGCCTCGAGGTCGAGATGAACCGCGCCGAGGGCAACCGTGCCGCCGGCGGCAGCAACGGCCTCGCCACCGCGGGCCTCGCCGGCTCCTACGGCGGCGGTCGCGGCGGCGCGCTCGAGTCCGGCCGCTGAGCCCACGTCGGTGGCCGTCCCCGCGGCGGCCACCGACCGCACCAGACCGACACGACGCGGCCGGGGGTGAGCCGTGATAGCCGCCAGCATCCTGCTCATCCTCGTCGCGGTCGTGCTCCTGGTGGTCGGGCTGGCCGGTGGGTCCAGCTCGCTGCTGATCGTCTCGATCGCGGCCAGCCTGCTGTCCGCCGTCGCCTTCGTCGCGTTCGCCCGCCAGGCGGCCGCGACCCGGGCCACGGCGGCCCGGGAGGCCGGGCCGCGCTCCCGGACCGCACCCACCGGCCCGTCCCCGGACGAGCCGGTGAGCCCGGTCCCGCACCACACGTCCACGGTCGGCGCCGGTGGACCCGGATGGCGGCAACCGCCCGGGTCCCCGGCCGCCGAGCCGTACGACGCGCCGGCCACCGCGTACTCCCCGGCCGCCGAGCCGTACGACGCGGAGGCGCCGCTGGGCGGCGCGTACTCTCCGATGGCCGAGCCGGCGCCCACCTCGCCCGCGCCCGGTGGTCCGTTCGACGGTGATCCGCCGGCCGAGTTCCTCTCCGCCGGGCAGGTCGCCCGGCTGGTGCGACTGCCCGACGAGGTCCGGGTGGTCGACGGGCATCCCCGCTTCCACCTGACCGACTGCCCCCACCTGGTGGGCCGGCTGGACGAGCCGATGCCGGTCACCGAGGCGATCGGCCTCGGCTTCACCCCGTGCGCCCACTGCGCCGCCGCCAGCACCCTGCTCGCCGACGGCCGGCCGCGCTGACCATGACGAACGCGGAGGCCCCGCTCACCGTCGCGGTGCGGGTGAAGCCCGGCGCGGCCCGTGCCCGGGTCGGCGGGCGGTTCGACGGGCCGCACGGTCCCGCCCTGGTCGTCGCCGTGCACGCCCCGGCGGTGGACGGCCGGGCCACCGAGGCCGCCCGGCGGGCGTTGGCCGACGCGCTCGGCGTCCGGCCGGCGGCGGTGTCGCTGCGCTCCGGTGTGGCCAGCCGGGACAAGCTCTTCCTGGTCGAGCGCCCGACCGACGGGTTGACCGAGGTGCTGCGTCGGCTCCGCGACGGCAGCGCCGGGTGAGGAAGCGTCGGGCCGGTCCGCGATGACTCCGGGGCTGAACCTCGCGCTGCTGGTGGGCGCCGCCGTGCTGCTGGTCGCGGTGGGCGCGGTGCGCTTCTCCACCCGGCTCGGCGTGCCCAGCCTGCTGGTCTACCTGGCGCTCGGCGTGCTGATCGGCGAGGCGGGCCTGGGCATCCGTTTCGACGACGTCGAGCTGACCCGGATGCTCGGTTTCTGCGCGCTCATCGTGATCATCGCCGAGGGCGGCCTGAGCGCGCGGTGGAGCCTGCTGCGTCCGGTGCTCGGCCTGGCCGCCGTGCTCTCCACGGTCGGTGTCGTGGTCAGCATCGTGGCCGTCGGCGTGGTGGTGCACGTGCTGCTCGGCCTGGACTGGCGGCTCGCCCTGCTCTACGGCGCGGTGCTCTCCTCGACCGACGCCGCGGCGGTCTTCGCCACCCTGCGGCGGCTGCGCCTGCCGCCCCGGCTGGTGGCCACGCTCGAGGCCGAGTCCGGGATGAACGACGCCCCGGTGGTCCTGTTGGTGCTGCTGCTGTCCCGGGCCGGGGTGGAGGCCGCCCACCCCTGGTGGTACGAAGCGTTGCTGCTCGCCTACGAGCTGGCCGTCGGCGCGGCGGTCGGGGTGGTCGCGGGCCTGGCCGGGCGGTACGCGTTGCGTCGCGCCGCGCTGCCGTCGGCGGGTCTCTACCCGATCGCGGTGGTCGGCTTCACCGTTCTGGCGTACGCGGCCGGCTCGGCGCTGCACGCCTCGGGTTTCCTCGCCGTCTACGTGGCCGGGGTGCTGCTCGGCAACTCCCGCCTGCCGCACCGGCAGGCGATCCTCGGGTTCGCCGACGGGCTGGCGTGGTTGGCCCAGATCGGCCTGTTCGTGCTGCTCGGCCTGCTCGTCACGCCGGGCCGGCTGGGCTCGGCGGTGGTGCCGGCGGTGATCACCGGGCTGGCCCTGCTGCTGTTCGCCCGGCCGCTGTCGGTGGCGGTGTCCGCGCTGCCGTTCCGGGTTCCCGTGCGCAAGCAGCTCTTCCTCTCCTGGGCCGGGCTGCGCGGCGCGGTGCCGATCGTGCTGGCCACCATCCCGCTGTCGTTGCGGGTGCCGGGCGCGGACCGGCTCTTCGACGCGGTCTTCGTGCTGGTGGTGATCTTCACGCTGCTCCAGGCCGGCACGCTGGCCCCGGCCGCCCGCCGGTTGGGTGTGACCGCGCCGGCGGAGGCGACGGAGATCCTGTTGGAGACCGCCCCGCTGGAGCGGATGCGGGCCGACCTGCTCCAGTTGGAGGTGCCGTCCGCCTCCCGGCTGGCCGGGGTGCACGTGGACGAGCTGCGGCTGCCGGTCGGCGCCGCGGTCACGCTCGTGCTGCGGGACGGGGCCGGGTTCGTGCCCGACGCGGGCACCCGGCTCAAGGTGGGCGACAGCCTGCTCATCGTCGCCACCGCGGGGGTGCGGGACGAGGCGGAACGGCGGTTGCGGGCGGTCAGTCGCCGGGGTCGCCTGGCCCGGTGGTTTGGGGAGGACGGCGAGGACCGGACCGGGTGATCTGCTAGCGTTCCTTTTGCCCCAGTTGTGGCGGTCCGGGGCCGAAACGCGGTGCGACGGTGCGGCACGTTGTCGCACGCGGCGTACGTTCCGTATTCTTGCCAACCTCTGGAGTGCGCGGCTGGCCGCCGCGTGCCCGTTCCGTTCGCGGGGGACACGCCGGTGCCCCCTGCCCACGTACCGCTGACCGCCGCGCCACGCGGCTGAGGGAGCTGACGATGGCGAAGCCAGCCGACACCAGGACCGCCGGCCAGAAGCCGGTGGCGAAGGCCACCCGCAGCGCGGCCGAGACCGAGAAGATCCGGGCCGCGCTGGCGGCCCGACGGGACGAGCTGAACGCCGAGTACGATCAGACGCTGAGCGAGATCACCGAGCTGCAGCGCGACCGGCTGACCGACTCGGCCGGGGACGACCAGGCCGACACCGGCACCAAGACGTTCGAGCGCGAGCAGGAGATCTCTCTCGCCAACAGCATCAAGGAGCGGATCACGCAGGTCGAGCGCGCGCTGGAGCGCCTCGACGAGGGTGGCTACGGCTGGTGCGAGCGGTGCGGCAACCCGATCCCGGTGGAGCGGCTCGCCGCGTTCCCGTCGGCGACCCTCTGCGTGAGCTGCAAGCAGCTGGCGGAGCGGCGCTGACGTCCGCTCCCCGGCCGCCGAACGGCAGACGGTGACCGCCACCGTCGCGAGCGTCGATGGGGAGCAGATGACCGCAGCACCGCCCGCCGGGTCCGGCACCACCGAGCCGGACGCCGGCGCGCCCCGGCGCAGGGCGGTCGGCCTGCTGCTCGGCGTCTCCCTGCTCTCGCTCCTCGCGGACCTGGGCACGAAACAGCTCGCGCTCGGCGAGCTGACCGGCCGGGAGCCCGTGTCCCTGCTCGGCGGCGCCGTCTATCTCACGCTCACCCGCAACAGCGGCGCCGCCTGGAGCATCGGTTCCGACCACACCTGGGTCTTCCCGCTGATCACCTTCGCGGTGATCGGATGGATCGGGTGGATGGCGCTGCGGCTGCGCTCACTGCCGTGGGCGGTGTCGCTGGGCCTGGTGCTGGGCGGCGCGCTGGGCAACCTGACCGACCGGATCTTCCGTGCGCCGGGGCACTTCGTCGGCCACGTGGTCGACATGATCAGCCTGTTCGACCCGTACGGCCAGGTCTGGCCGGTGTTCAACCTGGCCGACAGCTCGCTTGTCTGCGGCGTGGTGCTGGCGGTCTTCCTGGAACTGACCGGCCGGCAGCGCGACGGCTCCCGGGCCGGCGCCGAACCGGCCGGTGACGACGCCCCGGCGGGTCAGCGGGAGCGCGCGTGACCGCCGCGTACGCCACCGGCGGCGACCACCGGTCCCTGCCCGTGCCGGACGGCCTCGACGGCATGCGGCTGGACCAGGCCGTGTCCCGGCTGTTCGGGTTGTCCCGCACCGCCGCGGCGGCGCTCGTGGACGCCGGGGACGCGCTCGTCGACGGCACGGCCCGGGCCAACTCGCACAAGGTGCGGGCCGGGGCCTGGCTGGAGGTCACGCTGCCCGCGCCGGTCGCCCCGCCGACCGTGGTGCCGCAGGCCGTCCCCGGTCTGACCGTGGTCTACGCCGACGACGACATCGTGGTGGTCGACAAGCCGGTCGGGGTGGCCGCGCACCCGAGCCCCGGCTGGACCGGCCCGACCGTGATCGGCGGGCTGGCCGGCATCGGTCACCGGATCTCCACGAGCGGCGCGGCCGAACGGCAGGGCGTGGTGCACCGGCTCGACGTGGGCACCACCGGCGTGATGGCGGTGGCCAAGAGCGAGCTGGCCTACACCGCGTTGAAGCGGGCCTTCAAGGAACGCGAGGTGGAGAAGCGCTACCACGCCGTGGTGCAGGGGCACCCGGACCCGCTGCGCGGCACCATCGACGCGCCGATCGACAGGCACCCGCACCACGACTACCGGTGGGCGGTGGTCTCCGGTGGCAAGCCGAGCATCACCCACTACGACACGCTTGAGGCGTTCCCCTCGGCCAGCCTGCTGGACGTGCGGCTGGAGACCGGGCGTACGCACCAGATCCGGGTGCACTTCTCGACGCTGCGGCACCCCTGTGTGGGTGACCTGACCTACGGCGCCGACCCGACCCTGTCGGCCCGGCTCAAGCTGTCCCGGCAGTGGCTGCACGCCCGCTCGCTGAGCTTCCGGCACCCGCGCACCGGCGACGAGGTCACCTTCGTCAGCGAATACCCGGACGACCTGGCCCGGGCGTTGGAGATCCTGCGCGACTGACCATGAGCGACGACACCACGCCGCCGCGCCGGTCGCGGTCCACGGCGCTGACCTGGCTCGCCCTCGGCTGCGCGCTGGTGGTGCTGGTGGTCACCGTCGCGCAGCGGCGGGACCGGCCGGTGGGGGACCGGACGGTCGGCGAGGTGACCCGCGTCGGGGTGGCCGGCGGCGCGTCCGTCCCGGCGTACCTGCGCACCGCCGGGGACGAGCTGGCCCGGCTCGACGCGCCAGACGGCTACGCCCTGGTCTCGTTCGCGGCCTACCTGACGCCGGCCCGGGTGGCGGAGACGCTTGCCGGCACGCCGGTCTCGGCGGTCCTGGCGCGGGTGCCGCTGCCCGGTCGGCAGACCGAGATCGTCCGGCTCGCCGTGCTGCGCCTGCCCGACGACGCGGTCACCGCGATGGCCGAGGTGGCCGCGCGCAAGGACCGGGAGGCCGCGGAGTACCGCGCCCGCGCCGCCGCCCCGTCGGCCACCGCCGATCCCGGGCGTCGCCGGGAGTACGACACCGGCGCCGCGGTCGCGGCCGGGGAGGCGGCCGGCTACCGGGCCGGCTGCGCCTGCCTCTACGCCGCCGTGGTCCGGGGCGTCCCGGCCGCGCTGCGTGCGCTCGCCGAGCGTCCCGGGGTGCGGGTCGTGGACCCGGCGCCGGAGGTGACCCGGCTGGATCGCACGGTGTTCACCCCGCCGCTGCCCGAGCAGCGCGACGTGGCCCGCCCGCCGGCCGACGCCGGTCCCGCGCCGGCCGACGCCGGTCCCGCGCCGGCCGGTGGAATGGGCGATTCGTCGGAAGCCGCACCGACAGTGAGCGCACCTTCACCGGCCGGCCGTCCACCCGCCTCCGGGTCCGGGCCGCCCAATCCCGCTCCCACCTCCTGAGACATCCGGGTACGCCACCACCGGCCGGACGCCGCGGTGAGCAGACCCACCGGGCGATGTGCGGCGCGGGGAGTGGTCCGAATAGGGTTTCGTTCGTAGCCTGTCAGGCGGAGATCGATGGGCTGGGGGAGAGGGCGAATCCTTGGACGGCAGCGAGACCGGTTGGGGTCGGCAGGGCGAGCCGGCACCGCGGTGGCGGGCGCTGCTCGACCGGGCCCGGCTCGGCGGTCGCGGCGCGGAGCACACCGACGCCGACCGGCGCGTCGAGGAGAACCAGGTGCCGCCCCCTGATCCGCTGCCGCGCCGGGGCGCGGGCACCGGCTGGACCGGGCGCGCCGCCGCCGTCGGCCGCGCCGCGGACGGGTCGTACGGCGCCGAACCCGGCTACCGGGCCGAGGCCACGTTCCGGGTCGATCCGGCCTTCCGCGCCGACCCCCGCTACGACGGCGAGCCCGCCTACCGGGCCGAGCCGGCCTACCGCACCGACCCGGAGCCGCCGGCCGAGGCGTCCTGGCGCGCCGACCCGTCCTACGCCCCCGAGTCGCCGGCCGATCCCTCCTGGCGGGCCGATCCGTCGTACGTCCCGGAGTCGCCGGCCGAGCCGTCCTGGCGGGCCGACCCGGAGCCGCGCGGGCGGGCCGAGGCCCCGGTCGAGTCGCGCTACTCCCTGCTCGACGGCGGCTACCGGCCCGCGCCGCCGCCACCGGAGTCCCGCTACGCCCTGCTGGACCGGGGACGCTACCGACCGGTGCTTCCGCCGGCGCCGGAACAACCCGTGGCGCCCGCCCCACGCCGACCGGTGGCGGGCCGGGCCGAGCCGGCGCAGGCGCAGTGGCGTGCCCCGGAGCAGGATCCGGAGCTGGAGCGGGCGACCGGCGTGCTCCGCCGCGAGCTGGGCACCCCCCGGGTGCTCGCCTTCGCCAACCCCAAGGGCGGGGTGCACAAGACCACCGCCACCGTGCTCGCCGCGGCCACCGTGGGCAGCGTGCGCGGTCGCGGCGTGCTCGCCTGGGACGACAACGAGTTGCGGGGCACCCTCGGCCTGCGCGCCGGCAGCGCCCGGCACGCCCGCACCATCCGGCACCTCGTCCAGGACCTCGCGCACATCGAGATCCTGGAGGGCAACACCCTGCTGTCGCACCTCGACGACTACCTGCGGCACGCCTCCGACGGGTCGTACGACGTGCTGGCCGGCGAGGAGAGCCCGCGCTTCGCCCAGCGGCTCGACCAGTTCACCGTCAAGCGGGTGCTGGAGCTGCTGCGCCGCACCCACGAGGTGGTCTGCGTGGACACCGGCAACAACGTGGAGAGCCCGAACTGGCGCACCGTGATGCAGGCCGCCGACCAGCTCGTGGTGACCACCGTGCCGCGCGAGGACGCCGCCTTCAGCGCGGACTGGATGCTCGACCTGCTGCACGAGGTGGGCATGGGCGAGCTGGCCGACAACGCGGTCACGCTGATCTCCTGCCCGACGCCGGGGCGCACCTCCCTCCAGGACGACCTGGAGCGGCACTTCGCCACCCGCACCCGGGCGGTCGCCGTGGTGCCCTACGACCCGGCGCTGGAGACCGGCTCCTCGATCGAATACCACCAGCTCCAGGCGGAGACGCGCAACGCCTGGCTCAAGGCCGCCTCGGTGATGCTGGAGCCGTTCGCGCGCTGACCGCCGACCACCGCACCCACGCCGCCCTCCGGCCTGAGAGGATCACCGGGTGAGTCCGGACACCCCTGATCCCGAGCGGACCGCCGACCGTCCCGGCGCCGCCGACCATCCGACCGCCGCGGACCCGCTCGCCGGGCATCCGGGCGCGGAGCGGGAGCCATTCGGCGCGGAGCGGGAGACACCCGGCGCGGAGCCGGAGCCATTCGGCGCGGAGCCGGAGACACCCGGCGCGGAGCCGGAGACACTGGGCGCGGCACCCGCGACCCGTCGCGGTGGTGGCCGGGCGGTGGCGACCGTGCTCGGCGTGACGGCGCTGCTCAGCGCGCTCGGCGTGCCGCTGGGGCTGCTCTGGGTGTGGCTGGCGCCGGGCACGCCGGTGCGGCAGACCCCTGGGGGCGCGGTCTACGCCGTCCCGCAGCCGGAACAGCCGATCGCGGCCGACGGCTGGTTCAGCCTTCTCGTGCTCGGCTTCGGGGTGCTCGCCGCCATCGCCCTGTGGATGTTGCTGCGGTGGCGGCGCGGCCCGGTGATCCTGCTCGCGGTGACGCTCGGCGGCCTCGGCGCGGCGGTGGTGGCCTGGCAGGTCGGCCGCCGGATCGGGTTGGCCACCTTCGAGCGGCTGCTGGAGACCGCGCCGCCGGGGACCGACTTCACCAGGCCGGTCGACCTGCGCGCCGGCGGCGTCGACTGGTACGGCCCGCTGCCGGCGCCGCACGGCAACCTGCTGCTCGCGGCGTTCGGCGCGGCCGTCACGTACACCTTGCTGGCCGGCTGGTCGCGGTGGCCGTCGCTGCGCCCGGAGCCGGAGCCCGGCGACTGGCCGCCCCCGCCCGGTTTCAGCGGCACCTGGCCGCCCCCGCCCGGCTTCAGTGGCACCTGGCCGCCCCCACCGGGACGTCAGGGCGACGGGCCGTCCCCGCCAGGGTTCCACGGCGACGGGCCGTCCGCGCCGGGGTCTCGCGGCGACGGGCCGTCCGCGCCGGGGTTCCACGGCGACGGGCCGTCCGCGCCCGGGGTCAGTTCGGGGCCGGAGGGCCCGCCAGCTCGCTGAGCGGCACCGGCACCGCCCGGACCTGGCGCAGCAGCGCCGACTCCCGGTTGAGCAGGCGCAGCTCGGCGCGGAGCCGGCCGGGGGTGTCGTCGATGGCGAGCAGTCGCTGCCGGTCGGCCACGGTCAGCGCGGCGGTCGCCGCGACCAGGTGCGACAGCACGGTCGGATCCTCCGGGAGCTGCTCGGAGATCTCCTCCTGCTCCGGCCGGATCAGGCTGAGATATTGCCGGAACACCGAGATCACCCGGGCCGCCAGCACGTCGGCCACCTCGTCCGGGCCGGCCGGCTCGGGCAGCCACTCCACCTCGGCGGTGAGGTAGGGCTCGGCGGCGTCGTCGATCTCGGCGATCCGGAACCGCCGCCGGCCCACCGTGACGATGTCGAACCCGCCCTCGGCCAGCTCGGTGACCTGCCGCAGCTCGGCGGTGCAGCCGACCTCGTGCAACGTGACGTCGCCGCCGGCCGGCCCGGAGCGGCCCGACGGCCCGGCCGGGGCGACCTCCCAGCCGGCCTGGATCGCCACCACGCCGAACTCGCGTGGCGCGCCCTCGGGCAGGCCCACCAGGTGGCGCACCAGCGCCTGGTAGCGCTCCTCGAAGATGTGCAGCGGAAGGACCAGCCCGGGAAAGAGGACGGTCCCGAGAGGGAACACCGGCAGCCGTGCGCTCACGTGATCGAGCGTATCCCGATCGCGCTCGGCCGGCGTGTCCCGGCTCACCGTCCCGGCGTACGGGCGGCTCCGGCCGGTCCGACCGGCGGCGGCCTAGACTCGCAGGCGTGCTGACTCGGATCGACCTGCGCGGCGGGACACGTGACCCGCGCCGCCTGCTGCCCCGTGCCCAGCTCGACGTCTCCGTGGCGGTCGAGCGGATCCGTCCTCTCGTCGAGGCGGTCCGGGAGCATGGCTACCCGGCGATCCGGGAGGCCAGCGAGCGGTTCGACGGCATCTCCCCGGAGCATCTGCGGGTGCCGGTCGAGGTGATCCGCGCCGCCGAGAGCGAGCTGGACCCGCAGGTTCGCGCCGCGTTGCTGGAGTCGATCACCCGGGCCCGCCGGGTCCACGCCGACCAGCGCCGCACCGACCACACCACCCGGGTGGTGGCCGGCGGCACGGTGACCGAGCGGTGGCTGCCGGTCGACCGGGTCGGCCTCTACGTCCCCGGCGGCCTGGCGATGTATCCGTCGACCGTGGTGATGAACGTGGTCCCGGCCCAGGCGGCCGGGGTCCGGTCGCTTGTGGTGGTGAGCCCGCCGCAGAAGGACAACGACGGCCTCCCGGACCGCCGGGTCCTGGCCGCCTGCGCGCTGCTCGGCGTCGACGAGGTGTACGCGGTGGGCGGCGCCCACGCGGTGGCCATGCTCGCCTACGGCGCCGCCGTCGACCCGGCCGGCGAGCGGCGCTGCGACCCGGTCGACCTGATCACCGGTCCGGGCAACATCTGGGTCACCGCCGCCAAGCGGCTGCTGCGCGGCGTGGTCGGCATCGATGCCGAGGCCGGCCCGACCGAGATCGCCGTGCTGGCCGACCACACCGCCGACCCGGCGCACGTGGCCGCCGACCTGATCAGCCAGGCCGAGCACGACCCCCTCGCGGCGAGCGTGCTGGTCACCCCGTCGACGGAGCTGGCCGACGCGGTCGACGCGGAGCTGGCCCGGCAGGTGCCGGCCGCCAAGCACGCCGAGCGGATCGGCACCGCGCTGCGCGGCGAGCAGAGCGGGGTGGTCCTGGTCGACGACCTGGAGGCCGGGCTGCGGGTGGTCGACGCGTACGCGGCCGAGCACCTGGAGATTCAGACCGAGAACGCCCGCGAGTGGGCGTTGCGGGTGCGCAACGCCGGTGCGATCTTCGTGGGCGCCTGGTCGCCGGTGTCGCTCGGCGACTACTGCGCGGGCTCCAACCACGTGCTGCCCACCGGTGGCTGCGCCCGGCACTCCTCCGGGCTGTCCGTGCAGTCCTTCCTGCGCGGCGTGCACCTGGTCGAATACACCGAGGCGGCGCTGCGCGAGGTGGCCCCGCACGTGGTCACGCTGGCCGGTGTCGAGGACCTGCCGGCGCACGGCCAGGCGGTCAGCGTCCGTTTCCCCGGAGGCGTGTCGTGACCACCCTCGACGACCTGCCGATCCGCGACGACCTGCGGGGGCGCTCCCCGTACGGCGCGCCGCAGCTCGACGTGCCGGTGCGGCTGAACACCAACGAGAATTCCTACCCGGTGCCCGAGCCGGTGGTCGAGGCGATCGGCAAGGCCGTCGCGGCCGAGTTGCGCGACCTCAACCGCTACCCGGACCGGGACGCCGTGGCGCTCCGCGCCGACCTGGCCGCCTACCTGGGCCACGGGCTCACCGTCGACCACGTGTGGGCGGCCAACGGCTCCAACGAGATCCAGCAGCAGCTGCTCCAGGCGTTCGGCGGGCCGGGGCGCACCGCGCTCGGTTTCACCCCGGCCTACTCGATGCATCCGCTGCTGGCGCTCGGCTCCGGCACCGGTTGGGTCGCCGCCGACCGGGACGCCGACTTCGGGTTGACCGCCGCCGACGCGGTCGCCCAGGTGCGCCGGCACCGGCCGGACGTGGTCTTCCTCTGCTCGCCGAACAACCCGACCGGCACCGCGCTCGACCCGTCCGTCGTCGCCGCCGTGCTCGACGAGGCGCCCGGCATGGTGGTGGTGGACGAGGCGTACGCGGAGTTCGCCCGCCCCGGCACGGTCAGCGCGCTCGCCGTGCTGCCCGGCCACCCGCGGCTGGTGGTCACCCGCACCATGAGCAAGGCGTTCGGGTTCGCCGGCGGCCGGCTGGGCTACCTGGCCGCCGACCCGGCGGTGGTGGCGGCGGTGCAACTGGTCCGGCTGCCCTACCACCTGTCCGCGCTCACCCAGGCCGCCGCCCGCGCGGCGCTGGCCCACCGGGACGCCCTGCTCGGCACCGTCACCGCGATCATGGAGCAACGCGACCGGATCGTCGCCGAGCTGCGCGCGCGGGGGCACCGGGTGGCCGACAGCGACGCCAACTTCGTGCTCTTCGCCGTCGACGGCGACCAGGGCGCCGCCTGGCGTACGCTGCTCGACGCCGGCGTGCTGGTCCGCGACGTCGGCCTGCCGGGCTGGCTGCGGGTGACCGCCGGGACCCCGGCCGAGACCGACGCCTTTCTGTCCGCGATGGAGAAGTTGTCATGAACCGCACCGCCCGGATCGAGCGGGTCACCAACGAGACCAAGGTGCTCGTCGAGATCGACCTCGACGGCACCGGCAAGGCCGACATCGAGACCGGTGTCGGCTTCTACGACCACATGCTCAACCAGATCGCCCGGCACGGGGGCTTCGACCTGACCGTGCACACGGTCGGCGACCTGGAGATCGACGCGCACCACACGATGGAGGACACCGCGCTCGCGCTGGGCGCCGCGTTCGACCGGGCGCTCGGCGACAAGGCCGGCATCCGGCGGTACGGCTCGGCCACCGTCCCGATGGACGAGGTGCTGGTCCGGGCCGCGGTCGACCTGTCCGGGCGGCCGTATGTGGTGCACGACGAGCCGGCGCTGTCGCCGTACATCGGGCCGGTCTACCCGACCAGCATGACCCGGCACATCTGGGAGTCGTTCGGCCAGGCGGCCCGGGTGACGTTGCACGTCGACGTGTTGCGGGCGGCCCGGCCGGGCGGCCACCCGGACGCGCACCACGTGGTCGAGGCCCAGTTCAAGGCCGTCTCCCGCGCGCTGCGCGAGGCCACCGCGATCGACCCGCGCAGCGCCGGCGTGGTGCCGTCCACGAAGGGCGCGCTCTGATGAGCGCGAGGAACGCAGCGCAGCGGAGTCCCGCAGTCGCGAATGAAGGACGGCTCTGATGAGCGCGAGGAACGCAGCGCAGCGGAGTCCCGCAGTCGCGAATGAAGGACGGCACTGCCGATGAAGGTGTTGCCGACGCTGCTGTTGATCCTGGCCGGGGTGCTTGTCGGCGGGACGTGGTCGCTGCACAAGCAGGGCGCGGCCCGCCCGGCCGTGGTGGTCACCGGCCTGCTGGCGGTGCTGGCCACCGTCGGCGGGGTGCTCTGGCTGCTGCCGGGGGAGGCGTGATGGGCAGGCGGGTGGTGGTGCTCGACTACGGCTCGGGCAACCTGCGTTCGGCCGAACGCGCGTTGGAGCGGGCCGGCGCCGACGTGACGGTCACCGCCGACCTGGCCGCCGCCGCGACCGCCGACGGCCTGGTGGTGCCGGGTGTCGGCGCGTACGCCGCGTGCATGGCCGGCATCGAGGCGCTCGGCGCCGGCCCGGTCATCGCCGAGCGGGTCGCCGCCGGCCGCCCGGTGCTGGGCATCTGCGTCGGGATGCAGGTGCTCTTCGAGCACGGCGACGAGCACGGCGTGGTGACCAAGGGCCTCGGGCTGCTGCCGGGCGGGGTGACGAAGCTGCCCGCCCCGCGCCTGCCGCACATGGGCTGGAACACCGTGCGCGCGCCGGCGGGTTCGGTGCTCTTCGCCGGGCTGCCGGCGGACGCCCGGTTCTACTTCGTCCACTCCTACGGGGTGACCGACACCGCCGGGTTGGCCGCCGCCGGCGCGACGGTCACCACCGCCGAGCACGGCGCCGACTTCGTCGCCGGGGTGGAGCGGGGCGCCCTCGCCGCGGCCCAGTTCCACCCGGAGAAGTCGGCCGACACCGGCGCCGCGCTGCTGCGCAACTGGTTGGGCACACTTGAGTAAGGAGCGAGCCCGCCGCCGGGCCGCCCGCGAGGCCGACCAGCAGCGGGCGCGCGCCGCCCGGGCCCGCCGGGTGGCGCGCCGGGAACGACGCCGTTCGGTGGTACGCCGGTTGACGCCGCGGCTGCGCCGGGGTCGCACCGGTCGGCTGCGCCGGCACAGCCGGGGTGAGCGGGCGGCCATCGTGCTGCTCACCGCCGTCGCGGTGGCCGGCATCTGGAGTTTCGTCGACGATCTCGCCCTGCGCCTGGCGTTGGTCGTGTTGTTGCTGTTGGTCCTGCCGGCGATCGTGGTGATCGCGTTGGACCGTCGTTGAGCATGCGAGGAGACAAGCGTTGAGCCTTGACCTGTTGCCCGCCGTGGACGTCGCCGACGGCCAGGCCGTCCGGCTCGTGCAGGGCGCCGCCGGCAGCGAGACCGCCTACGGCGACCCGCTGGAGGCGGCCCTCGCCTGGCAGTCCGACGGCGCCGAGTGGATCCACCTGGTCGACCTGGACGCCGCGTTCGGCCGGGGCTCCAACGCCGAGTTGCTCGCCGAGGTGGTCGGCAAGCTCGACGTCAAGGTGGAACTGTCCGGGGGCATCCGGGACGACGGGTCGCTGCGGGCGGCGTTGGGCACCGGGGCGGCCCGGGTCAACATCGGCACCGCCGCGCTCGAGGATCCCGAGTGGTGCGACCGGATCTGCGGCGAGTACGGCGACCGGGTGGCGATCGGGCTGGACGTGCGGGGTCGTACCCTCTCGGCGCGGGGCTGGACCCGCGACGGCGGTGACCTCTACGACGTGCTGGCCCGGCTGGACGCCGCCGGCGCCGCGCGGTACGTGGTGACCGACATCACCAAGGACGGCACGATGCGCGGGCCGAACCTGGACCTGCTGCGCGAGGTGTGCGCCCGCACCGACGCCCCGGTGATCGCCTCCGGCGGGGTGTCCACCCTGGACGACCTGCGGGCGCTTGCGACGCTGGAGCCGGTCGGCGTGGAGGGCGTGATCGCCGGCAAGGCGCTGTACGCCGGCGCGTTCACCGTCGCCGAGGCGCTGGCCACGCTGCGGGCCGGCGCGTGACCACCGACGTGGGCGGGCCGGTCGAGGACCTGGGCGGGCTGGTCGAGGACCTGGGCCGGTCGCCGGTCGACGGCGTGGGGGAGCCGCCGCTCGACGGCGCGGTGGTGACCCGGCTCGGCTCGGGCGGCCCGTGGGAGGCGCTCTACGGCTACTCCCGGGTGGTCCGGGCCGGCGCGCTGGCGATCACCGCCGGTTGCACCTCGACCGTGGACGGCCGGGTGGCGCACGTGGGGGACGCGGCGGCGCAGACCGCGCAGGCGATCCGGATCGGCCTGGACGCCCTGGCCGAGGTGGGCGCCCAGCCGGGCGACGTGGTGCGGACCCGGATGTACGTGACCGACCGGCTCTACACCGACGAGGTGGGTCGGGCGCACAACGCGGTGTTCGGCCCGGTGCGTCCGGTGGCGACCATGGTGGTGGTGGCCGGTCTTCTCGACCCGGAGCACCTGGTCGAGGTGGAGTTGGAGGCGTACCTCCCCGAGGGCTGATCTCCTCGGCCCGCGGCGGCAGGGTCGGCTCTCCGGCGCCTTTCGAGCTGATGTCACGAACGACTCACCGGCCCCGACGCTGCCGAGTCGTTGCTGATATCAGCTCGAAAGGCGTTCTTGGCGCTGGTTTCTCCGCCGCCCCGGACCGGGAACGTGACCGGCCTCGCACCCGGATCCACGCGATTAAGTTGTGCACAACTTGATTGCGCGCTACGGTTTTGGCGTGACCGATGATCTGGTGCTGCGCCGGCAGGTGTGCTTCGCCCTCTACGCGGCGTCGCGCGCCCTGACCGACGTCTACCGGCCCATCCTCGACGAGCACGGCCTGACCTACCCGCAGTACCTGGTGCTGCTGGTGCTCTGGGAGCGCGGCGACGACGCCCCCACGGTCTCCGAGCTCGGCGCGCGACTCCGGCTCGACTCCGGCACGCTCTCCCCGCTGCTCAAGCGGCTGGAGGCGGCCGGCCTGGTGGTGCGCACCCGCTCGGCGACCGATGAGCGCCGGGTCGAGGTGGGCCTCACCGGCCGGGGCCGGGCCCTGCGGGAAGGGATGGACGAGGTGCCGATGCGGGTGGCCCGGGCGACCGGCCTCACCGAGACCGAGCTGATCGGCCTCCGCGACACCCTCACCCGGGTCACCGAGACGATCCACCGACAGAAGGAGCAGTGACCATGCAGGTCCTCTACACCGCGTCCGCCAAGGCCACCGGCGACGGCCGCGACGGCCACGTCCGCACCTCCGACGGCACGGTCGAGCTGGATCTCGCCGTACCCAAGGAGATGGGCGGCGCCGGCGGCGCGGCCAACCCCGAGCAGCTCTTCGCCGCCGGCTACGCGGCGTGCTTCCACTCCGCGCTGCGCGTCGTGGCCCGCCAGGCCAAGGCGGACGTCTCGGGTTCGGTCGTCGAGGCCGAGGTGGGCATCGGCCCGAACGGCAGTGGCGGCTACGGCCTGACCGTGACCCTCGTGGTGGACCTGCCCGCGGTCGAGCGTCCGGCCGCCGAGAAGCTCGTCGAGGCGGCCCACCAGGTCTGCCCCTACTCGAACGCGACCCGCGGCAACATCGAGGTCACGCCGACCGTCCGGGACGCAGCATGAGCAGCGTCAACCGGGAGATCCATCTGGCGTCCCGCCCGGAGGGCTGGCCGACCGCCGACAACTTCCGGCTGGTCACCACCGATGTGCCGACGCCGGGACCGGGTCAGGTCGTGGTCCGCAACCAGTTCATGTCCGTCGACCCGTACATGCGGGGGCGGATGAACGACGCCAAGTCGTACGTGCCGCCGTTCGCGCTCGACGCCCCGCTCGACGGCGGCGCGATCGGCGAGGTGGTGGCCGGCGAGGCCGGCGGGGTCAAGCCCGGCGACGTGGTGCTGCACGGTCTCGGCTGGCGCGAGTACGCGCTCGTCGACGCCCGGGCGGTCCGCAAGGTCGATCCCGGGGTCGCCCCGGTCAGCGCCTACCTGAGCGTGCTCGGCATGACCGGGCTGACCGCGTACGCCGGTCTGCTCGACGTGGCCGCGATGCAGCCGGGGGAGACGGTCTTCGTCTCCGGCGCTGCCGGCGCGGTGGGCAGCATGGTGGGGCAGATCGCGAAGCTGCGCGGCGCCGGCCGGGTGGTCGGCAGCGCCGGCTCCCGGGCGAAGGTCGAGCGGCTGGCCGCGCTCGGTTTCGACGCGGCCTTCGACTACCACGACGGGCCGGTGTACGAGCAGCTCAAGGCCGCCGCCCCGGACGGTGTCGACGTGTACTTCGACAACGTCGGCTCGGACCACCTGGAGGCCGCGATCGGGGCGATGAACCTGCACGGCCGGGCGGCGATCTGCGGCATGATCGCCCAGTACAACTCGGCCGAGCCGCCGGCTGCCCCGCGCAATCTGGCCCTGGTGATCGGCAAGCGGCTGACCCTGCGCGGCTTCCTCGTCGGTGACCACGGCCACCTGCGCGAACAGTTCGTCCAGGAGGTGGCCGGCTGGTTGCGGGAGGGCCGGCTCTCCTACGACGAGACCGTGGTCGACGGCATCGAGCAGGCGCCGGAGGCGTTCCTCGGCCTGCTGCGCGGCGAGAACCTCGGCAAGATGCTCGTCCGCCTCTGACCGGCACGCGCGGCGGCGGTGCCCGGCCGCACCGGCCGGGCGCCGCCGCGTTGGCTAGGCTTTCGGGCATGACGGTGGCGGTACGGGTCATCCCGTGTCTGGACGTGGACGCCGGGCGGGTGGTCAAGGGTGTCAACTTCGTCGACCTGCGCGACGCCGGCGACCCGGTGGAACTGGCGGCGGCGTACGACCGGGCCGGCGCGGACGAGCTGACGTTCCTCGACGTGACGGCGTCGTCGAGCGACCGCGGCACCATGCTCGACGTGGTCCGGCGCACCGCCGAGTCGGTCTTCATCCCGCTCACCGTGGGCGGCGGCATCCGCCGCGTCGAGGACGTGGACACGCTGCTGCGGGCCGGGGCGGACAAGGTCGGGGTGAACACCGCGGCGATCGCCCGGCCGGAGCTGATCGCCGAGATCGCCGACCGGTTCGGCCGGCAGGTGCTGGTGCTCTCGCTCGATGTGCGGCGCGCCCCGGCGGGGGTCGCACCGAGCGGTTTCGAGGTGACCACGCACGGCGGGCGGCGGGGCACCGGCCTGGACGCGGTCGAGTGGGCCGCGCGCGGCGCCGAGCTGGGCGCGGGCGAGATCCTGCTCAACTCGATGGACGCCGACGGCACCAAGGCCGGCTTCGACCTGCCGCTGATCCAGGCGGTGCGTGTCGTGGTCGACGTGCCGGTGATCGCCAGCGGTGGCGCGGGCGCGGTGGCGCACTTCCCGCCGGCCGTCGGCGCGGGCGCCGACGCGGTGCTCGCCGCCAGCGTCTTCCACTTCGGCGAGCTGACCGTCGGCGAGGTCAAGGACGCGCTGCGCGGCGCCGGGCACCCGGTGCGCTGACCCGGTCCGAGGCCACGCGCCAGCGCCCCGGCCGAGGTGTCCGGCGGCCGGCGGTCAGGGCCGGCCGGAGCGTCCCTCGGGGGACCGGCGCGGCATCGGGATGGAACGGACCACATATTCCTGCACGGCCGCCGCGTGGTCGTCCTCGTCGAGCTGCCACTCGGACTCGCCGGGCGGGTGCCGGCGGGTCAGCACGCCCTGCACGGTGTCGACGGTGGTGCCCAGCCCGGCGCTGGGCCGGGTGCGCCACAGCCGTTCACCGTCCGGGGTGACCCGGAACCAGCCGTCGGAGACGCTGACCAGGCCGGCCCCGACGAGCCGGCGGACCGCCCCCTCGACCTCGTGCCGTTCCGGGATGGCCTGGTTGAGGTGGTCGGCGGTGGAGAGGACGTCGGTGAGGCGTACCCCCTCGGGGCGGCGTGTGGCGGCGGCCCGGCGGTGCCGGCCGGCGCCGCTCGCGATGACCAACGCGACGAAGATCCAGGCGTCGCTCCAACGCCATCCGTTCTCCCCCATGCACGCATGATGCCCGCCCGCGACGCCGGAGGAAACACCCGGTTTTCGCCGGCGCGCGTCGTTGCAGCTCAGAGCCGTTGAAGCGGGCGCGCGCGGTGGCGGTGGGCCGGGTGTTGCTCACGCAGCGTAGGCGGCGACCGGGCGGGGTGGCATCGCGAAGATCGGGATGAACAGTTGGGCGAGCGGCCCGATGGCAAGCGCGTAGGCCACGGTGCCGAGGCCGACCGTCCCGCCGAGCAGCCAGCCGAGGCCCAGCACGGTCACCTCGATGGCGGTCCGGACCAGCCGGAGCGACAGGCGGGGGTGGCGGGCGGTGAGGCCGGTCATCAGGCCGTCGCGTGGCCCGGGGCCGAGGCCGGCGCCGAGGTAGAGCCCGGTGGCGGCGCCGTTGGCGACGATGCCGGTGACCAGCAGCGCGGCGCGCGCCGGCAGGCCCTCGCCCGGTGGCAGCACGACCAGGGTGGCGTCGACGACCAGCCCGACCACCACGACGTTGCTGATCGTGCCGAGACCGGGCCGCTGCCGCAGCGGGATCCAGAGCAGCAGCACCACGGCGCCGACGGCGATGGTGACGGTGCCGAAGGAGAGGCCGGTCTGCCGGGCGAGCCCCTGGTGGAACACGTCCCACGGGTCGAGTCCGAGTTCGGAACGGATCATCAGCGCCATGCTGACCCCGTAGACGGCCAGGCCGGCGTAGAGCTGGGTGAGCCGCCGCACCGGCCGGTGCCGGAGATTGCCAAGCTGTGCCATGCATGCCACCCTAGGTGCCAATTGATGAAGGTGAAGAGGCCAATTCCGGAGGTGTGGCCATGACCAGCCAGGTGCGCGGTGCCCAATTGGCGCGGTTGCTCGGTCAGTGGCACGCCCTGCCGGGCCGCCGCCGCAGCCCCGACTACGTGGCGCTGGCCGCCGCCGTCCGTGGTCTGCTGGCAGACGCCCGCCTCCCGCTCGGGATCCGCCTGCCGGCTGAACGGGAACTGGCGGAAGCGTTACGGATCAGCCGGACCACCGTCACGGCCGCGTACCGCGAACTGCGGGAGACCGGCCACCTGGCCAGCCGGCGCGGTGCCGGGAGCTGGACCATGCTGCCCGGCACCCACCGGGTGGCCAGCACCGGCCTGTGGACGCCGCTCGACGACCGGGAGATGATCGACCTCGGTGTGGCCGCGCTGTCCGCCCCGCCGCAGCTCGTCCCCGCCGCCCGGGCGGCGGCCGAGGACCTGCCCCGCTACCTCGGCGGCGCCGGCTACCACCCGACCGGCATCATCGAGCTGCGCGAGGCGGTGGCCCGCGGGTACACCGAGCGCGGGCTGGCCACCAGCCCCGAGCAGATCATGGTCACCAGCGGCACCCAGCACGCGCTCGACCTGGTGCTGCGCCTGGCCCTGTCGCCCGGCGGCGCGGTGCTCGTCGAGTCGCCCACCTACCCCAACGCGCTCGCCGCGCTCGCCGCCCGGCGGGCCCGGATCACCACCCACGGGCTCTCCGACGACGGCTGGGACGCCGACCTGCTGTTCGGCAGTCTCCGGCAGACCCGGCCGAAGCTCGCGTACGTGATTCCGGAGTTCCACAACCCGACCGGCCACCTGATGGCGGCCGACCTGCGGGAGCGGCTGGTCGGCGCGGCCCACGCGGCCGGCACCGACCTGGTGGTCGACGAGTCCTTCGTCGACCTGCCGCTCGACGGCACGCCGCTGCCGCCGCCGGTGGCGGTCTTCGACAGGCACTCCCGGGTGATCAGCATCGGCGGGATGAGCAAACCCTACTGGGGTGGACTGCGGATCGGCTGGGTGCGCGCCTCCGCACCCCAGGTGCAGCGGCTGGCCGCCGCCCGGGTCGGGGTGGACATGGCCAGCCCGGTGCTTGACCAGCTCGTCGCGGTGCACCTGCTCACCCAGGCCCCGACCATCGTCGCGGCCCGCCGCGCGCAGCTCGCCGCCCAACGGGACGCCCTGGTCGCCGCGCTCGCCGACCGCCTGCCCGACTGGCGGGTCACCGTCCCGCGCGGCGGCGTCACGCTCTGGGCCGAGCTGGACGGCCCGATCTCCAGCGCGCTGGCCCGGGCCGCCGAGGAGGTCGGCGTACGGCTGGCGCCCGGCCCCCGGTTCGGGCTGGACGGGACGCTGGAGCGGTTCCTCCGGCTGCCCTTCACCCTGCCCGCCACCGAGCTGGTGGAGGCGGTCGGGCGGCTCGCCGCGGTCCGCTACGACCTGGACCGGGCCGGTCGCCCGCAGTGGCGGGAGCCGAGCGTCATCGCCTGACGCCCGTTCCGGTGGGGATCGGTGGAACGGGACCATCGGCTCGGGAGGTGCCCGCAGACTGCCCGGGTGGGAGACTCCGCCGGTGTCCGGTCGTCGCGCGCCGTGCGGGCCGGCGCGCCCGGTTCCCGGACCACCCGGCTGGAACTCTTCTACGACCTGGTCTTCGTCTTCGCGTTCCTCAGCGTCACCACGCTCACCGCCTCCGAACTCACCCCGGTCAACCTCTACCGCTTCCTGCTGGTGCTGGCGCTGCTCTGGTGGTCGTGGACCGGCTTCGCCCGGATGGGCAACGCGATCCGCGCCGACCAGGGCGTGCTGCCGCTCGTCGGCTTCGTCACCGTGGCGGCGACGTTCCTGCTGGTGCTCAGCGTCCCCGGCGCGTTCGTGGACCGTCCCGGCGGGCTGCCCGGCCCGCTCGTCTTCGCCGGCTGCTACTTCGTGATCCGGGTGGCCCAGCTCACCGTCTTCGGCTGGGTCGACCGCGCCGACCCGGTCCGCCGTCAACGGTTCCTCCTGCGTGCCTCGGTCCCGGCCGTGGCCACCGCGCTGCTGCTGGTCGCCGGCACGGTGCCGGCCCGGCTGCCGCAGGAGCGGTTCGCGGTGGGGTTGCAACTGGCGCTCTGGACGCTCGCCGTGCTTGTCGAGTACGTGGTCGGGTCCACCCTGGCCCGACGCTGGTGGGTGGTGGTCTCGGCCGGGCACTGGGCGGAACGGCACGCGCTGATGGTGCTCGTCGCGCTCGGCGAATCGATCATCGCGCTGGGGCTCGGCCCGAAACGCGGGCTGCCGCTGACCGGGCCGGTGGCGGTGGCCGCGCTGCTCGGCATCCTGATCGTGGCGGCGCTCTGGTGGGTCTACTTCGACACGCTGGCGTTCGCGCTGGAACAGGCGCTGCACCACGCCCGGGACCAGGCCGCCCGGCTGCGGCTGGCCCGCGCGGTCTACACCTTCCTGCACCTGCCGATGGTCACCGGCATCATCCTCTACGCGCTCGGCCTGAAGGACCTGCTGACCGAGGTCGCCGACCCGCCGACCCCGGACTGGGGCTGGCCGCTCGGCGGCTTCTGGGGCGGCGTCATCTTCGGTGGCGTCGCGCTCTACCTGCTCAGCATCGCCGGGTGCTGGTGGCTGACGGTGGGCGAGGTGCACCTGCCGCTGCTGGTCACCGTGGCGGCGCTCGCCGCGGCCGGCCCGTTCGCGTTCCGGATCCCGGAGGTGGTCGCGCTCGGCGTGCTGTGGGTGCTCACCGGCGCCGGCGTGGCCTGGGAGACCCGCAGCGAGGACGGCCGCCGGCGGCGGGTGCGCCGGCTCGCCCTGGAGGAGCAGCTCGCCGCCGAGGCCGAGCAGAGCCGGTGGCGGCAGCGGCACCTGTGACGACCGGCGCCGTCGCGCGCCGGCCGTGCCCCGGGACGGTGGGGCACGGCCCGCGCGGCGTCCGGGGGCACGTCACAACTCGGCGAGCGAGCCCTCGTACATCTTGTCGATCTCGCCGGCGAAGTTGGTCTCGACGCTGCGGCGCTTGATCTTCAGTGACGGGGTGACCTCGCCGTCGGCGATGGTGAGGTCACGGGGGAGGATCGTCACCTTCTTGATCGTCTCCCAGCGGTTGAGCTTGGCGTTCAGCTCGGCCACGTAGCCCTCGACCATCGCCTGCGCCTCCGGCGAGGTGACGATCGTGGTGTAGTCCCGCCCCTCCAGCGGCGTGCCGGCGGCCCAGGCCCGGATCGCGTCCGGGTCCAGGGTGACCAGCATCGTGCAGTAGTTGCGGGCCTGCCCGATCACCACCGCCTGCGAGGTGTACGGGCAGACCGCCTTGAACACGCCCTCGATGTGCGACGGCGCGACGTACTTGCCGCCGGACGTCTTGACCAGGTCCTTCTTCCGGTCGGTGATGCGCAGGTAGCCGTCGTCGTCGAGCGTGCCGATGTCGCCGGTGCGGAAGAAACCGTCCTCGGTGAACGCCTCGGCGGTCTCCTCGGGCAGGTTGTGGTAGCCGCGCATGACCGGACGGCCGCGGAGCAGGACCTCGCCGTCGGTGTCGATCCGGCACTCCAGGTCGCCCATGGCACGACCGACGCTGCCGATCTTGAGCCCGTCGGGCGGGTTGACGAACGCGCCGGCACTGGTCTCGGTCAGGCCGTACCCCTCCGAGATGGGCAGGTTCGCGGCGGCGAAGAAGGTGGCGATCTCCGCGCTCAGCGGCGCCGCGCCGGAGACCAGCACCCGCATCCGGCCACCGAGCCGGGCCTGGAGCTTGCTGAACACAAGCTTCTCGGCCAGCCCGTACTTCAGACGCAGCCCGGCCGGGACCGGCTTGCCGGCCTGCTCCAGCGCGACCTTTTCCTTGCCGACCGCGACCCCCCAGGCGAAGATCTTCGCCTTCGCGCCGCCGGCGCCCTGCGCCGTGGTCACCGCCTTGTTGTAGACCTTCTCGAAGACCCGGGGCGCGCCGCACATCAACGTCGGCCGGACCACGGCGAGCAGCTCGACCAGCTTGTCCACCCGGCCGTCGACGTAGGTGGGCAGCCCGACGTGGGTGGCGCCGCAGAGCAGCGTCTTGCCGAACGAGTGGGACAGCGGCAGCCACAGGTACTGCAGGTCGTCGACGCGCAGCAGGCCCAGCTCGGCCTGCGCCACCCCCTCCCAGCACCAGCCGCCGTGCAGCAGCTCCACGCCCTTGGGCCGGCCGGTGGTGCCCGAGGTGTAGATCAGGGTGGCCAGGTGGTCCGGGCCGATGGCGGTGACAAGCGTGTCGATCAGGCCGGGCTCGGCCGCCAGCGCCGCCGCCCCGCGGTCCTCCAACTCGGCCAGGGTGAGCTGGGGGACGCCGGCCGCCGGGTCGGGCGTTCCGTCGAGGAGCACCACGTGGGTCAGCGCCGGCAACTCCGCACCGGCGATCTTCGCCGCCTGGCCCGGGTCCTCCGCGAACAGCACGCGTGAGCCGGAGTCGGCGAGGATGTAGACCGCGTCCGCGGGCTCGGTGGTGGGGTAGACGGTGGTGGTGGCCCCGCCGGCGCACATGATGCCGAAGTCGGCGAGCACCCACTCCAGCCGCGTGTTGGCCAGGATCGCCACCGGGTCCTCAAGGCCCACCCCGAGCCCGTGCAGCCCGGCCGCGATCGCCTTGGCGCGCTGCCCGACCTGCTCCCACGTCAACCAGACCGGGCCCGAACCGTCCGGGGCGGGGTGGGCGAACGCGTGCCGGTCGGGGGAATCCGCCACGCGCTTGAGGAACATGTCCGGTACGGATCGGTACGGTATGTCGAGAGCCATCGTTGGCGCCGCCTTCGGGGTGGAGGGGCGTGACGGGGGTCACGCCGATCTGCGGTTACCGAAGGGTATTGCCTGTACCGGGGCAGCGGCTAGCCCCGGGATCAGGTGTAGCGGGCGGCGGCGCGGGACCAGTCGTACGTGGCCCGGACCCAGTCCCGCCGGGTCGCCAGGAACGCGCGCAGCCCGTCGTCGGCCCCGGCGACGAGTGCCGCGTCCCGTTCCGCGTACGCCGCGAGCGCCGCGTTGAACCGGGCCGCCGCCGCGGCGAGCGCCGCCTCCTCGCCCTGCCCGGTCTCGCCGGCGATCGTGGTGACCAGGTTGTGCGCCGCCGGGGCGCCGCCGCGTTCCTTGGCGTAGGAGAACAGGTCGTTGCACCAGCAGACCAGGTCGGTGGCGAGCGCGTCCAGCACGGCCAGCGCCGGATCGGCCCGATGGGCCGGCCCGGATCGCGCCGGACGGGTCAGGTCGGTCACCGTGAAGCTGGGCCGTACGCCGCCGGTGTGCCGGCGCATCTGCACGTACTCGGCCACCCCGGGCACCCGGTGACGTTCCCGGTTGGCCGCCTCCCAGAGCAGTGCCAGCAGGTATTCACGCAACTGGCTGACCAGGCGCAACAGCAGCGCGGGCCGCTGCGCCTCGCGGGCCCGCCGGCACAGGTCGTGCAGGGCCACGGCGAGCGGATCCCCGCCGGCCGGGCCGGCCGGGGCCGGGTCGCCGAGCCGGTCGAGCACGGTCAGCAACGCCGCCACGGTGGGCGCGAGCCGGACCGGGTCGGTGCCCAGCCCGTCGTCGTCGCAGGCGTCGTCCACCACGAACAGCCAGTTGATCAGGTCGGTGAGCAGGCGCAGGCCGCCGGGGGACGCCTCCGGGCAGGCCCGCCCGGCCAGCTCGGCGGCGTGCGCGCCGGCCAGCCGGCGCTGCCCGGCGGGGTCGTCGACCAGGCCGAGGTCACGGACCCAGCCGGCGCTCTCCGCGGCAACGCCTTCCACGGCGGGGTGCCGCCGTGCCGGAAAGGGCGGCTCGTGCAGCGCCGCGAGCGCGAAGCCACGCATCCATGCCCCCTGTCCGCCGCCCGTGCGGCCGGGTGACGGGCAGGAGCGTACGGCAGAAACGGATCGGTGAGCATCGTTGGAGATGCAATTTTCACGATGGGTCGGTCACCGACCGCACACCCTGGGTCACAGGCCCAGTTCGGCGGTGCGCAGGCGGTGTGCGGCACCGCTCGGACCGTCCACCTGGACCCGGGCCACCCGCTGCCGGCCGGTCAGGAACAGGACGAGTTCCCCCGGCGCGCCCACCAGGCGCAGCCGTTCACCGCCCCGCCCGCCCCGCACCTCGCCGTGCCCGGGCGCCTGCACCAGCACCTCGGCCGGGAAGCGCCGCAGCGCCATCCGGGCCAGCAGGGCGACCCGCTTCCACAGCACCGCCTGCTGCCCGGCCGGGAGGTCGCGTGGACGCCAGCCGGACCGGGCCCGGCGCACGTCCTCGTGGTGGATGAAGAACTCCATGCCGTTCGCCAGCTCGTCGGTGAGCGGGTTGCTCACCGGGCTCCACACCGGCGGGCGGCGGACCCGGGCGACCAGGTCGGCGTACGGGCCGGCGGCGATCCGGCGACGGACCGCCTCGCCGTAACCGCGCAGCGGCGGCAGCAGGAGCCCGCCGGCCGCGTCCGGGCGACGCTCCCGCACCAGCAGGTGCGCCGCCAGGTCACGGGTGGTCCACCCCTCGTTGACCGTCGGCGCGTCCGGTCCCAGTTCCAGCATCAGGTCGGCGAGCGCCTCGCGCTCCGCTCGGGCGTACCGCGGCATGGCCCGATCGTAGGCCCCACCGGGCGGATCGGCGCGCGGTAACCGCGCGGCGGGCGGCGACCGGCCGGTCACCGCCCGCCGCCGTCGGTGGTCCGTGGGAACGTGACGGCGGACATATCCGCGCGGGTCGGCGGCGGTGGCGGCGAGCGGTAAGGATGGGGGAGAAAATTGCGGCTTACGGCGGGGGCGAGCGTGGCGAGCGGGACAAGTCGGGACGTTCTCGGCAGAGGGCTACGGGTGCTCGGCCAGGCGATCCGGGAACAACCCCGGATCTTCGCGGTGGCGGTGAGCGGCAGCGTGCTGTTCGGCCTCCTGGTGATCGCCAGCGCCCGTGTGGTGGGAGCCGTGATCGGCGAGGTGGCCATCCCCGCCGTCCTGCGGGGCGCCGTCGGCACCGGGACCCTCGCCCTGGCCGCGGCGGCCCTGTTCGGCATCAGCGTGCTGCGGGTGGTGGGCATCTTCGGCCGCCGGCTCGGCGCCGGCTACATGCAGTACCGGCTCCAGGCCGCCTACCGCCGCCGGGTCACCCGCCGCTACCTGGACCTGCCGCTGGCCTGGCACCACCGCAACTCCACCGGCACGTTGCTGTCCAACGCCAACTCCGACGTGGAGGCCGCCTGGTATCCGATCGCGCCGCTGCCGTTCGCGGTCGGCACGCTGGTGATGCTTGTCGGCGCGGTGGCCTCGCTCTTCCTCACCGACTGGGCGCTCGCCCTGGTCGGCCTCGCCGTCTTCCCCGCGCTGTTCGCGCTCAACGTGGTCTACTCCCGCCGGATGGCGCCCCGGCAGGCCCGGGCGCAGCGGCTGCGGGCCGAGGTCAGTGGCATCGCCCACGAGAGCTTCGACGGCGCGCTCGTGGTCAAGACCATGGGCCGCGAGTCGCAGGAGACGGCCCGCTTCGCCGCCCGGGCCGGCGAGCTGCGCGACGCGCTCATCGCGGTCGGGAAACTGCGCGGCGTCTTCGACCCGATGCTGGAGACCCTGCCCAGCCTCGGCACGCTTGCCGTGCTGGTGGTCGGCGCGGTCCGACTCCGCCAGGGCGCGATCACGGTGACCGAGCTGGTCAGCGTCGCCTTCCTCTTCACCGTGCTGGCCTTCCCGGTGCGGGCCATCGGCTGGGTGCTGGCCGAACTGCCGCGCAGCGTCGCCGGCTGGGACCGGGTGCGCCGGGTCCTGGACGCCACCGGCGACATGCCGTACGGCACGACGGCCCTCGACCCCACCACCCCCGACCCGGCCACCCTCGCCTTCCGCGACGTCCACTTCTCGTACGAGCCGGCCGAGGCGCACCTGCCCGGCGCCGAGGTGCTCGGCGAGGTGACGTTCACCGTGCCGGCCGGAAAGACGGTCGCCCTGGTCGGCCCGACCGGCGCCGGCAAGTCCACCATCGCGTCGCTTGCTGTACGCCTGGTCGACCCGCGCACCGGCGGCGTCACCCTGGACGGCGTGGACGTACGCGACCTGACCGCCGCCTCGCTCGCCGCCACGGTGGCGCTGGTGGCCCAGGTGCCGTTCGTCTTCGACGACACCGTCCGGGCCAACATCGCGCTCGACCGGGCCGGCATCGGCGACGACGAGGTGTGGGCGGCGCTGCGGCTGGCCGAGGCGGACGGCTTCGTCGCCGCCCTCCCGGACGGCCTGGACACCATGGTCGGCGAGCGGGGCACGTCGCTCTCCGGCGGGCAACGGCAGCGGCTGACGCTGGCCCGGGCGCTCGCCGGCCGGCCCCGGCTGCTGGTGCTCGACGACGCCACAAGCGCCGTCGACCCGCGCGTCGAGGCCGCCATCCTGGCCGGCCTGCGCGCGCCCACAGGTGGGGGCGCGCAGGCGTCGATCCTGGTGGTGGCGTACCGGCGGGCCACCATCGCGCTCGCCGACGAGGTGATCTACGTGGAGCAGGGCCGGGTGGTCGCCCGCGGCACCCACCCCGAGCTGCTGGCCACCGTGCCCGGCTACGCCGACCTGGTCACCGCGTACGAGCAGGCCGAGCAGGAGCGCGAGCAGAACCGGACGTACGACGAGGTCACGCCGGTGGCCTCCGGCCTGGAGATGGAGGTGGACCGGTGACTGTCGCTGCCGAGGCGCGGACCGAGACGACCTGGGGAACGCTGCGGCGAGGGCTCGCGCTCTCGCCGGAGTTGAAGACCGGGCTCGCCGCCACGCTGGCGCTGGCGCTGGTCTACATGGTCGGCCGGGTGGCCGTGCCGGTGGCGGTGCAGCGCGGCATCGACCACGGCATCGTCGGCGGGCTCGACCTGGACGTCATCTCGCGGACCGTGACGATCACCGCCGCCGTGCTGGTGGTCACCACCACCTGCGGCTACCTGATGATGCGCCGGCTCTTCACGGTCAGCGAGACCGCCCTGGCCGGCGTGCGCACCCGCGCGTTCCGGCACGTGCACGACCTGTCCATGCTGCACCAGCAGTCCGAGCGACGGGGGTCGCTGGTCTCCCGGGTCACCAGCGACGTCGACCAGATCACCCAGTTCCTCCAGTGGGGCGGCGTGATCCTCCTCGTCAACCTGGGCCAACTGGTGGTCACCACCGCGGTGATGCTCGCGTACTCCTGGCAGTTGACGCTCGTGGTGCTCGTGGCGTTCGCGCCCGCGGTGCTCATCATCCGGCAGCTCCAGCGGCGGCTCGCCGCCGCGTACGGGCTGGTCCGGCAGCGGACCGGCGCGCTGCTCGGCGCGATCGGCGAGAGCGTGGTGGGCGCGCCGGTGATCCGGGCGTACGGGATCGCCGGGCGCACCGCCCGCCGGCTGGACGTGGCGATCGAGGGGCAGCGGGTGGCCCAGCAGCGGGCGATCCGGATCAGCATCCTGGGCAGCTCGGTCGGTGAGCTGGCCGCCGGCCTCGCGCTGGCCGGCGTGGTGGTGGTCGGGGTGAGCCTCGGCGTCGACCGCACCCTGTCGGTCGGCCAGCTCACCGCGTTCCTGTTCCTGGTCACGCTCTTCATCCAGCCGGTGCAGATCGCCACCGAGGTGCTCAACGAGGCGCAGAACGCGATCGCCGGCTGGCGCCGGGTGCTCGACGTGCTGGACGTCGAACCGGACGTCGCCGACCCGGGCGAGCAGGGCCGGGAGCTGCCCGGCGGTCCGCTCGACGTCCGGTTCGCCGGCGTGACGTACGCCTACCCGGGCGGGCCGCCGGTGCTGCACGACGTGACGCTTGACATCGCGGCGAAGAGTCGGGTGGCCGTGGTGGGCGAGACCGGCAGCGGCAAGACCACGTTCGCCAAGCTGCTCACCCGGCTGATGGATCCGACCGAGGGCGAGGTGCTGCTCTCCGGCGTCGACCTGCGCCAGGTGCGCTTCGACTCGCTGCGCGCCCGGGTGGTGATGGTGCCGCAGGACGGGTTCCTGTTCGACGCCACGGTCGGGGAGAACGTCCGCTTCGCCCGGCCGGAGCTGACCGACGCGCGCCTCGCCGCCGCCTTCACCGAGCTGGGCCTGGCCGACTGGCTGGACGGGTTGCCGGCCGGGCTGGACACCCCGGTCGGGGAGCGGGGCGAGGCGCTCAGCGTCGGCGAGCGGCAGCTCGTGGCGCTGGCCCGCGCGTACGTGGCGGACCCGGACCTGCTGGTGCTGGACGAGGCGACGAGCGCGGTCGACCCGGCCACCGAGGTGCGCCTCCAGCGCACCCTGGACGCGGTAACCCGGGGGCGTACCACGCTCGCCATCGCGCACCGGCTCTCCACCGCGCAGGCGGCCGACGAGGTGATCGTGGTGGACCGGGGCCGGATCGTCCAGCGTGGCCCGCACGAGGAGCTGGTCCGGGACGCCGACTCGGTCTACGCCCTGCTTTACGCCTCCTGGCTGGAGCAGACCCGCTGACCCCGCCGCCGGCCCGTCAGCCGATGGCCAGCGGGCCGGTGAGATAGCGCTGCACGGTCGGGCCGATCGTGGCGGCCAGCGTGTCGTGAGACGCGGACGCGACCGGTTCCAGGCGGATCACGTAGCGCATCATGGCCAGGCCGGCGATCTGGGTGGCGACGAGCGCGCCCCGCAGCGGCGCCTCGGCCGGGTCCAGGTCGAGCTGGTCGAGGACCCGGCGCAGGATCTGGGTGGTCAGGAACTCGCGCAGCAGGCGGCCGGTCCACGTGTTGCTCACCGCGGAACGCAGCAGGGCCACCGCGGCGGCGCCGGCCGGGGAGTCCCACACGGTCAGGAACGTGCGGACCAGCCGCTCGCCGACCTCGCCGGCGCCGCCCGCCAGCACCCGCGGCACCAGCTCGGCCGGGTCGATCGGGATCGCCATGGCGGCCCGGAACAGCTCCTCCTTGGCGCCGAAGTAGTGGTGCACGAGCGCCGGGTCCACGCCTGCGGCGGCGGCGACCGCCCGGATCGGGGTGGCGTCGTAGCCCCGTTCGGCGAACGCGGTCCGGGCCGCCGCGAGGATCGCCTCCCGGGTCTCCGGGTTGCCGGGCCGCCGCCCGGTGCGCTGCCGGCTCGTCCGCCGGGCCGGCTCGTCGGGGCGCGGGCTCATCCGCTGCGCCGGCGCAGCGTCGCGGCGGCAAGCACCAGGGCGACCACCGCCGCTCCGGCCACGATCGCCACGTCGCGCCACATGGTGCCGGTCGGATCGGCGTGCGCGCCGACCTCCTGGAGGGCCTCGACCGCGTACGACAAGGGCAGCACGTCGCTCACCGCCTGGAGCCACCCGGCCATCTGGCCGCGCGGCACGAACAGCCCGCAGAGCAGCAGTTGCGGGGCGACCACCACCGGCATGAACTGCACCGCCTGGAACTCGGTGCGGGCGAACGCCGAGCAGAACAGGCCGAGCGCCACGGCCAGCACCGCGTTCACCCCGGCGATCAGGACGACGAGCCCGGGGCTGCCGACGGTGTCCAGGCCGAACACCAGGTACGCCACGAGCGAGGCGACGGTGGACTGGAGCACCCCGGCCAGGCCGAATGCGATGCCGTAGCCGAAGAGCAGGTCGAGCTTGCCCAGCGGCGTGGTGAGCAGTCGCTCCAGCGTCCCGGTGGTGCGCTCGCGGAGCATGGCGATGCTTGTCACCAGGAACATGATGATGAACGGGAAGAAGCCCAGCATGATCAGCGCGACCCGGTCGAACGTGCTCGGCGCGCCGGGTGGGGTGGGCTGGTCGACGTACATGAAGTAGACGAGCGCGAGCAGCACGGCCGGCACCAGGAGGAGCAGCGCCACGGTGCGCCGGTCGTGCCGGAGCTGGCGCAGGATCCGCCCGGTCGTGGCGGCCAGGATCCGGCCGTTCATGCGGCGTCCTCCTGCTCGGTGTCGCGGATGAGGCGCAGGAACGCCTCCTCCAGGTCGTCCACGCCGGTGGTGGCGCGGACCGCGGCCGGGGTGTCGTCAGCGATCAGCCGGCCCTCGCGGATGAGCAGCAGCCGGTCGCAGCGGGCCGCCTCGTCCATCACGTGACTGGAGACCAGCAGCGTGGTGCCGGCGGCGGCCATGGCGTGGAACCTGGCCCACAGGTCGGCCCGCAACACCGGGTCCTGACCGACCGTGGGTTCGTCGAGGACGACCAGCTCCGGTTCGCCGACCAGGGCGCAGGCGAGCGAGGCGCGGCTGCGCTGGCCGCCGGAGAGCGTGCCGACCAGCTGGTCCGCGGCGGCGGCCAGGCCGACGTCGGTGACCGCGCGGTCGGCCTCGGCGCGGCCCCGGCCCTGGAGCACGGCGAAGTAGCGGGCGTTCTCCCGGACCGTGAGGTCGGCGTAGACGCTCGGCGCCTGCGTCAGGTAGCCCACCCGCTGGCGCAGGTCGGCCGAGCCGGCGTGCCGGCCGAGCACGTCGACCGTGCCGCCGTCGATGGTCTGCACGCCCACCACCGCCCGCATCAGCGTGGTCTTGCCGCTGCCGCTGGGCCCGAGCAACCCGGTGACCGTGCCCCGGGGCACGTCGCAGCTGATGCCGTGCAGCACCCGCCGTCCGCCCCGGTCGACCACCAGGCCACGGACCGACACCGCGTCGTCCATGTCCGCCTCCGACAATTCATCAACCGATGAAATCAACGCTAGATGAATTTCTCCGACCGCGCAATTGTGGTTGACTTCGAGTGGACTCGAACTGGGAACCTGGAGCGGTGGACATCGGTATCCGGGAGCAGAGCGTCAGCGTCGGCGAGGCCGCCGAGCGGGTCGGTCTGACCACCTACACGCTGCGCTGGTACGAGCAGGAGGGGCTGGTCGCCCCGGTCGGGCGGGACTCCGCCGGGCGGCGGCGCTACACCGAGGCGGACGTCAACTGGCTGTTCCTGCTCACCCGGCTACGCCGTACCGGGATGCCGGTGCGCGACATGCGCCGCTACGCCGAACTGGCCCGGCAGGGGGACCGCACGCTCGGCGCGCGGCGCGCGCTGTTCGAGGCGCACCGGGCCCGGGTGCTGGCCCGGATGGCCGAGCTGACGGAAGATCTGACAGTCCTCGACCACAAGATCGACGCGTACCGGCGGGCCGAGGAGGAACTGGGCTGAAGCCGCCCGCAGCGGACACCATGTCCGGCATCGGGCATTGCGCCGAAGATCGGACTTCCGGCACCATTGCCCGGTGGGTCCCGCCGCGTTGCCCGATTCCGGATTCCTCGACGAATGGGCCACCCGCCTCCGCCTGGCCGCCGATCGCCCCGTCGTCGGGATCATGCTGCGGGGCAGTCACGCCCGGCGGGCCGCCACCGAGCACAGCGACGTCGACGTCGACGTGCTCGTCGCGACCGACCACCGTCCCGCCGCCACCACCCGAGCCTGCCCCACCCCGTACGCGGCCCGGCGCGCCTACCTGGCCGACTTCGACGGCCGCCTGGTGCACGTCTCGGTGGCCGCCCGGGACGTGCGTTCCTGGGTACGCCGGCTCGGCCAGCCCGCCGACTGGGCGTTCGGGCTCCCGGTCACCGCGCCCGCCCGACTGCTCTGGGCGGTGCCGGAGTGGCGCCGCCGGATCGACCTGCCGGTGCTCTGCCAGCCCGCCGACGAACCACGCCTGGAGGAGCTGATCGCCACGCTGGGAAAGGTGGCCGGCGCGCACTGGGCCGACGACCCGGTCGGGGTCCGACTCGCCGCCGCCGACCTGGCCCGGCTCTGCCCCTCGGTGCTCCGGCTGGCCAACCCCTCGATCCGGGTGGTGTCCCGCCGGGCGGCCCTGACCGCCGCGCTCGACCTGCCGGTCGCCCCGCCCCACTACCGCGCCGACATGCTGCTCTGCCTCGGGCTGCGCGCCGGCCACCCGGCCGAGGTCGGCGCCGCCGCCGGCCGGCTGGTCACCGGGATCGTCCCGCTCGTCCGCCCGTACACCGGGGAGATCGCCGCGGTGAACGGCGCGGACCTGGCCGAGGCGCTCGCCGACGGGCGGGTGGACCGTTACCTCGGTCAACTGAGCGAGGCGCTGGGCACGGTGCCACCCGTCACCCGGGACACGTCGGCGGTTCCGGCGCCGCGTACGGGAGAATGGTCAACCGTGCCCGCCTCTGACGCGCCGGTGACCGGCGCCCCCGCCCGCCCCGGCGGTGCCCCGGCCCCCGGCCCGGCCCGCCCCTCCCGGCTCGACCCGGCCATCGCCGCCAAGCTCCGGCGCGGGCCGGACGGCCTGGTCGCCGCCGTGGTCCGCGCCCACGACTCCGGTGAGGTGCTGATGGTCGCCTGGATGGACGACGAGGCGCTGCACCGCACACTCACCACCGGCCGGGCCACCTACTGGTCGCGCAGCCGGGCAGAATACTGGGTCAAGGGTGCCACCTCCGGCCACCACCAGTACGTCCGCTCCGTCGCGCTGGACTGCGACGGCGACGCGCTGCTGGTGAGCGTGGAGCAGGTCGGGGCGGCCTGCCACACCGGGCACCGCACCTGCTTCCACACCGACCTGCCGGTCAGCCCGCCGGAGGTGACCGAGTGACCGGTCGTGACCGCCGCCGCCGAGACACCGCGGCCGGCCGATGAGCGTGCCCGACACCGCCACGACCGGCCCGTCCGCCGTCCGCGGCCGGCGCGAGCTGGCGTACGCGGTGCTGCTCTGCCTGGCCGGCGCGGGCCTGGCCGCCTGGGCGGTGACCCGCACCTGGTCGGTGGAGCTGACCACCCGCGGCGCCCTGCCACCGGGGGAGCGGACCCGCACCGGAGCGGAGCTGCTGCCCTGGGTGTCGGCGCTGGCCTACGTCGGGCTGGCCGGCGGCGGCGCGGTGCTGGCGACCCGGGGGCGACTGCGCCGGCTGCTGGGCGCGCTGCTGGCCGCCGTCGGGCTGGCCGTGGCGGTCGGCGGCGGCGTCGGCATCACCGAGTCCGGGGTGAGCCGGCACTGGCCGGCGCTGGTGCTGGCGGGCGGGCTGGCCCTGGCAGTCGGTGGGGTGCTGACCGGGTGGCGCGGCGGCGGATGGCCGGCGATGGGGGCCCGCTACGAGCGGCGGCCGGGGTCGACCGGGCCCGCCGACGCCAACCGGCCTGCGGTCGAGCGGGGCACCCGCGACGCGTGGGACGCGCTGGACCGCGGCGAGGACCCGACGGTCACCTGACCGGCTGGGCCTCGCGCGCGTCGCGGCGCACCCGGGCCGCGGCCCGGGCGGCGGCCAACTCGGCGACCAGCCGTTCCAGCTCGCGGCGCTGCTCGGCGCGGGCCCGGTCGGCGCAGACCGCCTCCCAGGCGTTGCCCCGGGCGGTACGCGTGCGGCCGTCGCCGGCCACGGCGCGTTCGAGCGTGTGCACCACGCCGACGGCGAGCGAGGCGACGGTACGGGAGATGGTGGTCAGTCCGATGTTCTGGTGCGGCCCGTTGGCGCTCATGATTCACCCCGCGCGAGATCGTTGGTGACGGTCGGCAGCCGCCTCGTCGAGTCTGCCCTGCGACGATGCTGCCGGGCTCACGTTTCGTCGCCGTGAAGCACAGGTCAACGGTCCGACGGGGGGAGCGACCTGGGCAGAGGCGGAAGTCCTTGACCTTGGTCACAGCGGGGCGGACGCCGCCATGCGGTCCGGAGCCGGCCATGGTGAGATAGGGCATGTGCGGTGGTCGATGCGTATGGTGGCGCTGCGTGACACCGTGTTCACCACAAGTCGGCCATCATGACACAGCCCATCTGGTGAGGTGCGCCATACCCCCCGGCATGTGTCGCCAGGTGGCGCCCCCTAGCATCGGCCCATGACACCCGGAGAGGGGAGTCCGTTGGTGACTGCTGAGCATGCGCACGCGGAGGGGGACGACGCCGGAGCGGCGCCGTCCGCAGGCGTGCTCGACGAGATCCTGGCCGGCGTGCGCGAGGACGTGGCCCGGCGACAGGAGCAGATCCCGCTGGAGCGGATCCGCGAGCTGGCCGCCGCCGCACCGCCACCACTCGACGCGTACGCGGCGCTGCGCCGACCCGGCGTCGCGGTGATCGCCGAGGTGAAGCGCTCGTCGCCGTCCAAGGGCCGGCTGGCCGAGATCGCCGACCCGGCGGACCTGGCCGGCGACTATGCGGCCGGCGGCGCGCGGGCGATCAGCGTGCTGACCGAGGGCCGTTGGTTCGGCGGGTCGCTCGACGACCTGGCCGCGGTCCGCGCGGCGGTGAACGTGCCGGTGCTGCGCAAGGACTTCGTGGTCTCCAGCTACCAGGTGCACGAGGCCCGCGCGCACGGCGCCGACCTGGTGCTGCTGATCGTCGCCGCGCTGGAGCAGAACGCGCTCGTCGGGCTGCTGGAGCGGATCGAGTCGCTGGGCATGTGCGCGCTCGTCGAGGTGCACACCGAGGAGGAGGCGGACCGGGCCATGGAGGCCGGCGCGCAGGTGATCGGCGTCAACGCCCGTGATCTGCGTACCCTTGAGGTCGACCGCTCGGTGTTCGAGCGGATCGCACCCGGCCTGCCGAGCAGCGTCGTCAAGATCGCCGAGTCGGGCGTGCGCGGGCCGCACGACCTGATCCGGTACGCCTCGGCCGGCGCCGACGCCGTCTTGGTGGGCGAGGGCCTGGTCACCCAGAAGAGCCCCCGCGAGGCCGTCGCGGAGCTGGTGAACGCCGGCAACCACCCGGCCACGCCCCGTCCGGTGCGCTGACCGCGCCGGGTTACCCCGACCGAGAGGACGCCCGCGATGAGCGCCGCAGACGCAGCCGGCCAGCTTCCCGACGCCGCCGGCCACTTCGGCCGGTTCGGCGGCCGGTTCGTCCCCGAGGCGCTCGTCGCCGCGCTCGACGAGCTGGACGCGGCCTACCGGAAGGCGATGGGCGACGAGGAGTTCCTGGCCGAGTTCGACGCCCTGCTGCGCGACTACGCCGGCACCCCCTCCGAGCTGTACGAGGCCCGGCGGCTCTCCGCGCAGCTCGGGGCGCGGATCCTGCTCAAGCGGGAGGACCTCAACCACACCGGCGCCCACAAGGTCCGCAACGTGCTCGGTCAGGCGCTGCTCACCCGGCGGATGGGCAAGCGGCGGGTGATCGCGGAGACCGGCGCCGGCCAGCACGGCGTGGCGACCGCGACCGCCGCCGCCCTGTTCGACCTCGAGTGCGTGGTCTACATGGGTGAGGTGGACACCGAGCGGCAGGCGCTCAACGTCGCCCGGATGCGGATGCTCGGCGCCACCGTCGTCCCGGTCACCGCCGGCTCGCGCACGCTGAAGGACGCGATGAACGAGGCGATGCGCGACTGGGTCGCCAACGTCGACGACACCCACTACCTGATCGGCACCGCCGCCGGTCCGCACCCGTTCCCCGAAATGGTCCGGGACTTCGTCCGCGGCATCGGGGTGGAGGCCCGCCAGCAGTGCCTGGACCTGACCGGCGCGCTGCCGGACGCGGTCGCGGCCTGCGTCGGCGGCGGCTCCAACGCGCTCGGCATCTTCCACGCCTTCATCCCCGACGCCGGGGTGCGGCTCTACGGCTTCGAGGCCGGCGGCGAGGGCGTGACCACCGGCCGGCACGCCGCCAGCATCACCGGCGGCTCGTCGGGTGTGCTGCACGGCACCCGCACGTACGTCCTGCAGAACTCCGACGGGCAGACCATCGAGTCGCACTCGATCTCGGCCGGCCTGGACTACCCGGGCGTCGGGCCGGAGCACGCCTGGCTGCACGACGCCGGCCGGGCCACCTACCTGCCGGTCGACGACGCCGAGGCGATGGCCGCGTTCGAGCTGCTCTGCCGCACCGAGGGCGTGATCCCGGCGATCGAGAGCGCGCACGCGCTCGCCGGCGCCCGCCGGATCGCCCCGGAGCTCGCCGCCGAGCTGGGCCGCGAGCCGGTGATCGTGGTCAACCTCTCCGGCCGGGGCGACAAGGACGTGCACACCGCCGGGGCATACTTCGGCATCCTCGACAAGGAGTGACAGCGTGAGCCGCATCGGGGTCGCCTTCGACAAGGCCCGCGCCGACGGGCGGGCCGTGCTTGTCGGCTGCATGCCGGCCGGCTTCCCGACCGTCGAGGGCAGCATCGCCGCCATGACCGCGATGGTCGAGGCGGGCGTCGACGTCATCGAGGTGGAGATCCCCTACTCCGATCCGGTGATGGACGGCCCGGTCATCCAGAAGGCAAGCGACATCGCGCTCGCCGGCGGCGTACGCACCGCCGACGCGCTGCGCGTGGTCGAGGCGGTCGCCGCCACCGGGGCCCAGGTGGTCACGATGACCTACTGGAACCCGATCGAGCAGTACGGCGTCGACGTGTTCGCCCGGGACATGGCCGCAGCCGGTGGCACCGGACTCATCACGCCGGACCTGATCCCCGACGAGGCCGCCGAGTGGCTCGCCGCCTCCGACGCGCACGGCCTCGACCGGACGTTCCTGGTGTCGCCGTCCTCCACCGACGCGCGGCTGCGGATGACCGTCGAGCACTGCCGCGGCTTCGTCTACGCCACCGCGCTCATGGGCGTCACCGGCGCCCGCGCGCAGACCTCCGAGGCGGCGCCGGTCCTGGTCTCCCGGCTGCGCGAGGTCACCGACCTGCCGGTCGGGGTCGGGCTGGGCGTGGGCACCGGCGCGCAGGCCGCCACCGTAGCCGGCTACGCCGACGCGGTGATCGTGGGTAGCGCGCTGGTCCGGTGCGTGCTCGACGCGCCGGACCAGGCCGCCGGACTGACCGCCCTGCGCAAGCTCAGCGCCGAACTCGCCGAGGGCGTCCGCAACCCCGCTCGCTGACCTCGTCGTCGGTGCCGGCGCGGGCCTTCCGCGCCCCGTGCGTGCCTCCGCGTCTGGCGCTCCTTCCGCACCTGCGTGCCTCCGCGCCTGTGCGTGCCTTCCGCACCTGCGTGCCTCCGCGCCTGTCGCACCTTTCGTACCTTCCGCACCTGGGCGTGCCCCTCCGCGCCGGTCCTCCGCTTGTGCGTGCCTGTGTGTCGGTCCGCCCCGCGTCGGTCCGCCCCGCGTCTCTGCGTGCCTCCATGCCGACCCGGCCGGATGCTGGTTTCCCGCCTACAAACTTGATGGCGTAAATGACTCAGGTGGTGGCGAACCACCCCGGCTTGGCTGAGTCATCTGCGTCATCAAGTTTGTAGGCAATGGAGGGCACTGGTGGGAGGCCCGGGGTGCCGGCGACTGGATCGGCGGGACGCACCCGGCGAAGCCCACCGAGGCCGAGCCCACCGGCCCAGCCCACCGGCCGTGCGAACCGGCCGTCCGGACCAACGGAGCGGACCTGCCGAGCGGACCAGTGCAGCCCACCGGCGGAGCGGACCGGGGTGCCGCGCACACGGTCCGCACCGGTACCGTGTGCAACCGTGACCCTCGCCCCGATGACTCCACTGGCGGCCATGCCCAGCCCCAGCACCGCCGTCTGGCAGCTCGGTCCGGTTCCGATCCGGGCGTACGCGCTCTGCATCATTCTCGGCATCGTGGTGGCCTGCGTGGTCACCGAGTACCGGTTGCGCCGTCGTGGCGTCGCGCCGGGCGCAGTGCTCGACATCGCCGTCTGGGCGGTGCCGGCCGGCATCATCGGCGCCCGGATCTACCATGTGATCACCTCGCCGGAGAAATACTTCGGTGCTGACGGTCAGCCGCTCAAGGCGTTCGCCATCTGGGAGGGCGGTCTCGGTATCTGGGGCGCGGTGGCCGGCGGCGCGGTCGGCGCCTGGCTCGCCGCCCGACAGCTCGGCATCCCGCTCACCGTGGTGGCCGACGCGCTGGCACCGGGAATGCCGCTGGCACAGGCCGTGGGCCGGCTCGGCAACTGGTTCAACAACGAGTTGTACGGCGGTCGGACCAGCCTGCCCTGGGGTCTCGAGGTGCACGTGATGGACCCGGACAATCCCGGGCACGCGCTGCGCGACGACGCCGGCAGCCCGGTTCTGCAACCGGGGCTCTACCACCCGACGTTCCTCTACGAGTTGCTCTGGAACGTGGGTGTCGCCGCGTTTGTGCTGGTCCTCGACCGTAAGCTGCGGCTCGGCCGGGGCCGGGCGTTCGCGCTCTACGTGATGGGCTACACGGCGGGCCGGTTCTGGATCGAGCTGATGCGTACCGACGAGGCCAACCACATCCTCGGCGTCCGGCTCAACGTCTGGACCGCGGCGCTCGTCTTCCTCGGCGCGCTCGCCTACTTCCTCCGGACCCGCGGCCCGCGCGAATACCTCGTCCCGGTGGGCGAGCCGACCGCGTCGGTGACGCCGGACGGCGATGTGTCCCAGGTCGACCTCTCCGCCCGGGAGGGCGCGGCGGCGACGGTGGCGCCCGAGGGTTACCGGGTGGTGACCGAGGAGCAGTTCCGGGCGTACCGGGAGAACGGCGAACTGCCCCCGGCGGACCCGGCGGCGACCGGCGGCCCCACAGCCGGCGACGCCGCGACCCCTGACGACGGAGCCGGCGGCGCGACCGACCGCACCACGGTGACCGACGCCGAGCGCGCCGACGCCGAGCGCGCCGAGGTCGAGCGGGCCGACGTCGAGCGGGCCGACGTCGAGCGGGCCGACGTCGAGCGGGCCGACGCCGAGCGGGCCGACGCCGGCGGGCGCCCGGTGGACCGGGACAGCTGAGCGGGGGCGTCATGCGCAGCGCGGTGGTGGTCGGCGCCGGACTCGGTGGGATGGCGACGGCCGGCGTGCTGGCCCGCTCCGGGTGGCGGGTCACGCTGCTGGAACGCGCCGACCGCGTTCGGCCCGAGGCGACCGCCGTGGTGCTCTGGCCGAACGGGGTACGCGCGCTGCGCGCCCTCGGCCTCGGCGACGGGCTGGACGCGATCGCCACCCCGCTGCCCGACGGGGGGATCCGCCGCCCGGACGGGCAGTGGCTGGTGCAACCCCGGCCGACCTCGGCCGATCGAATGCCGGTGGTGGTGCACCGGGAGGATCTGCACGACGCGCTCATCGCCGGGCTGGGCGAGCGGGTGGAGCTGCGCACCGGGGTGAGCGTGCGGAGCGTACGCGCGGTGGCCGGCGAGCGACCCGCGGTGGGTGACGGCCGGCACACCTTCGAGGCCGACCTGGTGGTGGCCGCCGACGGCACGGACAGCGAGATCCGGCGGCAGCTCGCCCCGGAGACCGCCGTGGTGAGCTCCGGTTGCGCCGCCTGGCGGGCGGTCATCCCCTGGTACCAAGCCCCACAACTGCCCGACGACCAGCCGGTGCACGGCGAGACGCTCGGTGCCGGCTACCGGTTCGTGGCCGCCTCGCTCGGCGAGCGCGGCGGTGCCGGCGCCTCCCGTCGGGGCGGCATCTACTGGGTGGCCACCGCCGCGGGCGCGCCCCGCCCCGAGCCGCCGGAGATCCAGCTCGCCCTGCTCAAGCGGTGGTTCGCGGGCTGGCCCGCGCCGATCGCCACCCTGCTGGAGGCGACTGACCCGGCCGACGTGGTGCAGCAGGAGGTGCGGGAGCTGCGTCCGCTGCCCCGGGCGTACGGCTTTCCGGCCGGCCCGGGCGGTGTGGTGCTGCTCGGCGACGCCGCGCACGCCATGCCGCCGCACCTCGGGCAGGGCGCCTGCCTCGCGTTCGAGGACGCGGCCACGCTCGCCGGGCTGCTCCGCGAGGCGCGGCTGCCGGATGCGGTGACCGCGTACGACCGGTTGCGTCGGCCCCGCGCGGCCACCATGGTCCGGCAGACCCGCCGGATGTCGGCGGTGCTCCAGACCCGGGGGCGGCTGGCGCTGCGCGCCCGGGACGCCGCCCTGGGCACGATCAGCCCCCGGATGCGCAACACCGCCGCCGCGGCGGCCGACGCCTGGCAGCCGCCGTCCTGACCGGGGGTGCTCAGATGACCGCGGCCGGCTCGGCGATGCAGGCCGTGCCGACCCGGCGGAAGCCGACCCGCAGGTAGACCCGGGCGATCTCCTCGCTGCCCGCGCTCAGGAAGATCAGGTCGGTGCCGGCGGCGCGTAGTTCCCGGGCCAGCGTGGCGGTCACCGCGGCGCCCAGGCCGCGCCGCCGGGCGGACGGCAGGGTGGCCACTCCGGCGATCTCCGCCACGTCGCCGACCCGCATGGCCATGCCGCTCGCGAGCGCCCCGTCCAGTGGGGTGCCGGCGAGCACCGAGACGCGCCGGCCGTCGGCCACCCGGGTCGCCTCCTCCTCCAGCGCGTCGACGTCCAGCCGGGCCAGCGCGGCGTCCCGTTCGGCCGGCCCGGCCTCGCCCCGGGCGGTGCCGCCGTGGGCGAAGCCGATCGCGGCGACGGCCCGGCGCAGCGCGATGTCCGCCGCGAAGCCGGGGTCGCCGGGGTCCAGCACCCGCACCGGTACGTCGCTGAGCGTCGCCGGGTCGGGCAGCCGCTCCGGTTCGAGCCGCATGAGTGGCGCCTCCAGCACGGTCAGGCCCGCCGAGCGGGCCACCGCCAGCAGGCCCGGCTGGTGCTCGTGCACCCACTCGAACGTCTCCGGCAGGCCCAGCTCCCGCTGCCGGGACCGGACCGCGGTAACCTCGGCCAGCGTGGGTGGCGCGGTGGCGTCGAGGCGGGGGCGGGCGTAGAACGGCCATCCGGCGCCGTCCCGGACGAACAGCACCAGGGCGTCGAACTCCTCCGCCCGGGCGCCGTCGCGGGGCACCGCGTCGTAGAACCGCTCCACCCGGTCGAGCACGTCAGCTCGTAGGACATCCACCGCGCGAGACTACACGTCCCAGCATCTGGAAGTGTGATCAATCTGAACTGGCCTTGCGTGGGAAGCCCTAACGTAGACTCAATAAACCCCAGCGGGCCGACGTCGTCCCCACCATGATCAAATCTGAGTGACGACAGGAGGCCCGGTGGCCTTTCCGTACCCTCACAGCCCGCAGCCGGCCCCGCAGCCGGCCGGGCTCTACGACCCCGCGTACGAGCACGACGCCTGCGGGGTGGCCTTCGTGGCCGACCTGCACGGGCGCCGTTCGCACCAGGTCGTCGCGAACGGTCTCGGGGCGCTGTGCCGGCTGGACCACCGGGGCGCCCGGGGCGCGGAGCACAACACCGGTGACGGCGCCGGGATCATGATCCAGGTGCCGGACGCGTTCCTGCGGGCGACCGTCGACTTCCCGCTCCCCCCGCCCGGCCAGTACGCCACCGGCCTGGTCTTCCTGGCCGACGACGACGCGGCCGAGGCCCGGGCCCGCCAGGTCGTCGACAAGTACGCGCTCGTCGAGGGCGCCGAGGTGCTCGGCTGGCGGGAGGTGCCGACCGACCCGTCCGGCCTGGGGGAGACCGCGCTCGCGGCGATGCCCCGGATCCGGCAGCTCTTCGTGGCCGCGCGCCGGCTGACCGACTCGCCGGCCGGACCGGCCGGCTCCCCGCTGACCGGGCTCGACCTGGACCGGGTGGCGTTCTGCCTGCGCAAGCAGGTCGAGCGGGAGACCGCCGAGCGCGGCCAGCCGGCCTACTTCCCGTCGCTGTCCGGCCGGACCATGGTCTTCAAGGGCATGCTCACCCCGGACCAGTTGCCGGCGTTCTACCCGGAACTGACCGACGAGCGGGTGGACAGCGCGATCGCGCTCGTGCACTCCCGCTTCTCCACCAACACGTTCCCGTCGTGGCCGCTGGCGCACCCGTACCGGTTCATCGCCCACAACGGCGAGATCAACACGATCCGGGGCAACCGCAACTGGATGCAGGCCCGGGAGGCGCTGCTCCGGAGCCCGAACCTGTCCGGCAACATCCGCCGGGTCTTCCCGGTCTGCACCCCGGCCGCGTCCGACTCGGCCAACTTCGACGAGGTTCTGGAGCTGCTGCACCTGGCCGGGCGGAGCCTGCCGCACGCGGTGCTCATGATGATCCCCGAGGCGTGGGAGAACGACCCGGACATGCGCGCCGACAAGCGCGCGTTCTACCGCTTCCACGCCAGCCTGATGGAGCCGTGGGACGGCCCGGCCTCGGTGGCGTTCACCGACGGCGAGATCGTCGGCGCGGTGCTGGACCGCAACGGTCTGCGCCCGGGCCGCTGGTGGCACACGAGCGACGGGCTGGTGGTGCTGGGCAGCGAGGCGGGCGTGCTCGACCTCGACCCGGCCACCGTGGTGGCCAAGGGGCGGCTCCAGCCGGGGCGGATGTTCCTGGTCGACACCGTCAACGGCCGGATCGTCTCCGACGACGAGATCAAGACCGAGTTGGCCGCCGCCGAGCCGTACCAGGAGTGGCTGCACGCCGGCCTGATCGAGATGGACGACCTGCCGCCGCGCGAGCACATCGTCTACACCCACGACTCGGTGCGCCGCCGGCAGCAGACCTTCGGCTACACCGAGGAGGAGCTGAAGATCCTGCTCGGCCCGATGGCCCGCAGCGGCGCGGAGCCGATCGGCTCGATGGGCACCGACACCCCGATCGCCGCGCTGTCCACCCGGCCGCGGCTGCTCTACGACTACTTCCACCAGCTCTTCGCCCAGGTCACCAACCCGCCGCTGGACGCCATCCGGGAGGAGCTGGTGACCAGCCTGGCGTCCACCATCGGGCCGGAGGGCAACCTGCTCGACCCGGGGCCGGCGAGCTGCCGTCAGATCGTCCTGCCCCACCCGGTGATCGACAACGACGAGCTGGCGAAGATCCTCTCCGTGGACGAGGACGGCGACCTGCCCGGCTTCAAGGCGGTCCGGGTCTCCGGCCTCTACCCGATCCGGGACGGCGGGGCCGGCATCAAGGCCCGGCTGACCGAGATCTGCCGGCATGTCTCCGAGGCGATCGAGGACGGCGTACGCATCCTGGTGCTCTCCGACCGGGACTCCAACGCGGACCTGGCCCCGATCCCGTCGCTGCTGCTGACCGCCGCGGTGCACCAGCACCTGGTACGCGAGCAGACCCGCACGCAGGCGGCGCTGATCGTGGAGTCCGGCGACTGCCGGGAGGTGCACCACGCGGCCGTGCTCATCGGGTACGGCGCGGCGGCGGTGAACCCCTACCTCGCGTTCGAGTCGGTGGAGGACATGATCTCCACCGGCGCGCTGGCCGGGGTGGACCGGGTCAAGGCGGTCCGCAACTACGTCAAGGCGCTCGGCAAGGGCGTCCTGAAGATCATGTCCAAGATGGGCATCTCGACCGTGTCGTCGTACTGCGGCGCCCAGGTGTTCGAGGCGGTCGGCCTGGACCCCCGCCTGGTCGACCGCTACTTCCGTGGCACGCCGAGCACCGTCGGCGGCATCGGGCTGGCCGAGGTCCACGCCGAGGTAGCCGCCCGGCACGCGCTGGCCTGGCCGGCGCCGGGCGCGCAGGCGAACGACCGGCTGGAGGTCGGCGGCGAATACCAGTGGCGTCGCGAGGGCGAGCTGCACCTGTTCAACCCGGAGACGGTCTTCCTGCTCCAGCACGCCACCCGCAGCCGCCAGTACGACGTCTTCCGGCAGTACACCGCGAAGGTCGACGAGCTGGCCGCGAAGGCGGGCTCGCTGCGCGGACTGTTCACGCTGCGCACCGGCGTACGCCCGGCGGTGCCGCTGGACGAGGTCGAGCCGGCCACCGAGATCGTCAAGCGCTTCGCCACCGGCGCCATGTCGTACGGGTCGATCTCGGCCGAGGCGCACGAGACCCTCGCCATCGCGATGAACCGGCTCGGCGGCAAGTCCAACACCGGCGAGGGCGGCGAGGACGTCGAGCGGCTGCACGACCCGGCGCGGCGCTCCGCGGTCAAGCAGATCGCCAGCGGCCGGTTCGGCGTGACGAGCGAATACCTGGTCAACGCCGACGACCTCCAGATCAAGATGGCGCAGGGTGCGAAGCCGGGCGAGGGCGGGCAGCTGCCCGGCAACAAGGTCTGGCCGTGGATCGCCCGGACCCGGCACGCCACCCCGGGCGTCGGCCTGATCTCCCCGCCGCCGCACCACGACATCTACTCCATCGAGGACCTGGCCCAGCTCGTGCACGACCTGAAGTGCGTCAACCCGGCCGCCCGGGTGCACGTCAAGCTGGTCAGCGAGGTGGGCGTGGGCACCGTGGCGGCCGGCGTGGCCAAGCTCAAGGCCGACGTCATCCTGATCTCCGGGCACGACGGCGGCACCGGCGCGTCCCCACTCAACTCGCTCAAGCACGCCGGCACCCCGTGGGAGCTGGGCCTGGCCGAGGCGCAGCAGACGCTGCTGCTCAACAAGCTGCGTGACCGGGTCACCGTGCAGGTCGACGGCCAGCTCAAGACCGGCCGGGACGTGCTCGTCGCGGCGCTGCTCGGCGCGGAGGAGTTCGGCTTCGCCACCGCCCCGCTGATCGTCGAGGGCTGCGTGATGATGCGCGTCTGCCACCTGGACACCTGCCCGGTCGGCATCGCCACCCAGAACCCGGTGCTGCGGGAACGGTTCACCGGCAAGCCGGAGTTCGTGGTCAACTTCTTCCTGTTCCTCGCCGAGGAGGTCCGGGGCTACCTGGCCGAGCTGGGTTTCCGGAGCATCGACGAGGCGATCGGGCACACCGAGCTGCTCGACGTCGCCGGCGCGATCGACCACTGGAAGGGCCACGGGCTCGACCTGGGTCGCGTCCTGCACCTGCCCGAGCTGCCCGAGGGTGCGGCCCGGCGCGGGGTGCGCGCCCAGGACCACGGCCTCGACGTGGCGCTCGACAACCAGCTCATCGACCTGGCCGGCCCGGCGCTGCGCGACGGCACCCCGGTCCGGGTCGAGGTCGACGTGCGCAACGAGCACCGCAGCGTCGGCGCGATGCTCGGCGGCGAGGTGACCCGCCGGTTCGGCGGCGCCGGGCTGCCCGACGACACCGTCGAGTTCCTGCTGCGCGGCACCGCCGGGCAGTCGTTCGGCGCGTTCCTGCCGCGCGGGGTCACCCTGCGCCTGCACGGCGACGCCAACGACTACGTCGGCAAGGGCCTGTCCGGCGGACGGATCGTGGTCCGGCCGGACGCCGCCGCGCCGTTCGCCGGCCATCACGCCGAGCCGGGCCGACGCGCCGAGGACCAGATCATCGCCGGCAACACGATCCTCTACGGCGCCACCGGTGGCGAGGTGTTCCTGCGCGGCCGGGTCGGGGAGCGTTTCGCGGTGCGCAACTCCGGCGCGGTGGCCGTGGTCGAGGGCCTCGGCGACCACGGCTGCGAGTACATGACCGGCGGCACGGTGGTGGTGCTCGGGCCGACCGGGCGTAACTTCGCCGCCGGCATGTCCGGCGGCACCGCGTTCGTGCACCGGCTCGACCGGCGACTGGTGAACGCCGAACTTGTCGACCTGGCCCCGCTGAGCGACTCCGAACGCAACCGACTGCACGAGCTGGTCCAGCGGCATCTGGCCGAGACCGACTCGACGGTCGCGGAGGCGCTGCTCAAGCGCTGGCCGGAGGCGGTGGAGGAGTTCACCGCCGTGGTGCCCCGGGACTACCGCCGGGTCATGGAGATCATGCGGGCCGCCGAAGCCGCCGGCCGCGACGTCGACGACGCGGTGATGAGTGCGCTCTCACCAGCCCCGGCGCCGGCCGCGCCGCGGGTGGTCGCCCAGGAGGTGGCTCGTGCCTGACCCGAACGGTTTCCTGCGTTACGACAGGCGGCTGCCCGCCCGCCGCCCGGTCCCGGTGCGGATCATGGACTGGCGGGAGGTCTACCCGCCGGCCGGCGAGGAGTTGATCCGCGAGCAGGCCACCAGGTGCATGGACTGCGGCATCCCGTTCTGCCACGACGGCTGCCCGCTCGGCAACCGCATCCCGGACTGGAACGACCTGGTCCGCACCGGCAACTGGGACGCCGCGGTGGAGTCGCTGCACGCCACGAACAACTTCCCCGAGTTCACCGGCCGGCTCTGCCCGGCGCCGTGCGAGGCGGCCTGCGTGCTCGGCCTCGGCGGTCAGCAGCCGGTCACCATCAAGCAGGTCGAGGTGGAGATCGCCGACGCGGCGGTGGCCGGCGACGGGCTGCGACCCCGGCCCGCGTCGACCTCGACCGGCCGTTCGGTCGCCGTGGTCGGCTCCGGTCCGGCCGGGCTGGCCGCCGCGCAGCAGCTCGCCCGCGCCGGCCACACGGTCACCGTGTACGAGCGCGACGACGTCCCCGGCGGCCTGCTCCGCTACGGCATCCCCGACTTCAAGTTGGAGAAGCAGCACGTCGACCGTCGGGTCGCCCAGCTCACCGCCGAGGGGGTGCGCTTCCGCACCGGGGTGAACGTCGGCGTGGACGTGACCGCCGAGCAGTTGCGCGCCGAACACGACGCGGTGCTGTTGACCTGCGGCGCGTTGCAGGGGCGGGACACCCCGGAGACGCCGGGCCGGGCGTTGCGCGGCGTACACCAGGCGATGTCGCACCTGGTGGCCGCGAACCGGGTGGTGGCGGCTGCCGGCGACGGGCGGCCGGCCCCGGCCACGCTGCCGGACGGTACGCCGATCGACGCCGCCGGCAAGCACGTGGTGATCATCGGTGGCGGGGACACCGCCGCGGACTGCCTCGGCGTGGCGCACCGGCAGGGCGCGGCCGGCGTACACCAGCTCGACCTCTACCCGCAGCCGCCGACGGAGCGGGACGGCGCCCGGGATCCGTGGCCGACCTGGCCGTGGGTGCTGCGCTCCTACCCGGCGCACGAGGAGGGCGGCGAGCGGGTCTTCGCGGTGGCGGTGCAGGAGTTCGTCGACGACGGCACCGGGCAGGTCCGGGCCGTCCGGATCGCCGAGGTCACCGTCGCGAAGGTCGACGGCCGGCGGATCGTCACCGTGCTGCCCGGCTCGGAACGGGAGATCCCGGCCGACCTGGTGCTGCTCGCGATCGGCTTCGAGGGCACCGAGGAGCAGCCGCTGCTGACCCAGCTCGGGGTGGCCCGCAACGGGCGCGGCGCGATCGACGCCCGCCCCGACTGGCAGGCCGCCGACGGCGTCTTCGTCGCCGGGGACATGCACCGGGGCGCGTCGCTGATCGTCTGGGCGATCGCCGAGGGGCGGGCCGCCGCCGCGGCGATCCACACCTACCTGAACGGGGTGGGCGAGCTGCCCGCCCCCGTCACCCCGGCGCGCCAACCCCTCGCGGTGTAAGGAGGGGCCCCCGCTTAACGCTTTCGGTATAGGCGGGGGCCCCGCTTAACAACCGCCGGCCGGGCCCGCTCTCCCGCAGGGGGAGCGGACCCGGCCGGACCGGTCAGCGGCCGAGCAGGTCGTGCGCCGCCCGGATCTTCGTCCAGGAGGCCGGGCGGGCCGGTGCCGCCGAGGTGCGGGCGGTGGCGGCCACCTCGGGGCGGCCGGCGGTGAACAGCCAGGTGGTGAACACCGCGTCCAGGTCCCGGCCGGCGATCCGCTCGGCGAGCGCCTGGAACTGCTCGATGGTGCCGTTGCCGTACTGGTGCTGGGCCGTCCAGGTGCGCAGGATCCGGAAGAACGCCGGATCGCCGACGGCCAGCCGGATCTGGTGCAGCGCCATCGCGCCCCGGTCGTACACCGCTCCGTCGAAGACCCGATCGGCGCCCGGGTCACCGGGGAGCACCTGCCAGAACTCCGAGTCGGCCGGGTAGTAGTCGTAGGTGAAGTCGAACAGCTCCTGCGCGGTGCCCTCGTCCTGCTCCTCCGACCAGAGCCACTCGGCGTACGAAGCGAAGCCCTCGTTGAGCCAGATGTTGCGCCAGGCCGCCACCGAGACCGAGTCGCCGAACCACTGGTGGGCGTTCTCGTGCACGACCACGTACGGGTTCGAGCCGCGCCGCCAGAAGCCGGGGCCGTAGACCGGCCGGGTCTGCGTCTCCAGGGCGAAGCCGACGCCGTCGGTCGGGCCGGCCACGCCGCCCTGCGCCTCGAACGGGTACGGGCCGAACACCCCGCTCTCCCAGTCGACGACCTCGGCGGTGCGTTCGATGCTGGCCCGGGCGGCGGGCCCGAGCGCGCCGAGCGTGGTGCTGTACGCGTTCACCACCGGCTGCCCGTTCGGCGCGGTGTCGGTGACGATGTCGTACTGCCCGATGGCCAGGAACGCCTGGTAGGTGGCGCCGGGCTTGACGCTGCGCCAGCTCCACCGGGTGCGGTTGCCGGCCTCGGGCAGCGGGTCGCGTGGCTGCACGCCGTTGCTGACCACCTCGACGCCGGTCGGCACCGAGACCGAGATGTCCCAGGTGGCCTTGTCCTTCGGGTGGTCGTTGCTCGGGAACCACCACCAGGCCGACTCGGGTTCGTTCACGGCGAGCGCGCCGTCGGCGGTGCGGGTCCAACCGGTGTAGCCGTACACCTTGGTCTGAGACGGGATGCCGGCGTACTTCACCACGACGGTGAGCTGCTGGCCCTTGCTCAGCGTCCGGGGCGGGGTGATCACCAACTCGTGGTCACCGGCCCGGGCGAAACCGGCGACCCAGCCGTTGACCCGTACCGATTCGACGTCGAGCGCGAAGTCGAGGTTGAACCGGGACAGGTCCTGGGTGGCGGTGGCCAGGATCGTGGTGGTGCCGCTGAGCCGGTCGGTGGCCGGCTCGTAGCGCAGCCGGATGTCGTAGTGGTCGACGTCGTAGCCGCCGTTGCCGTAGTCGGGGAAGTAGCTGTCGCCCAGCCCGGGGCTGCCCGGCGCGGGGGTGGCCGCCGAGACGTGCGGGCGGCCCCATCCGGTCGGGGCGGCCTGGCCGGGTGCGCCGGTCACGGTGGTGACGGCGGTGGTGAGGGTCAGAGCGGCGATCGCCGCCGTGAGTGCGCGTGGCACGGGTGGGACTCCCTCCGTCGGGTGTACGCACCGCCAACTTAATCGACACATGTAAACGGATCTGCCCCGAACCGGCGCCCGGAGCTATTCAGATCTTGCAAATATTTCGATAGCATTACCGACTAGTAACAAGCACGACCCCTCGGCCACGCGCGCGGTCAACGGGCTCCACCACCCCTGTCCCGTGGAGGTCCTGTCATGTCCCGTCGCGTCCGCATCACCCTCGCCGCGGTGCTGGCGGCCGTCCTCGGCGCCGTGCTCCTGCCCGGCGTCGCCCGGGCGGCCACCGTCAACTACGTCGCCCTCGGCGACTCCTACTCCTCCGGCGTCGGCGCCGGGCCGTACGACTTCTCCACCTGCCTGCGCAGTCAGAAGTCGTACGCCCCGCTCTGGGCCGCGGCGCACGCGGTCACCAGCTTCCGCTTCCCGGCCTGCGGCGGCGCGGTCACCGCCGACGTGCGCAACAGCCAGGTGGGGCAGCTCAGCTACGCCACCACGCTGGTCACCATCACGATCGGCGGCAACGACGCCGGCTTCGCCGACGTGATGACCAGCTGCCGCTTCGGCAGCACGTCGAGCTGCGAGAGCGCGGTGAACGGGGCCAAGGCGTTCGCCACCGCGACGCTGCCCGGCCGGCTCGACGCCACCTACGCCGCGATCCGTGAGCGGGCCCCGAACGCCCGCCTCGTAGTGCTCGGCTACCCGCGCCTGTTCGAGACCGGTTCGTGCGGTCTGCTCGCCATGAGCAGCTACAAGCGGACCATCCTCAACCAGGCCGCCGACGTGTTGAACGGGGTCACCGCCGGCCGGGCCGGCGCCGCCGGGGCGACCTTCGTCGACGCGCGGTCGTCCTTCACCGGGCACGGCGTGTGTGCCGCCGACCCGTGGATCCGCGACGTCACCGGGGTGATCGAGGCGTACCACCCGAACGCGAACGGCTATCGCTACGGCTACCTGGCCGCCCTCACGGCCGCCATCGGCTGAGGTGTAAGGCGGGGGCCCCGCTTAACGCTTTCTGCATAGGAGGGGCCCCCTATTAACACCTCACCAGGCCGCGGCATGGGATCGGGTGCCGTACGATTCTGCCGTGCTTCAGGAGGGGCGGGTTTCGTGAAGTTCCTTCTCACGTCGTCGGGGATCTGCAACCCGAGGATCTCCGACGCGCTCGTCGACCTGCTGGGCAAGCCGATCGGCGAGTCCACGGCCCTGTTCGTCCCCACCGGCGTCTATCCCTTCCCCGGCGGGGGCCAGAGAGCGTGGAAGGCGATCCACGGCCAAGCTTCGATCCCGCTGACCCAACTGGGTTGGAAGTCCCTGGGGATGTTGGAACTCACCGCGCTGCCGACCATTCGAGAAGAGAACTGGGTCCCGGCGGTCCGGGAGGCCGACGCCCTCCTCGTCTGGGGCGGCGACGTGCTGTACCTGACCTACTGGTTGCGCCAGTCGGGTCTGGCTGCCCTCCTGCCGTCGCTGACCGACACGGTTTACGTCGGGGTCAGCGCCGGGAGCATCGCGGTCACCCCGTACAACTGCGACGCCGAATTCGACCTCCAATTCGTCCCTGAGGGCAGCGACATGGCGCGGGGCGCCGACCAGGCGCTGGGGCTGGTGGATTTCACGCTGTACCCGCACCTCAACCATCCGGACATGGAGGACGCCGAACTGTCCAGCATCCAGAAGTGGGCGTCCGGAATCCCGGTCCCGACCTACGCCATCGACGACAACACCGCCATCAAGGTGGTCGATGGCGGTGTTGAGGTCATCTCCGAAGGCGACTGGAGACTGATCAGTCCCTGACCGGAGTCGTCACGCGCGTGGTCCGAGACTCACCGACACCGACCTCCGCCGAATTGCGGTGGCACCCAGAGTCGCAGACGGGTGGGGCCCGAACTCCCCGACCGAACCAGCCGGCACGGCCGGAGCGCCGGGCACGCCCGGTGCGACCTGCGGCACCGGCACGACATGCCGCCGAGGCCGCGCGCGACGCCCGGACGGTACGGCGAGCGCGGCGAGCGCGGCGGCCAGCGAGATGCCGGTGAGCAGCAGGAAGCCGGCGGTGTAACCGGCCTCCCGGGGCAGCCCGCTCGGCTGCGGGTTGGCGGTGATCACGGTGCTGGCCAGGGCCGCGCCGATCGCGCCGCCGATGGTGCGGATGTTGGCGTTCATGCCGGTCGCCGCGCCGGTTTGTGCGGCCGGCACGTTGCCCACGATCAGGTTGGCCATCGAGGCGAAGGCCAGCCCCACGCCGAGCCCGACCAGGCCACCGGCCACGGCGACCTGCCAGCGGGTGTCGTGCGCGACGGTGAGCATCGCGGCGGCGGTCACGTTGAACACCGCGCCGGTGCTCAGTTGCGCCTTGGGGCTGAACCGGGGCTCCAGCCGTCCGGCCAGCACTCCGGCGGTGAACATGCCGACGAGCATCGGCAGCATGAGCAGCCCGGCCTGGGTGATGCTGGCGCCGAAGCCGTAGCCGGCGCTTGTCGGGATCTGGGTGAACTGCGGCAGGAAGGCGAAGACGGCGAACATGGAGGCGCCGTAGAGCAGGGCGACCAGGTTGGTGGTCCAGACCGCGGGCAGGCGCATCATCCGCAGGTCGATCAGCGGGTTCGCGGTGCGGGCCTCGACCGCCAGCCAGCCGGCCACGAGCACCGCGGCAAGCGCCAGCAGCCCGGTCACCGGCCCGGAGGTCCAGCCCCAGGCGGCGCCCTTGCTGACCGGCAGCAGCAGCGCCACCAGCCAGCCGGAGAGCAGGACGGCGCTGGCCCAGTTGATCCGGCCCGGTGTGCGTACCGGTGAGCGTGGCACGAACCGGTGCGCGGCGACCGCGGTGAGGCCGACCACGACCAGCGGGATCCAGAACAGCCAGCGGTAGCCCAGGGTGGCGACGATCGGCCCGGCGAGCACCACGCCCAGTCCGCCGCCGGCGGCCACGACCGCCGAGATCAACGCGACCGCCGAGCTGACCCGCGCGGCGGGGAACTCGTCGCGGATGATGCCGAACGACAGCGGGAAGACGGCGCCGCCCACGCCTTGGACCACCCGGGCGGCGATGAGTACGCCGATGTTCGGCGCGACGGCGGCCAGCAGGCAGCCCAGCGCGAGCGCGGCGAGCGAGACGACGAGCATCCGCTCCTTGCCCACCATGTCGCCGACCCGGCCGAGGATCGGCGTGAAGATCGACGCGGAGAGCAGGTAGGCGGTCAGCACCCAGGTCACCGTGTTCGGCGAGGTGTGCAGGTCGTGCTGGATGGTGGGCAGCACCGGCGTGATCAGCGACTGGAGCATCGCGAAGAAGCCGGCGCCGGCCGCGAGGACGAGGAACGTCATCCGGCGCGAGCCGCGCCGGAAGGTGTCGATCATGTAGAACAACTTCCGTTCGGTACGAGGGTGGCCGCTCGCGCGGTGGGGCGGCGGTGGCGGCGCGGAGGGCCGGGTCCTCCGGAGTACGCTATCCGGAGGGGTGCCTCCACCAACGTAGTGGAGGGATGCCTCCGGTTGCAAGACGGAAGGAGTGAGCCGCGTCATGCCCAGCGCCGATCAGGCGGCCGAGGTCTTCGCGCGCCGCCCGAAGCGCGCCGACGCCCGGCGCAACTACGACGCGCTGATCGCCGCCGCCCGCGACGTGTTCGGTGAGTACGGCGCGGGCGCGTCGCTGGAGCAGATCGCCCGCCGGGCCGGCGTCGGCATCGGCACGCTCTACCGCAACTTCCCGCAGCGGCGGGACCTGTTCGAGGCCGTCTACGTCGAGGAGGTGCGCGCGCTCAGCGCCTCCGCCGCCGACCTGGCCGACCTCGACCCGTGGAGCGCCCTGGTCCGCTGGCTGCGCCGGTTCGTCGACCACGTCGGCGCCAAGCGCGCGCTTGCCGACGAGCTGGTGCACGACTCCGAGGTGTTCCGCAGCTGCCGCACCGAGATCTACGCCGCGGGCGAGCCGCTGCTGCGCCGCGCCCAAACCGCAGGCGCGGCCCGGACCGACGCCGACTTCGACGACGTGGTACGCCTGATCAGCGGCATCGCCGCGTACCAGTTTCCCGATCCGGCGCAGCGTGACCGCGTCCTGGCGATCGCGCTCGACGGCCTGCGCCCGCCGCCGCCGTCAGGCGGCGCCCCCGCCTGACGCGCCGCGCGGACCGGTTGCGGCGCGGCCGGCGGTCGCTACGGTGGCACCATGGCGCTGCCGTTCGTGGTCACGTTGCGCGGCTACGACATGCGCCAGGTCGAGCGCCTCCTCGCCCGGGCCGACGAGGCGCTGGCCGCCGACAGCCAAGCGACGCGGGCGTCCGCCCGCGACACCCTCCGGACGGCCACCCTGAGACGGGCGTTACGGGGCTACGCCCGCCGCGACGTGGACTCCGCGATCGCCGAGCGCCGTCAAAGATGAACCTTGGTACGCGGACGCCCCGCAAGGGGCGGTCCCGTACCAAGATCTGTGCCGAAGGGACTGGTGAGGGAATGAGTGGTGGCGAGTTGGACGGGTTCCACATCGGATTTCTGCCGCCCGGCATCGGGGAGGTGGGGTCGGATTTCGCGAGCGAGTGGGAGGACGTCAGCTTCGCGACGCGGGTCTGGGAGCGCCAGGTCGAGGACGGCTACCGGGTCGACCTGCGGGTGCACGTGCTCCGGGGTGAGCGTCTCACCGATCTCGGCGCGGTCCGTGCGTTCCTCGCCGATTACCACGAGCGCGACGGCGGCGCGTGGGAGCTTGCCGACTTCGCGCACCCGGACGGGCCCGGCCTGATCGGTGCCGCCGAGGCGTTCTGGCTGGTCGAGCCCGGGGTCGCCGTTGATGTGCTTGTCGATCCGGAAGTGGTGGACGCCGGTGCGCTCCGGTCGATCGCTGACGGGATGGTTCGAGGCGTCCGGTGAAACGCATCCGGCGTTGTCGGCCTCGTCGGGACGTGGGCGGGCACTAGCGTGTCAGGCATGTCCGCTGCTCATGCCTATGAATTCGAGGTCCCCGAGCACTCGCCCGCCCCGGCCGAGGCGGTTGACCGGGCGGTTGACGGCAACGTCGTCTACCTCACCCGCAGCGGTCGTCGCGTCGCCGCAGTCGTGCCGGCCGGACGCACCCAGGCTGACATCGAGGTGATCATCGGCGGGCTGCTCGCGGTGGTGGAGCCGATCGTCGAGAGTGATCCGGCGAATGGCGAGCGACTGCTCCAGACCTGGATCGCCAGCGTGGAGGCGGGTAGGGACGACGAGATGGCTCGGGACATGGTCGAGGCGTTGCAGGACATGCTCGACGACCTCAGGGAGTTGCCAGACGCGACTGACCGCCTGGCCGCCTATCGTGCCGGCCAGGCGAGCGCCATCTCGTGGGAGCAGGCCAAGCGGGAGCTAGATCTTCGGACCTGAGCCAACAAGCAGCTCAACGTGGTCCAGCTCTGGCCGAGTTCGCCGCCATTGCTGAGGTGCTGGGATCAGGTCACAAGGATCTCCCGGCGAAGCCTGTCCTCAGGGGAGCCGCGGTGCCCAACCGGCGAAGCGGGCGAACAGCGCTCGCGGGCTCGGCGCCTCGTCGGGGTTGAGGCGGTGCAGCTCTTGAGCCGCCTCGTAAAGCTGCCCGTACAGGTAGACAGACAGGGTGAGGCGGTCACCCGCGTACTCGGTCAGCAGGGCGAGTCGAGCCTCCGCGCACGGCCACGGGTGCGCGCAGCGCCGACAGATCCAGAGCGGGCGGATGGGCAGATGCGGGCGGGTGCCGATACTCATGCCGGCACCCGCGGCCGTGCGGCGATGGAGGCGCTTCGGTTGACGGTAGGGCGTTCGCCGGCCCGGGCGTTGAGCCAACGCAGCCCGGCCGGCTGCACGAACAACTCTCGCTTGGCGACCGCATCACCCCTGCCGTCCAACTCGTACGCCTCGATCCATGCCCAACCGTCGAACGTCTGACGGTCGGTGATCTCGCGAATGACGCGCACGATGATCGGGCGGCAGAACTGCACGCTCGCCGCGCGGTCGAGCCGCAGAAGATCTCCCGCCTTGATCGGACGAGTGCTCACCGCTCGTCGGGCCCGGTGACGGTGGCCCTGACCAGGCGAGCGAAGACCACCTCCAGACAGGGATAGTCCTCGCCGCAGCCGCACACCCAGCGGACGACCCGGCGTGGCGGGTGCGCGAAGAGGATGTCCTCAGCGTCCTCGATGTCCTGCGCCGAGACGAAGGGTTCACCGGGGGATATGTCGTCGGTGCGCTCGCCCATCGGGCCTCCCGTCGGTGCGACGTGCGGGTGACAAGTACGCACGCTCGACCGTCCGGGGGATCGGTCGGCCGAGCGCTCCGCGCGGTGGGAACGGACCAACTCCGGGTTTGCAGACCTGGGAGTCAGCCGTGCATGAGCGTATATAACAGGTACCCGGCCTTGCAAGCATCGGGCCGAACATTCCTTGCTATATAAAGTTTCACATGATCGAATGGCGGGGCAGACCTGGGAGTTGTCCATGCCCGCCAAAGCGAAGTGGGCGCAGATTGCCGACGGCATCCGCGCCGAGATCCAGTCCGGTGCGCTCGCGCCGGGCGACAAGCTGCCGTCGACGTCCGAACTGTGCCGTCAGCACGGCGTATCGGCCATCGTGGTGCGCCAAGCGATCAACGCCTTGAAGATCGAAGGGTTCCTCGAAGGAGTTGGCGGCGTCGGCGTGTTCGTCGCTGAACGCGCCGGCTCGCAGTGACCTGGAAGGAAGCGAACTCTGGAAGCGTGTTGATCCACTCCGCTTCGCCGAAGTGGCGGTATTCGAGCGCGCCCGACCCGGCCATTTCGGCGAAGCGGAGTCGATCAAGCTAGCTGTCTCGGTTTTCGGGACTTTTTCCCACCCTTCGGGAGCTGTCTCAGCCCCAGAGGTCTTCTGAGGCGGCCCTAGCGGGGAACTTCTAGATCGGCGCAGAGTCGCGGAGCCCGGCTGCCGTGCGGACGATGCCGGCGACCGCCCGCGACCGACTGCCGGCCGGCCACGCGAGCACCGTGGTGATGGCCGGCGCGTCGACGACGGGCACGGCAACGTGCTGCGGCCACTGCCAGGCGCGGCTGGAGGCCGGGATGACAAGCAACGTCCGGCCGAGCGCCACGAGTTGGGCGAGCTGCGACTGGGTGCGTACCTCCGGGCCTGGTCCTTCCGGGTAGGTCCCGTCGAGCCGGGGCCATCGCGCGATCGGCAGGCCCGGCACGTGCTGGACCTCCGCCAGGGTGAGCTGGTCGCGGGCGGCGAGCGGATGCCCGGCCGGAAGCATCGCGACCTGGCCCTCGGTGAGGAGGTCCTCGGTGTCGAACCCGGCGAGGTCGTCGACGGGCCGGTGCATGATCGCGACGTCGGCGCGGCCCGTGCGGAGCAGCCCGGCCTGCTCTCCGACCTCGCACAGCATCACCTCGACCGGTGGGGCGCCGGGTTCGTCCGCGACGGCGTCGAGAAGGCGTCGCAGCAGCTCGTGGGACGCGCCGGCCTTCGTCGCCAGCACCAGCGAGCGCGAGGAGTCGCCGGCCCGTCGGGTACGACTCACGGCGGCCGTCACCGCGTCGAGGGCGGTCCCGGCCTCGCGCAGCAGCACCCGGCCGGCGTCGGTGAGCGCCACGCCACGCCGGTCCCGGTCGAAGAGCCGCACGCCGAGCCGCCGTTCCAGCTGACCGATCGCGCGGGAGAGCGGCGGCTGGGCGATCCCGAGCCGGGCGGCGGCGCGACCGAAGTGCAGCTCCTCGGCGACGGCGACGAAATAGCGCAGCTCGCGCGTCTCCAGGTCGTCCACCCGGGAAGCCTAGCGCTGATACCCGCGGGGTATCACAGCCCACCGGATCGGTCTTGGCCACCGCGCCCGCCGCTCGCCAGCATGGGTCAGGTGAAAGAGAACAGGACCGCGCTTGTCACCGGCGCGAACAAGGGCATCGGCTTCGCCGTCGCACAGGGCCTCGGCGCGATCGGCTTCACGGTCGCGGTGGGCGCCCGTGACGACGCCAGGCGGGAGGAGGCGGTCGCGCGGCTGCGTACCACCGGGGTCGACGCGTTCGGGATCGCGCTCGACGTCACCTCCGACGACAGCGTCACCGCGGCGGCGACCACCGTCGAGCGGACGGGCGGACGGCTCGACGTGCTGGTCAACAACGCGGGCATCTCCGGCCCGGCCGACGGCGGTGCGCAGGATCCGACGACGCTCGACCTCGACGTCCTGCGCACCGTCCTCGACACGAACGTGTTCGGCGTGATCCGGGTGACGAACGCGATGCTGCCACTGCTGCGGCGTGCACCGTCGCCACGCGTGGTCAACATGTCGAGCAACATGGGCTCGCTGACGCTCGCCACCGGCCCGGTGCTGGCCGCCTACGCCCCGTCGAAAACAATGCTGAACAGCATCACCGCCCAGTACGCCCGCCGGCTCGCCGACACGAACGTCATCGTCAACGCGGCCTGCCCCGGCTGGGTGGCCACCGACTTCACCAACTTCGCCGCACCTCGCACCCCGGAACAGGGCGCCGCGATCGCCGTCCGGCTGGCCACCCTGCCCGACGACGGCCCGCGCGGCGGCTTCTTCGACGACAACGGCGCGATCCCCTGGTGACCGTCTGACGCCAAGCCCTGCCAGCGCTGCGTCCGCCCGGGAAGGACCCGGCGCGGCGCGCGTCGCCAGGCCCCGTCGTCCGGCAGGATCTGGGTATGACCGGCCCGGCGCGGAAGAAGTCGTTCTCGCTGCCTACGGACGTCGCGCAGCGTCTGGAGCGCGAGTCGAACGCGAGCGCCTACGTCGTTGACGCCGTGCGGGCGCGAATGCGTGCCGAGGACCTCGACGCCGAGCTTGCCCGACCTGGGACGGCCGTTTCCGATCAGGGTCGGGCTCGTACGCGGGCGCAGCGTGCCGAGGTGGAGATGCGAGAAGTTGGGAGCGGGGGCCATTCGGAGCGGCTCAGCTGATCCGCCGCACAACCGGATCAAGCGTTGTCACCAACAGATCCGTCTTGTCGGTGTTCAGGTGCCGGAGACAGGCGGCGATGTTGTCCGCCGCGTTGAGTTCCGACCAGTCGAGCAGATAGCCGGCCGCCGCGCCGAGCTGGCGCAGGAAGGCGCGCAAGGTGCGGCCGTTCCCCTCCCGGAACGGGTGGCAGACGTTCAGTTCGCCGTAGTAGTGGGCGAGCGACTCCACGAACGGCTCGCGCTTCAGACCGAGCAGGAAGCCGTCTTCGGACAGTCGGCCGAGCACAGTGCCCACCTGGTCGTCGATGAACCGCCAGTGGCAGAAGCGGGCACCGGGCTTACTGATGTCGACCGTGCGTGTCTGGCCCGCCCATCCGTACACGTCACCGAAGAGATGACGGTGGAAGGCTTGGAGGTGGCCCAGACCATAGTTTCCCGGAATGATGTTTCGAGCGACCTGCACGTCCCGGATCGAGACGAGGCGGAACTCTGTGTCGCGCAGGGTGGCGGCATCCTTCAGGCCCAATTTGTTGACCAGGCAATCCGTACCCGGCCAGCAGTACGGATCACTCATCCACGCAGGCGGGCGATCTCTTCGGCGATCAGGTCCTCCGCGCTGACCAGACCCGAGGCCACGTCGCGAAGTCGCTCCTGCCAGTCCTCGCCGAACTCCTCGCCCTCGATGGCGGCGTTCGCCGTGGCCGAGGCGACTGCCGTCTCCGTGCTCGCCATCTGCCTCGCGTAGTACGTCCGCATCAGGTCGACGTCGAGATGTTCCGAGGAACTGGCGGATTCGGGCAGCGCCCTCCGAGCCGCTCGCCAGGGCAGTTCGTTGTGTGTCATCGCTGACAACTCAGCCGCCGAGAACTTGCCGTACTCGCGGGTGACCCAGCGGACGCAGTCGAGCTGGGCGTCGGTGAGCTGGGCGGCGTCCCCGAGGGGCCAGTCCGACACGTAGAGCTGCTGGCGGTGTTGCCGGTATAGCTGGGGAACGACAGGGCCCTCCCGCCAAGCCTCGATCGGCTCGGTGAACAGGGGGGCTCCGCTGCGGGCCAGGTGCCACCCCTGGCAGTAGTAGACGAGCTTTTCGAGCTTCATCGCCGTGACCCGGCCGACCTCGGCGAGCACTGCCGCAGCGACGTCGTGTGCATTGGCCATCGGGGGACACCTCCTTCATCGGCCCTGCTCAGAGACTACCGATGATCCGCCTGGCCAGGCGACCCGCCGAGCGGTGTCGAGCGAGGAATCTACGCCTACCGAGTAGGGACTCACCGATCCGCCGATCTGCGACGTCTGTCGTACACCAGGAGGCGCTCAGGCCGGCGGCTCCCCACACGGAACCGCCGGCCGACACGACTCAGCGGTGCGCGTTGCTCGGGCGCCCCCACGGCCCGGTGATCGCGAACACGTACCCCGGCGTCTGGATGTTCGCGAACAGGATCTTCCCGTCCGCGCTGAACGTCGGACCGGTGAACTCGCTGTCGTTCAGCTCGTTGCGGGCCAGCGGGTACGCCTTGCCCTGCTCGGTGATCCCCACCAGGTGCGACACGCCCTCGCCGTCCTCGGCCAGGATCACCCCGCCGTACGGGGAGACGGTGATGTTGTCCGGCCCGTCGTAGTTGCCGTGGTCGGCCTCCGGGTCGGTGTTCACCCCGAAGATCGTCTTCAGCGTGACGGTCTGCCGCCGCGGGTCGTAGAACCAGACCTGGCCGTCGTGCTCGTTGACGCTGCCGTCGTCGTGCCGGGCGAAGCTGGCCACGAAGTACGCGCCGCCGTCGCCCCACCAGGCGCCCTCCAGCTTGCGGCTGCGGGTCACCTCGGCGTCGGTGAACTGCTTGCGCACCGACACGGTCCGGGCGTCCCGGTCCGGCACCTGCACCCACTCCACCTTGTACCGGGTGCCCGGCCTGGTGGCTTCGGACAGGTCGGCCACGTGCCCGTCGCCCCGCAGGCAGCGCATCGCTTCGAGGGTGCCGGCGGTGCCGCCGTCGGGCCGCTGGGCGAGCGCCCGCAGCGCGCCCTTGCCGGCCCGGAAGCCGGGCGGCGGCGTCCACCGGAAGTAGAGCCCGTGCGGGCCGCTCGCGTCCTCGGTCAGATAGATCGAGTGGGTGTACGGGTCGACCGCCACCGCCTCGTGGGAGTAGCGGCCGAGGAACGTCAGCGCCACCGGATCCTGGTTGGCCGACCGGTCGTGCGGGTCGACCTCGAAGACGTACCCGTGGTCCTTCTGGAACTGACCGCCGGCCCGCTGCTCGGTCTCCTCGCAGGTCAACCACGTGCCCCACGGGGTGATGCCGCCGGCGCAGTTGTTGTGCGTGCCGGCCACGCTGACGTATTCGCGCAGCCGCCGGCCGTGCCTGTCCACCTCGATGGTGGTGGTGCCGCCGCGCGCGCCGGGGTCGTAGGTGAGGCCGGGCAGCGCCGGCACCGGGTACGGCTCGTCGCCGCCGATCTCGTGGTTGTTCACCAGCACCGAGCCGCGCGGGCCGCGGAAGCAGCCGGTGCCGTCGGCGTCGCTCGGGGTCGCCTGCCCCGATTCGAGCAGCGTCGCGCCCGCCTGGGCGACGACGGTGTAGGAGAAGCCGGGCGGCAGCGCCAGCAGCCCGGCCGGGTCCGGCACCAGGTCGCCGTAGCCGGCGGCGGGGCGGCACGCGGCCCGGGCCGCCGCCGGGCCGGCGATGGCGTCCAGGTTGCCGGCCACCACGATGCCGAGGCCGCCGGCCGCGCCGCCCAGCAGGGACCGCCGGGAAAGAGGAGAGGAGGTCACGTCGTCGCCTTCCTGTGCACATGAGGTTGCCTTGGCAGGCAAGCCGGGCCGGGGGAACGGCGGGCGGCGGGGCCGGCCCCGGCCGGGTGAACAGTGGACGAATCCCGGGTGCCGAGCACGTCGTGCCCTCGCGGTGCGCGTCCGTTAGGGTTCCCTCGATCGCAGACGGTGGCGTCGGAGGGCGGACGGGGTGAACAGGCTCGCGGCGGCGTACCGGCATGCGGTCGAGCGGCATCGGGCGGCGCGGCGGCACTGGGAGTCGGCCCGCGGGGCGCTGAGCGCCGCCGGCCCGGCCCCCGTCGGCAGCCCCGAGCTGGTCGCCCGGCTGGCCCGCCTGGGCGGGGAGTTGGCCGCCGCGGTGCCCGGCACGGCCCGCGTCGCGACCCACCCCGCGCCGGTACGCCTCGGCGTCGCCACCACTGTCGACGGCGCGTTCCCGGTGCTCGTGCCGGTCGGGGCCGGCGCCCACCTGGCGATCGACGCCGACGCCCGCGACCCGCGCGTCGGTGAGCTGCTGCGCGTGGTGGTGGTGCGGCTGCTCACCGCCGCCCCGGCCGGCGCGGTCCGGGTGGTCGGCGTCGACCAGGCCGCGTTCGGCGCGGCGTTCCTGCCGCTGCGCCCGCTGCACGACGCGGGGGTGCTCGGCGCGACGGCGACCACCGAGGCGGAGACGACCGCGCTGCTGGACGCCGCCGAGCGGCACGCGCGTACCGCCCAGCGGGCCGACCCGGAGGACCGGGAGTTGCTCGTGGTGGTCGTCGCGTCGGCGCCGCCGGCGCGGGAGTTGGCCCGGTTGGCCGCGCTCACCCACGCCGGCCCGGCCGCGGCGGTGTGCGTGCTGCTGGCCGGGGCACGCGGGGCGCCGCCGCTGGGTGCCACCACCCAGCTCCGGGTGACCGAGCGTTACGCCCTGGTCGGCGACCCGCCGGGGCGCCCGTTCAGCGCCGACGGCAGTGGGCTGGCCGCGCCCGTGGTGCTCGACGGCGGCCCGTCGCACGCGGCGGTGACCGCGCTGGCCCGCCGGCTCGCCGAGGCCGCCGACGACTCCTCCGGCATCACCTTCGCCGACCTGCTGCCGCCGGACCGCTGGACCGAGTCGGCCGCCGCCGGGCTGCGCACGGTGCTCGGCCGGGCGGGGCGGAAACCGGTGAGCGTGGCGTTCGACGACGCCACGCCGCACTGGCTGGTCGGCGGGCGCACCGGCGCCGGCAAGACGGTGCTGCTGCTCGACGTGCTCTACGGGCTGGCCGCCCGCTACTCCCCGGCCGAGCTGCGCCTGATGCTGCTCGACTTCAAGGAGGGCGTCAGCTTCACCGAGTTCGTGCCGACCCCGCGCGACCCGTCCTGGCTGCCGCACGCCGGGGCCGTCGGCATCGAGTCCGACCGCGAGTACGGCGTGGCGGTGCTCCGGGAGCTGCGCGCCGAGCTGACCCGCCGGGCCGAGCTGCTCAAGCGCCACGGCGTCAGCCGGCTCGCCGACGTGCCGCCGAACGCCCGGCCGCCCCGGATCGTCACCGTCGTCGACGAGTTCCAGGTGCTGTTCGCCGGCAACGACGCGCTGGCCCGGCAGGCCGTCGACCTGATCGAGGAGCTGGCCCGCAAGGGCCGCTCGTACGGCCTGCACCTGGTGCTGGCCAGCCAGAGCACCACAGGCGTCGAGGCCCTCTACGGCCGTGCCGAGGCCATCTTCGGCCAGTTCCCGCTGCGTATCGCGCTGCCCGGCGGGGACGGCGTGCTGGACCCGCGCAACGACGCCGCCCGCGGGTTGACCGTCGGCACGGCCGTGGTGAACACCGCCGCCGGCGCGCCCGGCGCGGACGTCGAGGTGCGCTTCCCCGACGCGCACGCCGCCGCGGTCGACCTGGCGGCGCTGCGCCACGAGCTGCACGCGGCCCGGCCGGAGGGGGCGCACCCGCCGGCGGTCTTCCGCGGCCACGACACGCCCCGGCTCGCCGACGACCCCGCCTGGGCGGCGCTGACCCCCGGCACCGACCCGCCGTACGCCCTGGTCGGCCGCGTGGTGGACGTCGCCGGCAGCCCGGCCGGGTTCGCCCTCGACGCCAGCCCCGGCCGGCACCTGGCCGTGGTCGGCACCGCCGCCACCGGCGCGGAGGTGCTCCGGTGCGCGGCCCTGGCACTGGCCCGGCAGCACGTCCCGGGCACCGCCCGGTTCCTCTTCGCGCCGCTGGCCCCCGGCACCACCGACCTCGCCGACGACCTCGCCATGACGTTCGCCGCCGCCGGCCACCCGGTCCGCCGGCTCGACGCCGACGCGCTGCGCGCGTACCTCGCCGAGGCGGCCGGCGACGCGCCCGACCCGGGCCGCACCTACCTGGTGGGGTTCGGGATGGACGCCGCCGCCGGCACGCTCGCGGCCACCGACCCGGGCACGTTCCGCTCCGGCCACGACGACCTGCGCGCGGTGCTGCGGCACGGCCCGGGGCGCGGCGTGCACGTGCTCGGCTGGTGGCGCGGGCTGCGCCGGCTCGCCGACGACCTCGGCGGCAGCGGGCACCGCGACGACGTGACCGGCCTGGTCGCGTTGAACGTGCCGGCCGCCGACCTGGGGCTGCACCTCGGGGTGCACGACCTCGCCTACACCCCGCGTGACGGCCGCGCCCTGCTCGTCGACCGGCACGACCACCGCACCGCCCTGATCGTGCCGTTCGCCGCCGAGAGCGACAGCCCATGAGTGCGAGGAGTGAGCCGGTTTTGCGAGCCCCGCAGTCGCGAATGAGCAGTGGTACCGCATGAGTGCGAGGAGTGAGCCGGTTTTGCGAGCCCCGCAGTCGCGAATGAGCAGTGGTACCGCATGAGTGCGAGGAGTGAGCCGGTTTTGCGAGCCCCGCAGTCGCGAATGAACAGTGGTACCGCATGAGTGCGAGGAGTGAGCCGGTTTTGCGAGCCCCGCAGTCGCGAATGAGCAGTGGTACCGCATGAGTGGGTTCGACGACTACGCGGCGCTGCTCCGGGAGTTGTCCACCCGGCAGCGGGGCGGGGAGCGGGCGGTCGCCGCCGAGGCGGAGCGCCGGCGTGACCTCCAGTCCGGCGTGGACACGGTCGGGCGGCGGCTGGCCGCCCAGGGGGAGCGCCTGGACCGGCTGGGTGAGGCGGTCGGCATGCCGATGCGGTCGGTCCCGGAGGCAGCCGGCCCGCCCGTCGGGCCTGGACCGGTGGCTGGTTCGCCTGTCGGGCCCGGGTCTGGGGACGGTTCGCCCGTCGGGCCTGGAACGGTGGCTGGTTCGACCGTCGGGCCCGGGTCTGGGGACGGGGCGATCGGCGGCGCAGCCGCCGCGCCAGGGCGGCCGGGGGTCGGGGCGTACCCCGAGGGGAGCGGGACCGCGTCGGCGGGTGACCCGGCGGCGGAGCTGGCGTTGGCCGGGCGGCTGGCCGACGAGGCCGACCGGCACGGGCAGGAGGCGGAGGCGCTGGCCCGCCGGCCGGTGCTGCTGCCGACCTGGTCCGCGCCGGGCCGGGCGGTGGCCGTCTACGCCGGGTGCGCGCTCGTCGGGTCGCTGCTGATGCTGGTCGCGCTTGTCGGCACGCCGCTGCCGGTCTCCGGGATGGACCTGGTGGCGGCGGTGTCGTGCGCGGGCGTGCCGTTGATGTCCTTCGTGGCCGGTCAGCTCGTGCTGGGGAAGTGGGGCCGCCCGGTGCTGGCCGACGCTGAGGCCCCGGCCGGGCGCTACGTGCCGCTCGGCTTCGTGATCTGCGGGCTGGTCTCCCCGTCGCTGTTCTGCCTCTACCTGGTCCTGTTCCGCCTCCTGCGCTAAACGCCCGCCTCCTGGACAAGTCATCTCGCCTGTCGGGAACCGGAGAGATCTTGGAAGCTCCGGGCCCCTCCGGGGGCCGTTTCCTTCCAAGATCCGGGCGGCGGTGTCGATCTGTGAGTGGGGTTGTCGAGGGGTTCGTGGTGTTGAGGGTTCGGGGCGCTGTTCCAGCGGGTCAACTTCGTGATCATCTGGCCGGCCGAGCCCGTCGGATGGGCGAGTTGACCGGGTGGAGCGGCACGGGTGTGCCGGGCACCCACGCCGTTCCGGGCCCCGACAGGGCGGTGATCATGAAGTTGACCCCGCCAGATCGACATCGCCGCCAACCTCATGATCACGGGATCTTCGACTTATGGTGCCGGGGAATGCGGCGTCTGTGGCTTTGTGGGGTGCCACAACTCCATGATGCGGGGTGGTCGGGCGGGGCAGCGGGGGTAGGCTGGCGCGAGCGAATGGGGAGGGCTTGTGAGCGCTGCGGAGGTCATCGCCAGGCTGGCGGCGGCGGCACAGAAGCTGGACGAGGCGAAGGCCCGCACGGCCGCCGCCGCACAGGACGCGGCCGAGGCGCGGGCGCTTGTCGCCGGCGCGCTCGAAGGCGCGACGGCGGGGCCGCTGATCGGGGTCATCGACGCGTACCGGCAGGCGCTCGCCCAGGCCGCGCAGGGCGGCGAGCCGGCCCGCCAGCACGTTCAGGAGACCATCGCCAAGGTCCAGGCGCTCGGCAACTGACCGGCCGTCACGGGTCGGTGAGGACGAGCCAGTCGTCGTCGCGTCGCGTCACCGTGACGTCCCGGGGCCAGTCGTGGGTGACGGATGTCGACGCGCGGGCCTGGTCGACCAGGGGCCGGCGGGCCAGCTCCGCCCCCTCGAAGTGGGCCCCGCCGTGGAACACGGCCCGGCCGAAGTTGGTGCCGCCCTCGAAGCGGGCGCCCTCGAACCACGCCTCCGCGCCGAACTCGGTCCAGCGGAACAACGCCAGGTCGGCGAAGCGGGTCCGGCGGAAGCCCGCGTACCCGGCGAAACCGGTGTGCTCCATGGAGAGCCCGGCCAGGAACACCGCCTCCCGGAACGTGGCGGCGCCGGCGAACGTGGCCCGGTCGAAGCTGCTCGGCTGCCGCAGCGTGGCGGCGTGGAAGGACGCCTGCCCGAAGCGCGTCCCGAGGCAGGACAGCGCCCCACCGAGGTCGGCCCGGTCGAAGCTGGCCCGGCCGGTGACCCGGGCGTCGTCGAGCACGATGTCGGCGTCGCCGGTGAGGTCGTCGCACACGAGGTCGGCGAACTCGGCGGTCAGCCGCATCCGGCCGTGCGCGACCGCGCCGGCGAAGCTTGTGACGCCGGTGCAGACCGCGCCGGTCAGGTCCAGATCGACGAGGGTGCAGCCGGCGGCGTCGAAGTCGTCCAGCCGGGCGCCGGTCAGGTCCAGCGCGATGTCCGGCCACCAGGTGTCCCGGTCCGCCCGCAGGTGCCGGGTGAGCATCCGCTGCGCGGTGCGGCGCACCTCGGTCTCGCGCGGGTCGTCGGGCGCCGGCATCCGCAGGTACGCGCAGAGCACCGCCACGGTGGTCGGCCGCTGCCCCGGGTTGTCCTGACCGAGCCGCTCCAGGGCGTGCAGGCCGCCGAGGCGTACCGCCGGGTTGTCGCTGCCGACCAGCTCGATCGCCCGGACGTAGAGTTCGGTGAGTCGCCGCTCACCGGCGTCGTGCTCGGCGGCGGTGGCCTGGCGTTCCTGGTGCCGTGCGGCGGCCTCGGCGACCGCCTCGGCGTGCGCCTGCACCCGGTCCCGGTGCGCCTGGTCGTGGGCGGCGACGGCCTCCTGGTGCCGCTGGCCGCGTTCGCTGATCCACTGTCGACGGGCGGCGAACAGCAGCGCGAGCCCGCCGCCGGTGCCGGCGACCACGGTGAGGCCGGTGCGGATGGCGTCGACGCGCAGCGTGGCCCGGGTGTCGGGCTGGGCCGCCCGGTCGGCCTCGGTGAGCAGCCAGCCGAGCACCAGCCAGCCGAGACCGGCAGCCAGCAGCAGCCCGAGCAGCGCCAGCCACCAGGGCATCACCCGGAGCGGCTTCTCCGGCGGCGGTGGGGCGGACACGGCGCCCAGCATGCCACCCACGCGGGTCGCCGTGGGACCGGTCCTCGCCGGTGCAGACCGTCCATATCGGCTGGCCGACCATGCGGGCGGTCGGGCCGTCGCCATGCATTAGCTTCGGTGAATTCTTTCACTGTCTCACGGAACGGTGACATGGCGGACATCTTGCGAGCGGTGGCCATGTTGGCGTGGCCACTCCTGGTGATCGTGGTGCTGGTATATCTACTGCCCGCAGCGCGTCGGCTGCTTCGCGACAGTCACTCGGTCGACGACGAGCCGGAGGCGAACGTGTACGAGCGCGCCCGGGCCGTCGACGGCGGCTACGAGGTGGTGCAGGCGACGTCGACGGAGATGGCTCTGAAGCTGATCAGTGGCACCGGGCCAACCGTCATCGTGTCGGACATGGGCCGGATGGAGAACGGTCGGTTCAACGCCACCGCAGGGCTTGATCTTGTGCGCGACCTGCGCAGGCAAGGGGATCAGACGCCTGTGGTCTTCTACACCTCGCCGCGCGGAGTCGCGCGGTATCGAGCCGAGTCCGGGGCCATCGCCGGCGTCAGTTGCACCGCGTCTCCAACCGAGTTGGCACGGATTCTCCACGTCTGACCGACAGTCGTCCTCGTGGCTGTGCCGAGGTGACTCTTGATCCACTCCATTTCGGCGAAGTGGTGGGGTCGGCATGTCCCGGAAGCAGCCAGTTCGGCGAGGTGGAGTGGATCAGGTCAGGCGGCGGTGTCCGAGGTGCCGGTTTGCGCGCAGGGCGCACCAACTGGTTACCGGTGCGTAACTTTCCATTGACGGGTGTGAAATCTGACACGCATCATCGTTCCCACGATCGATCGGATCCCACCCGTCCCTCCCGGTCCCGACCGGGTGCCTCCCATCGGAGGTGCAGCCCATGCTGCTCCGAACGATCCTCGCCACGACCGCCACCGCTACCGCCGCCGCCCTGCTCGTCCCGGCCACCGCCGTCGCCCTGCTCGTCCCGGCCACCGCCGCCCACGCCGCCGAGCCCGCGTCACCGACGACCGCCAGCACCACCACCACCACCACCGCTGCCAGCACCACCGCCACCGGCACCACTGCCACCACCGGCACCACTGCCGCCACGGCCGCCGAACGGGCTGCCGCCGCGGCGGCCGACCCGGTCATCGTGGTCGGCGGACTGATCGGGGTCTCCATCGCGTACGAGCCGATCGCCGCCCGGCTGCGCGCCGACGGCTACCGGGTCTCGATCTACCAACTGCCGAACCTCGGCCTCGGCGACATCCGCGAGTCCGCCCGGGCGCTGTCGTCCTACGTGGACCAGGTGCGCGCCGCCACCGGGGCGAGCCGGGTCGACCTGGTCACCCACTCCGAGGGTGGGCTGGTCAGCCGCTGGTACGTGCGGAACCTCGGCGGCGCCGACCGGGTCGACCAGTACATCAGCCTGGGCAGCCCGCAGTACGGCACGTACGTCGCCAACATCCTCGCCGTCGTCGGGTTGGGCAGCTGCGCCGGCATCGTCGCCTGCCAGCAGATGACCATCGGGTCGAGCTTCCTGGCCGACCTGAACGCCGGTGACGACACCCCCGGGCCGGTCCGCTGGACCACGCTGCGCACCTGGCAGGACGAGCTGGTCCGGCCGGTCGACAACGCGGTGCTCGCCGACGGCGCGACGAACATCCTGGTGCAGGCATGGTGCCCGCTGCGGGTCGTCGGCCACCTCGGCCTGGTCCTCGACGGCACCACCTACACGGCGGTGCGGCAGACCCTCGCGGGCGCCGCGATCCGGCCCAACTGCTTCGCGATCTGAGCGGCTCCGGGCCCGCCACGACCGGGCGGGCCCGCGAACGCCGCGCCGGGGCGGGCCCGGCGAACGCCGCGCCGGGCGGGCGCGCGAACGCCACGCGGTCACCCCTCGGCGCGGCCCCGGATCACGTCGGCGGCCCGCCAGGCCAGCGCCGTCACCGGCGCGCTGGTCCAACCCGCCACCATCACCGGCAGCACCGAGGCGTCCACCACCCGCAGCCCGTCGACGCCGCGTACCCGCAGCTCGGCGTCGACCACGTCGTCGTCGTCCGCGCCCATCGCGCAGGTGCCGATCGCGTGGTAGCCGCAGTAGCCGTGCGCCACCGCCGCCTCGACGATCTCCTCGTCCGTCCGGGTCGCCAGGCCGGGCACCGTCTCCGCGTCGATCCGCTTGGCGATCGGCCCGCTGGCGAAGAACTCCCGCATCCGCCGGAACAGGTCCACCGCCACCCGCCGGTCGTGCCCGGTGGCGAGGTAGTTCGCCACGATCGACGGCGGGGTGCGCGGGTCGGCGTCGGTGACGGTGAGACTGCCCTCGCTGTCCGGCCGGGTCACCGTGCCCAGGCACATCACGCCCGGTTCCCGTTCCAGCTCCAGCGCCCGGCCCGGGCGGGGCGGGGCGGCCGAGAACGGCGCCATCAGCAGGTGGCCGTCCGGCCGGTCCAGGTCCGGCCGGGACTTCACGTGCGCCGCCACGTCGAACACCGGCAACGCCAGCGGGCCGCCGCGGGTGAGCAGCCAGCGCACCGTCGCGCGGGCTTGCCCGAGTGGGCCCGCCAGCCGGGCGTTGTGGCCGCCGGTCTCGGCGAGCCGGTACTGCAACGCGATCGACAGGTGCTCCCGCAGCCCGGCGCCCACCCGGGGCCGGTCGAGCAGCACCGGCACCCCGGCGGCACGCAGCGTCCCGGCCGGGCCGATGCCGGAGACCTGCAACAGCTGCGGGGTGGCCAGGGCGCCCGCGGCGAGGATCACCTCGCCGGCAGCCCGGTGCTCGACCTCCCGGCCGCGGTGCGCCACCCGTACGCCGACCGCCCGGCCGCCCTCGACGAGCACGCGCAGCGCGACCGCGCCGACCACGACGGTCAGGTTCGGGCGGCGACGCGCCGGGTGCAGGAACGCGTCGGCGGCGCTGACCCGGCGTCCCCTGTGGATGGTCGCGGTCGGGTAGCCGATCCGTTCGTCGTCGCCGGCGTCCAGGTCGTCCGCCGGCCGCCAGCCCAGCTCGGCGCCGGTGGCCACCATCTCCTCGGCGAGCGGGTCGGTGCCGGTGGCCACGGAGAGCCGCACCGGCCCGCCGACGCCCCGGTGCGGCGCGGGTCCCAGCGGGTGGTCCTCCACCCGCTGGAACACCTGCCGCATGACCGACCAGCCCCACCCCAGCGGTGCCAGCGCGTCCCAGTCCCGGGCCGCGCCGCGGCTCCAGATCATGCCGTTGACCGAGGTGGAACCGCCGATCATCCGGCCGCGCTGCCAGGTCTCCCGCCGGCCCGGCCCGGTCGTCGCCGGGTAGTGCCAGGCGGTACGCGGATCGTCCATCAGCCGCGCGAACGCCTTCGGCACCCGGACGAACGGGCTGCGGTCCCAGCCGCCCGCCTCCAGCAGCAGGACCCGGGTGCCCGGATCCTCGGTCAGCCGGTCGGCCAGCACGCATCCCGCCGCGCCGGCCCCGACGACGACGTAATCGAATTCCACTGCCGTGGACCCCCAGTCACGAGAATCCTTCCGACAGTAGTTGCTCGACCACACCGCGCATAGAGGCTCAGGCCGCCTTCGCCAGCGCCTCGTACTCGTCGTCGGTCAGCTCGACCTCGGCCGCCGCGACGTTCTCCTCCAGGTGCGCCACCGACGACGTACCCGGAATGGGAAGCATCACCGGCGACCGGCGCAACAGCCACGCCAGGGCGAGCTGCGCGGGGCTGGCGCCGTGCGCGGTGGAGATCTCGTCCAGCGGCCCGCCGGGTCGCGCCAGGTTGCCGGTGGCGATCGGGAACCACGGGATGAACGCCAGGTCATTGCGCTCGCAGTGGGTCAGCACGTCCTCGGCGCCGCGGTCGGCCAGGTTGTAGAGGTTCTGCACGGACACGATCGGGGTGATCTTCCGGGCCGCCTCGATCTGCTCGACCGTCACCTCGGAGAGCCCGATGTGCCGGATCTTGCCCTCCTCCTTCAGCAACGCCAACTCACCGAGCTGATCCGCGAGCGGCACCTTGGTGTCGATCCGGTGCAACTGATAGAGCGGAATCGCGTCCAGGCCCAGATGGCGCAGGCTCAGCTCGCACTGCTGGCGCAGATATTCCGGGCGCCCCACCGGCCGCCAGTCGCCCGGACCGGAGCGGGTCAGCCCGGCCTTCGTCGCGATCACCAGGTCGTCGGCGTACGGGTGCAGCGCCTCTCGGATCAGCAGCTCGCTGACGAACGGCCCGTACGAGTCGGCGGTGTCGACGAACGTGACCCCCAGCTCGTACGCGCGGCGCAGCACCCGCACCGCCTCGGCCGGGTCCTTCGGGTCGCCCCAGACACCGGGGCCGGTGAGCTGCATCGCCCCGTATCCGAGGCGGTCGACCCGCAGGTCACCGCCGATCCGGTAGCTGCCCGACGCCTTGGCCGGCTGCGTGCCTGTGGTCATCATGGTCCTCCTGCTGGTCCTCACCGGTTCGGGTCCCGACCGGAGGACATTCCCCGAAACCTGCCGCCGAAGCCTGTTCACCGCCGATGCCGCAAGACCACGAGCGCCTGGTCGTCCTCCGAGCCGGCCAGATCGTGCAGCAGCGCGTCCGCGATCGCCTCCGCCGGCTCGTCCCGCACCGCGGCAAGCGTCCGGTGCAGCGCCGCGACGCCCTCGTCGTACGGCCGGCCGCGTCGCTCCACCAGCCCGTCGGTGTACGCGACGAGCACGTCACCCGGAGCGAACGGGATCGTGGCCACGGTCATCGGCGCGTCCACCATGCCCAGCGGCAGCGCGTGGGCCGTCGGCACGGCGCGCGGCGGCTGCCCGGCCGGCAGCAGCACCGGATGCGGGTGCCCGGCCCGGGCCACCTGCGCCGTGCCGGCCACCGGGTCGACCACCGCGATCAGGCAGGTGCCCAGGAACCCGACGCCGAGCAGCTCGGTGAGGCGGAGGAACACCTCCGCCAGCGGCACCCCCAACCGGATCAGCGTGTTCAGCATGGTGCGCAGCTGGGCCATGTCGGCGGCGGCCTCGACCTGGTGCCCGACCACGTCGCCGACCACCACGGCCAGCCGGTCGCCGTCCTGCCGGACCAGGTCGTACCAGTCGCCGCCCAGGTGCAGGCCGCTCATCGCCGGTCGGTAGCGGGTGGCGACCTCCAGGCCCTTCGGCGGGGTCAGCGACGAACTGCGCAGGCGGCCGGCCAGGCGGGTCACCAGATTGTGCTCGGCGGCGGCCAGCCGGACCCGCTCCAGCGTCTGCTCGCACAGGTCGGCGACGGTGTTCAGCGACGCCAGGTCGGTGTCGCGCAGCGGGCGCTCCCGCCGCCAGCCGAAACCCAGCGCGGCGATCGGCCGGCGCTCGGCGCCGAACAGCGGCAGCGCCACGGTGGTCACCAGGCCGTGCGCGCCGACCGGGTCGGGCAGGCCGGGGAACCGGGCGGCGAACTCGGCGCGGTCCCGCAGCACGATGCGCGTCCCGTCGCGCAGCGCGCGCACGAGCGGGCGCGGGTCGTCGACGCCCAGGTCGTGGAACGCCGCGGCGAGCGTGCCCGGCACGTCGTCGTGGTACCAGAGCCGGACCCGGCGGCCCTCGTCCCGCATGGCGAGGCCGGGCAACTCCGCGCCGAACACCGTGGTGGGGGCGTCGAGGATCACCTCGATCGCCTCGGCGGTGGAGCGGGTCACGCTCAACCGGGCCGCGAACACGGCCATGGCCTGCGCCGACCCGATCAGCTCGGCCCGCTGCAACGCCTGGCTGCACAGCGCGGCCACCGCGTCGAGCAGGTTGTGCAGCGCGTCGTCGTCGCTGACCGGGTCGGCCCAACGCACCTCCAGAGCGCCGAGCGCGACACCGTCGCCGTAGCGCAGCGGCAGGCAGAGCCCCGTGGTCCGGCCGTCGGCGCCGGTCACCGGCAGCACCGCGTTGTCGCGTACCGCCCGGGCCAGCGGGGCGTCGGTGTCGAGCGGCAACGGCCCGGGCGGGGCGTCGCCACCGGTCACGTCGAGCACGGTACGGCCGGGCAGGGCGACCGCCACCCGCAGCGCGGCGGCGTCCACCACGTCCGGGGCGACGGTGGTGAGCACCTCCACGATGGCCTCCCGGCCCCGCGCCGAGCTGAGCGCCCCGGCCAGCCGGGCGAGCGCCTCCGCCCGCCGCAGCGCCCGCTGCCGGTCGCTGACGTCCCGCGTCACGGCGGCCACGAACGCGGTACGCCGGTCGCCGGTGTCCACGGTGACGGCGGCGTCCGGCCCGGCGCGGTCGGTGGACCGGCGGCGGCGCGCCCGGGCCGCCGCCAGCGCGACGCCCACCTGACCGGCGAGCAGCCCGACGAACGCACGGTGGTCGGCGTCGACCGCGCGGTGCGGGTCCAGCCCGACCACGAGCACCCCGGCCGGGGCAGCGGCGCCCGGATCGGGCACCGGCAGCACGGCCACCACCGGCGCGTCCGCCCGACCGCCGGCAAGGTGCGGCGGCACCAGCCGGGGCGCGCCGTCGGCAAGCACCTCGGCCAGCGGCAGGTCGCCCACCGGCGGGACCTCGGCCCCGGCCGTGGCGGCCAGCCGCGGGCCGCCCGGCGTGGCCAGGTGGAGTCGGACGAACGGCATCGAGGCGGCGCCACCGAGCGTGTCGACCGCCCGCCGGGCCACCTCCTCCGGGTCGGCCGCGTCGGCGAGCGCGGCGCCCAGCGCCACGAGCAGCCGCAGCCGGCGCTCGCCCACCACCCGCGCGGTGGTCTCCGCGCCGACGCTGAGGACACCCGCCGGCCGGCCCGACTCGTCGGTCACCGGGCTGTGCGTGAAGGTGAACCAGCGGTCGCCGTCGCGCGCGTGCCGCACCCGTACGTCCGGGCTGGTGCCGGCGTCCCGGCGGGCGAGCAGCGGAACGAGCGCGTCCCAGTCACCCGGCCACGCCCGCGCCGCCGGCCGGTCCGGCGCGACCTCCCGGCCCGGGCCGAGCAACCGCCGGTACGCGTCGTTGGGCAGCGGCACCGGCCCGTCGCCCCACCACAGCACCGCCGGGCCGGGGGAGCGCAGGCAGAGCGCCAGCGCGGTACGCAGGCTCTGCGGCCAGCCCTCGATCGGTCCGAGCGGGGTGCCGGACCAGTCGTACGCCGTGATCACCGCGCCCGCGCGCCCGCCGGTGGCGGCGACGGTGTCCGGCCACCGAGGGTCGTCCGGCGGGGTGACGTTCACCCGGGACCTCCGCTCGGCCGGTGGGCGTCGGCAGTACCGGGAAACGTACCAGCGGCCCGCCGTGCCGACGATCGTCGATCCGGTTCGGAGCATGGGGACGACGGGCGGGGACGAAGCTCCCGGCACGTCGGCAACCGGGCGGGGCCGGGGCAGTTGCCGCGAGCCCGCCCGGGGGCCGGGTCCGCCGTGCGAGGCTGGGCGGGACGGTGGTCAGGAGGTGCGCATGGGCGCGACGCCCCGGCTCGACTTCGCGTTGGACACCTACGAGTGCATCGTGCTCTACCCGGGCCCGTCCGGCCGGGCGCTGCCGGAGGAGACCGTACGGCGGCTCCAGGCCGAACACCTGCGACACATGCAGGCGTTGCAGCGGCGCGGCATCGTGCTCGTCGACGGCTCGGTGGACGGCCCGGCGCGCGAACCCGACCCGCCGATCGGCTTCGGGCTGTCCCGAACCGGTTCGGTGGACGACGTACGCAGCGTCATGGAGGCCGACCCGGCGGTGCAGGCCGGGCTCTACCGGGTGGAGGTGCTCACCTTCCTCTGCGCGGCCGGGTCGCTGGACTTTCCGCTGGTCAAGACCGAGAGCTGAGGCGCCGACGCGTCGGTGCCGGCCGGGGCCGCGACGTCGGTGTCCGGCCCGCCGTCCCCGGTCGCGTCCGGCCCGCCGGCGCCCCGGTCCAGCCGGTTGCCCGGAGCGCACCGGGAGCACCCCGCCGGCCGGCGACGGCGAGCGGTACGATTTCCGCCGCGCGGTCGCCGATGCCCGCCACACACGACGTTCCGGTGCGGTACGCCCACCGCCCGCTCGCGCGGGTTTCGCGCGTCGTTGGACAACTGTTCCGCAGTCCGCAAGGGGTCGGTCGGCAGGCCGATCCGAAGGAGAGACTAGCCTGATGGGCGTGACACGCCGCGCGAAGATCGTCTGCACTCTCGGCCCCGCCACCTCGTCCCCGGAGCGTATCCGCGGGCTCGTCGAGGCCGGCATGAACGTGGCGAGGCTCAACTTCAGCCACGGCAGTCACGCCGACCACGAGTCGGTCTACCGGATGGTCCGCGAGGCCGCCGAGGCGGCCGGGGCGCCGGTCGCCGTGCTCGCCGACCTCCAGGGCCCCAAGATCCGCCTCGGGCGCTTCGCCGACGGGCCGCACGAGTGGCGCACCGGCGACTCCGTGACGATCACCGGCGACGAGATCGTCGGCACCAAGGAGCGGGTCTCCTGCACCTACCGCAAGCTGCCGCAGGAGGTGAAGCCGGGCGACCGGCTGCTGATCGACGACGGCCGGGTCGCGGTCGAGGTCAGCGACGTCACCGGCAACGACATCCGCTGTCTGGTCACCGAGGGCGGCCCGGTCTCCAACAACAAGGGCGTCTCGCTGCCGAACGTGGCGGTCAGCGTCCCGGCCATGTCCGACAAGGACGCCGAGGACCTGCGCTTCGCCCTCGGCCTCGGCGTCGACCTGGTCGCGCTCTCCTTCGTCCGCTCGCCGGAGGACATCAAGCTCGTCCACGCGATCATGGACGAGGAGGGCGTCCGCCGCCCGGTCCTGGCCAAGGTCGAGAAGCCGGAGGCGGTCGACCACCTGGAGGCGATCGTGCTCGCCTTCGACGGCGTCATGGTCGCCCGCGGCGACCTCGGCGTCGAGCTGCCGCTGGACCAGGTCCCGCTGGTGCAGAAGCGCGCCGTGCAGCTCTGCCGGGAGAACGCCAAGCCGGTCATCGTGGCCACCCAGATGCTCGACTCCATGATCGAGAATTCGCGACCGACCCGCGCCGAGGCCTCCGACGTGGCGAACGCGGTGCTCGACGGCGCGGACGCGGTGATGCTCTCCGGCGAGACGAGCGTCGGCAAGTACCCGGTGCTCACCGTGAGCACCATGGCCAAGATCATCACCACCACCGAGGCCGGCTCCATCGCCGTCCCCCGGCTCCAGCACGACCCGCGTACGCACGGCGGCGCGCTCACCGTCGCCGCGTCGTCGATCGCCCGCGCCATCGGCGCCAAGGCCATGGTGGCGTTCTCGCAGACCGGCGACACCGTGAAGCGGCTCAGCCGACTGCACTGCGACCTGCCGCTGCTGGCTTTCACCCCGGTCCCGGAGGTGCGCCACCAGCTCGCGCTCTGCTGGGGCGTGGAGACGTTCCTGATGCCGTTCGTGCAGCACACCGACGACATGTTCCGACAGGTCGACCAGGCGCTCCTCGGCCTCGACCGGGCCAACCCGGGCGACTACGTGGTGATCGTGGCCGGCAGCCCGCCCGGCACCCCCGGCTCCACCAACACGCTGCGCGTACACCAGCTCGGTTCGCTCGTCGACGCCGCGTCGGCGCGCGCGCTCCAGTGAGCCCGCTCGGCGGGCCCCGCGGTCACGGACGGAGGTTGCATGGTGAGCGCGAGGAGTGAGCCGGTTGTGCGGGCCACGCGGTCGCGAACGAAGGCCAACCAGTGAGTGACGCTCCGGCGGCGACCGGGCAGGCCGCCGTCGACCAGCTCCTCGAGGTGCTGGACCTGGCGCCGACCGGCGACATGACCTTCCGCGGGATGAGCCCGCCGGTGGGCCCGCAGCGGGTCTACGGCGGGCAGGTCGCCGGGCAGGCGCTGGTGGCGGCCGGCCGCACGGTCGACCCGGAGCGGGCCGTGCACTCGCTGCACGGCTACTTCGTGCGGCCCGGCGACCCGGCCGAGCCGATCGACTACCAGGTGGAGAACGTCCGGGACGGCCGCTCCTTCTCGGTGCGCCGCTCGGTGGCGTTGCAGCACGACAAGCCGATCTTCTTCATGTCGGCCTCGTTCCAGCGGCGGGAGGAGGGGCTGGACCACCACGCCCCGGTCCCGCCCGACGTGCCCGGCCCGGACGACGTACCGACCATGGCCGACCGGCTCTCCCGCTACCCGGAGCGGCTCGGCATCTGGGGTCAGATCCCGCGTCCGATCGACGTCCGCTACGTCGGCGAGCCCGGCTGGGTCCGCCCCGGCGACCGTCCCGCCGAGCCGCACCAGCGGGTCTGGATGCGCATCGACGGCAAGCTTCCCGACGATCCGCTGCTGCACGCGTGCGCGCTGACGTACGCCTCCGACCTGACGCTGCTGGACTCGGTGCTGTCGGTCCACGGCGAGGTGTGGGGGCCCGGTGGCGTGGTCGGCGCGAGCCTGGACCACGCGCTCTGGTTCCACCGGTCGTTCCGGGCCGACGAGTGGTTCCTCTACGACTGCTGGAGCCCGTCCGCCTCGGGTGCCCGGGGCCTGGCCACCGGCCGGATGTTCACCACAAGGGGCAACCACATCGCCAGCGCCGTCCAGGAGGGCCTGCTGCGCCGCGTCGGCGCCTGAGGTGCAAGGCGGGGCCCCCTCTTAACGCCTCCGGTAGAGGCGGGGCCCCTTTTTAACACGTACGGCGGCGGCCGGGTCCCGCTCAACGTCCGGTCGCGGGTCGGGGGACCGGTCGGCTGAGCAGGCGACTAACCTTGCCGGCATGCGTCTCTCCGCCCGGGTCGACTATGCCCTCCGTGCGGCTGCCGAGCTGGCCTCGGTCGCCGAGGGCACGACCTCCGGGCGGAGCCGGCCGGTGACCGCCGAACAGATCGCCCGGTCACAGGACATCCCGCCGAAGTTTCTTGAGAGCATCCTGCTCCAACTGCGCCGGGGCGGCGTCGTGCACGCCCAGCGTGGCCCCGAGGGCGGCTACTGGCTGGCCCGCCCGGCCGCGGAGATATCCCTGGCCGAGGTGATCCGGGTGATCGACGGGCCGCTCGCGCACGTCCGCGGGCAACGCCCGGAGCAGCTCGGCTACCAGGGCGCGGCCCGCGCCTTGCAGGACGTGTGGATCGCGTTGCGGGCCAGTGAGCGGGAGATTCTGGAGCTGGTCACCATCGCCGACGTGGCCGCCGGGCAGCTGCCGGGCCGGGTGAACGAGCTGGCCGCCGACCCGCGCGCCTGGAGCTGACGACTCTCCGACGGGCCGTCCGGCGCGTCTCACCAACCGGATGGGGGACTTGACCGAGGACGCCTCCGTGCCGCATTGTCGACCAAGTCGATAGGAGATGCCGAAAAGTCAGGGGGCGCTCGTGCGCAAGCTGTTGGTCCTCGCCCTCGTCGGGCTCGCCGCGCAACTGGTCGACGGCGCGCTCGGCATGGCCTACGGGTTGACCTCCTCGACCCTGCTCCTCTTCGCCGGTGTCGCGCCGGCCGCCGCGTCCGCCTCGGTGCACCTCGCCGAGATCGGCACCACACTCGCCGCCGGCGTGGCCCACTGGCGCTTCGGCAACGTCGACTGGAAGGTGGTCGCCCGGATCGCGCTGCCCGGCGCGCTCGGCGCGTTCGCCGGGGCCACGTTCCTCAGCTCCATCTCCACCGAGTCGGCCGCCCCGTGGATGGCCGCGATCCTGTTCACCCTCGGCGCGTACCTGCTGGTCCGTTTCTCCCGGCCGCTGCGGGCCAACCGCGCCGCCGGCCGGCTGCGCAGTCGCTTCCTCGCCCCGCTCGGCCTGGTCGCCGGCTTCGTCGACGCCACCGGCGGCGGCGGATGGGGTCCGGTCGCCACGCCGGCCCTGCTGGTCTCCGGGCGGATGGAACCCCGCAAGGTCATCGGCTCGGTGGACACCTCCGAGTTCGTGGTCGCCGGCGCGGCCAGCCTCGGCTTCCTGATCGGCCTCGGGTCCGACGGCTTCCTGCTGCCCACCGTGGCCGCGCTCCTGATCGGCGGCCTGATCGCGGCGCCGATCGCGGCCTGGCTGGTCCGCATCGTGCCGGCCCAGGTGCTCGGCGCCGTCATCGGCGGCGTGATCGTGCTGACCAACGCCCGTACCCTGCTGCGCGCCGGCGACCTCGGCGGCCCGGTGCCGGCCCTGGTCTACGCCGTGCTCGGCGCGGGCTGGCTGGCCGCCGTGGTGCTGGCGGTGCGGGCCCTGCGCCGCGTCCGCCGGGCACGGGCCACGGTCGAGGCGGCGCTCGCCGCCACTCCGGCCGACGCCGTCGTGTCCGACGCCGCGGGGTCCGACACCGTCGTCCCGGGGTCCGCCGCGGGCGCGGCGCCGATTGCCGAGGCGGCGGATCCGGCGGTCGCGGCGGTGGATCCGGCGGTCGAGGCCGCTCCGGCCGTTGCCGCCGCCGCCCCGGCCGTCGAGGCCGAGCCGTCCCGGCGGCTTGCCGCCGCCGTCGAGGGCTGAGTCTCCACCGGTACGGACGAGCCGCGGGCCGCTCCGGTCCGGCTCCCCGCCAGGCGTCGCCCACCCTGTGCGTGTGTCCACGCCATCGCGCGCTCGCCGACGCCGCAGGCGTGAGCCGACGCCGGGGGTGTTAACCGGGGGCCCTTCCTCTACCGAAAGCGTTAAGCGGGGCCCCCGCCTTTACCCCCTGCTTGTGGGGCGTGGGGTGGTGTCTTAGGCTGGCGGGGCACGGGAGCTAATTACATGCGTCGATGTCTGACGTTCCGTCGCGTCAACGCGCGTGCACACTTCCCGCCGGCCCGGGCAGGCCGGCGTCGCCGCGTGCCTGACCTTCGCGAAAGGCAACCCCGTGCACCACACCACCTCACGCCGGATCGCACTGCTCGCCGCGGTCTCGGCGGCCACCCTGACGGCGGGCGCGCTCACCACCATGACGGCCTCGGCCGCGGCCGCCGCCTGCCGGGTCGACTACCGGGTCACCAACCAGTGGGGCGGCGGCTTCGGCGCCGACGTCACCGTGACCAACCTCGGCGATCCGGTCAACGGCTGGACGCTCGGTTGGAGCTTCGCCAACGGTCAGCAGGTCGTCCAGGCTTGGAACGCCACGGTCAGCCAGTCCGGCGCCCAGGTCACCGCCCGCGACGCCGGTTACAACGCCACGATCGGCACCGGTGGCACCGCCAACTTCGGCTTCAACGGCTCGTGGAACAACGCCTCCAACCCGGCCCCGACCACGTTCACGCTCAACGGCACCACCTGCACCGGCGCGCCCCCGACCGCGACGCCGACGACGTCCGGTCCGACGACTCCGCCACCCACCACGCCGCCACCGACGGAGCCGCCGCCCACCACCACGCCGCCGCCCACCACCCCGCCGGCCGGCGCCAAGCAGATGGAGAAACTCGACCGTGGGCTGGTGAGTGTCCGCTCCGGCAGCGGGAACCTGGTGTCCTGGCGACTGCTCGGCACCGAGACCTCGGGTGTGTCGTTCAACCTCTACCGGGGCGGCACGAAGGTCAACGGCAGTCCGATCACCGGCGCCACCAGCTACCTGGACAACGGTGCGTCCGCCGGGTCCGCGTACACCGTGCGGGCTGTGGTGAACGGCGCCGAGCAGGCGGCGTCCGCCCCGGCGTTGCAGTTCGCCAACGGCTACCTGGACGTCCCGATCCAGGCCCCGCCGGGCGGCACCACGCCGAGCGGCGAGTCCTACAGTTACTCCGCCAACGACGCCAGCGTCGGCGACCTCGACGGCGACGGCCGCTACGAGTTCGTGCTCAAGTGGGACCCGTCGAACGCCAAGGACAACTCGCAGTCCGGCTACACCGGCAACGTCTACGTCGACGCGTACACCCTCACCGGCACGCGGCTGTGGCGCATCGACCTGGGCCGCAACATCCGCGCCGGGGCCCACTACACCCAGTTCCAGGTGTACGACTACGACGGCGACGGCGACGCCGAGGTGGCCATGAAGACCGCCGACGGCTCCCGCTCCGGCACCGGCCAGGTGATCGGCTCCTCCTCGGCCGACTACCGCAACTCCAGCGGCTACGTGCTCGCCGGCCCGGAATACCTGACCATGTTCGACGGCCGCACCGGCGCGGCGCTGTCCACGGTCAACTACGACCCGCCGCGCGGCACCGTCTCGTCCTGGGGCGACTCGTACGGCAACCGGGTCGACCGGTTCCTCGCCGGCACCGCCTACCTGGACGGCCAGCGCCCGTCACTGATCATGGCGCGTGGCTACTACACCCGGGCGGTGATCGCCGCGTGGGACTTCCGCAACGGGTCGCTGACCAAGCGCTGGACGTTCGACTCCAACTCCTCCGGCAACGGCGCCGCCGCCGGCCAGGGCAACCACCAGCTCTCCGTGGCCGACGTGGACAACGACGGCCGCCAGGAGATCGTGTACGGGGCGGCCACCATCGACGACAACGGCCGGCTGCTCTACTCCACCGGCAACGGGCACGGCGACGCGCTGCACGTCGGCGACCTCGATCCGTCCCGTTCCGGCATGGAGGTCTTCAAGGTGGACGAGGACGGCAGCAAGCCCAGCTCGTGGATGTCCGACGCGCGTACCGGCCAGATCCTCTGGCAGACGTCGCCGAACGGCGACAACGGCCGTGGCGTCTCCGGTGACGTCTGGGCCGGCAGCCCGGGCGCGGAGTCCTGGTCGTCGGCGGCGGACGGCCTGCTCAACACCCGCGGGCAGAACGTCGGCCGCAAGCCGTCCTCGGCGAACTTCCTGATCTGGTGGGACGGTGACCCGGTCCGCGAGCTGCTCGACGCCACCAAGATCGACAAGTATGGCACCGGCGGCGAGACCCGGCTGCTCACCGGCAGCAACGTCGCGTCCAACAACGGCACCAAGTCCACCCCGGCGCTCTCCGGCGACATCCTCGGCGACTGGCGCGAGGAGGTGGTGTGGCGCACCTCCGACAGCTCCGCGCTGCGCATCTACAGCACGCCCGTCACCACGGGCCTGCGCCTGCCGACCCTGATGCACGACCCGCAGTATCGGGTGGCCGTCGCCTGGCAGAACACCGCCTACAACCAGCCGCCGCACCCGAGTTTCTTCCTCGGTGACGGCATGAGCACGCCTGCCGCGCCGAACATCTACCTGCGCTGAGGCGAAAAAGGCACCGGGTCGCCGGCCGCGGAATCCGCTCCGCCGGCGACCCGGTGCACCACACCGCAGCATTCCCGACCCGTCCCGACCGGGAATGCCGTACCACCACCGAGGACTAAGTTATGCGCCCCACGCGACGCTGCGGTGACGTGGCTATGAAGAGCGTGTTTCAGCCGTCCCGGCGCAGGCCGCCGGCGACCTTCTCGGCGATCAACTCGTACGAGCGGACCCGGTCGGCCACGTCGTAGACCATCGCGGTCAGCATCAACTCGTCCGCGCCGGTGCGCTCCAGCAACTCCCCGAGCTGCCGGGCCACCGTCTCCGGTGAACCGGTCGCCTGGCCGTCGCGGCGCTGCGCCACGAACTCCCGCTCCAGCTCCGAGTACGGGTAGGCCGCCGCCTCCTCCGGCGTCACCAGCGGCTCCGGCCGCCCCGAGCGCAGCTTCAGGAACGACAACCCGGCCGGCCCGGCCAGCCACTCCGCCCGCTCGTCGGTCTCCGCGCACACCGCGTTCACCGCCACCATCGCGTACGGCCGATCCAGCCACCGCGACGGCCGGAAGTGTTGCCGGTAGAGCCGCAACGCCGGGATCGTGTGCTGCGAGCTGAAGTGGTGCGCGAAGGAGAACGGCAACCCGAGCAGGCCGGCGAGCTGGGCGCTGAACCCGCTCGACCCGAGCAGCCACACCTGCGGCGACTGCCCCCGCCCCGGCGTCGCCGTGATCGGCGCCGGCTCCTCGCCGCTGAAGTAGTTCATCAGGTCGGCCAGCTCACGCGGGAAGTGCTCGGCGGACAGGCCCTCCATGGTGCGGCGCAGCGCCAACGCGGTCACCTGGTCGGTGCCGGGCGCCCGCCCGATGCCCAGGTCGATCCGGCCCGGGTGCAGCGCGTCCAGGGTGCCGAACTGCTCCGCCACCACCAGCGGCGCGTGGTTGGGCAGCATCACCCCACCGGAACCCAACCGGATCGTGGTGGTGTTGGCGGCCAGGTGCGCCAGCAGCACCGCCGGCGCCGAACTGGCGATCGCCGGCATGTTGTGGTGCTCGGCCACCCAGAACCGGCGGTAGCCCAGCTCCTCGGTGCGCCGGGCCAGCTCGGTGGTGTGCCGCAGCGCCTCACCGGCACTGCCGGTCGCGGCCACCGGGGCAAGGTCAAGAACAGACATCGGTACGTCGATCACGCCCTGGTGCAACCCGCCACCTGCCGGAATTGTTCCGTCGGGTGGGTCAGCCCATACCCCGGGCCTGCTCGAAGATGAGGCTGGTCTGGGTGTGCTGGACCGCCGGATCCACCGCCAGATGGTCGAGCACGAAGTCCCGCAGCGCGTCCCCGGACGCCGCCCGCACGTGCAACACGTAGTCCTCCGCGCCCGCCACGTGGAACACCGACACCACCCCCGGCAGCCGCACCGACCGGGCCCGGAACGCGTCCACCGCGGCCCGTTCGTGCGCGGTCAGCCGCACCGACACCAGCGCCTGCAACGGCAACCCCACCGCCGCCGGATCCACGTCGGCGTGGAACCCGCGGATCGCCCCGCACTCACGCAAGGCCCGGGTCCGGGTCAGGCACGTCGACGGGGCCACCCCCACCCGCTCGGCGAGCGCGTTGTTCGGCAGCCGGCCGTCCGCGGTCAGCTCGGTCAGGATCGCGCGGTCCACGTCGTCCAGCCCGGAGAACTGCCGTACATCATTCGGTGCGAGAGGCATGCCGCCATCCTCCACCGAAGATGCGTACGGCGAAAGCATGATCACCAGAATCTTGTTCGTTTCTCTTGCCCTTCGGTGTGAGGATGTTCGACGCTTCCGGGCATGACCGCCGTGGACACCGCAGCCGTGCACGCCGGGCGTGACGACCTCGCCGGCCTCGGCGTCCACGTCCCGCCCATCGACCTCTCCACCACCAACCCCCTGCCCTCGGTGGCCGACGGCGGCAACGACTACGAGACCCTCGCCACCGGCGGCACCCTCCCGGCCGGCGGCAGCGCCGTCTACCAGCGGCTCTGGAACCCCACCGTGGCCCGCTTCGAAACGGCCCTCGCCCAGCTCGAAGGCACCGCCGAGGCGGTCGCCTTCGCCAGCGGCATGGCCGCGCTCACCGCCACCCTGCTCGCCGCCACCCGCGACGGGAAACGCCACGTCGTCGCCGTCCGCCCCCTCTACGGCGGCACCGACCACGTCCTCGCCACCGGCCTGCTCGGCACCGAGGTCACCTGGGCCCGCGCCGACGACGTCGCTGCCGCGATCCGCCCCGACACCGCCCTGGTCGTCGTCGAGACCCCGGCCAACCCGACCCTCGACCTGGTCGACATCGCCGCGCTCGCCACCGCCGCCGGCGACGTCCCGCTGCTCGTCGACAACACCGTCGCCACCCCGGTGCTCCAACAACCCGCCCGGCACGGCGCCACCCTCGTCCTGCACAGCGCCACCAAGAGCATCGGCGGCCACGGCGACGTCCTCGCCGGCGTCGTCGCCTGCGCGCCCGACTGGGCGGCCCGGCTGCGCCAGGTCCGCGCCGTCACCGGCGCCGTCCTGCACCCGCTCGGCGCGTACCTGCTGCACCGCGGCCTCCAGACCCTGCCGCTGCGGGTCCGCGCCCAGCAGGCCGGCGCCGAGAAGCTCGCCGCCTGGCTCGCCGGCCACCCCGCCGTCGAAGGGGTCCACCACCCGTCCCGGCACGACCCGGCCGGCCTGGTCGGCCGCCAGATGTCCGGCGGCGGCAGCCTGCTCGCCTTCGAGGTACGCGGCGGCGCGCCCGCCGCGGCCACGGTCGCCGGCGCCTGCGCGCTGATCACCCACGCCGTCTCGCTCGGCGGCGTCGACACGCTGATCCAGCACCCGGCCTCGCTGACCCACCGGCCGGTCGAGGGCGACGCCAAGCCGGGCGGCGCGCTGCTGCGGGTCTCGGTCGGGCTGGAGGACCCGGAGGACCTGCGCGCGGACCTGGCGCGGGCGCTGGCGTCGCTCTGACGCGTGCCGGTGCGGTGCGGGCAACGGCCGCCGGACGCTGCCGGCGTCCTGCCCACAGCGTGCCGTCCGGTCAGGACTTCGGGCCGACGTGCTGGTCCAGCGCGGCGACCGCCTCCCGCCGGGCCACCGACAGGGACCACGGCAGGTTCATCCGCCACGCGATACCGAGCAGGTCGAGGGCCCACTGGCAGAGCGCCATGATGTCGGTGGAGCGGTTGGAGAACATGTAACGGGGATAGACGTACTCCTTTCCGCGGACGACGACCCGGTTGGCGAAGCGGCAGCCGTCGGAGTGGAACAGGCCGCGCAGGAAGTGGCCCGGGTGTGCCTCGACGATGATCCGTTGCCAGTCCGTGAGGACAATCGGGCGCTCGTGCTTCTTGCCCGGCCCGTGCTGGGGAAACAGGCACGGCCAGTGGAGCGCGGTGCTCTGCACGGCGACGCAACCCCGCTTCTGGATGCGCTGCACCTTGTTGGCCGGGACCGCGCGCATCGCGGCGTCGCACTGCTCGATCAGGTTCGGCCAGGCGTCGGCGCAGTAGATCCGGAGCACCGGTGTCCGGTCGGTGGTGACCAGGTGTCCGTCGCCGAGGTAGAGCCCGAGCAGGTAGGCGTAGGCAGCCTGATCGGGTGGGCCTTCCTGGCCGGGGCGGCAACGGAAGCACCGGACCGCGCTACCGAAGATCGCCGGTTCGGGCCGGTCGACGCACCAGTGCCAGATCGTGGTGTAGGGCAGGGAGAGGCTGCGGGCCACGGAACGGATGTTGTGACCCCGGGCGCGAAGGGCGCGGGCTCGTGCCCGCATTTCGGGAGGATGCACAGCAGCATCCTCGAACACGTGTATGACAAGAAGTGCCGGGAGCGGGATTCGAACCCGCAAGCCCTTTCGGGCAGAAGTGTTTGAGACTTCCGTGTATGCCGTTCCACCATCCCGGCGGGGTGGGGTAACTGTACCCGACTACGCTCATGCGGGAGCATGGGTGGTGACCGTGCCGGGATCGATGGTGGGAGTGGCTCGTGGGCGAGATGCAGACGGATGCCGAGCGCAAGCGCGTTCTGATCGCCGAGGACGAGGCGCTGATCCGACTGGACCTGGCCGAGATGCTTGTCGAGGAGGGCTACGAGGTGGTCGGCGAGGCCGGCGACGGGGAGACCGCCGTCAAGCTCGCCGAGGAGCTCAAGCCGGATCTGGTCATCCTCGACATCAAGATGCCGATCATGGACGGGCTGGCCGCCGCCGAGCGGATCGCCGGCGCGCGCATCGCCCCGGTGATCATCCTGACCGCGTTCAGCCAGCGTGACCTGGTCGAGCGCGCGCGGGCGGCCGGCGCGATGGCCTACCTGGTCAAGCCGTTCCAGAAGAGCGACCTGGTGCCGGCGGTGGAGATCGCGTTGTCCCGCTACTCCGAGGTGGCCGCGCTGGAGGCGGAGGTGGCCGGTCTGACCGATCGGCTGGAGATCCGCAAGACCGTGGAGCGGGCCAAGGGCGCGCTGATGACGACGTACGGGATGACCGAGCCCGAGGCGTTCAAGTGGATCCAGCGCACCGCGATGGACCACCGGATGACCATGAAGGAGGTCGCCGAGCGGATCCTCGCCGAGACCGCCGGCGGCGAGGTGGCGCAGCCCGCCTCCTGACCCGGCGGCCGGTTCCCGGCGTCGCCTCCGATCGATACGGTTGTCGCCATGCGACGTCCGCTGGCGGTGCTCGGCCTGCTCGTGACGCTGGTGGCTGCCTGCCGGGCGCCCGAGGCGCCCGCCCCCGCGCCCGAGCCGCTGCGTCCGGCCTGGCAGCCGGTCGATCTGCCGCTCCCGTCGGGTCTTTCCGGCCGGGTGGCGTTGCGGGACGCCGCGGCCTGCGGGGGCCGCTGGTTCGTGGTGGGCGCGGTGCTGGACGCCGACGGGGTCCCGCATCCGGCGGCGTGGTCGAGTGTGGACGCCCGTGCCTGGACCGCGCTGCGTCCGGTGCCGCGCAGCCCGTACGGCCCGGAGAATCTGCTCACCGCGGTCGGCTGCCGGGACGGGCGGCCGGTGGCGGTCGGTGGCCGCAGCGGCGGGGTGCACGGCAACCCCCGGATCAGCACCTGGCGGCTGGACGCCGACGGTGCGCTGGTGGAGGTGCCGGCGGAGTTCGAGGTGTTCGGTGGGCCGGACGCGGTGAACGTGGGCCGGGTCGTGGGTGGGCCGGGCGGCTGGTTGATCTCCGGGAACCGGGCCACCGGCGCGGCCGCGTGGGTGTCGGCGGACGGGTCGGACTTCCGTCTGGTGAGTGGCGTGCCGGGGTTGGCCACGGACGGGGCGGGCCGGCCGTGGGTGGCCGACGGCGCGGCGGCCGGGTCGGGGTGGCTCATGGTGGGCTCGGTGCTGCCGTCGGGGCGTACCGGAACGGACGCGGCGGTGTGGACGTCGCCGGACGGGTCGGCCTGGCGGCGCGCGGTGCTGCCCGGCGGTGGCGTCGACCAGGACCTGCAACGGGTGGTCCGGGTGGGCGACCGGGCGGTGGCGGTGGGCCGGCGGGGCGACGGCCTGGGCGCGTGGGTGGCCGAGGGCGACGACTGGCGGCCGGGTGGCGACGTTCCGGGTGGCGCGGAGCGGCCGGGTCGGGTCTGGGGTCTGTCGGCGCGGGGTGACGGCGCGTTCGCCGTGGTGGCCGGCGTGGCGTCGGAGGCGGGCTGGTTTTCGCCGGACGGTGGCCGGTGGTCGCCGGTGGCGCTGCCGGTGGCGGTTCCGTGGGGTAACGACAGGTCGGTCGCGGTGGCGGCGGCGGGTGATGTCGCCCTGCTGTCGGTGGACGACGGGGTGCGGGCGCGGGTGTGGTCGGCGCGGGGGGCGTGGCGGCCCGCCTGAGCTTTTCACCAGGGTGTTTCCGGCAGGTGTCGGATGTCCGATGGTCCCCCCGGTGATCCCGGTGTGTTACACCACCGCTGTGAATCCGGCCACTCAACGTAACGGTTAGGTCAACCCCGCTTCTCAGGTCTACCTTCGGCACCCGCCGGTGGGATAACGTCCCGGCCCAGACCGGGATCGCGGTCGGTCCGGCCAACCCTCGCAAGGTCCAATTCGCGCTGGGTGGTTTCCGGGCCTTCGGACGGAGGAGGGTACGAGCCGTGAGGCAGAAGCTCGCACGGGTGCTCGGTGGTGTGGCCATCGGCGCGCTCGTTTTCAGTGGCGCGGCCTGCAAGGCTGACAGTGGTGATGACGCGGGTGGCGGCAGCAAGGCCGCCTGCGACCTGAAGATCGGCTTCTTCGGCCCGCTGACCGGCGACGCCGCGGGTCTCGGTATCCACATGCGCAACGGCACCAAGCTGGCCATCGACCAGTACAACAAGGACAACGCGGACTGCAAGGTCAACCTGGAGGAGTACGACTCGCAGGGTGACCCGGCCAAGGCGCCGGCGCTGGCCCAGAAGGCAGCCGGCGACAGCAAGGTCGTCGGCGTCGTCGGCCCGGCGTTCTCGGGTGAGTCGGAGGTGGCCGACCCGATCTTCGACGAGGCCGGCCTGCCGATCATCACGCCGTCGGCCACCCGGCCGAGCCTGAGCACCAAGGGCTGGAAGATCTTCCACCGGGGCGTCGGCAACGACACCTCGCAGGGTCCGGCCGCCGGCCGTTACATCAAGGACGTGCTGAAGGCCGACAAGGTCTACGTGGTGGACGACCAGTCGGCGTACGGCGCGGGTCTGGTGGACGAGGTGAAGAAGGTCCTCGGCGCGGTCGCGGGCGAGGACAAGATCCAGGTCAAGCAGACCAACTTCTCCGCAGTGGTCACCAAGATCCAGAGCAGTGGCGCGAACGTCCTCTTCTTCGGTGGCTACTACACCGAGGCCGGCCTGCTGCTCAAGCAGCTCAAGGGCGCGGGCTGGAAGGGCACGATGGTCGCCGGTGACGGTGTCAACGACGCCAACTTCATCAAGGTGGCCGGCCAGCAGGTCGCCGAGGGCACGATCCTGACCTGCCCGTGCGCCCCGGCCACGGCGGCCAAGGGCTCGTTCGTGACCGACTACAAGGCCGCGTTCGACAACGCCGAGCCGGGCACCTACGCCGACGTGTCGTACGACATCACGAAGATCATGCTGGCGGGCATCAAGGACGGCAAGGGCACCCGCGCGGACCTGCTGAGCTTCATCAAGTCCTACGACAAGACCGGTGACGCGACCGGCGTGGCCTACAAGTTCGAGTCCACCGGCGAGCTGGACCCGGCGCAGGTCATCGTGTGGGCGTTCAAGGTGAACGCGGGCAAGGTCGTCCCCGACATCGAGATCCCCAAGAGCTGACCGGTTCATCCGGTCCTGTCACGGGACACCAGGCGTGCGGCCGGGAGTGAGTTTCTCCCGGCCGCACGGCTTGGCCGCACAGTTGGAGCCCCCATTTGAACTTCGATGAGCTCTTCGGGAACTTCCCGGCGCTGACCATCACCGGGCTGGAGCAGGGCGCTATCTACGCGCTCATCGCCCTCGGCTACACCCTGGTGTACGGCGTTCTACGCTTGATCAACTTTGCGCACTCCGAGGTCTTCATGGTCGGTACCTTCACCGCCCTGTGGACCTGGCAGGCCCTCGGCTACGACCAGAACTCGCCCGCACCGGCCCTCGGCCCGCTGATCCTGGCGGTGGTCGCCGGTCTCGCGGTGGCGATGGTCGCCTCGGCCGCCACGGCGGTCACCGTCGAGCTGGTGGCCTACCGTCCGCTGCGGAAGCGCAACGCGCCGCCGCTGGCCTTCCTCATCACCGCGATCGGCGCCTCGTTCGTGCTCGCCGAGTCCTTCGGCATCGGCACCAGCCGCGCGCCGTTCGGCATGGCGACGATGATCCCGCAGGAGCCGGTGTTCACCGTCTTCGGCGCCGACGTGACAAACCTCCAGTTGGTGATCCTCGGCGTCACGCTTGTCATGATGGTGGCGTTGGACCAGTTCGTGAACCGCAGCCGGCTGGGCCGCGGCATCCGCGCGGTGGCCCAGGACGCGGACACCGCCGCCCTGATGGGCGTCAACAAGAACCGGGTCATCCTGTTGGTCTTCGTGCTCGGCGGCCTGATGGCCGGCGTCGGCGCGCTGCTGTGGGACCTGCGGTTCAGCTACACCAAGTTCAACGTCGGCTTCCTGATCGGGCTCAAGGCGTTCTCGGCCGCGGTGCTCGGCGGCATCGGCAACCTGCGCGGCGCGCTGCTCGGCGGCCTGCTGCTCGGGGTGGCGGAGAACTACGCCGCCGGCCTGTTCGGCGGCGACTGGAAGGACTTCACCGGCTTCGTGCTGCTGATCGTGCTGCTGATGTTCCGGCCGACCGGTCTGCTCGGCGAATCTCTCGGGAGGGCGCGCGCATGACCGCCACCGTGGACAAGAAGCGGACCGGGGGCTTCACGAGCCGCTGGGCCGCCATGCCCAGGCAGGTGCGCTGGGCGGCGATCGCGGCGCTGATCGTGCTGCTCTACATCCTGCCGAACAAGTGGTTCTACGAATACCTGGGCTTCCCGATCGGCAGCGAGTACTTCGCCCTCTACACCACCCGCTCGGACTTCGCCGGGGTGCTCTTCGACACCGCCGTGTTCGTGCTGCTGGCCGTGGGCCTCAACGTGGTGGTCGGTTTCGCCGGCCTGCTCGACCTGGGCTACTTCGGCTTCTACGCGCTCGGCGCGTACACGGTCGCGTTGCTCACCTCGCCGGAGAGCCGGTTCGGCACGGACTGGCCGTGGCTGGCGGCGGTGCCGCTGGCGGTGATGGTGGCGATGGTCTCCGGTGTGATCCTCGGTGGCCCGACGCTGCGCCTGCGCGGTGACTACCTGGCCATCGTGACGCTCGGCTTCGCCGAGATGATCCGGTTGTACGCGGCCCGCCAGGACGGCCTTCTCCAGGGCCAGCGGGGCATTCCGGCGATCCCGCACCCGCCGGGCAGCGGCAGCGACGGCAAGGCGCTGTTCGGGGTGGTCGACTCCCGGCCGTACTACTGGCTCATGCTGACGCTGATCCTGGTCGTGCTGGTGCTGATCCGGAACCTGGCCAACAGCCGGGTCGGCCGGGCCTGGGTGGCGATCCGGGAGGACGAGGACGCCGCCGAGGTGATGGGCGTGCCCACGTTCAAGTACAAGCTGTGGGCGTTCGCGATCGGGGCGGCGGTGGCCGGCCTGACCGGCGCGGTCTTCGCCGGCAAGCAGACGTTCATCAACTCGGACCAGTTCGTGCTGGAGAGTTCCATCCTGGTGCTCGCCGCGGTGATCCTCGGCGGGGCCGGCAACATCAAGGGCGCCATCGTCGGCGGCGCGGTCACCTGGTACCTGCCGGAGTGGCTGCGTGGCGTCGGCGACCTCCTCGGGCTGGAGTTCGACGCCGCCGAGTACCGGATCCTGGTGTTCGGCCTCGTGGTCATCATCATGATGATCTTCCGGCCGCAGGGTCTGGTGCCCAACCGGCGGCGGGCGGCCGAGCTCGCCGACCGGCGCAAGGAAGCGGTTCCCCAGGAGGCGGTGCCCAATGAGTGAGCCGCAGATGCACAGCGAGCGCGACGCGACGAGCGAGCGGGACATCGCCGACGACGGGCGCAGCACGGTCGGCACGCCGCCGGAGTCCGGTTCGGACACGCCGGTGGAGCCGACGCCGGGCGACACCGCGCCGGCCGGTCGCGAGCCGCTGCTGGAGGTCGACCACGTCACCCTCCGCTTCGGCGGCGTGGTGGCGCTGAACGACGTCGCGTTCACCCTCTACAAGGGGGAGATCCTCGGCCTGATCGGCCCGAACGGCGCCGGCAAGACGACCTGCTTCAACGCGATGACGGGCGTCTACCGGCCCACCGAGGGCGAGATCCGGTTCGCCGGACAGCGGATCAACGGCAAGCGCCGGAGCTGGATCACCAAGGCGGGCATCGCCCGCACGTTCCAGAACATCCGGCTGTTCCCGGAGATGACCGCGCTGGAGAACGTCATGGTGGGCGCGGACGCCCACCACAAGACCAGCGTGATCTCCGCGATGCTGCGGCTGCCACGGCACTGGCGGGAGGAGCGGGAGGGCCGGGAGAAGGCCCGCGAACTGCTGCGCTTCGTCGGTATCGAGCGCCGCGCGGGGGACCTGGCGCGCAATCTCTCGTACGGCGAGCAGCGCCGGCTGGAGATCGCGCGGGCCCTGGCGACCGACCCGAGCCTGCTCTGCCTGGACGAGCCGGCCGCCGGCTTCACCCCGGCGGAGAAGGAGGAACTGCTCGGGCTGATCCGGAAGATCCGCGACAATGGCACCACGGTGTTGCTCATCGAGCACGACATGCGACTCGTCATGGGCGTGACCGACCGGATCGTGGTGCTGGAGTTCGGCAAGAAGATCGCCGAGGGCCTGCCGGCCACGGTCCGCGAGGACCCGAAGGTGATCGCCGCGTACCTGGGGGTGCCGACCGATGCTGCTTGAGATCAAGGACCTGACGCTGCTGTACGGGCGGATCCAGGCGCTGCACGGGATCAGCCTGCACGTCAACGAGGGTGAGGTGGTGGCCCTGATCGGCGCGAACGGCGCCGGCAAGACCACCACCATGCGGGCCATCTCCGGGCTGCGCCCGGTGGCCGAGGGCTCGATCGTCTTCAACGGCACCGACGTCACCAGGATGCGGGCCGACCTGCGGGTGATCCGGGGCATCGGGCAGGCGCCCGAGGGTCGCGGCGTCTTCCCCGGCATGACGGTCATCGAGAACCTGGAGATGGGCGCGTACACCCGGCGGGACCGGGCCGGCATCGCCGAGGACATGAAGATGGTCATGGACCTCTTCCCGCGGCTGCACGAGCGGCGCAAGCAGGCCGGCGGCACGCTCTCCGGTGGCGAGCAGCAGATGTTGGCGGTGGGCCGGGCGCTGATGGCCCGCCCGAAGCTGTTGCTGCTCGACGAGCCTTCGATGGGTCTCGCGCCGATGCTGATCCAGCAGATCTTCGAGATCATCACCCGGATCAACGAGCAGGGCACCACCATCCTGCTGGTCGAGCAGAACGCCCAGCAGGCGCTCTCCCGGGCCCACCGGGCCTACGTGCTGGAGACCGGCCGGATCGTCAAGGAGGGCACCGGCCAGGAGCTGCTGCACGACCAGGCGGTCAAGGACGCGTACCTCGGCGTGGCCTGAGGTCGTACCGGCCGGCGGCCGGCCCTCCCCACGCCGGGGAAGGGCCGGCCGCCGTCGTCGGTGCGGCCGGGCCCGGCTTGTCGGGCGTACGGACTAGAGTCGCTGCCGTGACAGCTACGACGCCGCGCCTGCTCCTCGTCGACGGACATTCCCTGGCATACCGGGCGTTCTTCGCTCTGCCGGTGGAAAACTTCTCCACCACCACGGGGCAGCCGACAAACGCCGTCTACGGCTTCACCTCGATGCTGATCAACGTGCTCCGGGACGAGCAGCCGACCCACATCGTGGTCGCCTTCGACGTCTCCCGCCGGTCCTTCCGCACCGACAGATATGCCGAGTACAAGGCCGGCCGCAGCGAGACCCCGACCGACTTCAAGGGCCAGGTGAGCCTGGTCAAGGAGGTCCTCGCGGCGCTGCGGGTGCCGGTGGTGGAGGCGCCGGGCTACGAGGCCGACGACGTCATCGCCACGCTCGCCTGTCAGGCCCGCGACCAGGGCATGGACGTGCTGATCACCACCGGCGACCGGGACGCGTTCCAGCTCGTCGGCGACCAGGTCACCGTGCTCTACCCGCGCAAGGGCGTCTCCGACCTGGCCCGGATGGACCCGGCGGCGGTCGAGGCGAAATACGGTGTCCCGCCGGACCGCTACCGCGACCTGGCCGCGCTCGTCGGCGAGACGAGCGACAACCTGCCCGGCGTCCCCGGCGTCGGCCCGAAGACCGCAGCCAAGTGGATCAACCTGTACGGCGGTGTCGAGGGCGTGGTGGCCCGGGCCGACGAGATCAAGGGCAAGGCCGGCGAGAGCCTGCGCGAGCGCCTGGCCGACGTGATCCGCAACTACGAGATCAACTGCCTGGTCGCCGACCTGGAGCTTCCGGTGCGTCCCGAGGACGCCCGCTGGCAGGGCTGGGACCGGGAGGCCGTGCACCAGGTCTTCGACACGCTCCAGTTCCGCATCCTGCGGGACCGCCTCTACCAATACCTGGAGGCGGTCGAGCCGGAGGCCGAGGCCGGCTTCGAGCTGGCCGGCGAGGTGCTCACCGAGCCGGGCGCGCTCGCCGGCTGGCTGGACACCCACGGCGGGGCCGGCACGCCCGTCGGCCTGGCCGCCACGCTCGACACCGGCCCCAACCGCCGGCACACCGCCACCGTGACCGCGATGGCGCTCGCCACCACCGACGGCGCGGCGGCCTGGTTCGACCCGAGCCGGCTGGACGCCGGCGACGACGCCGCCCTGGCCGGCTGGCTGGCCGACGCCGGACGCCCGAAGGTGCTGCACGACAGCAAGCCAGCGGTGCTGGCGTTCGCCGCGCACGGCTGGGAGCTTCGGGGCATCGCCCGCGACACCCAGATCGCCGCCTACCTGGCCCGCCCCGACCAGCGTTCCTACGACCTCACCGACCTGGCGCTGCGCTACCTGCACCGGGAGCTGCGCGTCGACGCGCCGGAGACCGGCCAGCTCACCCTGGACGGGTTCGGTGACGAGGGCGCGGCCGAGCAGAACCTGATGCTCCAGGCCCGGGCCACGCTCGACCTGGCCGACGCGATCGACGCCGAGCTGTCCCGCGACGGCGAGCAGTCCGCCCGGCTGATGGCCGAGGTGGAGCTGCCGCTGATGCGGGTCCTCGCCGCCATGGAGCGCACCGGCATTGCCGCCGACACCGACTACCTCTCCGAGCTGGAGGCCCACTTCGCCGCCGAGGTGAAGGCCGCCGCGCAGAGCGCCTACGAGGTGGTCGGCCGGGAGTTCAACCTCGGCTCGCCCAAGCAGTTGCAGGAGATCCTCTTCACCGAGCTGGGCCTGCCCAAGACCAAGCGGATCAAGACCGGCTACACCACCGACGCCGACGCCCTCCAGTGGCTCTTCGCCCAGACCGAGCACCCGCTGCTGCACCACCTGCTGCGCCACCGCGACGTGGCCAAGCTCAAGTCGACTGTCGACGGGCTGCTCAAGTCGGTCTCCGACGACGGCCGGATCCACACCACGTTCAACCAGACGGTGGCCGCGACCGGGCGCCTGTCGTCCACCGAGCCCAACCTGCAGAACATCCCGATCCGCACCGAGGAGGGGCGGCGGATCCGGCGCGCGTTCGTCGTCGGCGAGGGCTACGAGTGCCTGCTCACCGCCGACTACAGTCAGATCGAGATGCGGATCATGGCGCACCTGTCCGCCGACGACGCGCTGGTCGAGGCGTTCAACTCCGGGCACGACTTCCACGCCGCGACCGCCTCCTCGGTCTTCACCGTCGACGTCGGCGCGGTCACCGCCGACCAGCGCCGCAAGATCAAGGCGATGAACTACGGCCTGGCGTACGGGCTGAGCGCGTTCGGCCTGTCCCAGCAGCTCGGCATCACCGCCGAGGAGGCGCGCGGGCTGATGGAGAACTACTTCGCCGGGTTCGGCGGGGTCCGCGACTACCTGCACGAGGTGGTGGCCCGGGCCCGGCAGGACGGCTACACCTCCACCATCCTGGGCCGCCGCCGCTACCTGCCCGACCTGGTCAGCGACAACCGGCAGCGCCGGGAGATGGCCGAGCGGATGGCGCTCAACGCCCCGATCCAGGGTTCGGCGGCCGACATCATCAAGGTCGCCATGCTGCGCGTCGACGGCGCGCTGCGCGAGGCGGGGCTGCGGTCGCGGATGCTGTTGCAGGTGCACGACGAGCTGGTCTTCGAGGTCGCCCCGGGCGAGCGGGAGGCGCTGGAGGCTCTGGTGCGCAAGGAGATGGGCGCGGCCCACCCGCTGTCGGTGCCGATGGAGGTGTCCGTCGGCGAGGGCCGCGACTGGAACAGCGCCGACCACTGACCCACCACCCACCCGGTGTCCGTGTCGACCAAGGAGTTTGCGTCGCGAGGCGTGCGTGAGCACGACACGAACTCCTTGATCAACGCCCGGGGACGGGGGAGGGAGGGGGCGGTGCTGCGGCGTGCAGGGCGGCGGCCAGGCGGTCCCGGACGGTGACCTGGGCGGCGATCCGGGCGTTCAACACGGCCAGCCGGTCCCGGCCGACCTTGAGCCCGGCCGGTGACGGCGGCGCGGCGGCCACGTCACCGTCCAGGCAGGGCAGGAAGACCTGGACGTCGTCCAGGGTCAGGCCGGCGTCGAGCAGGTGGCGGATGTTGCGGACCCGCGTCACCACCGCCGGGTCGTACTCGCGGTATCCGTTCATCGCCCGGGTCGAGACGATCAGGCCGCGCTCCTCGTAGTGCCGCAGGGCACGAGGCGTGCAGCCCGTCGCCCTCGCCACCTCGCCGATCCGCATGCGCCCGTCCCTTCAGGCGACCACCGCGCCCCCGTCCACCGGCAGCACCACGCCGGTGACGAACGCCGCCTCCGGGTCGCAAAGCCGCCGGATCGCCCAGGCTACTTCCTCGGGCCGGCCGATCCGCCCGGCCGGGGTGCGCGCGATCTGCCAGTCCCGAATCGCGGCTCGTTGCTCGGGCGACAGGCCGCCGTGCACGCCGATGGGCGTGTCGACCGCACCGGGCGCCACCGCCACCACCCGGACGCCCCGCGGTGCCAGCTCCACCGCCCAACTGCGGGTCAACGAGTCCAGCGCCGCCTTGCCCGCCGCGTACACCGAAGCGCCCGGCCAGGCGCGCGACCCGACGGACGTGGTGACGTTGACGAGCACGCCGCGAGTGTCGGCGAGCGCATCCACGGCGGCGTGCGCCAGCCGGATCGGAGCCAGCACGTTTGTCTCCATCTGCCGCCGCGCGGCGTCCTCGTCCAGGTCGGCCAGGGCGCCACCGCCGGCCACCCCGGCGTTGTTGACCAGCACGTCCAGCCGGCCGTACCGGTCGAGGGCGGCGTCGACGATCCGGGCGGGCGCGTCCGGCGCGGTGACGTCGGTGGTCAGCGGCACGATGCCGGGCCGGCCGGCAGCGGTCTCCGCCAGCGTCGCGGCCCGGCGGCCGACCGCGACGACCTGGTTGCCGGCGGCGGCGAAGGATTGCGCGGTGGCCCGGCCGATGCCGGTGCCCGCACCGGTGACCACGACGACGCGTGGGGTCCTGCGTGTCATACCGCCATGCTCCGACCCTGCCGTCAGCGGCAGGGTCAAGCGGCATGACCTCAGCCCTTGAGCGGGTCGTGGCCCCAGTTCATCAGCGACCAGCGCCACCTCGTGTCGCGGACGTCGCCGGACGGGCGCTGGGCCAGGTGCCGGTGCACGTACCCGACCACCTTGCGCATGTGCTTGTAGTCGGCGGCGGTGAGCTGGTCGCGCTTGCGGCGCAGCAGGTCCACGATCCGGCGGCCGGAGTCGTGCCCGACGGACTCGCCGCCCTTCGTGCCCGGCTTGTGCCAGCCGACGTGCTTGGACTCGTCGGTCTCCAACCAGCGGGTCAGCTCGGCCGGCTTCATGTTCACCGCGTCGGTGAACTCCCGGTACGTCTGCTCCGGATCCTCACTGCGGCTCACGGCGCAGCACCTCCGGTCGGTGGGCGACGTCGCGACCCGAGTCGTCGTTGACGATCCGGTACTGCGGCTGCTCCGGGGAGGCGTTCACCGGGTGCCCGCGTACGTGGGTGCGCGCGGTCAGTTTCTCCTTGACCACGCCGTGCGCCCGGCCGCTGTGGCTGGCCCAGGAGACGTGGTCGCCAGCGCGGAACTCCTGCTCGGCCATGCCGTGCGGTTACCCGCCGCCGGGGGCGAGTAACGAGAGGAATCAGGGCCGGATCTCGGCGATCGGCAGCTTGAGGTCGAACGGTTCGGTCAGCTCGATCACCTCGCTGCCGTCGGTCACCAGCTCGTACTGGCGTTCGCCGCCCGGGCCGATCCGGTCCCCGAGGCGGTACGCGTAGAGGTGCACCGGCTCCTGCTCGATCCGCCAGTAGAACGGGATGCCGGCGGCGGCGTACTCGCCGGGCTTGGCGAACCGGTCCACCCGCCGGGTGCCGGGCGAGACGATCTCCACGGCGAGGACGACATCCGCCGGTCGGAGCCGGAAACGGTCAGTTGGCAGCCCGGCGCGGCACAGCAGCACGTCCGGCTGCCGGCTGGTGTTGGGGCTGAGCCCAACGCCGACGGGCAGGGACGCCTGCAGATGGATCGGCGCGTGGGACCGAAGCCAGTGCCACAGCAGGCCGACTATGGTCTGGTGGCCCATGGTGGGGGAGGGTGTCACCTGGATGACTCCGTCGACGAGTTCGACGCGGGGGGCGTCGTCCGGCAGGTTGAGCAGGTCGTCAAGCGTGTAGTCCGCACGCTGCTGCCGCATCGGGTCCGGACACCAGGGGCCAGGTGATGTCGGGATGGGCGCGGCGCTCATGCGAGGAGCCTAGCGCCGCACGGCGATGCTGACGTCGCACCGGGCGTGCGACGTGCTCAGCCCGCCGGCTTCTCGGTGACGAAGATGGCGGTGCCGGGGAAGAGCCGGCCGCGCAGCGGGCTCCACTGGCCCCACGTCCCCTTGTGTCCGGCCGGCCACTCCGGCTCCACCAAATCGAGCAGGCGGAAGCCGGCGCCGACCAGCTCCCGGATCCGGTCGCCGAGGGTACGGTGCTGCTCGACGTACGTGGCGGCGCCGTGTTCGTCCTGCTCGACGTAGGGGGAGCGGTCGAAGTACGGGTGCACGGCGGTCAGCCCGCCCTCGCCCGGGTCGTCGAGGAAGATCCAGCGCATCGGGTGGGTGACCGAGAAGACCCACCGGCCGCCCGGGCGCAACACGCGGGCCACCTCGCGCATCGCCGCCGCGGAGTCGTCCACGAACGGGATCGCCCCGAACGCGGTGCAGACCGTGTCGAAGGCGGCGTCGGCGAAGGGCAGGGCCAGCGCGTCGGCCTGGACCAGCGGTACGCGTACCCCGGTCCGGTCGGCGGCGTGCGCGGCGTGCCGCAACATGCCGGCGGACAGGTCCAGGGCGACCGGCCGGGCGCCCTGGGCGGCGAGCCAGCGGGCGGCGGCGGCCGCGCCGGCGCCGAGTTCGAGGATCCGCCGGCCGGTGACGTCGCCGAGCAGCCGGGCGTCGGCCTCGCGCAGACCCTCCGGGCACCAGACGAAGTCGACCTCGCCCAGGAACGCGCCGTGCTCGGCCTGGTAGGCGTCGGCGTCGGTGTCCCACCAGCCGCGGTTGGCGCGGCGGATCTCGGCGGCCCCGACCCGCCGGCGGGTCACCCTGTCGTCGTCCACCCGGTCCACGCTAGGGCCGGTCGGACACCGGGGTGCGGGCGGGGCGGCGTGTGACGGATGTGACGGACGAGACAGGCGTGGCGCCTTACCGCGCAAAATCTCCGCTTTCGCAGCGGATGCGGGCGCGGAGACCCGGGAGGGCTTGCACGCTGTGGTAATGCAGCGGGTAGGCTAGACGATGCGCTCGCGGATCGTGTGCCTCGGCAGGGAGCAGGTGTGCGGTCACCGGAGCCACTAATGATCTTCTCGCGTCGATCGTTCGGTGTGCCCGGCGACGGATCCGTTGGCGCGGAAGAGTCACCGCGACACCCATGCCCGCTGTGACAACCCATCCGACCGGAGCAACCGCCCACATGACGAGCAGCATCGAGGCCACCTCGAGCGCCAACAAGGTCACGCACGACGATCTCGGCTCTGAGGAAGCTTTCCTCGCCGCCATCGACGAGACCATCAAGTACTTCAACGACGGCGACATTGTCGAAGGCACCGTCGTCAAGGTCGATCGGGACGAGGTCCTGCTCGACATCGGCTACAAGACCGAGGGCGTGATCCCCTCTCGGGAGCTGTCGATCAAGCACGACGTGGACCCGGCCGAGGTCGTTTCGGTCGGCGACCACATCGAGGCCCTCGTCCTCCAGAAGGAGGACAAGGAGGGTCGGCTGATCCTCTCCAAGAAGCGGGCGCAGTACGAGCGGGCCTGGGGCACGATCGAGAAGATCAAGGACGAGGACGGCGTCGTCCGCGGTTCGGTCATCGAGGTCGTCAAGGGTGGTCTCATCCTCGACATCGGCCTGCGCGGCTTCCTGCCCGCGTCGCTCGTCGAGATGCGGCGCGTGCGCGACCTCCAGCCGTACGTCGGCCGTGAGCTCGAAGCCAAGATCATCGAGCTGGACAAGAACCGCAACAACGTGGTCCTGTCCCGCCGGGCCTGGCTGGAGCAGACGCAGTCCGAGGTGCGCACCGAGTTCCTCAACAAGCTCCAGAAGGGGCAGGTCCGCAAGGGCGTCGTCTCCTCGATCGTCAACTTCGGCGCGTTCGTCGACCTGGGTGGCGTGGACGGCCTGGTGCACGTCTCCGAGCTGTCCTGGAAGCACATCGACCACCCGTCCGAGGTCGTCGAGGTGGGCCAGGAGGTCGAGGTCGAGGTCCTGGACGTCGACCTGGACCGGGAGCGGGTCTCGCTGTCGCTGAAGGCGACCCAGGAGGACCCGTGGCGTCAGTTCGCCCGCACCCACGCGATCCAGCAGATCGTGCCGGGTAAGGTCACCAAGCTGGTGCCGTTCGGCGCGTTCGTCCGGGTGGACGACGGCATCGAGGGCCTGGTCCACATCTCCGAGCTGGCCGAGCGCCACGTGGAGATCCCGGAGCAGGTCGTGCAGGTCGGCTCCGAGGTCATGGTCAAGGTCATCGACATCGACCTGGAGCGTCGCCGGATCTCGCTGTCGCTCAAGCAGGCCAACGAGGGCTTCGTCGAGGGCGAGGAGCACTTCGACCCGACCCTCTACGGCATGGCCGCCACGTACGACAACGAGGGCAACTACATCTACCCGGAGGGCTTCGACCCGGAGACGGGCGAGTGGCTCGAGGGCTACGACAAGCAGCGCGAGACCTGGGAGAACCAGTACGCCGAGGCGCGTCAGCGCTGGGAGGCCCACACCAAGCAGGTGCAGACCTCCCGCGCCGCCGACGCCGAGGCCGCGGCCAACCCGGCTCCGCCCGCCACCTCCAGCAGCAGCACCTCGACCTCGACCTCGTCGGCCCCGAGCCGTCAGGCCGAGGAGCCGGCCGGCACGCTTGCCACCGACGAGGCGCTCGCCGCGCTGCGGGAGAAGCTCGCCGGCGGCAAGTGACAGGTCGCTGACGCCGGTTCGTCCGCACGGACGCACCGACTCGCCGACAGACTGATGGGCCCCGTCCCCGCGTTCCGCAGCAGCGGAGCGCCGGGGGCGGGGCCCGCGGTCGTCGTCTGCCTGTTTGGCATGCGCACACCCATCGGGTTGACTGTCCCGATGCTGAAGGTGGGGCTGACGGGCGGTATCGGGTCCGGCAAGAGCGCGGTGGCGAGCCGCCTGGCGACGCTCGGCGCGGTCGTGGTCGACTCGGACCGGATCGCCCGCGAGGTCGTGGCCCCGGGCACCGAAGGGCTGGCCGAGGTGGTCGCCGCGTTCTCCGAGCGGGTCCTCGGCCCCGACGGCGCGCTCGACCGGGCCGCCCTGGGCGCCGTGGTCTTCGGCGACCAGACCGCCCGCCGCCGGCTGGAGGGGATCACCCATCCGCGGGTACGCGCGCGGGCCGCCGAACTGGTCGCCGCCGCGCCCGCCGACGCGGTGGTGGTCAACGACGTGCCGCTGCTTGTCGAGGTGGGGCTCGCGCCGACGTACCACCTGGTGCTCGTGGTGCAGACGGCGGCGCCGACCCGGCTGGCGCGGTTGTCCCGCGACCGCGGCATGGACCCGGCCGAGGCGCGGCGGCGGATCGCCGCGCAGGCCGACGACGCGGGCCGGCGGGCGGTGGCGGACGTGCTGCTCACCAACGACGGCCCGCTGGCCGACCTGCACGGCGCGGTGGACGCGCTCTGGCGCGACCGGCTGCTGCCCTACGAGCGCAACGTCCGCGAACGGCACGCGGTGCTCGTCGACCCGCCGACGCTCACCGAGCCCGACCCGACGTGGCCCGAGCAGTACGCCCGGCTCGCCGCGCGGATCCGCCACGCGGCCGGCGACGACGTCCGGATCGACCACGTCGGCTCCACCGCCGTGCCCGGGTTGACCGCGCCGGACGTCATCGACATCCAGTTGACCGTGCCGGCGCTGGCGGAGGCGGACGGTCCGCTCGCCGACCGGCTGGCCGAGGCGGGCTTTCCCCGGCTGCCCGGCGAGTGGTGGGACGCGCCGCGCCGCCCCGACCGGGCGCACTGGGCGAAGCGGCTGCACGGCGGCGCGGACCCGGGTCGCCCGGTGCTCCTGCACCTGCGGGCGGCCGGCTCGGCCGGCTGGCGGTACGCGCTGCTGCTGCGGGACCACCTCCGCGCCGACCCGGCCCGGCGATCCGCCTACCTCCAGGTCAAGCGGGACCTGGCGGCCGCCGCGCCGGAGAGCGCCGAGCCGGCGACGCTCCACGATCCGTGGTTCGACGAGGAGCACCTGCGGGCCGAGGAGTGGGCCACGCACACCAACTGGCACCCCTGACCCGCCCCGCGCCCTCCCGTGTCTTGCCCCCTGATTCACGGAAAGAGTGCTCATTCCGCGTCGGATGGCCACTGTTTCCGTGAATCAGCGAGCACGGGGATGGGCAGGGGCGCTCGCGGCGGCCGGTGAGCGCCTCAGCGCGACCACCGTGGGCGCGCACGCCGGTCGTCCCGGGTGCTGCGGCCCTGGCGCCGGGGGCGGCCGGGCCCCGAAGGGGCGGCCACCGGCCCGGTCGGCCGCCGCGAGCGGCCTACGGTACGAGGGTAGTCGCGTGAGATGAGCCACACAATGGGAATATCGAAGCCGGTCAGGGACGGTCCGTGGTCGGTCCGGAAGTGTCGGACCGCGGGCGTACCGTTGGGTTCATGGCGCTCGACATTCCCCGGCTCGACGGTCGTTTCCAGGTCGTCAGTGAGTTCCAGCCGGCCGGCGACCAGCCGGCGGCCATCGACGACCTTGAGCGTCGCGTGCGGCGCGGCGACCGCAACACGGTGCTGCTCGGCGCGACCGGCACCGGCAAGAGCGCCACCACGGCGTGGCTGGTCGAGCGGTTGCAGCGGCCCACCCTGGTGCTCGCGCCCAACAAGACCCTCGCCGCCCAGCTCGCCAAGGAGTTCGGCGAGCTGCTGCCGCACAACGCGGTGGAATACTTCGTCTCCTACTACGACTACTACCAGCCCGAGGCATACATCCCGCAGACCGACACCTACATCGAGAAGGACTCCTCGATCAACGAGGAGGTCGAGCGGCTGCGGCACTCGGCGACCATGTCGCTGCTGACCCGGCGGGACGTCATCGTGGTGGCCACCGTGTCGGCGATCTACGGCCTGGGCACGCCGGAGGAATACCTCGACCGCGCCGTGCGGGTGAAGGTGGGGCAGGAGCTCGACCGCGACCAACTGCTGCGCCGGCTGGTCGACATCCAGTACACGCGCAACGACATGGCCTTCCAGCGCGGCACGTTCCGGGTGCGTGGCGACACGCTGGAGATCATCCCGGCCTACGAGGAGCTGGCCGTCCGGATCGAGCTGTTCGGTGACGAGATCGAGAAGCTCTACTACCTCAACCCGTTGACCGGGGACGTGGTCCGTGAGGTCGACAGCCTGATGATCTTCCCGGCCACGCACTACGCCGCCGGTCCGGAGCGGATGGAGCGGGCCACCCGCGACATCGAGGCCGAGCTGGGCGAGCGGCTGGCCGAGCTGGAGCGGCAGGGCAAGCTGCTGGAGGCGCAGCGACTGCGCATGCGCACCACCTACGACCTGGAGATGATGCGCCAGGTGGGCTTCTGCTCCGGCATCGAGAACTACTCGATGCACATCGACGGCCGGCTGCCCGGCAGCCCGCCGCACTGCCTGCTCGACTACTTCCCGGACGACTTCCTCACCGTGGTCGACGAGTCACACGTGACCATCCCGCAGATCGGCGGCATGTACGAGGGCGACGCCTCCCGCAAGCGGATGCTCATCGACCACGGCTTCCGGTTGCCCAGCGCCGCCGACAACCGGCCCCTGCGCTTCGACGAATACCTGGAGCGGGTGGGCCAGATGGTCTTCCTCTCCGCCACCCCCGGCCCGTGGGAGCTGGAGCAGGCCCAGGGCGAGTTCGTCGAGCAGGTGATCCGCCCGACCGGCCTGATCGACCCCGAGGTGGTGGTGAAGCCGACCAAGGGGCAGATCGACGACCTCATGCACGAGATCAAGCTGCGCACCGAGCGGGACGAGCGGGTGCTCGTCACCACGCTCACCAAGAAGATGGCCGAGGATCTCTCCGACTATCTGTTGGAGAACGGCATCCGGGTGCGTTACCTGCACTCCGAGGTGGACACGCTGCGCCGGGTCGAGTTGCTGCGCGAGCTGCGCAAGGGCGACTACGACGTGCTTGTCGGCATCAACCTGCTCCGCGAGGGTCTCGACCTGCCCGAGGTCTCCCTGGTGGCGATCCTCGACGCCGACAAGGAGGGCTTCCTGCGCAGCGGCCGGTCGCTGATCCAGACCATCGGTCGCGCGGCCCGTAACGTCTCCGGCCAGGTCCACATGTACGCCGACAAGATCACCCCATCGATGGCGTCCGCGATCGACGAGACCAACCGGCGTCGGGCCAAGCAGATCGCGCACAACGAGGCCCACGGCATCAACCCCGAGCCGCTGCGCAAGAAGATCCACGACATCCTCGACGACATCTACCGCGAGGCGGAGGACACCGAGGCCACCACGGTCGGCGGCGCCGCCCGGCAGCTGTCCCGGGGCAAGGCGCCGGTCAAGGAGACGCGCAGCCGCAACGGTCGGGGCGGCGCGGCCACCCCGTCCCGGGAGGGCATGGCCCGGGCCGACCTCGCGAACCTCATCCAGGAGCTCAACGACCAGATGCTGGCCGCCGCGCGGGAGCTCCAGTTCGAGCTGGCCGCGCGGATCCGCGACGAGGTCTCCGACCTCAAGAAGGAGCTGCGCGGGATGGACGCGGCCGGGGTGCGGTGAGCGGCGCGACGGCCGGGCGGGCGCGATGCTGACCGAGGCCGTGGTCGGGCTGCCCGCCCCCGCGCTACGTCCCTGGGTGGACCGTTACCTCGGCTACCGGGAGGAGCTGCCCGGGCCGGTGGTGCGCCGTGAGGTCGCCGGCGCGTTCGTCGTGCTGGTCCTCGGCTGGGGCGACCCGCTTGACATCACCGATCCGCGCGCCGCCGGGCGCGGCGCGTACGGCGCCAACGCGTTCCTCGCCGGCCCGTTCGACGGTTGGTGCGCCACCCGCGGCGCCGGCACGGGCACCGGGGCGCAGGTGCTGCTGACCGCCCCGGCGGCGCGGCGGTTGCTCGGGTTGCCGCTCGGCGAGTTGGCCAACCGGGTGGCCCCGGTCGACCGGGTCGCCGGGTGGCTGGCCCGGCTCCGCGACGAGCTGGCCGGCGAGCCCGGCTGGCCGGGGCGCTTCGCCCGCCTCGACGCCGCCCTGACCGCCCGGCTGGCGGCCACCGACCCGGTCGACGGCCGCCTGCTGGCCGCCTGGCGGCGGCTCGACGGGAGCGGGGGCGCGGTCGGGGTGGCCGCGCTGGCCGACGAGATCGGCTGGTCCCGTCGTCACCTGGCGGTGCGGTTCCGCCAAGAGTTCGGGTTGCCGCCGAAGACCGTCGCCCGGCTGCTGCGCTTCCAGCGGGCGTACGCCACCCTGGGCCGGACGGTGCTGACCGCGCCGGCGGCCGACCCGGACGGGTCGGGCTGGGCGGAACGGGCGGCCCGGTGGGGCTACTACGACCAGTCGCACCTGACCCGGGAGTTCCGGGAGTTCGCCGGTGCCCCGCCGGCGGCGTTGGCCCGGGCCGGATCGCATTCGTCCAATCCCGGCTGACCCGGCCGGCGGCAGACTGGGGGCATGCGAAGCATCTATCCGGTCCTCAGATATCCCGACGTCCACGCCGCCGTCGACTTCCTCCGGTCGGCGTTCGGCCTCACCGTCCACGAGGTGCACGCCGGGCCCGACGGCGCGGTGCGCCACGCTCAGCTCGGCCACGGCGACGACCTGGTCATGGTGGGTCCGGGTCCCGCGCCGGCGAGCCGGCCGGCGGACGACGACTACCGCCTCTACCTGGCCGTCGACGACGTCGACGCGCACCACGAGCGGGCCCGGGCAGCCGGCGCGGAAATCGTCCGGGCGCCGTACGACACCGATTACGGCTCCCGCGACTACGCGGCCCGCGACCCGGCCGGCATGGTCTGGTCGTTCGGCACGTACCGTCCCTGAGAAATTCCTGCGTGTCGATACTTCCATGTTGCTCTGTGCGAGCAGGCTATTGCCGTGTGTGATGGTCATGCGTACGCTCCCACCCTGGGAGGCGCGCATGCCGTTGTCAGCAAGTCCGGTGGTCCGGCGAGTGCGGCTCGGTGTCGAGCTGCGTCGACTGCGTCGTCGGGAGTCGCTCACGCTCGAACAGGTCTGCACCCGGCTCGGTTGGGCCTCGACGTCGAAGCTGTCCCGCATCGAGCTGGGGCAGAGCCGGCCCGACCTGGCCGACGTGCTCGACCTGCTCGACGTCTACGAGGTGCCACGGCACCAGCGGGAGGATCTGATCGTCATCGCCCGCGACGCCGCCACCGGGCGCGGCTGGTCCAAGACGCTCGGCGAGATGGGTGAGCGGCAGCGGGCGTACGCGGAGTTGGAGGCCGGCGCCGAGCGCATCGTGGAATACCAGCCGGCGCTCGTACCCGGCCTGTTGCAGATCCCCGCGTACGCCCGGCTGCGGGTGTCGGCCGGTGCGTCGCTCGCCGGCGAGGTGGACGTGGAGGCCGATGTCCGGGCCCGGGCGGTGCGCCAGGAGCTGCTGGTCCGGGCGGACCCGCCGCACTACACCGCCCTGCTCGACGAGCGGGCCTGCGAGCCGGACGGGCTGCCGGCCGAGGTGTGGCGGGAGCAGGTGCGGCACCTGCTGGCGCTAGCCGAACGGTCGCACATCACCCTCCGGGTGGTGCCCCGCGGCGCCTCGCCCGGCGACGACCTGCATCCGCTCGCGCCGTTCTCCTACTATGCCTATCCCGACCCGGACGATCCGCGCACGGTCCTGGTCGAGACGCTCACCACCGACCTGCGCCTGGTCGCCGACGCCGACGTGGCCCGCTATGAGCAGGTGATCGAGCGGCTGCTCGCGGCAGCGCTGCCCGAGGAGGCGACGGTCGAGCTGCTCACCCGCCGGCTCGGCGTCGCGCCGGTGCCCCGGCCGCGGGACCCGCACGAGCTGGAGTGAGGTCGCCGCGCGACCACCGGGCCCGGCGCCCCCGATGCCCGTCGGGACCGGTGACCGCGCGTCGCGCGAAGGTTACGCGAGGGGTACGACACTTCAGGCCGGCACGTCGACGAAGTGCTCGACGAGCGGCGGGCCGGCGAAGAACGGCCCGATCAGGCCCCGCCACCGCCCGAAGCGCTCGGTCTGCCGGAAGTTCACGTCGTGCGCCTCGACCGAGTCCCACTCGACGAGCAGCACGAACCGGGTGGGCGACTCGACCCCGCGGGTCATCCGCACCGAGCGGCACCCCGGCGCCTCGGCGAGGACCGGCCGCGCCTGCGCGTACGCGGCGGCGAAGTCGTCCTCGTGTCCGGGCGTCACGTCGATGAGCGCAACCTCAAGAACCATGCCCGCAGCCTTTCACGCCGGGCTCTGACCGGTACGCTCCGGGGGCGCTCCGGCGGGCCGCGCCCCTCCTACCGTGTCACCCGACGGGCGGGGGAGGACCACGATGCTCGACTGGCTCACCGGCACCGCGTTCACCGTGTTCGGCGCCGGCACCACCTGGGCCGAGCTGCTCGGCTTCGGCACCGGCGTGGTCAACGTCTGGTTGGTCGCCCGCCAGCACATCGCCAACTGGCCCATCGGCATCGCCAACGTCCTGCTGCTGATGGTGCTGTTCCAGACCGCCGGCCTGTACGCCGACGCCGGCCTGCAACTGGTCTACGTGGCGCTCGGGGTGTACGGCTGGTGGCACTGGCTCTTCGGCGGCGACCGGCGCGGCCGGCTCACCGTGGCCCGCACCGGGCGGCGGGAGTGGTGGGGGCTCGGCGCGGCCGGGCTGCTGCTCACCGCCGGCCTGTGGGCGCTGCTGGACCGGGCCACCGACTCCACCGTCCCGTTTGCCGACGCGGTCACCACCGCGTTGTCGCTGCTGGCCACCTACGGGCAGACCCGCAAGCTGGTGGAGAGCTGGTGGCTGTGGATCGCCGCCGACCTGATCTACATCCCGCTCTACGCGTACAAGGGACTCTGGCTCACCGGCGGCCTGTATCTGATCTTTCTGGCCCTCTGCGTGGTCGGGTTGCGCGCCTGGCGGGCGGACCTGCGCCGGCGGGCGGCGGCCACGCCGGTGCCGCCCGGGCCGGCCCCGGTCGCCGCGTGACCGGGCGGTTCCGGCACGGGCTGGTGGTCGGCAAGTTCTATCCGCCGCACGCCGGGCACCACGCGCTCGTCGAGGCCGCCGCGGCCCGCTGCGCCGCGGTGACCGTGGTGGTGGCGCCGTCCCGGCGCGAGTCGGTCCCGCTGGACCTGCGGCTGGACTGGTTGCGCGAGGTTCACGCCGGCACCCCGTGGGTGCGGTTCGTCGGCCGCTACGACGACCACCCGGTCGACTACGCCGACCCGGCGGTCTGGGACCTGCACTGCGCGGTGTTCGCCGACGCGTTGGGCGGCGAGCCGGTGGACGCCGTCTTCTCCTCCGAGGCGTACGGCGAGGAGTTGGCCCGCCGGTTCGGCGCGGTCGCGGTCGACGTGGATCCGGAGCGGCGGGCCGCGCCGGTCTCCGGCACCGCCGTGCGCGCGGACCCGGCGGCCCACTGGCGGTGGCTGAGTCCGCCGGTGCGGGCGTGGCTGGTCCGCCGGGTGGTGGTGGTCGGCGCCGAGTCCACCGGCACCACGACCATGGCGCGGGCGCTCGCCCGGCGTTTCGGCGCCGCCTGGGTGCCCGAGTACGGCCGCGAGCTGACCGGGCGCAAGCTCGCCGTGCTGCGCCGGTCCCGGCCGGAGGCCACCGTCTTCGACGTCACCTGGGACCGGGACGACTTCGTCGAGGTGGTACGCGAGCAGCAGGCCGCCGAGGACGCGACGGCGCGGGTCGGCGGCCCGCTGCTGATCTGCGACACCGATGCCCGGGCCACCGCGGTCTGGGAGGAGCGTTACCTGGGCTCGTCCTCGGCGGAGGTGCGGGCGGCGGCCCGCCGGCCGGCGCTCTACCTGCTCACCGACCACGAGGGGGTGCCCTTCGCCGACGACGGCCTGCGTGACGGGGAGCACCTGCGGGCGTGGATGACCGGGCGGTTCCGCGCGGAGCTGGCCGGGTGCGGGGTGCCGGTGGTCGAGCTGCGCGGGGCGCACGAGGAGCGCCTGGCCACCGCCGTCGCCGCGGTCGAGACCGTGCTCGCGGCCGGCTGGTCGTTCGCCGATCCGGTGCTGCCCGCCGACCCGACGGCATATTCAAAGCTAGCCTCCTAGGATGCGCTGCGGGTGGTGATGCGGGGCACCTGACAGCGATTGATGGGCGTCCGGAGATGCGCCAGGCGGGCGGGATGGTGAAGAATGGCGGCCGAGGAGGGGAGTATTCCCCCGCGACGGAGTCGTCAGCACGGAAGAGCGCCAGCTCGACCCGGCTCCGTCGGTCGGCTCCCGCAAGGGCGTCGGCGGAAGAGACCTCCGACAGTCACCACAGTCAGCGTTGACGCACCCCGGCCCGCACCCGGCGTACGGTGTGCCCGACGCTGCGTGTCTGCCGGAGGATGGATTTGAACGTGTCCGCATTGGTGTGGGCGGTAACCCTGACCGCGATGATCGCGGTCCTGATGGCTGACCTGTTCATCATCGGCCGCCGCCCGCACGAGCCGAGCGTCCGCGAGTCGAGCCTGTGGGTCGGCTTCTACGTCGCTCTGGCGCTGCTCTTCGGCGTGCTGCTCTGGGTGACCGCCGGGCCGAGCGTGGCCGGGCAGTTCTACACCGGCTGGCTCACCGAATACAGCCTCTCGGTGGACAACCTCTTCGTCTTCGTGATCATCATGGGCCGGTTCGGGGTGCCCCGGCAGTACCAGCAGAAGGTGCTGCTCATCGGCATCCTGCTGGCGTTGGTCATGCGCGGCGGCTTCATCGCGGCCGGCGCCGCGCTGATCTCCCAGTTCTCCTGGGTGTTCTACATCTTCGGCGCGTTCCTCATCTACACCGCGGTGAACCTGGCCCGGCAGGGTGAGCCGGACGAGGACGAGTTCAGCGAGAACGTGCTGATCCGGTGGAGCCGCAAGGCGCTCCCGCTGTCCCGGGACTTCGACGGGGCGCGGATGACCACCCGGGAGAACGGACGGTGGCTGTTCACCCCGATGCTGATCGTGATGATCGCGATCGGCACCACCGACCTCATCTTCGCGCTCGACTCGATCCCGGCGATCTTCGGCATCACGCAGGAGCCGTACCTGGTCTTCACCGCGAACGTCTTCGCGTTGATGGGGCTGCGGCAGCTCTACTTCCTGCTCGGCGGCCTGCTGGACCGGCTGATCTACCTCAGCTACGGGCTGGCCGTGGTGCTCGGCTTCATCGGGGTGAAGCTGGTCCTGGAGGCGCTCGCCGACAACAACCTGCCGTTCCTCAACGGCGGCGAGCCGGTGGCCTGGGCGCCGCACATCCCGATCTGGCTCTCGCTGACGGTCATCCTCGGCACGCTTGCCGTGGCCACGGTGGCGAGCCTGGCCAAGTCGTCGCGGGACCGACGCCGGGAGTTGGCCGAGGCCCGCCGCTGACCGTTTCGTCGGGTGCCGTTCCCGCCGGCCGGGGGCGACACCCGACGGTCAGACGCGGTGCGCGCCGACCAGGGTGTCCACCCGGGCCGGGGGCAGTTCCTCCTCGACCACCCGGCGGGTGAGGTAGCAGGCGTGCAACATCCGGCGTCGGTCGCCGTGCGGCTCGGCCGAGACGACGCCGACATGGTGGATGCGCCGGCCGGGGTGGGCGAAGAAATAGAGGTCGCCGGGGCGTTCCTCACCCAGCGCCAGCGGGGTGGTCGCCTCGGCCTGGTCGTCGGCGTCGCGGGGGAGCGTGACGCCGTACCGCCGCCAGGCCAGGTGGACCAGCCCGGAGCAGTCGATGCCGTCGGTGGACAGGCCGCCCCAGACGTAGGCCAGGTCGCGCAGCCGCTCGGCGACCGCGAGCATCTCCTTGGCCTCGGGTCGTTCGGCGGGCAGCGGCACCAGGTCGCCCTCGGGGGCCCAGAGCGGTTCGGCCCGGCCGGGCGCCCGGACCGGCCGCCAGCCGTCCGCCGGGCGCCCGGCGGAGGCGAGGCGGGTGCCGAGGACCACGCCGGTGAGCACCGGTGGCCCGCCGGCGGCGTCGTGCAGCGTGGCGTGGTCGACGTCGACCACGAGCGCGGTGGCGGACGGCTCGGCGTCGGCGGGCGCGGTCAGGTGGGCGGCCCGCATCCAGCCCGGGTAGCCGCGGACGTCCAGCTTGGCGGCGGGCTGTCCGAGGGCGAGCACCCGCACCCAGCCGTCCGGCCGGGTCTCGGTGACCCGCACCGGCTCGCCGAGCAGCAGTTGGGTCAGGACGCAGTCGCCGACCCGCTGGTCGCGGTCCATCCCGGCGACCCAGGTGGCGATGTCGGGCAGGTCGGACCGGGCGGGTCCGTCGATCGGGCGGACCGCCTCCGGGGTGGTCCACAGGGTCGCCACCGAGACCCGTACGACGGCCTGGTGGCCCGGTTGAGGCGCCATCCGCACCCCTCCTCCCACGCTCCTGTGGGCGACCCTATGAAAAAATCCAACGACACTCAACCACGCTGCTGAACCTTAGCTTCACTCACGTCGGCGACGCCGAGACCCGGCGCGTCCGGCAGCAGCACGCTCGCGCCCTCGTACCGGATGCCGCCGGTGACCGGCGACCAGGCGAGCCACCAGGCGGCGTCGAGGTCCGACACGGCCGTGGTGCCGCCGGCGGCGACCAGACTGGCCGCCGCGCCCACGCCGATCGGACCCTCCATCATGGATCCGACGATCGTCCCCATACCGTGCGCGGCGGCCAGGTCGAGCAGCGTCCGGGCCGGTTGCAGGCCGCCGCACTTGGCGAGCTTGACGTTGACCATGTCGGCGGCCCGGCGGCGGATCACCTCGACCAGGTCACGCACGTCGAAGACCGACTCGTCGGCGAGGATCGGCACACCCACCCGGTCGCTGACCCAGGCCAGCCCGTCCAGGTCGCGGCGGTGCACCGGCTGCTCGACCAGCTCCACGTCGAGCCCGGCGTCCTCGATGCCCCGGATCACCCGGACCGCCTCACGCGGCGTCCAGCCCTGGTTGGCGTCCAGCCGGATCCGCACGTCCGGGCCGACGGCGGCGCGCACCGCGCGGACCCGGTCCAGGTCGCCGCCCGCGTCGGTGCCGACCTTGAGCTTCAGCACGGTGAAACCCTCGGCGCGCCGCCGGCCGGCCGCCGTGGCCAGGTCGACCGCGTCGCCGGCGGCAAGCGTGACGTCCGTCGGGACGCGCAGCGCCGTGCCGCCGAGCAACCGCACCAGGGGTACGCCGAGCCGCCGCGCGGCCAGGTCGTGCAGCGCCACGTCGACGGCCGCCTTCGCCGACTCGTTGCCCACCACCGCGCCCCGCACCTGCGCGCACCGGGCCCGGAGGTCGTCCGGATCGCGTCCGGTCAGCAGCGGCGCGAGCAGTTCGCGTACGCACGCCTCGGCGCCGCCGATCGACGCGCCGGTGACCTGCCAGACCTGCGGGGCCTCGCCGAACCCGGTCCGCCCGTCGCTGTCGACCACCTCGACGATGAGCGTCTCCACCGTGGTGGTGCTCCGCAGTGCGGTGACGAACGGGGTGTGCAAGGGTGCCGAGAGCCGGTGGGTGCGCACCGCCGTGATCGTCATGTGGGGCACCCTATCGGCAACTGGCGGCGAGCAGGGGAGGGCCGATGACCGGGCGGAACTGGGAGCTGGTGGGCGCGCCGAACGCCCGTGACCTGGGTGGGCTGCCGACGACCGACGGGCGGCGGGTCCGTGCCGGGCGGCTCGTCCGCGCCGCGGCGCTGGGTCGGCTGACCGATGACGACCTGCCGGTGCTGGGCAAGCTCGCCCCGGCGTGCGTGGTGGATCTGCGTGCCGCCGAGGAGCAGGCGGTGGCGCCGCCGGACCGGCTGGTGGGTGAGCCCCGCGTGGTGCACCTGCCGGTCTACGACGCCGCCCACCCGGTGTTCACGTACGTGTCGGCGGTGTTGCAGGGACACGACCTGGACGCGTACGCGGATCTGGCCCGCGACGGCATGCCGGGGGCGATGACCGCGATCTACCGCTGGTTCGTCAGCGGGGAGCCGGCGCGGGCCGGGTTCGGGGCGGCGGTGCGGCTGGCCGCCGACGACGCGAACCTGCCGCTGCTGTTCCACTGCTCCGCCGGCAAGGACCGCACCGGCTGGCTGTCGGTGGTGCTGCTGACCGCGCTGGGCGTGTCGGAGCCGGCGATCCGGGCCGACTACCTGCGGCACAACGAGCTGACCGAGAGCCTGCGCGAAGTGCTGCTGGCGGCGATGACGAAGCGCCGGCCGGACCTCGACCCGGCGGCGGCCCGGCCGCTGCTGGAGGTGCGCCCGGAATACCTGGACGCCGCGTACGACGAGGTGCGCCAGGGGTACGGGTCGTTCGAGGCGTACCTGGGCGACGGCCTGGGGGTGACCGACGAGGTGCGGGCCGCGTTGCGGGAACGGGTGCTGGAGTAGGCATCAGCCCGCCAGGTCGCGCCGGGCGTCCCACACCCGCGCGGAGACGTGCGCGATCAACTGGCAGGCGTCGTCCTCGACCTGCCCGCGGTCCGCGCCGCCGCCGGCCGGGTCGGTGGTGGTGCACACGACGATCGCGTACGGCGGCGCGTCGTCGGGGAACACCACGCCGGCGCCGTGGCGGACGCCGCGTACCCAGCCGTTCTTGTGCGCGATGCGGGTGCCGTCGGGCAGCCCGGCGGCGAGGTCCTCGCGGTGTTCCTGGGCGACGAGCACGTCGAGCATGGCGGTGCAGCCGGCCGGTGACGCGAGCGGGCGGGGCCGGTCGGTGCCGAGCGCCAGCTCGCCGAGGAGGGCGGCCAGGTCGGCGGCGGTGACCAGGTTGTCGATGCCGGCGTCGCGGGCGGCGAAGTCCTCGATGCCACGGCCGGTGACGCTGTGCCGGGCGCCGGCGAGCGTCCACGCCTGGGCGACGGCGGGCAGCCCGACCTGGCCGATGCAGAGGTTGGTGGCCAGGTTGCTGGAGCGCACGATCATCCGTTCGGCGAGCCAGCGCAGCGGCGCGGTGCCGCCGATCCGCTCCCAGACCGCCTCGTCGTTGTCGTAGTCGCGGTTGTTGGCGAAGCGGGGCGCGCCGGGCAGGGCGGAGTCGAACGTGTTGCGTACCGGCACCGGCGCGTCCAGGTCGAGCCGGCCGGACTCGGCGGCCCGGTGCAGCGCGACGAGCACGGCGACCTTCATGGTGCTGGCCGCGTAGTGGGTGACGTCGGCGCGCCGGGTCCAGGCGGGCCGGGCACCGGGACGCCCGACGTACGCGGAGACGGTGCCGGACACCTGGTCGAGATGCGCGTCGAGCTCGTCCCAGATCATGGGCCGACGGTAGCGGATCGTCCGGGCGGGCGTGGGGCTGCGGCATCACGGTGCCCGGGGCTAGCGTGCGGGAATGACGACGGCTCTGTACGACGGCATCGCGGACTGGTACGAGGAGTACGCCACCGACCTGTCCGGGCCGTACATGGACCGGGTCCGGTCGGTGCTCGCGAAGCTGCTGGGCAGCGGCGCCGGGCAGTGCCTGGACCTGTGCTGCGGCACCGGGGCGCACGCGGCCGAGCTGCGCCGGCTGGGCTGGACGCCGGTGGGCGTGGACCTGTCCGGCGGGCAGCTACGCCACGCCCGGGCCCGGCTGCCGGTGGCCCGGGCCGACGCGACGGCGCTGCCGCTCGCCGACGGCGCGGTGCCGGCCGCCGTGTGCGTGCTGGCGCACACCGACATGCCTGACTATCCGGTGGCGCTCGCCGAGGCGGCGCGGGTGCTGGCGCCGGGCGGCCGACTGGTGCACGTCGGGTTGCATCCGTGCTTCTGCGGCGCGTTCGCCGACCGGTCCGACCCGGAGCGCATCGTGATCGACGGCGGGTACGCCGAGCGGGAGCGCACGTTCCGGTCGTGGAACGCCACAGGTGTGCGGGCCCGGGTCGGCGCGTGGCACCTGCCCCTGGCCGACCTGCTCACCGCCGTCACCGCCGCCGGCCTGGTCCTCGACCGCGTGGTGGAGTCCGGCTCCGGTCCCGTCCCCGACATCTTGGCCCTCCAGGCCACCAGACCCCACTGACCCCCACCCACCCGAGCCGTCCCCGGCCCCGCGGCCCTGCGGCGGCGATCATGAAGTTGACGTCGGGTTTGATCTCTTTAGTTGCCGCTAAGTTCATGATCGACGGGGGTGGGGACGGGGGAGCCCGGCCTGCTGAGGGCGGGCCGGGCTCCGGGTGGGGTGGGTGGGGCGGGATGGTCAGCCGGCGTGCTTGCGGCGGGCGGCCATCCGGCCGCGCTGGGTCTGGTCCAGCACCACCTTGCGGATGCGTACCGCGACCGGGGTGACCTCGACGCACTCGTCCTCGCGGCAGAACTCCAACGCCTGCTCCAGCGACAGCTTGCGCGGCGGGATCAGCTTCTCGGTCTCGTCGGAGGTCGAGGCCCGCATGTTGGTGAGCTTCTTCTCCTTGGTGATGTTGACGTCCATGTCGTCGGAGCGGGAGTTCTCCCCGACGATCATGCCCTCGTACACCTCGGTGGTCGGCTCGACGAAGAGCTGGCCGCGCTCCTGGAGGTTGATCATGGCGAACGAGGTGACCGCGCCGGACCGGTCGGCCACCAGCGAGCCGTTGTTGCGGGTGCGCAGCTCGCCGAACCACGGCTCGTAGGACTCGAAGACGTGGTGCAGGATGCCGGTGCCGCGGGTGTCGGTGAGGAACTCGGTGCGGAAGCCGATCAGGCCGCGCGCCGGCACCAGCCACTCCATCCGGATCCAGCCGGTGCCGTGGTTGACCAGTTGCTCCATCCGGCCCTTGCGGGTGGCCAGGAGCTGGGTGATCGCGCCCAGGTATTCCTCCGGGGCGTCGATGGTCAGCCGCTCGACCGGCTCGCAGGTCTTGCCGTCGATCTCCTTGGTGACCACCTGCGGCTTGCCGACGGTCAGCTCGTAGGACTCGCGGCGCATCTGCTCGACCAGGATGGCCAGGGCCAGCTCGCCGCGGCCCTGCACCTCCCAGGCGTCCGGGCGCTCGGTGGGCAGCACCCGCAGCGAGACGTTGCCGATCAGCTCCTTGTCGAGCCGGTCCTTGACCATCCGCGCGGTGACCTTGGCGCCCTTGACCCGGCCGACGAGCGGCGAGGTGTTGGTGCCGATGGTCATCGAGATGGCCGGCTCGTCCACGGTGATCAGCGGCAGCGGGATCGGGTTCTCCGCGTCGGCGAGCGTCTCGCCGATCATGATCTCGGGGATGCCGGCGACGGCGATGATGTCGCCCGGTCCGGCCGAGTCGGCCGGCTTGCGCTCCAGGCCCTCGGTCATCAGCAGCTCGGAGATGCGGACCCGCTGGGTGCTGCCGTCGGTGCGGCACCAGGCCACGGTCTGACCCTTGCTGATCGTGCCCTGCCGGACCCGGCACAGCGCGAGGCGGCCCAGGAACGGCGAGGCGTCGAGGTTGGTGACGTGCGCCTGGAGTGGCGCGCCCTCGTCGTACGCGGGTGCCGGGATGGTGTCCAGCAGGGTGCGGAACAGCGGCTCCAGGTTGCTGCTGTCGTCCGGCACCGCTCCGTCGGCCGGCTGGGTGAGCGAGGCGATGCCGTCGCGGGCGCAGGCGTAGACGATCGGGAAGTCGATCTGCTCCTCGTCGGCGTCCAGGTCGAGGAAGAGCTCGTAGGTGTCGTCCACGACCTCCTTGATCCGGGCGTCCGGACGGTCCACCTTGTTGATCACCAGGATGATCGGCAGCCGGGCGCGCAGCGCCTTGCGGAGCACGAACCGGGTCTGCGGCAGCGGGCCCTCGCTGGCGTCGACGAGCAACACCACGCCGTCGACCATGGTCAGGCCGCGCTCGACCTCACCACCGAAGTCGGCGTGGCCGGGGGTGTCGATGATGTTGATGGTGACCGGGTCGCCGTCCGCCGGCAGGTACCGCACGCCGGTGTTCTTGGCGAGGATGGTGATGCCCTTTTCCCGCTCGAGGTCCATCGAGTCCATGACCCGCTCGGTGTTCTCGCCGCGGGCGCCGTAGGCGCCGGCCTGCCGCAACATGGCGTCGACCAGGGTCGTCTTGCCGTGGTCGACGTGGGCGATGATGGCGACGTTGCGGAGGTCGGTGCGAAGCTGCATACCCTCCATACTCCTGTCTGCGGTTGCCGGGGCACGCCTCGGGGTCACCCCGAGATCGCCCGGATCTGTGTCGAAAGTGCTGTGCCGACCGTTCCAGCGACTGGCATGCTGACTCCCGTGCGGGGTGCCGAATGCCTGACCTGCTGAACTGGCTGCAGGAGCTGCCGCCCCTGCTGATCTACCTGGTCGCCGCGACGATCGTCGCGGGTGAAACCGCGGTGATCTTCGGGCTGCTGGTGCCGGGCGAGGCGACCCTGCTGCTGGTCGGCTTCCTAGCGTACGCGGGGACGCTACGGCTCGCCCCCACGCTTGCGGTCATGGTGGCCGCCGCCGTGATCGGAGACACACTCGCCTACCGGGCCGGCCGGCGGTACGGCCCCCGGTTGCGCGCCTCCGGGCTCGGCGCGCGGATCGGGCCGCACCGGTGGCGGCGTGCCGAGGAGCTGCTGGACCGGCTGGGTGGCCGTGGCGTGCTGGCCGCCCGTTGGGTCGCCTTCGCCCGCACGCTGGCGCCCCGGTTGGCCGGCGCGGCGGGGTTGCCGTACCGGCGGTTCGCGCCGTGGAACCTGGCCGGGGTGGTGGGTTGGGTCGGGGCTTCGGTGCTCGCCGGCTATCTGGCCGGCGAGTCCTACGCGCGGGTGTCCGAGCTGCTGGGCCGCGCCACCGGGGCGGTGCTGGTGCTGCTGGCGTGCCTGCTCGGCGTGGTGCTCGCCGGTCGGTGGCTCGGGCGCAACCCGGATCCCGCCCGGGCGCTTGCCGCGCGTGCCGCCGGGGTGCCGCCGTTGCGCTGGCTGCGAGCCCGGTACGGGGTGCTGTTCTTCCTGGCCGGCATGCGGGTCGGCCCGCTGTGGACGCTGCTGATCAACCTGGCGCTGGGGCTGGCGCTGCTGTTCGGCGCGGGGCTGGCGGTGGCCGCGTTGCTGGAGGCGGTGGTCCGGCACAGCGGGCTCGGGGTGCTCGACGGGCTGATCGCCGACTGGTTCGCCGCCCGGCGTACCCCCGGGGTGGTCGACGCGGCGTTGGCCGCGTTGTCGGTGCTGCGCGGCTGGGTGCTCATCGCCGTGGTCGCCGTGGTGGCGGCGGTGGTGGCCCGGCGGCACCGGCCGTGGCGGGCGGACCTGTTGTCGGTGGTGGGCACGGTCGGTGCCGCAGTGCCGCTGGTGTTGCTGGTCGTGGTCGCCGACCTGACCGGCCCGCACCGGGTCCGTGACCTGTTCCCCACCCAGAACGTGGTGGTGACGGCGAGCTTCGGCACGCTTGCCTGGCTGCTGTCGCGCGGGGCCCGCTGGCCGATCGGCGTGGCCGTCTGGACGGCTGCCTCGGCGGGCGTGGTCGCGGTCACCGGCGCCCGGCTCTATCTGGGCTGGAGCACGGCCAGTGGCACGGTGTCCTCGGTGCTGCTGGGCGTCGCCTGGACCACCGTGTTCGTGGTCGCCTGGGCGACCCGGGAGCGGGTGGTGGCCGGCGAGGACACCGGTCCGCCCGGCCCGGCGGGCGTCGACCCCGGGCCGCCTGCGGTGGGCGACGACGCGGGTCCGCCCGCGGTGGTCGCCGGGGAGCGTCCGCCCCGGCCGCGGGAGGAGCGCCGACCGGCGTCGCCGGGACCCCGTAGCCCCGTCGATCCCTGTTAGGGTGCGCCGACGGAACCACGGGGAGGTCCGATGCGACGAGGAGTCGGCCGGTTGGCCGCGGCTACGGTGGTGGCGTTGCTGGCGACAACAGCGGTGACCGGGTGCGGTGGCGACGAGCCACCGGCGCGCGGGGTGGCGGCGGATCTGCCCACTGCCGCGCCGATCGAGGAGCCCGGGGAGGAACCGGCCGACGCGCCCGCCGACGCGCCGAGCGAGGCGCCGCCGGCGGTCGAGGCGATGGGCGGCCGGCCCAGCCCCAGCGCTCCGGCGTCCGCGAAGCCGACCGCCGGCCGACCCGGTGCGCCCCGGCGCCCGGTCAAGGCGTTGACCGAGACCAAGGCACCGCCCGCGCCGAAGCCGCCGGTCGTCGGTTGCAAACCCCACTACAAGGGGACGGCGGCCACCAGGGCTCAGGTCAAGAAGGCGTTGACCGACGCGGCCGGGAAGACCTACTGGCCGTCGTCCGCGCCGGAGATCAGGGTGCCGCTCAGCCTGGTGAAGGCCACCGCCTGGCAGGAGAGCGGCTGGCAGTCCAACATCTACGCCTGCGACAGCGGGGTCGGGCTGATGCAGGTCCAGCCGCCGACGGCGACGTTCGTCAACGACCGGTTCGAGAAGACCTACGACGTGGACGACTACCGGGACAACGCGGTGCTCGGCGCCAATTACCTGGCCTGGCTGACCAAGAAGATCGGCGACTCGCACTTCGGCTCGGACTATCGGCTCGACGTCTCGCTGTGCACGCCCACGTTGACCTCCTGCCTGCTGAACGCGGTGATCGCCGCGTACAACGTGGGCCCGGGCAAGGTGGCGCCGGACTGCGACGACGGCGGGCACCCGCCCTGTGAGCCGCTGCCGTTGACGATCCCGAACGATGACTACGTCTACAACGTGCGTGAGCTGATGACCACCTGCGAGTGCCTCGCGTTCTGACCGGCCCGGTCCGGCCGGGGGCGGCGGGTCCGCCGCCCCCGGCTGTCGGGTCAGTCCCGGGCGGTGACCGGCTCGGCCGGCGCGCCGGCCGCCCCGGCGGGCGCGTCGGGCGTCCCGGGCTCGCGGGTGATCCGTCCCGGCCACCAGAACCGGTCGCCGAGCAGGAACGCCAGCGCCGGCACCAGCACGGTGCGGACCAGCAGCGTGTCCAGCAGCACGCCGACGCAGACGATGATGCCGATCTGGGTGAGCGTGATCAGCGGCAGCACGCCCAGCACCGCGAAGACGGCGGCCAGCAGCACCCCGGCGCTGGTGATGACGCCGCCGGTGACCCGCAGCGCGGAGAGCATGCCGTCGCGGGTGCCGGCCCGGCGGGCGTCCTCCCGGGCCCGGGTGACCAGGAAGATGTTGTAGTCGACGCCGAGCGCGACCAGGAACACGAACGCGAGCAGCAGCACGCCGCTGTCCAGCGCCGGGAAGTCCAGCACGTGGTCGAAGAGCAGCCAGGCCGCGCCGAGGCTGGCGAAGAACGACGCGATCACGGTCAGCACCAGCAGCAGCGGCGCGAGCAGGCCGCGCAGCAGCAGCACCAGCACGGCGCCGACAAGCAGCAGGATGATCGGCAGGATCAGCCGCAGGTCGTTGGTGTTGGCCTGGTTCGAGTCGTAGGTGGCGGCGACCGCGCCGCCGACCAGGGCGCCGTCGGGGGCGTCCGCGCCGTCGACCGTGGGTGGCGCGGAGTCCGGTACGGCGGCCACCGCGTCGCGCAGCGCCACCACCGCGCGGTCGGAGGCGGCGATGCCGGGTTCGGCGGCGAGCACCACGTCGACCTGGGCGACCCGGTCGCCGGCGGCGCCCGGCCGGGCCGAGGCGACCCCGTCGACCCCGTCGGCGGCGGCGAGCACCGCCGGGGCCGCACCCGGGTTGGTCAGCACGGCGACCGGTTGGGTGCTGCCGGCCGGGAACGCCCGGGCCAGGGTCTCCGCGCCGGCGACCGCCTCGGGCCGCGCCCGGAACTGCTCGGTCTCGGACAGGCCGGTGCGGATGCCCAGGCCGCCCAGGGCGAGGCCGGCGAGGAGCAGGGTGGCCAGCACGGCGACCGGCAGCGGCCGGCGGGCGACCAGCTCGCCGAGGCGGCCCCAGAGCCGGCCCTCCCGGACGGGTCCGCCGACGCGCGGGACGAACGGCCAGAACAGGCCGCGGCCGAAGAGCACCAGCGCGGCGGGGAGCACGAACAGCGCGGAGAGCATCGCGAACACCACGCCGGTGGCGCACGCCACCGCGAGCGCCCGGTTGGTCTCCTGTTCCGACAGCAACAGCGTGAGTACGCCGAGGACGACCGTGCCGCCGCTGGCCAGGATCGGCTCGGCGGTGCGGCGCCGGGCGGCGCGCATGGCGGCGAACCGGTTCTCCTCGCGGCGCAGCTCCTCCCGGTAGCGGGCGATGAGCAGCAGGGCGTAGTCGGTGGCGGCGCCGAAGACCAGCACGCTGGCGATGCCGGTGACCTGGCCGGCCTGGAGGTGGATGCCGAGCGCGGGCACGATGGTGTCCACGGCCCGCAGCGTGATCTGTTCGGTCGCGGCCACCACCAGCAGCGGCACCAGCCACAGGAACGGGCTGCGGTAGGTGACGAGCAGCAGCAGCGCCACCACGGCGGCGGTGACCAGCAGCAGGGTGGTGTCGGCGCCCTCGAACACCTGGCTCAGGTCGGCGGTGAAGGCCGGCCCGCCGGTGACCTCGACGGTCAGGTCGTCGGGCAGTCCGGCGACGGCGTCGCGCACCTTGCCCACCTCGTCGACCACGGCCTCCTGCCCACCGGCGGTGGACAGTGGCACGGCGACGAGCGCCACGGTGCCGTCGGGGGAGAGCTGGGCGGGTGCGACCCGGCCGCCGACCGCGAGGCCGCCGAGCGTACCGGCGGTGTCGTCGAGCGCGGTCCGGTCGGCGCCGGTCAGCGGCGCCCGGTCGGCGCGGCTGACCACCACCAGGGCGGGCTGGACGTCGTGGGAGGGCAGTTGTTCCTGGAGGCGTTCGACCTGGGTCGACTGCCATTCGACGGACAGACCGGTGGACGAGACCGGTTCGGGGTTGTCCGGCTTGGGCAGGCCGAAGACGACCGCGCCGACGACGAGGGCGGCGACCACGGTGAGCCAGGCGGCCAACCGGCCCCGGGCGACGCGGGTGAACAGGGACATCTGCGGGCCTCACATGTCTTCTCGCTGGGCGAGTATCTTGATGAGCGAGATTATCCGGGAAGGGCTTATGCTGCAACCGGACCGGGGAAGAGGTGGCGGCGAGCGGTGGCGGGGCACGGCATGTACCGGCGACGGGACGATCCGCGGGGGCGGATGGTCGCGGAGATCACCAACGACCTGCGTCGCTACTCGGTGGACGCCCAGCACGTCGGGCACGCGTTCGCCGGCCTGCACGGGCTCAACCCCACCGACCTGCAGGCCCTGATCGCGGTGATGGAGGCCGAGCTGGTGGGCGACCCGATCACCCCCGGCCGGCTCGGTGACGTGCTCAACCTCTCGTCCGGCTCGGTGACCGCGCTCGTCGACCGGCTGGAGCGCGCCGGCCACATCCGACGCGACCGGGACACCGCCGACCGCCGCAAGATCCTGCTGCACTACGCCGACCGGGGCGCCGCCCTGGCCCGGAGCTTCTTCGGCCCGCTGGGCCGGCGCACCGACGAGGTGATGGCCGGCTTCACCGACGACGAGCTTGCCGTGGTGCACCGCTTCCTGGGCGAGATGGTGCACAGCATGCGGACGCACCGGGACGAGGTGCGCGCCGCCCGCGCCACGGCCGAACCACCAGGCGACCGCTGACCGTGCGGCTGATCACCCGGCTCGCCGCGACGGCGCTGCGGCTGCCCGCCGCCCGCGCCGGGCGGATCGCCGTCCGGCGGGACATCCCGGTGCGGGTCCGCGACGGCACCATGTTGCGCACCGACCACTACGCGCCGGACCTGCCGGGCGCGGCCTGCGTGCTGATCCGCACCCCGTACGGGCGGGGCGGGCCGATCCGGCTGCTCGGCCGCCTGGTCGCCGAGCGGGGCTTCCACGTGGTGATCCAGTCCTGCCGCGGCACCTTCGGCTCCGGCGGCGAGTTCGCCCCGCTCGTGCACGAGCGCGACGACGGCCTGGACACCCTCGACTGGCTGCGCCGCCAACCGTGGTGGACCGGGGCGTTCGGCATGTTCGGCGCCAGCTACCAGGGCTTCGTGCAGTGGGCGGTGGCCGCCGAGGCGGGCGACGAGCTGCGCGCGATGGTCGCGGTGGTGACCGCCTCGGCCACCCGCGACTCGACGTACGCGGGGGAGTCGTTCGCGCTGGACACGGTGCTCACCTGGGCCGAGCTGCTCCAGGCGCAGACCGTGCCCTGGCTGGCCCGGCAGTGGGAGCTCAAGCGCGGCCAGCCCCGGCTCGTCCGCGCGCTCACCCACCTGCCGCTGGCCGAGGCGGACCGGGTCGCCACCGGGGTCACCGTGCCGTTCTTCCAGGAGTGGTTGCGTCACCACACGCCGGACGCCGACTACTGGCGGGCCCGGGTGTTCGGCGACCGGATCACCGAGGTCCGCGCGCCGGTCGCCATGGTCAGCGGCTGGCAGGACATCTTCCTCCCGGCCCAGCTCGACGACTACGCCCGGCTGCGGGCCGCCGGGGCCCGGCCGAGGTTGACCGTCGGCCCGTGGACCCACGGCAGCCCCGGGCTGCTCGTGGCGTCCCTGCGGGAAGGGCTGGACTGGTTCGACGAGCACCTGGCCGGACGGCCCGCGCCGGCCCGCGCGCCGGTGCGGGTGCACGTCGGCGGCGTCGGGGGCGGCTGGCGGGGCCTGCCGGACTGGCCACCGCCCGCCACGCCGATCCGCTGGCACCTGCGACCCGGTGGTGGCCTGGCGCCCGGGCCGCCCGACGACGGCCCGCCGGACCGGATCCGCTACGACCCGGCCGACCCGACCCCGTCGCTCGGGGGCCCGCTGCTCGTCGCGCAGCGGGCCGGCGCGGTGGACAACCGTCCGGTCGAGTCCCGCCCGGACGTGCTGACCTACACCAGCGACCCGGTACGCGAGCCGGTGGAGGTGGTCGGGCCGGTGCACGCCGAGATCCACCTGCGCAGCGAGCTGTCCTACCTGGACGTGTTCGTGCGGCTGTGCGACGTGGACCGGCGGGGGCGCTCCTGGAACGTCTGCGACGGCCTGGTCCGCGTCGAACCGGGCCGGTTCCCGCGCGACGGGTCCGGCGTGGTGCGGGTGCCGGTCGCGCTCTGGCCGACCGCCCACCGGTTCGCGCCCGGACACCGGCTGCGCGTGCAGGTCTCCGGCGGCGCCCACCCGCGGTACGCGCGCAACCCGGGCACCGGGGAGCCACTCGGCACAGCCGTGACGCTGCGTGCCGGATGGCGGGAGGTGTTGTGCGGTCGCGAGCACCCTTCGGCATTGCTGCTGCCGCTCAGGTCGTCGCCGTCCACACCGGTCTGATAATCGCGAAATATTGCTCCTGAGCTGGGCTTTTCCCGTAATGGGGGATAGGCTCGCAGCAAGTGCCCGTTGTTGTGCAGTCGTCCGGCAGGGGCACGTCCGCAGATCGCACCTCGTCACGTTTCGTGATTGTCGTGCCCTTGCCGATCATCGATCGGAAAGGGGATCTGCCATGACGTCGGCCCCGGCAAACCTGCTGGCCGTCCGCACCCTGTTACTCGCCTATCTCAACGTCGACAAGAACGCCGTCCGGGACGCCGATCTCGAACCCGCGGAGGTCGGCATCGTCGGCGACGCCAGTCACCGGGGCGGCTACCACTGCGGCTCGGACCGGATCGTCGCCAACGACTACTCGGTGGTGGAGTCCACCCGGGACCGTTCCGGCTTGACGCTCTACGCCTCCGCGCTTGACGTCGGCACGTTCTCGGTCCGTTCCGGCGGCGCCACGCACACGCTGCGGACGTTTTCCACCTGGCTGGTGGCGCAGTGCGCGGCGAACGCGGCCGACTCCCGGGACATCCGGGAGGTCATCTACTCCGCGGACGGCCGCACCGTGCGGCGGTGGGACCGGCTGGGCAAGCGCACCAGCGGCGACAGCAGCCACCTGTTCCACACCCACATCAGCTTCTTCCGCGACTCCACCAAAGCGGGCCGGGACCAGACCCCGCTGTTCCGCCGCTATCTCACCGCGATCGGACTGATCGCCCCGACGAAACCGGAGAACGAGATGGAACAGAACGACAAGCTCGTGGGCAACACCGGCTCGACGAGCCGTACCGTCGGCGACGTCCTCGCCGATCTGCAGAACCTGCGGAACTGGCTGATCTCGCCGGCCAACACCACCGGCCTGATCACCCCGCCGGCGGCCAATTCCCCGCTCCAGCAGATGCTGGCCATGCTGCGCGGATGGCCGGCGCTCGTGGCGCAGGTGAACGAGTTGTCCGGCAAGGACTTCACCGACGAGCAGCAGATCGTCACCGGCGTCCTCGCCGGGCTGCCGCCGGAGCGGATCGCCGAGGCCATCCCTCCGCAGATCGCCCGGGACGTCGCCGACGAGCTGTCCCGGCGGCTCACCGCCTGACGCGCGCCCGCCGCGACGACTGCAGCGTCGCGGCGGCGGGCATCCCGCAATAACTATTGCGCAATAGATCTTGCGAATGTCAGACTCGGCCGCATGGATCAGCCCACGGTCAGACAGGTCACCGACTCGCGGGTGCTCGCCGCGCTCGCCCATCCGCTGCGCCGCCGCCTCATGGACGTGTTCAAGGTGTACGGCCCGAGCACGGTCGGCCAACTCGCCGAGCGCACCGACCAGGCGCCGGCGAACGTGAGCCACCACCTCCGGGTGCTGGCCGCCGCCGACCTGCTGGTCGAGGCGCCCGAGCTGGCCCGCGACCGCCGGGAGAGCTGGTGGAAGCTACGGAACAGAGGCGTGCGCTGGTCCGAGTCCGACTTCGACGACGACCCGTCCACCCGGGTGGTGGCCGACGCGGCGGGCTCGCTCAACCTGGAGCGCCACGCCGCGCTGGTGCGGGCCTGGCACACCGCCCCCGACGACGCCCGTGCCGCCTGGGGCGACGGACCGTTCAGCACCGACCACTGGCTGCACCTCACCCCGGAGGAACTGGCCGAACTCAGCCGCGAGGTGATCGCCCTCTTCATGCGGTGGGCCGACCGGCCGGTACCGGACGACGGCCAACGGCGCGAGCCGGTGTTCGTGTTCACCCACGGCGTCCCGGCCCGGCCGTGACCGCCCCGGCCGGCGCGCCCGCGGCGCCCACCGCCCCGCCGCGCGGCGGGCTGCTCCGGCACCACGACTTCCGGCGTCTCTGGACCGGCCACACGATCAGCGCGGTGGGCAGCAACATGACCACCGTCGCGCTGCCGCTCGTCGCCGTGGCGGTGCTCGACGCCACCACGTTCCAGGTGGCGGTGCTGACCGCCGCGGCCTGGCTGCCGTGGCTGGTGGCCGGCCTGCCGGTCGGGGCGTGGGTCGACCGGGTCCGCCGCCGCCCCGTGATGATCGCCGCCGACCTGACCGGGGCCGTGTTGTTCGCAAGCGTCCCGGCCGCCGCGCTGCTCGACCAGCTCACCGTCGGGCACCTGCTGGTGGTGGCGCTCGGGGCCGGCCTGGCCCGGGTCTTCTTCGAGACCGCCGACCAGGTCTACCTGCCCACCCTGCTGCCACCGGAGCAGGTGCCGCCGGCCAACGCCCGGCTGCACGCCACCCAGACCGCGAGCTACCTGCTCGGCCCCGGGCTCGCCGGTCTGATCGCCCAGCTCGCCGGCGCGGTGACCGCGGTGGCGCTGGACGCGGTGAGCTTCCTGGCGTCCGCGCTGTGCCTGCACCGGATCCGCGCCGTCGAACCCCGACCGGCGCGTCCCGCCGTGTCGACCTCGATGCGCCGGGAGGTGGCCGACGGGCTGCGCTTCGTCACCCGGGATCCGTACCTGCGGGTGCTGACCGTCTTCGGCGCGGCCAGCAACATCGGGCTCACAGGCTACCAGGCGGTCCTCGTGGTCTTCCTGGTCCGCTCGGCGCACCTGCCAGCCGGGCTGGTCGGCCTGCTGATCGGCCTGGCCAGCCTCGGTGGCGTCGTCGGCGCGGCGCTTGCCGCCCGGCTCGCCCGCCGGCTCGGCACCGCGCGCGTCCTGCTGCTCGCCGGCGCGCTCACCGGCCCGCCCGCGCTGCTGATCCCGCTCGCCGGCCCCGGCGCGCGGGTGGCCTGGTTGGTGCTCGGCGGGGTGCTGGTCAGCCTGGGCGTCGCGATCGGCAACGTGGTCAAGGGCAGCTTCCGGCAGACCTACACGCCGCACCACCTGCTCGGCCGGGTCACCGTGAGCATGCAGTTGCTCAACTACGGCACCATCCCGCTCGCCGCGCTGCTGGCCGGCGCGCTGGGCGCCGGCTGGGGGCCGGCGGGCGCGATCCGGCTGATGACGGCGTGGCTCGCACTCACCCCGCTGATCCTGCTGCTGGGGCCGCTACGCCGGCGGCGTGACCTGCCGGCGGCACCCGCCTGAGAACGCGCTGCGGCGACGGTCGGAGCCCGACCGCCGCCACCGGCACGTTGTCACATCACATCGGGCGGACGTTGTCCGCCTGCGGGCCCTTCTGGCCCTGCGTCACCTCGAACTCGACCTTCTGGCCCTCGTTCAGCTCGCGGTATCCGCCGCTCTGGATGGCCGAGTAGTGGACGAAGACGTCCGGGCCTCCGCCGTCCTGCTCGATGAAGCCGAAGCCCTTTTCCGAGTTGAACCACTTGACCGTGCCGCTTGCCATGCGTCTCTCCCTGTTCAATGCGGGTGAGCACCGGCCCGCGGCCGGTGATCGCCCCTGTACCTCCTGAACAGTAACCGCCCGCGCCCGGATCCGCTGGCGGAAGTGCCGGCGTGGCTCGTGAATACCTCGGAGCCGGAAATGCCCCCGACACGCGGTGGGCCGGGGCATGCTTGCCCCGATGAGCACAACGACGGCGCTGGCCGACCTCGAACGGGAGATCACCGCGCCCGGCGCCGGCCCGGACCGCCTACGGCTGGTGAGCACGCCGTTCGTGCCCGAGGTGCGGCTGCACCTGGCCGAGGACGCCATCCTGTGGTGGGCGCGGATGGAGGCCGCCGCCGGTCGGTCGCTCCCGCCGCCGTACTGGGCCTCCGTCTGGGCCGGTGGGCAGGCGCTGGCCCGCCACCTGCTCGACCACCCCCGGCTGGCCGCCGGGCGGCGGGTGCTCGACCTGGGCGCCGGCTCGGGGTTGGTCGCCATCGCCGCCGCGCTCGCCGGCGCCGACCAGGTGGTCGCGAACGACATCGACCCGTACGCGCTGGCCGCCGTCACCGTCAACGCCCGGGTGAACCGGGTGACCGTGAGCGCCGACGGCCAGGACCTGCTCGACGGCGTGCCCCCGGTCGACCTGCTGGTGGCCGGCGACGCCCTCTACGACGCGGAGTTGGCCGCGCGGGTGCTGCCCTGCCTGCGGCGCTGCGCGGACCGGGGCGTCGAGGTGCTGGTCGGCGACCCGGACCGCGGGCACCTGCCGCCGGACGGGCTGGAGGTGGTGGCCAACTATCCGGTGCCCACCACCGAGCCCGCGGTGGACACCCCGGTGCGTCGGGTGCAGGTGCTGCGCCCCCGCTGACCCTCGGGGATCCTCCGGATGCGATCTCCGGGGTCGGTGGGGGATCACGCCCGATGCGCCGGGTGGCCGGCCGGCCCTAGCGTGCAGTCATGACCGATCTCCTCGCCCAGTTCGGGCAGTTGCCCACCACACTGCTGATGGGCCTGCTGGGCGTGGTGATGCTCGCCGACGCCGTACCCCTGCTCGGGGTGCTGGTCCCCGGCGACGCGGCGGTGCTCGCCGCGGTCGGCGCGGGCCGTCCCGCCGGTGGCGCGGCGGCCGTCGCGGCGGTGGTGGCCGGCTGCCTGGCCGGCTGGTCGTTGAGCTTCCTCGCCGGGCGACGCTGGGGCGCGCGGCTGCGCAGCGGCCGGCTGGGCGCCTGGATCGGCGAGTCCCGCTGGGCCGCCGCCGAGACGCTGCTGCATCGAGGCGGCGGCCGGATCGTCCTGGTGGCGCCGTTCCTGCCGGTGTTCAACGCGCTGCTGCCGCTCGCCGCTGGCGGGCTGCGGATGCCGTACCGGCGGTTCGTCACCTGCGCGGCGCTGGGCGCCACCGCGTGGGCCGGGCTCTACGTGGCGCTCGGGCTGGCCGCGCGGACGCTCACCGGTCTGCTGCCCGGCGCGCCCGACCCGACGGTGCTCACCATGGCGGTCGGGCTGCTGCTCGCCGGCCCGGTGCTGCTCGGCACCCGGCGCCGGCTGCGCGCGGTGACCGGCTGACCGGGCCGGGTCCGGCCGCCACGGGGGAGGCCGGACCCGGCGCGCTCACCAGCCGCGCGCCCGCCACTGCGGCACCGACGGCCGCTCGGCGCCGAGCGTGCTGTCCTTGCCGTGCCCCGGGTAGAACCAGGTCTCGTCCGGCAGCCGGCCGAAGAGCTTGGCCTCGACGTCGTCGATGAGCTGGCCGAACCGCTCCGGATCCTGGTCGGTGTTGCCCACGCCGCCGGGAAAGAGGGAGTCACCGGTGAAGAGGTGCGGCCCGCCGGCCGGGTCGCGGTAGAGCAGCGCGATCGACCCCGGGGTGTGCCCGCGCACGTGGATCACCTCGAGCGCGCAGTCGCCGACCGGCACGGTGTCGCCCTCGCGCAGCGGCTCGGCGTCGATCGGCAGGCCCTCGGCGTCGTCGGCGTGCACGAGCGCGCGGGCGCCGGTCTTGGCGACCACCTCCTCCAGCGCGACCCAGTGGTCCATGTGCCGGTGGGTGGTCACCACCGTGGCGAGCCCGCCGTCGCCGATCAGCTCCAGCAGGCGGGGCGCCTCGTTGGCGGCGTCGATGAGCGCCTGCTCGCCGGTGGCCCGGCAGCGCAGCAGATAGGCGTTGTTGTCCATCGGGCCCACCGACAGCTTGGTGACGGTGAGCCGGTCGAGCTCGCGCACGGCCGGCGGACCGCCGGGCGTGACGTCTCCGGTGTAGGTCATGACGACGTTCAGATCCATTCCGGTGGGTTCGGCAGGGGGCCGTCGGGATCGACGGTGAGCAGCTCGCCGTCGCCCCGGCCGGTCAGCCAGGCGGCGAGTTCCGGCGCGGGGCCGGTGACCGTGGGCGCCCCCTCGGGGTCGCCCACGACGAGTTCGTGCGCGGCGCCGTCGACGCGCAGCACCATGGCCGGCGCGGCCGGGTCGCCGGCCAGCCCGGTCGTCACCTCGTGCAGCAGCCGCCTGGCGAACGCCTCCGGCCAGTCCGCCGGCCGGTAGCCGGCCGCCAGGTCGACGTGGTGCACCTCGATCTCGCGCAACCGACCCCAGACCAGCAGCGCCGCCGGCCACGGACCGCGCCGGGTCTGCACGGTCGCGCCCCACGCCGCCACCGGCATCTCCGCCACCGCCGCGTCGAAGCGCTGGCCGCTGCGACGCAGGTCGTCCAAGAGGTCCGCCGGGCCCCGCCCGGCGCCCGCCTCGATGTCGGCGTTACGCGCCTCGACCGAGGCGTACATCGGGATCGGCTCGCCGGTGCGCGCGGCGGTGAGCAGGTTGACGAACCCGTCGGCGTTGCGCGCCAGGTGGGTGAGCACGTGCGCGCGGCTCCACCCCGGCAGCAGCGACGGCGCCGCGACCTGCGCGGCGGTCAGGCCGGAGACGGTACGCAGCAGCCGGTCGTTCGCCTCGGCCAGCTCGCCGGTCAACAGCAGCGGATCAGTCGTCATCGGGTCTGACCCTAGCGGGCCGGGATCCGCCCCGCTGCCGGGGAAATCGCTTTCGGCGCGTCGACGCGCCCCTTACCGTCGGGGCCGACGGCTTCGGTCGCGGCGTCGGGAGGGAGGTGGTGAGCATGCCGGACGCAGCGCGCGTGTTCCGCCCTTCACCCCGACGACACCGATGAGGACACCATGACCCTCGATCTGACCGCCCTCGGCTGGGACGCCGACTGGGCGGGCCACCTCGACCGACGCGCCGACCACCGACCCGGGCGGGTGGCCCGGGTGGACCGGGGCGTGTGCACCGTGCTGCGCCCGGAGGGGCCGGTGCGGGCCAGCCTCGGCGGCGGTGTGCTCGCCGCCGCGGCCCGCGACCTGACCGCGTTGCCGTGCGCCGGCGACTGGGTGCTCCTGGCCACCTGGCCGGACGGCCCGGTCACCGTGGAGGCGGTGCTGCCGCGGCGCACCGCGCTGGTGCGGCGCACCGCCGGCAAGGACGCCAGCGGCCAGGTGCTGGCCGCCAACCTCGACGCCGCCGCGGTGGTCGAGCCGGTGCACCCGACGCCGGACGCCGCCCGGATCGAGCGGCTGCTCTCGCTGGTCCACGAGTCCGGCGCCGAGCCGCTCGTGGTGCTCACCAAGGCCGACCTGGCCGCCGACCCGGCCGCCGTGGCCCGGCAACTGGCCGAGCTGGCCCCCGGGGTGCCGGTGCTGCCGGTCAGCGCCGAGCGGGGCACCGGCCTGGCGCCGCTGCGCCGGCACGTCGCGCCGGGGCGCACGCTCGGCCTGCTCGGCCCCTCCGGCGCCGGCAAGTCGAGCCTGGTCAACGCGCTGGCCGGGGCCGACGTGATGCCCACCCAGGCGATCCGCCGGGTCGACGGCAAGGGCCGGCACACCACCACCTGGCGGGCGCTGGTGCCGCTGCCGGGCGGGGGAGCGGTGCTGGACACCCCGGGCGTACGGGCGGTCGGCCTGCTGGACGGCGCCGCCGGCCTGGACCGGGCCTTCGCCGACATCGCCGAGCTGGCCACCGGCTGCCGGTACGCCGACTGCGCGCACGACGCCGAGCCGGCCTGCGCGGTGCGGGACGCGGTGGACCGGGGCGAGCTGCCGGCGCGGCGCTGGGAGAGCTGGCGTCGGCTCCAGCGGGAAATCGCGTACGAGGGCGGGCGGCGCGCGTCCCGGCTGGCCACCGAGCGGCGGGGCGGCTGGCGGGGCGGGCGGCGGCGGGCCGGACGCCCGGCGACCCCGCCCGCTCCCGGCACGCTCTGAGCTGGGGGAATGTGCGCGCGACGGAAGTTGTCACACCCCGGGGCTAGAGTTGCCGGGGCGCTTTTCCTGCGCCCCGGCAATTCATAAAAACGGACTTAGCCTCATATTCTTCTTCCGGGAGCACCCGTACCGTGGCCGACCGTCTGATCATCCGTGGCGCGCGCGAGCACAACCTGCGTGACGTCAGTCTCGACCTGCCCCGGGACGCCCTGATCGTCTTCACCGGGCTCTCCGGTTCGGGCAAGTCGAGCCTGGCGTTCGACACCATCTTCGCCGAGGGGCAGCGCCGCTACGTCGAGTCGCTGTCGTCGTACGCGCGGCAGTTCCTCGGCCAGATGGACAAGCCCGACGTCGACTTCATCGAGGGGCTCAGCCCCGCCGTCTCCATCGACCAGAAGTCCACCTCCCGCAACCCGCGGTCCACCGTCGGGACGATCACCGAGGTCTACGACTACCTCCGCCTGCTCTTTGCCCGCATCGGTGAGCCGCACTGCCCGGTCTGCGGCGAGCGGATCTCAAGGCAGAGCCCGCAGCAGATCGTCGACCGGGTGCTCGCCATGCCCGAGGGCACCCGGTTCATGGTGCTCGCGCCGGTGGTGCGTGGCCGCAAGGGCGAATACGTCGACCTCTTCGCCGAGTTGCAGGCCAAGGGCTACGCCCGGGCCCGGGTCGACGGTGTGGTGCATCCGCTGACCGAGCCGCCGAAGCTCAAGAAGCAGGAGAAGCACACCATCGAGGTGGTCATCGACCGGCTCAGCGTCAAGGCGACCGCCAAGCAGCGGCTGACCGACTCGGTCGAGGCCGCGCTCGGCCTCTCCAGCGGCCTGGTGCTGCTTGACTTCGTCGACCTGTCGGAGGACGACCCGGCCCGCGAGCGCCGCTACTCCGAGCACCTGGCCTGCCCCAACGACCACCCGTTGGCGATCGAGGACCTGGAACCCCGGGTGTTCTCCTTCAACGCGCCCTACGGCGCCTGCCCGGAGTGCACCGGCCTGGGCACCAAGAAGGAGGTCGACCCCGAGCTGGTCATCCCCGACCCGGAGCGCACGCTGCGCGAGGGCGCGATCCAGCCCTGGGCCACCGGGCACAACCTGGAATACTTCCTGCGCCTGCTGGAGGCGCTCGGCGAGGCCGAGCACTTCGACGTCGACACGCCGTGGCGGGCGCTGCCCTCGCGGGCGCAGAAGACGATCCTGCACGGCTCCGACGACCAGGTGCACGTGCGCTACCGCAACAAGTACGGCCGCGAGCGCTCCTACTACACCGGCTTCGAGGGCGTGGTGCAGTGGATCGAGCGCCGACACACCGACACCGAGTCGGAGTGGTCCCGCGACAAGTACGAGGGCTACATGCGCGACGTGCCCTGCGCGGCCTGCGGCGGCGCCCGGCTCAAGCCGGAGGTGCTCGCGGTCACCCTTGCCGGCCGGAGCATCGCCGAGGTCTGCAACCTCTCCGTCGGCGAGGCCGCCGACCTGCTCGCGGGCATCGAGCTGACCGACCGGCAGAAGATGATCGCCGAGCGCGTGCTCAAAGAGATCAACGCCCGGCTGAAGTTCCTGCTCGACGTCGGCTTGGACTACCTCTCCCTGGACCGGCCGGCGGGCACGCTCTCCGGCGGCGAGGCGCAGCGCATCCGGCTCGCCACCCAGATCGGCTCCGGCCTGGTCGGCGTGCTCTACGTGCTCGACGAGCCCTCGATCGGCCTGCACCAGCGCGACAACCACCGGCTGATCGAGACGCTGCTACGGCTGCGCGGCCTGGGCAACACGCTGATCGTGGTCGAGCACGACGAGGACACCATCCGGGTGGCCGACTGGATCGTCGACATCGGTCCCGGCGCGGGCGAGCACGGCGGCAAGATCGTGCACAGCGGCTCGGTGCCGGCGCTGCTCGACAACGACGAGTCGGTCACCGGGGCCTACCTGGCCGGGCGCAAGGCCATCCCGACGCCGGCCACCCGCCGGCCGCAGACGCCGGGCCGGGAGTTGGTGGTGCACGGCGCCCGCGAGCACAACCTGCGCAACCTCACCGTGGGCTTCCCGCTCGGCCAGCTCATCGCGGTCACCGGGGTCAGCGGCTCGGGCAAGTCCACGCTCGTCAACGACATCCTCTACACGGTGCTGGCCAACCAGATCAACGGCGCCCGGCTGGTGCCCGGCCGGCACACCCGGATCACCGGCTTGGAGCACGTGGACAAGGTCGTCGGCGTGGACCAGTCGCCGATCGGGCGCACCCCGCGCTCCAACCCGGCCACCTACACCGGGGTCTGGGACCACGTCCGCAAGCTCTTCGCCGAGACCACCGAGGCCAAGGTCCGGGGGTACGGCCCGGGCCGGTTCTCGTTCAACGTCAAGGGCGGGCGCTGCGAGGCGTGCTCCGGTGACGGCACCATCAAGATCGAGATGAACTTCCTGCCGGACGTCTACGTCCCCTGCGAGGTGTGCAAGGGCGCGCGTTACAACCGCGAGACGCTCGAGGTGCACTACAAGGGTCGCACCGTCGCCGAGGTGCTGGACATGCCGATCGAGGAGGCGGCCGACTTCTTCTCCGCCATCCCGGCCATCCACCGGCACCTGAAGACGCTCGTCGACGTCGGCCTGGGCTACGTGCGGCTCGGCCAGCCCGCGCCGACGCTGTCCGGCGGTGAGGCGCAGCGCGTCAAGCTCGCCTCCGAGTTGCAGAAGCGATCCACCGGCCGCACGGTCTACGTGCTCGACGAACCCACCACCGGCCTGCACTTCGAGGACATCCGCAAGCTGCTGATGGTGCTGGAGGGCCTGGTCGACAAGGGCAACACGGTGATCACCATCGAGCACAACCTCGACGTGATCAAGACGGCTGACTGGCTGATCGACATGGGGCCCGAGGGTGGCCACCGGGGCGGCACGGTGCTCGCCACCGGCACCCCGGAGGAGGTCGCCGAGGTGCCGGAGAGCCACACCGGCGAGTTCCTGCGGCCGATCCTCAAGCTCGCGGGCGAGGCCAAGGGCGCCAAGGCGGCCACCACCCGGGCGGCCAAGGCCAACGGCGCCACGAAGTCGCGGGCCCGCAAGGTGCCGGCGGGGGCGCGCTGACCGCCGCGCGCACGCGGACGGGCCGGGCGGCCGGCCCGCCCGCGCGTGGTGCGGATTTTTACCCGTTCCGTGACGCCCCGGTATGAACCGGACCCCCACCCTGGCGCGTGTAACACAGTGTGGCCACGGATCATGAACGGTGGCGACAGCCGAGAGGAAGGCCGGAGATGAGTGATGATCAGGCGTTGACCGGGCGGGTCACCCGGAGCCGCCGGGCGCTGCTCGCGGGCGCCGGCGCGGTCGGCGCGGCGGTGGTGCTCGCGGGCTGCGGTGACGACGACGCGACCCCGGGTCTCGCCCCGACCAGCGCAGGCCCGCCGAGCGCCACCGCGACCGGCGACGCCGGCGGTGGCAACCGGGACAGCAGCGGTCCGCTGGCCCGCACCGCCGACATCCCGGTCGGCGGTGGCACGGTGTACGCCAGCCAGGGTGTCGTCATCACCCAGCCCGAAGCCGGGCAGTTCAAAGCCTTCGACCCGATCTGCACCCACCAGGGGTGCCCGGTGTCGAACGTCGACGGCGGCACGATCAACTGCACGTGCCACAACAGCAGGTTCTCGATCACCGACGGCGCGGTGAAGGGTGGCCCGGCCACCAGGCCGCTCGCCGCCAAGCAGATCAAGGTCGAGGGCGACCAGATCACCCTCGCCTGACCGGACGCGCCGCCCTCGTCCGCCGGGTGCGGGCGAGGGCGCGGCGGCGGTCGGTGTCGGGGGTGCGGACTACGCTTGCGGGGTGGCTGACCCCTCGACCTACCGTCCCGCGACCGGCACCATCCCGGAGTCGCCAGGGGTCTACCGCTTCCGCGACGGCACCGGCCGGGTGATCTACGTCGGCAAGGCGCGCAACCTGCGCAGCCGGCTCAACTCCTACTTCGCCGACCCGGTCAACCTGCACCAGCGCACCCGGCAGATGGTCTTCACCGCCGAGTCGGTCGACTGGATCACCGTCGCCACCGAGGTGGAGGCGCTCCAGCAGGAATACACCTGGATCAAGCAGTACGATCCGAGGTTCAACGTCCGCTACCGCGACGACAAGTCCTACCCCTACCTCGCGGTCACCCTCGACGAGGAATACCCGCGGTTGCAGGTGATGCGCGGCGCCAAGCGCAAGGGGGTGCGCTACTTCGGCCCCTACTCGCACGCCTGGGCCATCCGCGAGACGCTCGACCTCCTGCTGCGGGTGTTCCCGGCGCGCACCTGCTCCTCCGGGGTGTTCAAGCGGGCCGGTCAGGTCGGTCGGCCCTGCCTGCTCGGCTACATCGGCAAGTGCTCGGCGCCGTGCGTCGGCACCGTCACCGCCGAGCGGCACCGGGAGATCGTCAACGGCTTCTGCGACTTCATGGCCGGCCGCACCGACACCATGGTCCGCCGGCTCGAGAAGGACATGCTCGACGCCAGCGAGCAGTTGGAGTTCGAGCGGGCCGCTCGGCTGCGCGACGACGTGGCCGCGCTGCGCCGGGCGATGGAGAAGCAGACCGTGGTGCTCGGCGACGGCACCGACGCCGACGTGGTCGCGTTCGCCGACGATCCGCTCGAAGCCGCGGTGCAGGTCTTCCACGTCCGTGGCGGCCGGGTCCGGGGCCAGCGCGGCTGGGTGGTGGAGAAGACCGAGGAGCTGACCACCGGCGACCTCGTGCACCATTTCTGCACCCAGGTCTACGGCGGCGAGCAGGGCGAGGCCGACGTCCCGCGCGAGCTTCTCGTGCCCGAGCTGCCCGGCGACGCCGAGGCGCTCGCCGACTGGCTTTCCGACCGGCGGGGCAGCCGGGTGTCGCTGCGGGTGCCGCAGCGTGGCGACAAGCGTTCGCTGCTGGAGACCGTCGAGCGCAACGCGAAGGACGCGCTGGCCCGGCACAAGCTCAAGCGCGCCGGCGACCTGACCACCCGCGGCCAGGCCCTCGACGAGATCGCCGACGCGCTGGCCATGCGCACCTCGCCGCTGCGCATCGAGTGTTACGACGTGTCCCAGATCCAGGGCACCGACGTGGTCGCCAGCATGGTCGTGTTCGAGGACGGGCTGCCCCGCAAGAGCGAATACCGCCGGTTCATCGTGCGGGGCGCCACCGACGACCTCTCCGCCATGTCCGAGGTGCTGCGCCGGCGGTTCGCCCGTTACCTCGACGCCCGCGCCGAGACCGGGGAGCTGGGCGAGGAGACCGCCGCCGACCCCGACCGCCCCGGCATCGACCCGACCACCGGGCGTCCGCGCCGGTTCGCGTACCCGCCGCAGTTGGTGGTGGTCGACGGCGGCCCGCCCCAGGTGGCCGCCGCCGCGAAGGCCCTGGCCGAGCTGGGTGTCGACGACGTGGCGCTGTGCGGGCTGGCCAAGCGGCTGGAGGAGGTCTGGTTGCCCGACGACGACTACCCGGTCATCCTGCCGCGCACCTCCGAGGCGCTCTACCTGCTGCAACGGGTCCGCGACGAGGCGCACCGTTTCGCCATCACGTTTCACCGCCAGCGGCGCTCGAAGCGGATGACCGAGTCGGCGCTCGACAACGTGCCCGGCCTCGGTGAGGTCCGTCGCAAGGCGCTCCTGCGGCACTTCGGCTCGCTGAAGCGGCTGTCCACGGCGACGGTGGAGGAGATCACCGAGGTGCCCGGCGTGGGCCGGCGCACCGCCGAGGCGATCCTCGCCGCCCTCGACGGCGCCGATCCCACCCCGGCCGCTTCCTCCTGAGCTGCCCCGCCCGTTCCTCCTGACCTGCCCGTCCGCTCCCGGGGGCGGGACGGTCGGGGCGCACGATCGTGGTGGCTGTCCGTTCGCCCACGGACCACGTCAGCGCCGTGGCGGTGAGTCATGTCGGGGCCGTGGGGCTCGTGGCGCTGGAGAGTGCCGCCTATCCTTCCGGCGTATGGGAGCGATCAAACCGTGGCACGTGTCCATTCTGGCGATCTGTTGTCTCCTACCGACCGCGGTGGCTGTCGTCGGCGGGATCTGGGCGATTCTCCGCTCCCGGAAGCGCGGCTGACCGAGTGCCCCTTGATCGACTCCACTTCGGCGAGGTGGCGGGGTTGGGCACGCTGGGATGCCGCCACCTCGGCGAGCTGGAGTCGATCAAGCAAGAGTCTCGCCCTCCGGGATCCTTTTCCACTTCTCGGGACGCTAGAGATCGTGGTGCGAAAACGTCTCCGGAGAGGCCATTCCTCACCACATTGACCCGCGGGCGGATTGCGTGGTCGCTGAGCGTGAAGGCCCCGGCGGGGTGGGAGGAGGCTGCCAGGTGTGCCTTTGCTCTGCAGCCTTATCCGCATCAGCCGGTTGAACTGCTCAGACGCATGTGCAGCCGTCGCGGGTGCGAGACCGGTTCGGTGACGGTGCGTGCGCAGTGCGCGGATGGGTGCAGAGCAGCGGCGGTTCGCGACCGCACCTACTGACCACACAAGCGACGAGGGGCGGCCCGAGAACGGGGCCGGCCCTTCGTCACCCCTCGGCGAGGACGGCGAGGATGGCCTCGCCGTACTTGGCGAGCTTGTTCTCGCCCACGCCGCTGAACCGGGACAGCTCGGCCAGCGAAGCCGGCGGTTCGGCCGCGATCTGGCGCAGCGTCGCGTCGTGGAAGATGACGTACGCGGGGACGCCCTGCTCCTTGGCGGTGGCGGCCCGCCAGGCGCGGAGCCGATCGAAGACACCGGCGGCGGCGGGGGAGAGATCGGCGACGACAGTCGCCGCGCCGCGGGGCTTCGCGGCCCGGCCGGACAGTGGACGCTCCGGCTCCTTGCGCAGCGTGACCGTGCGTCGCCGGCCGAGCACGTCGGCGCTGGCCTCGGTGAGCGCCAGCGTGCCGTAGTCGCCCTCGACCGCGAGCAGGCCCTCGGCGAGCAGTTGCCGCACCACGCCGCGCCATTCGGTGTCGCGCAGGTCGGTGCCGATGCCGAACGTGCTCAGCGCGTCGTGGCCGTGCTGGTCGATCTTGTCGGTGTGCTTGCCGAGCAGGATGTCGATGCTGTGCCCGGCGCCGAAGCGTTGGTGGCGTTCCCGGTCGAGCCGGTAGACGGTGGAGAGCAGTTTCTGCGCCGCCACCGTGCCGTCCCAGGACTCCGGCGGGTCGAGGCAGGTGTCGCAGTTGCCGCAGTTGGGTGCGCCGGTCTCGCCGAAGTATTCGAGCAGTTGGGCGCGGCGGCAGCGGACCGTCTCGCAGAGCGCCAGCATCGCGTCGAGGTGGGCGGCGAGGTTGCGCCGGTGCGCCAGGTCGCCTTCGGACGTCTCGATCATCTTGCGTTGCTGCACGACGTCCTGGAGCCCGTACGCCAGCCAGGCCGTGGAGGGCAGGCCGTCGCGCCCGGCGCGGCCGGTCTCCTGGTAGTAGCCCTCCACCGACTTGGGCAGGTCGAGGTGGGCGACGAAGCGTACGTCGGGCTTGTCGATGCCCATGCCGAACGCGATGGTGGCCACCATGACCAGCCCGTCCTCCCGCAGGAAGCGCTGCTGGTTGGTGGCGCGGGTGCGCGCGTCGAGGCCGGCGTGGTAGGGCAGCGCCGGGATGCCGTTGGCGACCAGGAAGTCGGCGGTCTTCTCCACCGAGGCCCGGGACAGGCAGTAGACGATGCCGGCGTCGCCCGGGTGCTCGTCGCGCAGCAGGCTCAGCAACTGCCGGCGCGGCTCCCGCTTGGGCACGATCCGGTATTGGATGTTGGGCCGGTCGAAGCTGGCCACGAAGTGCCGGGCGTCGGTGAGTTGCAGGCGGGTGGCGATCTCGGTGCGGGTGGCCCGGGTCGCGGTGGCGGTCAGCGCGATCCGCGGCACCTGCGGCCAGCGTTCGTGCAGCATGGACAGGTTGAGGTAGTCGGGGCGGAAGTCGTGCCCCCACTGCGAGACGCAGTGCGCCTCGTCGATCGCGAACAGGCCGATCCGGCCGCGTTCCAGCAGGCCGAGGGTGGACCGCACGGCCAGCCCTTCCGGAGCGAGGTAGAGCAGGTCCAGCTCGCCGGCGAGGTAGGCCGCCTCGACCTGGCGGCGCTGCGCCGGGTCCTGCGTCGAGTTGAGGAAGCCGGCCCGGACGCCGACCGCGGTGAGCGCGTCGACCTGGTCCTGCATGAGCGCGATCAGCGGTGAGACGACCACCGCCACGCCGTCGCGGACCAGCGCCGGGATCTGGTAGCAGAGCGACTTGCCGCCACCGGTGGGCATGAGCACGAGCGCGTCGCCGCCGGCCACCACGTGTTCGATGATGTCCTGCTGGACACCGCGGAAGGCGTCGTAGCCGAAGACCCGGCGCAACACGCCAAGCGCGTCGTCGGTCCGCTGCTCGGTGGGGGAGACCATCCGCGCAGTCTACGAGCGTCCCCCGACAGCGTTACGGAAGAAGCCCCGTCGTCCCGTCGCCGTCGCCCCACCGCAGCCCGTCGATGCCGGCCGCGTGGTGGAAACCGGGATGGCCGGTGGCGTCCGCGCAGACCTCGCCGTCGGGGCCGACCCGGCCGCAGAAGACCGGCTCGATGTGGTTCCAGGCGTCGGCCCGGGACAGCAGCGCGGCGCTCGCGGCCAGTTCGGGGCGCAGGATGGTCAGCCCCTCGGTGTAGACGACGGCCTGGTCGCGGGCCTCCTGCGCGTCGGCCGCCAGGTAGGTCAGATGCAGCGTCCAGCGGCGCGGCATCCGGTAGGCGCCGGCGGGCGCCCGGTTGCGACCCGACCGCCGCTCGCGCTCCGCCGGCCCGCGGTTGATCAGAGCGTCGGGGTACGCCGAGAGCGGTTCCGCCGTGGACAGCGCGTGGGCGATGGCGGCGCGGACCCGCTCGGACACGTCGACGGGAGTTGCGCCGGCTGCGGGACCGCACCGGGCGCACCGCCGAGGAGGTGGCCAAGATCCTCGGCTGGCACCGGACCAAGATCATTCGCCTGGAGCAGGGGCACTCGCGGGTGATGCCGAAGGACATGCCGCCGCTGCTCGACCTCTACGAGGCCACCGAGTCCGAGCGGGAGTCACTGACCGCGCTGCTCCGCCAGTCCCGGCTGAAGGGCTGGTGGAGCGCGTACGGCGACGTGCTGCCGGACAACTACGTCGGCTTCGAGGCGGAGGCCACCTCGATCAGCACGTTCGAGAGCCTGTACGTGCCCGGCCTGTTGCAGACCGAGGAGTACGTCCGCGCCATCGTCCGTGCCGGTCGCAGCACCGCCGACCAGGACGAGGCGGACCGGGTGGTGGCGGCGAGGCTGGCGCGCAAGGCGCTGCTCTCCCGTGACCTGCCACCGTCGCTGTGGGTGGTGCTGGACGAGGCGGTGCTCCGGCGCGTGGTCGGCGGCCCGGCGGTGATGCGCGCCCAGCTCGCGCGCCTGGTCGAGGCGTGCGAGATGCCCACGGTGGAGATCCAGGTCCTGCCGTTCAACGCCGGAGCGCACGCCGCGATGGGCGGAGCCTTCACCCTGCTGAGCTACGACGATCCGGTGCTCGACCCGACCGTGGTCTACCTCAGCAACGACACCAGCACGCTGCTGCTTGAGGAGAGCCGACAGGTTGCCCGCTATAGACTCATGTTCGACCACCTCCGGGCCAAGGCGCTGGATCCCGACCGGTCCGCAGACCTCCTCAGCCGGGCTGCCGCCGAGGTTCCGGACTGACTCCGACCTCGTGGAGCGCTGCCGATGCCCCCCTCAGATTCGGCGCCGGTTCGCTGGCGCAAGAGCAGCCGAAGCGGTGCGAACGATTCGAACTGCGTCGAGGTGGCCGGGCTTTCCGACGCGCTGGCAGTGCGCGACTCCAAGGACCCGGACGGGCCTACCCTCCTCTTCACCCGGCACGCATGGTCGTCCTTCGTCGCCGACCTGCGGCGCTGCTGACAGCTCGCGGCTCCCCAACCGGCACTCCTGGTCGTCCTTGTCGGCGACATGCGGTGTGTCTGACAGCTCGCCGCCGGCCACGACCTGCGGCGGGGCCGGACCGTGCAGGTTGGTCCGTCGCCCTGATGCCGGCGGCATCACCCGCATCGGCTTGAATGACCCGATGGCGGTAAGCATCGACATCGACGTACTCCGGGACGCGGCCGGTTCGGCGGCCTGCGCCGGGGCGGACGAGCTGCGGTCAGCGGGCCAGCCGGCGGAAGTCGTGCCGGTCGGCGGGGGAGCGTCAGGCGTCATCCGGGCGGCCGGGGAGCCGCCGATCGAGGTCTGGGTCGGAGTCACACCCGGCGGCTTCACCGCCGAGTGTGACTGCGCGGCCGGGGCCGGGCTGTGCGCGCACGCGGTGGCCCTTACGCTCGCTGCCCTGGACGGTGGGCTCGCCTGGTCGTCGGCGGCCACCCCGCCGTCGGCGGTGGCGGTCGACCCCACGGTCGCTGAGCTGGCCGAACTCGCGCGGCGCATCCCGGCGCGGCGGCTGGCCATGCTGGCCGCCGAGTGGGCGGCCACGGACCGCGTCCTGGAGGGCAGGCTGCGGGCGCAGGCCGGCCAGCTTGAGGCGTTCACCGCGGGTGAGCTGGCCCAGGTTCGTCGCACGATCGACAACCTGGTCCATGACGCGACCAGCGGCTCCGGCTGGGATCTGCACGACGTGGAGAAGGCCGGGCGGGCGCTCGTCGAAGAGGTGGAGGTGCTCGCCCAACGGCCGCCGACCGAGGAGACGCTGGTGCTCGTGGAGCGGGCCGCTCGCGCCTGGGACGGCATCTCCGGCTACCTGTACGACGCATGGGAGACGTACGAGGAGGAGCCGGCCGAGATCGGCGGCGCGCTTCGGGCGGTCCACGTCCGCCTCTGCGAGCAGGTGCAGCCGGATCCCGACGACCTGGCGGCCCGACTTGCCGAGATCCTCGCCGCGTGCGAGGTCGACTCCTGTCTCGACGAGCCATGGGATTACCTCGCCGTGCTCGGTCGCCAACGGGTCAAGGCGCTCCTCCGTCGACCCTGACCGCCGACCAGGTCCACCCGCCCACCCCGACCCCGCCCTCTCCCCGCCCCACCCGCCCCCTGTTTCACGGAAACTGTGGTTATCCCAGCAGCTATAGCCACTCTTTCCGTGAAACAGCGCGGGGCGCGAAGCGCGGGGCGCGAAGCGCGGGGCGCGAAGACCGGGCGCGAGGGGGAGGGACGGGTCGGACGGCGGGCGGGAAAACGGACGAGCCGCTGTTCCGGTGGTCACCCCGTGGAATCCCGGGCGGGGGCGCAGCCGTTAGAGTCGGCGACTGACCATGCGCGGCCGGACCGGCCGCGGCGCCAGGCTGGGGGTAACGGGTGAGCGAGGCGCGAACGGTGGACGAGCTGGTGCCGACCGGCGCGGAGACCGCTGTGGGGCGGCCGGCGCCGACCGAGGCGGAGACGTCACTGGTGGTGGTGACCGGCCTCTCCGGCGGTGGGCGCAGCACGGTGGCCCGGGCGTTGGAGAACGTCGGCTACTACGTGGTCGACAACCTGCCCCAGGCGCTCCTGCTGGACATGGCCGAGCTGGCGTCCAAGGCCGGCGGCGCGGCCCGGCGTACCGCGATGGTGCTGGACGTGCGGTCGCGGGCCTTCTCCACGGACCTGGCCGGCGCGATCCGGGAGCTGCGCGAGCGCGGCTTCTCCCCGCGGGTGGTCTTCGTCGACGCCGACGACGAGGTGTTGATCCGCCGGTTCGAGAGCGTGCGCCGGTCGCACCCGTTGCAGGGCGACGGGCGGCTGGCCGACGGGATCGCGGTCGAGCGGGCGTTGCTGGAGGAGGCCCGCGACCAGGCCGACGTGATCATCGACACCAGCCACCTGAACGTCAACCAGCTGCGCCGCCGGGTCGAGGAGCTGTTCGGCGGGGAGGACGCCCGCCGGCTGCGGATCACCGTGCTGTCGTTCGGCTTCAAGTACGGCCTCCCGCCGGACGCCGACTTCGTGATGGACGCCCGGTTCCTGCCGAATCCCTACTGGGTGCCGGAGCTGCGCGAGCACACCGGCCGGGAGGAGGCGGTGAGCGCGTACGTGCTGGGCCAGGAGGGCGCGGACGGGTTCGTCGCCGGCTACGCCGACCTGGTCAACGCCACCACCGCCGGGTTCGAGCGGGAGGGCAAGCGCTACCTGACGGTGGCGGTCGGCTGCACCGGCGGCAAGCACCGCAGCGTGGCGATCGCCGAGGAGTTGGCCGCCCGGCTGCGCGCCTCCGGCATCGCCGCCCACGCGCAGCACCGGGACCTGGGGCGGGAGTGACCCCGACCAGGGTGGTCGCGTTCGGTGGCGGCCACGGGCTCTCGGCGTCCCTGCGGGCGCTGCGGCACTGCGTACCCGGACTGGATCTGGACATCACCGCGGTGGTCACGGTCGGTGACGACGGCGGCTCCAGCGGCCGGTTGCGGGCCGAGCGCGGCGGGCTGCCCCCGGGTGACCTGCGGCAGGCGCTCGTGGCGCTCTCCGGTGACCATCCGGCGACGCGGCGCAGCGCGGCGTTGTTCCAGCACCGCTTCGCCGCGGTCGCGACGCCCGCGCCGGCGCTCGGCGCGCCGGCGGCGGCCGGGGTGGGTGACCCGCTCGCCGGCCACGCGGTCGGCAACCTGCTGCTGCACGGGCTGATGGAGCTGCTCGGCGATCCGGTGGCCGCGCTCGACCACGCCGGGGCGATGCTCGGCGCGGTCGGTCGGGTGCTGCCGATGTCGCGGCAGCCGGTGGGCATCGAGGCGCGGGTCCGGGGCGCCGACCCGGCCCACCCGGACGAGGTGTCCACGGTGCGCGGCCAGCACCAGGTGGCGGTCACGTCGGGCACGGTCGAGTCGCTGCGGCTGGCCCCGGCCGCGCCGGCCGCGTGCGCCGAGGCGGTGGACGCGGTACGCGCCGCCGACTGGCTGGTCTTCGGGCCGGGCAGTTGGTACACGAGCGTGCTGCCGCACCTGCTGGTGCCCGGCCTGGCCGACGCGATCGTGTCCAGTGCGGCGCGGCGGCTGGTGACGTTGAACCTGGTGGCCGAGAAGGAGACGTCCGGGTTGTCCCTGCCCGACCATCTGGACACCCTGCGGCGCTATCTGCCCGAGCTGAAAGTGGACATGGTGCTCGCCGACTCCACGGCGGTGGGTGATCCCGTGGCGGTCGAACGTGCGGCAGAATCGCTTGGTGCCCGGCTGGTCCTCGCTCCCGTCGCCGTCACCGACGGCACGCCCCGTCATGATCCGGCCGCCCTGGGCGCCGCACTGGTGCCTGTCCTGGGCGCCGATCGTTAGACACGTACGTAATCACCGGCGACACGCCGGTACCGGTCCGTGAGGGGGCGTTGGAATGGCGATGACGGCTGCGGTCAAGGACGAGCTGAGTCGGGTCGACGTGCCCAAGCCCTGCTGTCGCCGGGCGGAGATGGCCGCCCTGCTGCGGTTCGCCGGCGGCCTGCACATCGTGTCGGGGCGGGTGGTGGTCGAGGCGGAGCTGGACACCGGCGCGGTGGCCCGCCGGCTGCGGCGGGAGATCGCCGAGGTCTACGGCTACCCGAGTGAGATCCACGTGCTCGCCTCGGGCGGCCTGCGCAAGGGCAGTCACTTCATCGTGCGGGTGGTCAAGGACGGCGAGGCGCTCGCCCGGCAGACCGGCCTGCTGGACGTGCGGGGCCGCCCGGTGCGGGGCCTGCCGCCGCACGTGGTGGCCGCCAACGTCTGCTGCGCGGTCTCCGCCTGGCGGGGCGCGTTCATGGCGCACGGCTCGCTGACCGAGCCGGGCCGCTCCAGCGCGTTGGAGATCACCTGCCCGGGGCCGGAGTCGGCGCTCGCGCTGGTCGGCGCCGCCCGCCGCATCGGCATCACCGCCAAGAACCGCGAGGTGCGCGGCGTGGACCGGGTCGTGGTCAAGGACGGTGACGCGATCGCCGCGTTGCTCACCCGCATCGGCGCGCACTCGAGCGTGCTGGCCTGGGAGGAGCGGCGGGTACGCCGGGAGGTGCGCGCGACCGCCAACCGGCTGGCCAACTTCGACGACGCCAACCTGCGCCGCTCGGCGCGGGCCGCGGTGGCCGCCGCCGCCCGGGTCACCCGGGCGCTGGAGATCCTCGCCGACGACGCGCCCAACCACCTGACCTCGGCCGGTCGGCTGCGGCTGGAGCACCGCCAGGCGTCCCTGGAGGAGCTGGGTGCGCTCGCCGAGCCGCCGCTGACCAAGGACGCCATCGCCGGCCGGATCCGCCGGCTGCTCGCGCTCGCCGACAAAAGAGCCCGCGACCTGGGCATCCCGGATACCGAAGCGGCAGTCACGCCGGACATGCTCGTGGTCTGATAGGACGGTGGGGCGACGTCGCCCGAGCGGGACCACCACCCGCCCGAGCGGGCCGCCGCGCGCTCGGATAGGGTCGCTGCGTACGGCAAGGGGGCCGGCACAGGCACTCTCGCCGTCATCACCGCCTCGGGCGGTCAGGTCCCCAGAGACCGCGGCGGGGTGGCCGAGATGAACCGTCAACGGCCGGCTCGAACGGTCGGCGCACACACCTTCGCCGGCCGTGGTCTGACGCCGGCGGACCAGAACGCGAGGAGATGGGACCTGTGACCATCCGGGTTGGCATCAACGGCTTCGGCCGGATCGGCCGTAACTTCTTCCGGGCAGTGCTGGCGTCCGGCGCTGACATCGAGGTCGTCGCCGTCAACGACCTGACCGACAACGCGACGCTCGCTCACCTCGTCAAGTACGACAGCATCCTGGGCCGCCTCCCGCACGAGGTGAAGGCCACCGCCGACGAGATCACCGTGGGCGGCAAGACCTTCAAGGCGTTCGCCGAGAAGGACCCGGCGAAGCTGCCCTGGGGCGAGGTCGGCGCCGACGTGGTCATCGAGTCCACCGGGTTCTTCACCGACGGCGGCAAGGCGAAGGCGCACATCGACGGCGGGGCCAAGAAGGTCATCATCTCCGCGCCGGCGAAGAACGAGGACGTCACCGTGGTCATGGGCGTCAACCAGGACCAGTACGACCCGGCCACGCACAACATCATCTCGAACGCCTCCTGCACCACCAACTGCCTCGCCCCGATGGCCAAGGTGCTGCACGACACGTTCGGCATCACCAAGGGTCTGATGACCACCATCCACGCGTACACGCAGGACCAGAACCTGCAGGACGCGCCGCACAAGGACCTGCGCCGGGCCCGCGCCGCCGCGCTCAACATCGTGCCGACCTCGACCGGCGCCGCGAAGGCGATCGGCCTGGTCCTGCCGGACCTCAAGGGCAAGCTCGACGGGTACGCGCTGCGGGTGCCGATCCCGACCGGCTCGGCCACCGACCTGACCGTCGAGGTCGGCCGGGAGACCACCGTGGACGAGGTCAACGCCGCGCTGAAGGCCGCCGCGGACGGCCCGCTCAAGGGCATCCTGGTCTACAACGAGGACCCGATCGTCTCCGCCGACATCGTCACCGACCCGGCGTCGTGCATCTTCGACGCGCCGCTGACCAAGGTGATCGGCAACCAGGTCAAGGTCGTCGGCTGGTACGACAACGAGTGGGGCTACTCCAACCGCCTGGTGGACCTGGTCAAGCTGGTGGGTTCGTCGCTGTGACGATCCGTAACCTCGACGATCTGCTCGCCGAGGGGGTCTCGGGTCGGCGCGTGCTGGTGCGCGCCGACCTGAACGTCCCGCTCGACAAGCAGACCGGTGCCATCACGGACGACGGGCGCATCCGCGCGGTGCTGCCGACGCTCGGCGCGCTGGTGCAGGCGGGCGCGAAGGTGGTCGTCTGCTCACACCTGGGCCGCCCGAAGGGCGCGCCGGACCCGCAGTTCAGCCTCCGCCCGGTCGCCGGGCGGCTCGGCGAGCTGCTCGACGCCCCGGTGGCCTTCGCCGAGGACACCGTCGGCGATTCGGCGCAGTCGACCGTGGCCGGGCTGGCCGACGGTCAGGTCGCGCTGCTGGAGAACCTGCGGTTCAACAAGGGCGAGACGAGCAAGGACGAGGCCGAGCGGGGCACGTTCGCCGATCAGCTCGCCGCGCTCGGCGACGCGTACGTCGACGACGCCTTCGGCGCGGTGCACCGCAAGCATGCGAGCGTGCACGACGTGCCGGCGCGGCTGCCGCACGTCGCCGGTCGGCTGGTGCTGCGTGAGGTCGAGGTGCTCAGCCGGCTCACCGGCGACCCGGAGCGGCCGTACGTGGTGGTGCTGGGCGGCTCGAAGGTCTCCGACAAGCTGGCCGTGATCGAGGCGCTGCTGCCCACTGTCGACCGGCTGCTCATCGGCGGCGGGATGTGCTTCACCTTCCTCAAGGCCCAGGGCCACGAGGTGGGCACCTCGCTGTTGGAGGAGGAGATGGTCGAGACCTGCCGCAACCTGATGGAACGCGCGCCGGGCAAGATCATGCTCCCGGTCGACGTGGTGGCCGCGGACGCCTTCGCCCCGGACGCCGCGCACGACACCGTCCCCGCCGACGGCATCCCCAGCCACCGGCTGGGCCTGGACATCGGCCCGGAGACGGTGGCCGCCTTCGCCGCCGTGCTGTCCCAGGCGAAGACCGTCTTCTGGAACGGCCCGATGGGCGTGTTCGAGATGCCGGCGTTCGCGAACGGCACCCGCGGGGTGGCCGAGGCGATCACCAAGGCCGACGCGTTCAGCGTGGTGGGCGGCGGTGACTCCGCTGCGGCGGTGCGCGCGCTGGGCCTGGACGAGTCCTCGTTCGGGCACATCTCCACCGGCGGCGGCGCCTCCCTGGAATACCTGGAGGGCAAGACCCTCCCCGGCATCGCGGCTCTGGAGAACTGAATGGCGAGCACGACCCGCCGGCCGCTGATGGCCGGCAACTGGAAGATGAATTTGAACCACCTCGAAGCCAACCTGCTGATGCAGAAGCTGGCCGCGAGCCTGACCGAGAAGCAGCTCACCGACGTCGAGTGCGTGGTGCTGCCGCCCTTCACCGACCTGCGTACCGTGCAGACCGCGGTGGACGGCGACAAGCTGCTGATCGGCTACGGCGCGCAGGACCTGTCGCCGTTCCCGTCCGGTGCCTACACCGGCGACATCGCCGGGTCGATGCTGGCGAAGCTCGGCTGCACCTACGTGGCGGTCGGCCACTCCGAGCGGCGGCAGTACCACTACGAGGACGACGCGCTGGTCAACGCGAAGGTGGCGGCGGCGCTGGCGAACGGGCTCACCCCGATCCTCTGCATCGGCGAGGGCCTGGAGATCCGGGAGCAGCTCAAGCACGTTCCGCACTGCTGCGACCAGCTCGACGGCGCGCTGAAGGGGCTCACCGCCGAGCAGGTCACCAAGGTCGTCGTCGCGTACGAGCCGGTCTGGGCGATCGGCACCGGCAAGACGGCCACGCCGGAGGACGCGCAGGAGGTCTGCGGCGAGGTGCGCAAGCGGCTCGTGGAAACCTACGACGAGGCCACCGCCGGGCAGGTCCGGATCCTCTACGGCGGGTCGGTCAAGGCGTCGAACGTCGCCTCGATCATGGCCCAGCCGGACGTGGACGGGGCGCTGGTGGGGGGCGCGAGCCTCGACGCGGAGGAGTTCGCACAGATCTGTCGGTTCCCGGAGCACACGGGCCGCTGATCGCTCGCTATTCTTGACGCTGCCCGTCCACCGGTCGGTGCCACCGTGCCCGACAGGTCCGGGCAGTGATCGTAACGAGAGGACTGACCCCCGCCATGCCGATCTGGTTCGCCTACACGATGATCACCTTGCTGGTCATCACCAGCGTGCTGCTCGTCCTGCTGATCCTCCTGCACCGCGGTAAGGGCGGCGGGTTGTCGAGCATGTTCGGCGGCGGCGTCAGCTCCAGCCTGGCCGGTTCGTCGGTGGCCGAGAAGAACCTCGACCGCTACACCGTTCTGGTGGGCATCGTCTGGTTCGCGTGCATCGTCGGGCTCGGGCTGTGGCTCCGGCTCCAGATGAGCAGCGGCACCTGAGCGAGCGCCGAAGAAGCGTACAATCTGCGCGCGGTCCGTCACGGACCGCGCGCAGTTCTGTTTCTCCGCCCGTCGCCCGTCGCCGACCCCTTCCGGCGGCGGTCCCCCTCCGACGACAGGGAGCGCGCAACCGTGCCCAGCAACAACGTCATCCGCGGCACCCGAATCGGGTCCGCCCCCGAGCGCTTCGACCAGCGCTCCGAGCCGGCCCCGCGCCGACCGGTCGTCTACTGGTGCCGCCACGAGCACCGGGTCGAGTTCCTGATCGCCGCCGAGGCGGAGACCCCGGCGTCGTGGGACTGCCCCCGCTGCGGTGAGCCCGCCGGCCCCGACCCGGGCAACCCGCCGGGCCGCACGCGCGCCGAGCCCTACAAGACCCACCTGGCATACGTGCAGGAGCGGCGTACCCCCGAGGAGGGGGAGGCGCTGCTGGCGGAGGCCCTCGCGGCGCTACGTCGCCGCCGGGGCCGCGCCTGAGGCGTCCCGCGCCCAGCGGTGTTAAGAAGGGGCCCCGCCTATACCGCAGGCGTTAACAGGGGGCCCCTCCTTATCACCTCAAGCTGCGCGAGCGCGGCGGGACATCAGCCGCCGCGGCGCGGTCCAGCAGCCAGAGGGTACGGGAGACGCCGTGCACGCCGGCCGCCGGCAACTGCACCGGCCCCGCACCGGCCAGCGCCATGCCCACCGCCCGGGCCTTGTCCGCCCCGGCGGCGATCAGCCACACCTCCTCCGCCGTGTTGATCGTCGGCAGGGTCAGCGTGGTCCGCACCGGCGGCGGCTTCGGGCTGCCCCGCACCGCGCTGACCGGACGGTTGTCGTGGTGCACCGGGTGCTCCGGGAACACCGACGCCACGTGCCCGTCCTCACCGACGCCGAGCATCAGCACGTCGAAGTGGGGGAGGGCGGCGTGCCCCGGGCGGGCGGCGGCGGCCAACTCCCGCGCGTACCCGGCGGCAGCCGCCTCCGGGTCGTCACCGGCCGGACCGTCCGACGCCGGCATCTGGTGCACCCGGGCCGGGTCCAGCGGCAGCGCGTCCAGTAGCGCCGCCCGCGCCTGGGTCTCGTTGCGATCCGGGTCACCGGCCGGCAGGAACCGCTCGTCGCCCCACCAGACGTCCACCCGGGACCAGTCGACGGCGTCCCGGGCGGGCAGCTCGCCGACCGCCCGGTAGACCGCCGCGGCGATCCGCCCGCCGGTCAGCACCACCGACGCCTGACCGCGCTCGGCCTGCGCGTCGAGCAGCTTCACCACCAGTCGGGCCGCCACCGCCTGCGCCAGCAGGTCAGGGTCGGCGTGTACGGCGACACTCGCTTCACTCATCCGTCGTGCCCTCACGTTCCGACCACCCCGCGGCGGTCCTCGGTGCCTGTCGCCGCCCGCTCCGGACGGTCACTCGTTGGCGGTCGCGCCCGCGTGCGCGGTCACCCCGGCCTCGGCCCGTCGGGCGGTCGCCGGATCCTTCCACACGTGCACCCGCTGGGCCGGACGCTGGTCCAACCCGGTCAGCCCGACCGTCGCGCCGAGGGCCTCGGCGTACACCTGGTCGGCGTCGAGCCGGCGCAGCTCCTCGGCCAGCTCGTCGCCGAGCGGCCGGCGGACCAGCGGCAGCGTCCGGTCCTCCTGCCCGGTACGCCGGAAGTTCGCGATGCTGTCGTCCCGGGTCAGCGTCAGCTCGTCGCCGTTGGCGCAGCGTAGCTGCACCTCGCGCATCCGCGGGAACTCGTCGGTGTGCTCCCAGGCCGGCTCGATGCCGAGCCGCGCGGTCAGCCACCCGCGCATCAGCGCCGCGGTCGGGTCGGTGCGCGGCGCCACCACCGTCGCCTCGGTGACCCGGGCCTGGGTGGTGTCGAACGCCCCGGCGACGAGCGTGCGCCACGGGGTGATCCGGGTCCAGGCCAGGTCGGTGTCACCCGGCGCGTAGTCCTGCGCCCGCTGCCGCAGCGCGGCGATCGGGTCGGCGGCCTGCGCCGAGTCGGTGATCCGGCGGTCGGCCACCACGCCGAGGAAGTCGGTGGCGATCTCGTGCGGCGGCTCGTCGTGCCACCAGGTCACCACCGGCACGTCCGGCACCAGCAGCGGCAGCACCACGGACTCGGCGTGCAGCGCGAGCCGGCCGTACATCCGGGTGACCACCGCCTCGCACGGGCCGAGCCGGCCACCCACGACGATCTCGGCGTCCAGCCGGTTGCGGTCCCGCTCGACGTCCGAGCGGACCACCACCAGGAGCCGGCAGGGGTGCGCGGCGGCGGCGATGGTGGCCGCCGCCTCCGCCTCCCGGACCCGCTTCTCGTCCACCACCACGATCAGGCTGAGCGCCATGCCGCTGGCCACCCCGCCGGCGCTGCGTCGCTCGGCGGCCAGCGCCTTGACCACCTCGTTGCCCGTGGTGTCCCACAACCCGATCACTGGAACCTCCCGGTCCGCTCGCTCTGCTCGGTCACGCTCTCCGCCAGGCCCGGCCCTCGCGGGCCAGCATCTCGTCGGCGGCCCGGGGGCCCCACTCGCCGGCCCGGTACGGCTCCGGCGTCGTGCCCGCCCAGGCGTGCTCCAGCGGGTCGACGACCTGCCAGCTCTGCTCGACCTCGGCGGCGTCCGGGAACAGCGTCCGGTCGCCGACCAGCACGTCCAGGACCAGCCGCTCGTACGCCTCCGGGCTGGACTCGGTGAACGCCTCGCCGTACTGGAAGTCCATCGCGATGTCGCGGACCTCCATCGTGGTGCCCGGCACCTTGGAACCGAACTTCAGCACCACGCCCTCGTCCGGCTGCACCCGGATGACGAGTTGGTTGGCGCCGAGGGATTCCATGTCGGCCGGGTCGAACGGCAGGTGCGGCGCCTTCTTGAACATGATGGCCACCTCGGTGACCCGCCGGGGCAGCCGCTTGCCGGCCCGGATGTAGAACGGCACCCCGGCCCAGCGCCGGTTCTGGATGGCCAGTTTCACCGCCACGTACGTCTCGGTGGTGGAGTCCTCCGGGACGTCGTCCTCCTCCCGGTAGCCCTTGGCGCGCTCGCCGCCCACCCAGCCGGGCAGATACTGCCCGCGCACGGTGTCCGCGGTGATGTCCCGCGGCACGGCGATGGCCTTGAGCACCTTCAGCTTCTCGGTCCGGATCTCGTCGGCGTCGAAGCTTGTCGGCTCTTCCATCGCGACCAGGGCGAGGAGCTGGAGCAGATGGTTCTGGAGCACGTCCCGGGCGGTGCCGACCGAGTCGTAGAACGCGGCCCGGGTGCCGATGCCGACGTCCTCGGCCATGGTGATCTGCACCGAGTCGACGTACTGGGAGTTCCACAGCGGCTCGAACAGGTTGTTGGCGAACCGCAGGGCCAGGATGTTCTGCACCGTCTCCTTGCCCAGGTAGTGGTCGATCCGGAAGACGTCCTGACGGGTGAAGACGTCGTCGACGAGGTCGTTGAGCGCCTTGGCCGAGGGTAGGTCGTTGCCGAACGGCTTCTCCACGACCACCCGCCGCCAGCCGCCGGACTTCTCGTTGTCCGCCATGCCGGTGCGGGCGAGCTGCTTGAGCACCACCGGGAAGGCGGCCGGGGGGATGGAGAAGTAGAACGCGGCGTTGCCGGCGATGCCGTGCGAGTCGCGCAGCTCGTCGAGCGTGGTGGCGAGACGGTCGAAGGCGTCGTCGTCGTCGAACGAGCCGCCGACGAACTTGATGTTGCCGACCAGCCGGGCCCAGACCTCCTCGCGCCACGGGGTGCGGGCGTGCTTCTTGGCCGCGTCGTGGGCCAGCGACTCGAAGTCGCCGTCGCCCCAGTCGCGGCGGGCGAAGCCCAGCACGGCGAAGCCGGGCGGCAGCAGCCCCCGGTTCGCCAGGTCGTAGACCGCCGGCAACAGTTTCTTCCGGGCCAGGTCGCCGGTGACCCCGAAGATCACCAGGGCACACGGCTCAGGGATGCGCGGCAGCCGCCGGTCCTGGGGGTCACGCAGCGGATTCACCGGGCCACCTCCTCCTGCGTCTCGGTCCACCGATTCCAGGTCGTTGATCGTCACGTGCGTGTCCGTCCGGCCGTGTCCAGCAGCAGGGCGACGCCGGTCGCCCGCTCGGTCAGGTGCAGTCGCAGCACCGGTCGCCCCCGGCGGGCCAGGGCCCGCCGGTCGTCGGCGGCCTGGGCCGCCTGTAGCTCCGCGAAGGTGTACGGACGACCGGGCACCGGGAGATCATCGGTGACCGCACCGGTGATCTGGAGGTGCCGGGCGCGCCCGTCGGTGTGGGCCGGGTGACGGGGGCCCCACCCGAAGGTCACCGGCCGCCCGGTCAGCCGCGCCAGCACCGGGCGCAGCCCGGCCACCGCCGCGTCGGCCCGCCGGTCGAGCCACGCGGTCACCGCGAGATGCTCCTCGGGGCCCAGCCCGTCGGTGAGCCAGCGCAGCGCGCCGGCCAGGTCGGCGGGGGCGCCCGCCGGGGCGTACACCTCGATCGCGCCCTCGACCGACGAGGGCGACCGGCCCGGCGGCGCCGACTCGTCGTCGCCCGCGACGCCGGCGGGCACCGCGAACGGGTCGACCCGCAGCGCCGCCGCGGCGGTCGCGGCGGCGTACTGCCAGGTGAGGAACTGCGCGCCGAGCGGGCCGTTGACCGCCACGTCGGCGGCCGGGCCGGGTGCCGTGCCCGGGCCGAGCGCGCCGCCGAGGCTCACCGTCAGGACGTCCGGGCCGGTGGCGCCGGGCGCGTCCGGGGACTCCGTCGCGACCGGCAGGATCCGCCCGCCGGTCGCCGTGGCGAGCAGCGCGGCGGCCCAGTGGCGCAGGCCGTCGAGGCCGGTGCCGTCGGGCACCAGCGCCACGGTGGCCCGGCCGCCGCCGGGTGCCGCGCCCAGGGCCGCGCCGAGCGCCAGACCGGGGTTGTCCCGGCCCCGGTCCAGCGCGCCGGCGAGCGCCGCCGCCTCGTCCAACAGCTCGGTGACCGGGGCGCCGGCGAGCGCCGCCGGGACCAGCCCGAACGCGGTGAGCGCGGCCCAGTGCCCGTCCACCTCCGGATCGGCCGGAAGCACCACCGCGCCCCATTCGTCGGCGAGCGCCTCCAGCGCCGAGCCGGGCCGGGTGACCACCACGACGTGCCGGGCGGCCTCCGGCCCCGCGTCGCGCCACACCTGCCGGTAGGCCCGCAGGTGGGCGTCGGTGGTGCGGTCCAGGTCACGGCCGGCGAGCACCAGCACGGTGCGCGCCGGACGGTCGGCCAGCGCCGCCCGGACCGGACCGGGATCGGCCGTGTCGAGCACGGTCAACGGCCGGCCCAGGCATTCGGCGATCACCTCGGCGGCGAGCGTGGCGTCCCGGTCGCCGGCCAGCACCACGTGGTCCAGGTCGCCCAGCTCGGCGGTCAGTTCGGCGAGCTGGGGGAGCAGCTCCCGGCTGCGGCAGTGGGTGTCCAGCCAGCCCAGCCGGGTGCGCGCCGCCGGCTCGGCCCCGGGCCCCCACAGGGTCGGGTCCTGGGCGGCCAGGCGCGCGGGGACGTCGTGGGCGACGAGCGCGGACCGGTCCACCGCGTCCGCGCCGCGCACGGCCAGGCCGGCGGCGACGTCCGCCGGACCGGCCACCAGGTCGTTCCTCATCGGTTCCACGGTACGGCGGAACACGTCCCGGGGCAGCGCCCCGGGACGTGTCGGACGCCGTCGGTCACGCGTTCCCGCCGGCCTGCTGGGCGTTCTGCGCGTTCCCCCCGGCGGCCTGGTGCGGGCGGTCGACGCCCTTGGCCGCCTCGGCGAGGGACTTCTTGACCCCCTCCAGCAGCTCCAGCCAGCTCGCCGCGAACTTCTCCACGCCCTCCCGCTCCAGGGTGGCGATCACGTCGGCCAGGTCCACGCCGACGGACTCCAGGTCCGCGAAGACCTTCCGCGCGTCGTCGTACCCGCCGGTGATCGTGTCGGCCTGGGTCTCGCCATGGTCGGCGTAGGCGTGGACGACCGGCTCCGGCATGGTGTTGACCGTGCCCGGGGCGATCAGCTCCTCGACGTAGATCACGTCCCGGTAGTCCGGGTTCTTCGTCGACGTGGAGGCCCACAGCGGGCGCTGCGGGTGGGCGCCGGCGTCGGCGAGCTTCTGCCAGCGGGCCGAGGAGAACACCTCGCCGTAGCGCTCGTAGGCCAGCCGGGCGTTCGCCACCGCGGCCTTGCCGCGCAGCGACTTGGCCTGGTCGGAGCCGATCTTCTCCAGCCGCTTGTCCACCTCGGTGTCGACCCGGGAGACGAAGAACGAGGCGACCGAGCCGATCTTGGACAGGTCGTGCCCGTTGGCCTGCGCCTGCTCCAGGCCGGCGAGGAACGCCTCCATCACCTGGGAGTAGCGGTCCAACCCGAAGATCAGCGTCACGTTCACGCTGATCCCCTCGGCCAGGGTCTTCGTGATCGCCGGCAGGCCCTCCTCGGTCGCCGGGATCTTGATGAAGAGGTTCGGCCGGTCCACGAGCCACCACAGCGCCTTGGCCTCGGCGGCGGTCTTCTCCGCGTCGTGCGCCGACCGCGGGTCCACCTCGATCGAGACCCGGCCGTCCACCCCGGCGCTGGCGTCGTACGAGGGACGCATCACGTCGCACGCCCACCGCACGTCGTACGTGGTGAGCATGCGCACCGCCTCCTCGACGTCCACGTCGCGGGTGGCGAGGTCACGGAGCTGCCAGTCGTACTCGTCGGCGTCGCTCAGCGCCTTGGCGAAGATCGTCGGGTTGGTGGTCACCCCGGCCACGTGGCTCTCCCGGCGCAGCTTGTCCAGCCCGCCGGAGGTCAGTCGCACCCGGGAAAGATCGTCGAGCCAGATCGCCACCCCGGCGCTCTGGAGCTCGCTCAGCCTGTCCGTCATGCCGTCACGCTCCCCTCAGTTGCCGGTCGTGAAACCGGTGATGTCGCCCACCCGGGTCAGCGCCGCGTGCGCGGCGGCCACGATCCGGTCGGGGGTGAACCCGAACTGCTCGAAGAGCACGGTGTAGGGCGCGCTCGCGCCGTAGTGCTCGATGCTCACGCACTCGCCGCTGTCGCCGACGATCGCCCGCCACGACATCGCGATGCCCGCCTCCACGCTCACCCGTGCCTTTACCCCGCGCGGCAGGACCGACTCCCGGTACGCCTCGTCCTGCGCGAAGAACCATTCCTGGCACGGCATGGACACCACCCGGGTGGGGGTGCCGTCGGCCTCCAGCCGCTCCCGGGCGGTGAGGCAGAGCTGCACCTCCGAACCGGTGCCGACCAGGATCACCTGCGGCTTGCCGTTCGACGCCTCGGCCAGCACGTACCCGCCCCTGGCGGTGCCCTCGGCGGACCCGAACTCGGTGCGGTCGACAGTCGGCAGCGCCTGCCGGCTCAGCGCCAGCGCGGTCGGCCGGTCGGTGTGCTCCAGCGCCTGCCGCCACGCCCACGCCGTCTCGTTGGCGTCGGCCGGGCGGACCACGTCCAGGCCGGGGATGGCCCGCAGCGCGCTCAGGTGCTCGATCGGCTGGTGGGTCGGGCCGTCCTCGCCGAGGCCGATCGAGTCGTGCGTCCAGACATAGGTCACCGGCAGCTTCATCAGCGCGGCGAGCCGCACCGACGGGCGCATGTAGTCGCTGAACACGAGGAACGTGCCGCCGTAGGGGCGGGTGCCGCCGTGCAGCGCGATGCCGTTGAGGATCGCCCCCATGCCGTGCTCGCGGATGCCGAAGTGCAGCGTGCGGCCGTACTCGTCGCCCGGGAAGTCCTTGGTGGCGTGCCCGGCCGGGACGAACGACGGCTCGCCCTTCATGGTGGTGTTGTTGCTCTCGGCCAGGTCGGCCGAGCCGCCCCACAGCTCCGGCAGCACCGGGGCGAGCGCCTCCAGGACCTTGCCGGAGGCGGCCCGGGTGGCGACACCCTTGGCGTCCGCCGGGAAGTCGGGCAGCGCGTCGGTCCAGCCGGTCGGCAGGGTACGGGTGGCCATCCGGTCCCACAGCGCCTTGCGCTCCGGGTTGGCCTGCGCCCAGGCGTCGAACCGGGTGGTCCACTCGGCCTGCGCCTGCGCGCCGCGCTCGACCACCTGGCGGGCGTGCTTGAGCACCTCCTCGTCGACCTCGAAGGTGCGCTGCGGGTCGAAGCCGAGGACCTCCTTGGTGGCCTTGACCTCGTCCGCGCCGAGCGCGGAGCCGTGGATCTTGCCGGTGTTCTGCTTGTTCGGCGCGGGCCAGCCGATGATGGTGCGCAGCGCGATGAACGACGGCTTGCCGGTCTCCGCCTTGGCGGCCAGCAGCGCCTGGTAGAGCGCCTCCACGTCCTCGTGGTAGTCGCCCTGGTCGGCGTCGCCGCTGCGCCAGTCGACGGTCTGCACGTGCCAGCCGTACGCCTCGTAGCGGGCCGCCACGTCCTCGCTCTTGGCGATCCGGGTGTCGTCCTCGATCGAGATCTCGTTGTCGTCGTAGATCACGCAGAGGTTGCCGAGCTGCTGGTGGCCGGCGAGCGCGCTGACCTCGTGGGTGATGCCCTCCTCGATGTCACCGTCGGAGGCGATGCACCAGATGTCGTGCCGGAACGGCGAGTCGTCGCGGTCCGGCTCGGGGTCGAACAGGCCCCGCTCGCGGCGCGCCGCCATGGCGAAGCCCACCGCGTTGCCCAGGCCCTGACCGAGCGGGCCGGTGGTGGTCTCCACCCCCGGGGTGTGGCCGTGCTCCGGGTGGCCCGGGGTGAGCGAGCCCCACTGGCGCAGCGCCTTGAGGTCGTCCAGGGCCAGCGGGTAGCCGGAGAGGAAGAGCTGGATGTAGAGCGTCAGGCTGGAGTGCCCGGCGGACAGCACGAACCGGTCTCGACCGGGCCAGTTCGGGTCGGTCGGATTGTGCCGCATGACCCGGTTGAAGAGCAGGTACGCCGCCGGGGCGAGGCTCATCGCCGTACCCGGGTGGCCGTTGCCGGATTTCTCCACGGCGTCCATGGCCAGCACCCGGACCGTGTCGACGGCCCTGCGGTCGAGGTCGGACCAGTTGAGAGCGGGAAGCTCGGGACGTTTCGCAGCCACGTTGTGTGCTCCTCGGCAGATGGGCGGAACCCTCACTGATGACCCTATCGAGCGACGCTAAACGTCCGCCCGGGGATCTCGGCATGCTGACTTCTACGTGTCCCGCCCGGCCGGGCGTTCAACCACCGGTGTGACGGCCCGCACCGTTGCCGGGTCCGCGGGGCAGCCAAAACGACGACGCGTAGGGTGTGGGGCGGTGTGTGGACCCGGCCCGGGTCCGGCCGCCGAACTCCCCTGCCGACGCCGGAAGGTGGCAATCCGTGAGCATGATCACCGAGCGCCCGGTCAGCAACCCTGCCGGGACGCCGCCGGTGGGCACGGTGACGGCGGCGCCGGCGACCGGCCGGCGGGACGTGCGAGCCGTGGTGGCCGCGTACGTGGCGCTCACCAAGCCGCGGATCGTGGAGCTGCTGCTGGTCACCACCGTGCCGGCGATGATGCTCGCGGACGGCGGCATGCCGTCGCTGTGGCTGGTGGCCGTGGTGCTTGTCGGCGGCTCGCTCGCGGCCGGCGCGGCAAGCGTGCTCAACTGCTACATCGACCGCGACATCGACCAGTTGATGCGGCGCACCAAGCGCCGGCCGCTGCCCGCGCACACCGTGTCGCCCCGCAGCGCGCTCGTCTTCGGGCTGGTCCTGGCGGTGGTGTCGGTGGCGCTGATGGCGGCCACCACCAACTGGCTGGCGGCCGGGCTGACGCTCGCCGCGATCGCCTACTACGACCTGGTCTACACGCTCTGGTTGAAGCGGACCACGGCCGCCAACACGTTCTGGGGCGGTGTCTGCGGGGCCGCGCCGGTGCTGATCGGCTGGGCCGCGGTGACCGGCTCGCTGTCGCCGGCGGCGTGGGGCCTGTTCGCGGTGGTGTTCTTCTGGCAGATGCCGCACTTCTACGCGCTGGCCATCAAATACAAGGACGACTACGCGCGGGCCGGCATCCCGATGCTGCCGGTGGTCGCCTCGGTCCGGCGGGTCAACGCGGAGATCATCGCGTTCTCCTGGCTGACGCTGCTCTCCTCGCTGGCGGTCTGGCCGCTCGGGATGAGCCCGCTCTACGGGGTGACGGCGCTCGTCGTCGGCGGTGTCTTCGTGGTCGAGGCGCACAAGTTGTGCCGGCGCGCGGCCCGTGGCGAGGCGGTCAAACCGATGCGGCTGTTCCACTGGTCCACCACCTACCTCACCATCCTGTTCGCCGCCGTCGCCCTCGACGCGCTGGTCTGATCCGCCCCACGCGCGGTTCATCAGAAGTTCTTTCGGAAACCATCCGGGGGATCAAAGGGACAGAGTGTGACGATATTGGCCGCCCGTTTCGCCCAGACTTAACGGATAAATCCAGGCTAATTGCCTGTGGTTCGGCTTAAACCGACGGGTAATTGGTATCACATTCAGTTCACTGTTCTCGCACATCCGGGTGGAAGTCTGCTTAGGCTTCGCGTCATGGCAGATGGTTCCGATACGACGCTGACGGCTGATCAGACCCCTGAGCAGGCCTCCAACGGCCTGGTCGCGGGCATCAAGTCGTTCGCCGAAGGGCACGGTGGCGCAAAGGCGGTCATCGAGTACGTCGGCAAGCGCGGTGCACGAATCGTCCTCGTGGGTTCCGACGGGGCATGGGCCGACCAGTTCGCCGGCGACACCGACGTCGCGCGGCAGGCCTGCGCCACGGCCGGGGTCGACGTCGAAAACGCTTGGGAGCGTGAACTGATGGACCAGATGCGTCCGAGCAACGACCTGTGGCGGTCGATGGCCCGGCGCACGATGGCCCGCTGACACACATAACCGCATGACCAACCACCACCAGTCGACCCGGGGGAAACCCCGGGTCGCTCTCGTCACCTGCGCCGCCCTGCCCGACCTCGACCCGGACGACCGGCTCGTGCTCGGCCCGCTCGCCGCCCGCGGCGTCACCGCGGACATCGCGGTCTGGGACGACCCGACCGTGGACTGGGCCGCCTACGATCTCGTCGTCCTCCGCTCGCCCTGGGACTATGCGCTGCGCCGGGACGAGTTTGTCGCCTGGGCGCGCACCGTCCCGGCCCTGACCAATCCGGCCGACGTGGTCGCCTGGAACACCGACAAGCGCTACCTGGCGGAGTTGTCCGCCGCCGGCGTGCCGACCGTGCCGACCGTGTGGATCCGGCCGGGGGAGAGTTGGACGCCGCCCGCCGGCGGCGAGCACGTGCTCAAGCCGGCGGTCAGCGCCGGCAGCCAGGACACCGGGCGCTACGACCTGGCCGACCCGGAGCACCGTGAGCTGGCGTCGGCGCACGTGCGGCGGCTCGGTGACGCCGGGCGGGTGACGATGGTCCAGCCCTACCTGGACGCGGTGGACACCGCCGGCGAGACCGCGCTGCTCTACCTGGCCGGCCCGTCCGGCCTGGCGTTCAGCCACGCGATCCGCAAGGGGCCGATGCTGACCGGCCCGGACCTCGGCGGGGCCGCGCTCTACAAGGAGGAGCGCATCGACGCCCGCGCCGCCACCGACGAGCAGCGGGCCGTCGCCGAGAAGGTGCTGGCCGCCGTGCCGGGCGGCGCCGACCGGCTGCTCTACGCCCGGGTCGACCTGATCCCGGGCCCGGACGGTTCGCCCGTCCTGGTCGAGCTGGAGCTGACCGAGCCGAGCCTGTTCGTCGGCTACGCCGACGGCGCCCCGGACCGCCTCGCCGACGCCGTGACGACCCACCTGGCACACCGCCGCTGACCGGCCCCGCTCGGGCCTCGCTCTGCCTGTCCCGCTCGGGCCTCGCTCTGCCTGTCCGCCTCGGCCCGCTCCGGCTCTGACCGGCTCGGTCTGCCGCGCTGGCGTAACCCGCCGCCCCGACCGGCTTCACCCGCCAGAGCGCCACCCCTCGCGCGATGAGGTCCCGATGGCTGTCCCTACGCGGTCTTCGACCCGTGCGCCCGCCCACCCGCTTGCCGCCTGCGGACCGAACGCACCCCTGGCGTTCCACCCCCGACGTCCAGAGCCGACGGGTGGAACGCTGCGGGTGTCTGAACGGGCCTGAGACACCCACTGAGTCGGGAAGCGGTGAACGGGAGCCTCAGTCCCGGCCGGTGTGGTTGCGTTCCCAGCGACCGCCGATCGGCGGGGTGTCCAGCCGCAGCGCGGCCCGGGACCCGGCGAGATCGTTGTCCTCGACCGCGCACGACACGCAACTCCCCGCCTCGGTGATCCAGATGCCGTACTCCTGGGTGTCGGCGTCACGCTGCCAGATCCGGTTGGCCCGGACGGTGGCGGAGTCGAAGGGTGCCGCGATGGTGATGCCGGCACAGGCCGCCGGCCCGTCCGGCAACTCGTACGCCGAACCGGGCCCGGGGGTGGCCTCGTTCCAGGCGGTGGCGCCGTCGGGGCGCACCTCGGCCAGGGAGAGCCGGTCGCCGGTGTTGTCGGCGACCACCGCCTCCCGGGTGCCGACCCGGACGACATTGCCCCGGTGCCCGCCGGCCGGCCAGTCCGCCGCGCCGTCGGTGACCTCGCGCGGGCCGTAGCGCACCGCGTCGCCGGAACCCCGGTGCGCGGGCGCGGACCGGCGTCCGTTGTCGCGGATCCGGTTGCCCACGATCGAGGCGTCAAGCATCGGCCGGTCGATCCGGATGCCGTCCAGCGCGTTCTCCCGGATGTCGTTGTCCTGGATCACCACGTCCGCGGCGGCGCCGCGGTAGCCGTGGCCGAGGTCGTGCTCGTGGTAGCCGTAACCGCCGTTGCGGCTGATCCGGTTGCCCTGCACCGCGTAGGGGCCGGGGGTGTCGCCCATGCTGATCCCGTCGCCGACGTTGCAGTCGATCACGTTGCCGGTGAGCAGCCCGCCGCGTCCGGCGATGCCGGCGGTGCCGTTGGCCGACACGTCGAAGCCGGCCTCCAGGTTGTTGGTCATGGTGCAGCCGGAGACGATCAGCCCGTCCGCGCCCCAGTCCGAGATGCCGAACCGGTTGGCCTGGCTGTGGCAGCCGATGATGCGGATACCGCGCGGCGGCGTCCAGTAGTCCTTCTGCAGTTCCAGGAAGATCCCGTTGGTGCCGTTGCCGACGGTGGTGCAGTTGGCGATGGTGAGGCGCTCCACGTCCCCCCAGCCGCCGACGCCGACGCCGATCCCCGCGCCGCCCATCTGCTGGCCGTTGTCCAGCCGGCCGCAGCCCACCACGACCACACCGTCGATCAGGGTGTCCTGGAGGAAGTCGCAGCCGAGCCCGGTCGCGCCGGTGTGATGGATGTAGAGGTTGCGGAACACGCCCCGCACCACATACTGCAACCCGAGGCCCTTGGCCAGGTAGTCGTAGGCGGTCTGCGCCACCCCGGAGCCGTCGATCTCGAAGTCGGCGAACGTGCAGTCGGCGATGTGCCGGTCCCGGTCCGCGCCGTGCTGCACGGTGGTCCAGTAGGCCAGCGGCACCGGGTCGGCACGGTTGCCCTCGTTGCTGAGCAGGAAGCGGGTCGCCGCCGGGCCGGCGCCGATCAGCGAGACCCCGCTGCGCCAGACCGTGCCGGCGTCACGGATGGAGTAGAGGCCCGGCGGGCAGTGGATGACCCGGGCCCGCCCGTCCGCGTCGTAGCCGGCGCCGAGACGGTCCACCAGCGCGGCCAGTGCCGGCTGGTCGTTCGTCACCCCGTCGCCGGCGAGGCCGTGCTCGCGGGCGTCGCACCACAGCGGCGCGCCGGCCACCGGGGTGAGCCGCTGCGGGGCGGTGGTGGCAAGGCTCCTGCGCGACACCGGCGGCTCCCCTCGGGCGTGCGGTCCGTGGCCGCTTTCCCGTTTCCGCCCGGTGGTAACGCCCGACTCAGGCGGTGGCGCCGACCGGTTCGGCGAGGGGCGTGGCAGGTGCCGGCGGCGTGTCCGGGAGCCGTTCCCGGGTGCTCCAGAGCACGCCCAGCGTGGCCAGCAGCACCAGGCAGGAGCCGAGCATGTGCGCGGCGACCAGCGCCGCCGGCAGGTGGGTGAAGTACTGCACGAAGCCGATCAGGCCCTGGCCCGACTCGACCGCGAGCAGCACCCCGGCGGCCCGGGCGGCACGTTGCGCGCCGACCGCGCGGAACGCGAAGAACAGCGCCACCGAGAGGCCGATCAGCAGGAAGACGCCGTCCGCGTGGACCTGGGAGATCGCCTCCGGGTCCAGGCCGTTGCGGGCCGCGCCGTGGTCGCCGGCGTGCGGGCCGCTGCCGGTCACCCAGGTGCCGACCACGAGCACGGCCGTGGTGACCACGGCGGTGATCCAGGCGAGGGTACGCAGCGGCGCCGGCACGGTCGGGGTCACCGGCCCGTCCGGCTCGCCGGTGCGCCGCCAGAGCGCGTACGCGGCGGCGATCACCGCCATCGAGGCGAGGAAGTGCAGCCCGACCACCCACGGGTTGAGGTTGGTGAGCACGGTGATCCCGCCGACGACCGCCTGGGCCGGGATGCCGAGCAGCACGCCCACGGCCAGCGGCAGCAGCCCCCGGCGGCGCGGGCGTTGGGCCAGCACGGCAAGCACCACGGCGAGCGCGATGATTCCCACCGCGAACGTCAGCAGCCGGTTGCCGAACTCGATCACACCGTGCACGCCCATCTCGGACGTGGTGGTGTAGGACTCGTCGGTGCACCGGGGCCAGGTGGGGCAGCCGAGGCCGGACGCGGTGAGCCGGACGCCCCCGCCGGTGACCACGATCGCCACGTTCGCGATGATCGAGGTGTACGCGAGCCGACGCAGCAGCGTGGGGGAGACCGGGAACCGGACGGAACGCTTCACCCCGCGAATCCTACGCATCGTAGTTGATCCCGATCGGGTGACTCCGCCGCTCCGGTGGTCGGGATCACCGGACCCCGGGTTTGCGGGCCTCGCGCGAATTACGTAACGTTGCCGTTGTGAAAAACGTGGCAGCGCTGTCCGGAGGGCCGGTGACCAGCACGGTCGCCGGTGCGACGGTGCCTGCCGACCCGCCGACCCGGGACCGGGTCACCCAGCTGCTGCTGGAGCGGGGCGCGACCACCGCCGCGCAGCTCGGCTCGGCGCTCGGCCTCAGCCCGGCGGCGATCCGCCGGCACCTCGACGCGATGCTCGCCGACGGTGACGTGGTCGCCCGCGAGCAGGTGGTGCGGGGCAGCCGGGGGCGGGGCCGGCCGGCCAAGGTCTTCGTGCTGACCGAGGCGGCGCGGGTGCGCTGCGGCACCCACCACTACGACAACATGGCCACCGCCGCGCTCCGGTGGATCGCCCGCACCGGCGGCGACGAGGCGGTCGCGGAGTTCGCGGCCGACCAGGTCGCCGCGCTTGAGGCGCGCTGCCGGTCCGCCATGGAGGACGCCGGTGACGCCCCGCTCGCGCGGGCCGAGGCGCTCGCCGGCGCGCTGACCGCCGAGGGCTACGCTGCCAACGCGTCCACGATCGCCTCCGGCGGCCAGCTCTGCCAGCACCACTGCCCGGTGGCGCACGTGGCCGCCGAGTTTCCCCAGCTGTGCGAGGCCGAGACCGCGGTGATCTCCCGTCTGGTCGGCACCCACGTGCAGCGCCTGGCCACCATCGCGCACGGCGACGGCGTGTGCACCACGCACATTCCCGCCCAGTCCGGTTCCACCGTCACCACTGTGAGGACAGATAGATGACCGAGCAGATCGTCCAGCCCCTGACCCAGGAGGAGCAGCTCGCCGCCCTCGGTCGTTACGAGTACGGCTGGGCCGACTCCGACGTCGCCGGCGCCGCCGCCCAGCGTGGCCTGAACGAGGCGGTGGTGCGGGACATCTCGGCCAAGAAGAACGAGCCGGCCTGGATGCTCGACCTGCGCCTGAAGGGCCTGCGCCTGTTCGGGCGCAAGCCGATGCCGGCCTGGGGCGCGGACCTCACCGGGATCGACTTCGACAACATCAAGTACTTCGTGCGGTCCACCGAGAAGCAGGCCACCAGCTGGGAGGACCTGCCCGAGGACATCAAGAACACCTACGACCGGCTGGGCATCCCGGAGGCGGAGAAGCAGCGGCTGGTCGCCGGCGTCGCGGCGCAGTACGAGTCCGAGGTCGTCTACCACAAGATCCGTGAGGACCTTGAGGAGCAGGGCGTCGTCTTCCTCGACACCGACACCGCCCTCAAGGAGCACGAGGACCTGTTCAAGGAATACTTCGGCACGGTCATCCCGGTCGGCGACAACAAGTTCGCCGCGTTGAACACCTCCGTCTGGTCCGGCGGCTCGTTCATCTACGTGCCGAAGGGCGTGCACGTGGAGATCCCGCTGCAGGCATACTTCCGGATCAACACCGAGAACATGGGCCAGTTCGAGCGGACGCTGATCATCGTCGACGAGGGCGCGTACGTGCACTACGTCGAGGGCTGCACCGCGCCGCTCTACTCCTCCGACTCGCTGCACAGCGCGGTCGTGGAGATCGTGGTCAAGAAGAACGCGCGCTGCCGCTACACCACCATCCAGAACTGGTCGAACAACGTCTACAACCTGGTCACCAAGCGCGCCGTGTGCCACGAGGGCGCGACCATGGAGTGGGTCGACGGCAACATCGGCTCCAAGGTCACCATGAAGTACCCGGCGGTCTACATGACCGGCGAGCACGCCAAGGGCGAGGTGCTCTCGGTGGCCATGGCCGGCGAGGGCCAGCACCAGGACGCCGGCGCCAAGATGGTGCACGCGGCGCCGCACACGAGCAGCACCATCGTGTCGAAGTCGATCGCCCGCGGCGGTGGCCGCACCTCCTACCGCGGCCTGGTGCAGGTGCTCGAGGGTTCGCACAGCAGCCGCAGCACGGTCAAGTGCGACGCGCTGCTCGTCGACACCATCTCCCGCTCCGACACCTACCCGTACGTCGACATCCGCGAGGACGACGTGTCGATGGGGCACGAGGCGACCGTCTCCAAGGTCAGCGACGACCAGCTCTTCTACCTGATGAGCCGGGGCCTGAGCGAGGACGAGGCGATGGCGATGATCGTGCGCGGCTTCATCGAGCCGATCGCCAAGGAGCTTCCGATGGAGTACGCGCTGGAGCTCAACCGCCTGATCGAGCTGCAGATGGAGGGCGCGGTCGGCTGACGCCGCCCGGCCCCGGGCCGGGCCTCGTGCCCGGCCCACCCTCCGGTTTCACTGATCCCGCGTCGCTGAACAGACCAAGGAAGAGATGACTACCCAGGCTTCCGCGCCGCCCACGACCAAGTCGCAGGCGCTCCGCTCGTACGACGTCGCCGACTTCCCGGCCCTGACCGGCCTGGAGGAGGAGTGGCGTTTCACCCCGCTCAAGCGCCTCCGCGGCCTGACGGGTGACGGCTCCGGCTCGCCGCGCGGCACGGTCCGGCACGAGTACGCCGACCTGCCCGAGGGCGTCACCGTCGACCGGATCGGCCGGGACGACCCGCGGATGGGCAGCGTGCTCACCCCGTTCGACCGGGTCAGCGCGCTCGCCTACGGCGGGGCCGAGGGCGCGCTGCTGGTGGCGGTCGCCCGCGACGCCGTGGTGGACGCGCCGGTGCGCCTGCGGGCGGTCGGCGAGGACGCCGGGGCCCTCGCGTTCGGCCACACGTTCGTCGAGGTGGGTCGGTTCGCCGAGGTGACAGTGGTGCTGGAGCATGTCGGCTCGGCGACGCTCGCCGACAACGTCGAGGTGACGGTGGCGGACGGGGCGAAGCTGACCCTGGTCACGGTCGCCGACTGGGCTGACGACGCGGTCCAGGCGCAGCACCTGAAGGTGCGGCTGGGCCGGGACGCCAGGATCGTCCACGTGCAGGTGACCCTCGGCGGTGACCTGGTCCGGCAGCACACCACTGTGGAATACACCCAGCGCGGCGGCGAGGCCGAGCTGTACGGCCTCTACTTCGCCGACTCCGGCCAACACCTGGAGCACCGGCAGCTGGTCGACCACTCGGTGCCGGACTGCCGCAGCAACGTCGGCTACCGGGGCGCGCTCCAGGGCGACGAGGCGCACACCGTCTGGGTCGGCGACGTGCTGATCCGGGCCGAGGCGACAGGCACCGACACGTACGAGATCAACCGGAACCTGCTGCTCAGCGACGGCGCCCGGGCCGACTCGGTGCCCAACCTGGAGATCGAGACCGGCGAGATCGCCGGCGCCGGGCACGCGAGCGCGACCGGCCGGTTCGACGACGAGCAACTGTTCTACCTGATGGCCCGGGGCATCCCGGAGGCCGAGGCGCGGCGCCTGGTGGTGCGGGGCTTCTTCGCCGAGCTGATCAACAAGATCCCGGTCGAGGACCTGCGCGAGCGGCTCGGCGACGCGATCGAGGCCCGTCTCGCGAAGGCCGGCGCCTGATGATCCGGATCTGTCCGACCGAGGACGTGCCGAAGGGCGCGGCGATCAGCGTCGACGTGGACGGCGTGCAGATCGCCGTGGTGCACGGCGAGGACGACGTGTTCTACGCCGTGCACGACGAGTGCTCGCACGCCGCCGTGGCGCTCTCCGAGGGCGAGGTCGAGGGCTGCACGCTGGAATGCTGGCTGCACGGATCCCGTTTCGACATGCGTACCGGTGAGCCCACCGGCCTGCCCGCGACCGAACCCGTACCCGTCTATCCCGTCGAAGTCCGCGACGGCGACATCTTTGTCAGTCTGACGCCGAGCAATGGAGTGACCCGCTGATGAGCACCCTGGAGATCCGCGACCTGAAGGTGTCGGTCAAGCTGCCCGAGGGTGAGCTCAAGCCGATCCTGCACGGGGTCGACCTGACCGTGCGCTCCGGTGAGACCCACGCGATCATGGGCCCGAACGGCTCCGGCAAGTCGACGCTCGCCTACTCGATCGCCGGCCACCCCAAGTACGAGATCACCGGCGGCGAGGTGACCCTCGACGGCTCCGACGTGCTCTCCATGTCCGTCGACGAGCGGGCCCGCGCCGGCCTCTTCCTGGCCATGCAGTACCCGGTCGAGGTCCCCGGCGTGTCGGTGGCCAACTTCCTGCGTACCGCGAAGACCGCCCTGGACGGCGAGGCGCCGAAGCTGCGCACCTGGGCCGGCGAGCTGCGCGGCGCCATGGAGAAGCTCCAGATGGACCCGGCGTTCGCCCAGCGCAACGTCAACGAGGGCTTCTCCGGCGGCGAGAAGAAGCGGCACGAGATCGTGCAGCTGGAGCTGCTCAAGCCGAAGATCGCCATCCTCGACGAGACCGACTCCGGTCTCGACGTGGACGCGCTGCGCGTGGTCAGCGAGGGTGTGAACCGGGTCCGCGACACCGGCGACACCGGGATGCTGCTGATCACCCACTACACCCGGATCCTGCGCTACATCAAGCCGGACTTCGTGCACGTCTTCGTCGCCGGCCGGATCGTCGAGCAGGGCGGTCGTGAGCTGGCCGACAAGCTTGAGGAAGAGGGCTACGAGCGGTACGTCGCCGGGGCCGGCGCGGCGCGGGTCTGACCTGACATGACCTCCTCCATCGCGATCCCGGCGGGCATGCCGCAGTACGACGACGTGCCGCGGTTCGACGTGGCGGCGGTGCGGGCCGACTTCCCGATCCTGGACCGGGAGGTCAACGGCCACCCGCTCGTCTACCTGGACAGCGCCAACACCTCGCACAAGCCGCGGCAGGTGCTCGACGTGCTCGCCGAGCACTACGCGATGCACAACGCCAACGTGTCGCGCTCGGTGCACACGCTCGGCACCGAGGCGACCGAGGCGTACGAGGGCGCGCGGGCGAAGATCGCCGCGTTCGTCCACGCGCCGAGCGTGGACGAGGTGGTGTTCACCAAGAACTCCACCGAGGCGATCAACCTGGTGGCGTACGCGTTCTCCAACGCCTCCGTGGGCGCGGGCGGTGACGACCGGTTCCGGCTCGGCCCCGGCGACGAGATCGTGATCTCCGAGATGGAGCACCACTCGAACATCGTCCCGTGGCAGTTGCTGGCGGAGCGCACCGGCGCGACGCTGCGCTGGTTCCCGGTCACCGACGGCGGCCGGCTGGACGAGTCGGGCCTGGACGACCTGGTCACCGAGCGGACGAAGATCGTCTCCCTGGTGCACGTGTCGAACATCCTCGGCACGGTCAACGCCACCGCCCGGATCACCGAGCGGGTCCGCCAGGTCGGGGCGATGCTGCTGCTCGACTGCTCCCAGTCGGTGCCGCACCTGCCGATCGACGTGGTCGACCTGGACGCCGACTTCATCGTCTTCACCGGGCACAAGATGTGCGGTCCGACCGGCGTCGGCGTGCTCTGGGGCCGGGGCGAGCTGCTCGCCGCGATGCCACCGGTGATGGGCGGTGGCTCGATGATCGAGACGGTGACGATGGCGCGGTCGACGTTCGCCGCGCCGCCGGCCCGGTTCGAGGCGGGCACGCCGCCGATCGCCGAGGCGGTCGCGCTCGGCGCGGCGGTGGACTACCTGACCGGCGTCGGCATGCCGGCGATCCAGTGGCACGAGAAGGAGCTGACGGCGTACGCGCTCGACGCCCTCGCCACCGTGCCCGGGCTGCGGATCTTCGGCCCGTCCGTGCCGGTGGGTCGGGGCGGGACGATCTCGTTCGCCCTCGGCGACGTGCACCCGCACGACGTCGGGCAGGTGCTCGACTCGCTCGGCGTGCAGGTGCGGGTCGGCCACCACTGCGCCAAGCCGGTGTGCGCCCGCTTCGGGGTGCCGGCCATGACCCGGGCGTCGTTCTACCTCTACACCACCACGGCGGAGATCGACGCGCTGGTGGCGGGCCTGGAGCGGGTGCGGAAGGTGTTCGACTGATGCAGCTTGAGTCCCTCTACCAGGAGATCATCCTGGATCACTACAAGCACCCGCACGGCCGTGGCCTGCGGGACGCGGCGGATCCGGCGGCCACGGTCGGCGAGGCGCACCACGTCAACCCGACCTGCGGCGACGAGATCACCGTGCGGGTGGCGACCGACGGCACCGTGTTCACCGACATCTCGTACGACGGAATGGGCTGTTCGATCAGCCAGGCGTCGGCGAGCATCCTGCACGAGCTGCTGCGCGGCCGGGCGGCGGGCGACGCCGCCGTGGTGCACGAGGCGTTCGTCGAGTTGATGTCCGGGCGTGGCCAGGTCACGCCGGACGAGGACGTGCTCGGGGACGGGGTGGCGTTCGCGGGTGTCGCGCGCTACCCGGCCCGGGTCAAGTGCGCGCTGCTGTCGTGGATGGCGTTCAAGGACGCCGCGGCACGCGCCGGGGTGGGCGTGAGCCCCGAGTCGAAGGCGAATCACCAACACGGCGCGGCGGTGTCCCATGCCGGCGCCGAGCGAAGCGAGGGGGCGGCATGAGCGACGACGAGACCACCACGACGCCGGAGACCGGCGCGGTGGCGACCGACAGCCCGGTGACGCCGGGCGGTGGCAAGGCCGCCGTCGGCGACATCGAGGAGGCGATGAAGGACGTCGTCGACCCCGAGCTGGGCATCAACGTGGTCGACCTGGGTCTGGTGTACGGCGTGCACGTGGACGACGAGAACGTCGCCACGCTCGACATGACGTTGACCTCGGCGGCCTGCCCGCTCACCGACGTGATCGAGGACCAGGCCCGCCAGGCGCTCACCACCGGCCCGGGCGGCGGTCTGGTGAACGACATCCGGATCAACTGGGTCTGGTTGCCGCCGTGGGGCCCCGACAAGATCACCGACGAGGGGCGCGACCAGCTCCGCTCCCTGGGCTTCAACGTCTGACCCTCCCGACTCACCGCGATGGGCGCGGCACCCCGACCGGGGCGCCGCGCCCATCGCGTCACCCCACCCCACCCGCACCGAGGTGGGGGTGGGGTGGGGTGGAGGGGAAAGGGGTGGCGGGGGAGTGTGGGCGGGTCGCAGGATGAGTGGGTGATCGAGGCGTACCCGAAGCAGGCTCCTGTCCGTGCGGGCTTCCGCGCGCGCCGACAGCGTGCCCTGCCGGCGGCCTCGACCCGTCGTCCGCCGTCGTGACCGGCGCGTTCCTGGCCGGGCTGGTCGCCGGCTACGGCGTCGCGATCCCGGTCGGCGCGATCGCGGTGCTCATTCTCGGGCTCAGCGCACGCGACGGGTTCCGGGTCGGCGCTGCCGCCGCGCTCGCCGTGGCCACCGCCGACGGGCTCTACGCCACGGTCGCCGCGCTTGGCGGCGCCGGGCTGGCCGGCGTCCTCGCCCCGGTTGCCGGGCCACTGCGGGTGGTGGCCGCGCTGGTCCTGCTCGGCGTCGCCGGGCACGGCCTCTGGCGCGCCTGGTCCGGCCGGCGTGAGGTCCCGCGGGCACCGGCCGGTCGCGGGCTGCGCACCCCGGGCCGGGCGTACACGGCGCTGCTCGGGCTGACCCTGCTCAACCCGGCGACGGTGCTCTACTTCGCCGCCCTGGTGCTCGGTCGCCGGGACGCCGCCGACCCGGATCCGGTCACCGCGGCGTTGTTCGTGACCGGCGCGTTCGTGGCCTCGGCGAGTTGGCAGTTGCTGGTGGCCGGCGGCGGTTCCGTGGTGGGCCGCGTGCTGACCGGCCCGCGCGGGCGGCTGGTCACCGGCCTGGTCTCCAGCGCGCTGATCGCCGGCCTCGCGGCCAGCACCCTGCTGTCCGGCTGAACCGCGTACCGTCGTGCCATGAGCAGCCGACCCGCAGCCGGGGGCGGCCGGTGGGTCGAGGTCGACCCGGCCCGCGTCACCCGCTGGGTCGAGGGCTTCGCCGACCGGCACGGCCCGCCCACCACCACCGCCCTGGGGTACGGGCTGCTGCTGACCGCCCCGGACGGCGCCACCGCCGAGTTGCACTCCCCGCCCGGGGCCCGCCCGGCGGCGGACCTGCCCGGGTTCGTCGGCGTCGCCGCGGCTCCCCGCCGGCTCGGCCTGCTGCTGGCCCGCAAGGGCGCGGTGGCGGTCGGCGTCGCGGACGGCACCGACCTCATGGTCTCCAAGGTGGACACGCGATACGTGCAGGGCCGCACCGCCGCGGGTGGCTGGTCCCAGCAGCGGTTCGCCCGGCGGCGCGACAACCAGGCGAAGGCGGCCCTGGGCGACGCGGCCGACCTCGCCGTACGCCTGCTGTTGCCGGCCGTGGGCACGCTCGCGGCGCTGGTCTGCGGCGGTGACCGGCGGGCGGTCGACACGGTGTTGGCCGACCGGCGGCTGGCCCCGCTGGCGGCGCTGCGTGCGGAGCGTCTGCTCGACGTGCCCGAGCCGCGGCACGTGGTGCTCGTGGCCGCCGTCGCCGCCGCCCGGGCCGTCCACATCCTGGTCCGCTGAACGGGAAAGATCGCATCAAGGCAGGTCAATCCCACTGAGCGATAGTGCATCGAGCAAAGACGATGCCTAAGGTCGGTGTCACGAAGTGGTGGGTCTCCGGGCGACCCGCCGGGGCAGCTTCGCCTCCGCCATCCGAGCACCGACATCGTTGGGAGAGAACAATTTCATGAGCGGACAACAGGACGGCCGGCTGCGGGCCCGGTGGCGCCGTGCGACGAGGCTCCTCGCCGTCGCGGTGGCGATGTGTGCCGGGAGCGTCGTGCTCACGGCGGGCACGGCGACCGCGAGCGTCACCTCCGCCGCCGCGCTCGCGGCCCCGGCGGTCAGCAAAGTCACCACGGGCGGCGCGCACACGTGCGCGATCGTGACCGACGGGGGCCTGTGGTGCTGGGGCTCGAACTACGGTGGCCAGCTCGGCGACGGGACCACCACGAACCGGAACACTCCGGCGCGGGTGGGCAGCGCCACCTGGACCGCGGTCGACGGTGGCACCGGGCACACCTGCGCGGTCCGGACGGACGGCACGTTGTGGTGCTGGGGCTCGAACTTCCGGGGTCAGGTCGGTGACGGCACCACCACGAGCCGGAGCGCCCCGGTGCAGGTCGGCACCGCCACCAACTGGGCCACGGTCGACGCCGGGCCGTTGCACACCTGCGGTGTGCGCACCGACGGCACGCTCTGGTGCTGGGGCTTCAACCGGACCACCCAGTTGGGCGTCGGCGCCTCGCCCTACATGGCGACCACGCCGCTGCAGGTCGGCACCGCGACCAACTGGGCGAGCGTCTCGACCGGCTACGCGCACACCTGCGGCCTCCGTACCGACGGCACGCTGTGGTGCTGGGGTCTCAGCTCGGACGGCCAGGTCGGCATCGGCACCCTGAGCGCCCAGGCGACACCGGCGCAGGTGGGCACCGCGAACAACTGGACCGGCGTCACCGCCGGCTACGTCCACACCTGCGGGATCCGGTCCGGCAGCCTGTGGTGCTGGGGCGAGAACGGGTACGGGCAGCTCGGCGTGAGCGGCAGTTTCCAGACCTCGCCGGTGCAGGTCGGCACGACCACCACGTGGAGCCGGGTCGCCGCGAGTGGCGACACGTCCTGCGCGGCGCGCGCCGACGGCAGCCTGTGGTGCTGGGGCAAGAACTCGATGGGCCAGGTGGGCGATGGCACCACCACCCACCGGTCCGCGCCGACCCGCGTCGGTGACGCCACCACCTGGACCGGCGGCCTCGCGGTCACCGACCACGCCTGCGCGATCCGCACCGACGGCGGCCTGTGGTGCTGGGGCGACAACAGCGGGGGGCAGCTGGGCGACGGCACCACCACCCAGCGGCCCACCCCGGCCCAGGTGACGATGCCGGGCTGACGACAGGGGGCCGCCGGTCCGCGCCGCGGAGACATACCGCAGCGCGGACCGACGGCCCCCGAGGGTGTTACTGGCCGCCGCCGAAGGTGTCGCAGACCTTCGGGTCACCGGTGGTGAAACCCTTGGTGAACCACTGCTGGCGCTGCTCGGACGTGCCGTGGGTGAACTCGTCGGGGTTCACCGGCCGGCCGGAGCGCTGCTGGATGGCGTCGTCGCCGATCTTCTCGGCGGTGTCGACGGCCTGTTGGATGTCCTGGTCGGTGATGCTCTTGAAGATCTTCTGGCCCTGGTCGTCGGCGGTGCCGGTGGCGTTCTTGGCCCAGGCGCCGGCATAGCAGTCGGCCTGCAACTCCAGCTTCACCGAGAGCGCGTTGGCGTTCTGCGGGTCACGCTGCTGCTGGCGGCGCATCTGCGCCTCGGTGCCGAGCAGGTCCTGCACGTGGTGCCCGTACTCGTGGGCCAGGACGTACGGCTGGGCGAACTCGCCCTCGGCGCCGAGCTGGTCGGCGAGCAGGCGGTAGAAGGTGAGGTCGATGTAGACCAGGTCGTCGGCCGGGCAGTAGAACGGGCCGACCCCCGAGTCGGCCGCGCCGCAGCCGGTGCTGACGTTCTGGCTGAAGAACACCGTCTTGGACGGCTTGTACTGCTCGCCGAACACCTCCGGCATGGCGGTGCGCCAGTAGGCCTGGATGGAGTTGACGTAGAGCGTGTTGCGGCAGTCGAGCTGCTCCAGCGCGTCCTGCGCGGAGCATTTCTGCTCCAGCGAGGCGTTGTCGCCCTGGTCCGAACCGCCGCCGTTGGTGGCCGCGTTGAGGCCGAAACCGCCGCCCACGAGGGCGACGAGCACGGCGATGATGATGCCCACGATCCCGCCCCGGCCACCGCCGATCGGGATCGGGATGCCCATCCCGCCCCCTCCGCCGGACCCTCGCCGGTCGTCCACCTGGCTGGTGTCGACCCGCGCGTTCTCATTCAGCTCCATGTTGACCCCGATCACCGATGTGTCCGTGTGTGGTGGTTGCGGTACCGGACCGGGTCCGGACGGCGGATTCGGTACCCGATGATCTTGCACGGTAATCCGGCGGGACGGGTGCGACGCGCCCGGTACACTTGTGCCGTGCTGCGCTGCGAAGGCTGAACCGCCCCGCGCCGACGGAGATGACGATCCGCCGGCGCTTTCGCGTGCCCTGAGTCAGCCCTTCCGGACCCGAGAGCGAGTCTTCCGAAATGATCACTGCCACCGGCCTGGAACTGCGCGCCGGTTCCCGGATCCTGCTGTCCGACACCACCCTGCGGGTGCAGCCCGGAGACCGGATCGGCCTGGTCGGGCGCAACGGCGCCGGCAAGACCACCACCCTCAAGGTGCTCGCCGGGGAGGGCCAGCCGTACGCCGGGCAGATCGACCGGCGCAGCGCCATCGGCTACCTGCCGCAGGACCCGCGTACCGGCGACCTGGAGGTCACCGGCCGGGACCGGGTGCTCTCCGCCCGTGGCCTGGACGTGCTGATGGCGCAGATGACGGAACTGGAGAACAAGCTCGCCGAGGGCGCCGACGACGAGCGGCTGGTCCGCCGCTACGGCGCGCTGGAGGACCAGTTCGCCTCGCTCGGCGGGTACGCGGCCGAGGCCGAGGCGGCCCGGATCTGCGCCAACCTGGGCCTGCCCGACCGCGCCCTGGCACAGACCATCGGCACCCTCTCCGGCGGCCAGCGCCGCCGCATCGAGCTGGCCCGGATCCTGTTCCGCGACGCGGGCGAGAACGGCGGCGGCATCCTGCTGCTCGACGAGCCCACCAACCACCTCGACGCCGACTCGATCACCTGGCTGCGTGGCTTCCTCGCCAACCACAAGGGCGGCCTGATCGTGATCTCCCACGACGGGTCGCTGCTGGAGTCCGTGGTCAACAAGGTGTGGTTCCTGGACGCCACCCGGTCCGTGGTCGACACCTACAACCTCGGCTGGAAGGCGTACCTGGAGGCGCGGGAGACCGACGAGCGGCGCCGCCGCCGGGAACGGGCCAACGCCGAGAAGAAGGCCGGCGCGCTGATGGCGCAGGCGGACAAGATGCGGGCCAAGGCCACCAAGACCGTCGCCGCGCAGAACATGGCCCGCCGCGCCGAGCGCCTGCTCTCCGGCCTCGACGAGGTCCGGGTGTCCGACAAGGTGGCCAAGGTGCGCTTCCCCAACCCGGCGCCGTGCGGCAAGACGCCGCTGACCGCCGCCGGCCTGTCCAAGTCGTACGGGTCGCTGGAGATCTTCACCGACGTCAGCGTCGCGGTGGACCGTGGCTCCCGGGTGGCCATCCTCGGCCTCAACGGCGCCGGCAAGACCACCCTGCTGCGGATGCTCGGCGGTCTGCTGGAGCCGGACACCGGCGAGGTGCGCCCCGGGCGCGGCCTGCGGCTCGGCTACTACGCCCAGGAGCACGAGACGCTCGACGTGGAGCGGACGATCCTGGAGCACATGCGCAGCGCCGCCTCGGACCAGACCGACACCGACCTACGCAAGATCCTCGGTGCGTTCCTGTTCTCCGGGGAGGACGTGGACAAGCCGGCCGGGGTGCTCTCCGGCGGGGAGAAGACCCGGCTGGCGTTGGCCACCCTGGTCTGCTCCGGCGCCAACGTGCTGCTGCTCGACGAGCCGACGAACAACCTCGACCCGGTCAGCCGGGAGCAGGTGCTGGACGCGATCGCCCGCTACCCGGGCGCGATCGTGCTCGTCACCCACGACCCGGGCGCGGTCACCGCGCTCAAGCCGGACCGCGCCATCCTGCTGCCCGACGGCGACGAGGACGCCTGGTCCGACGACCTGCTGGAACTGGTGGAACTGGCCTGACCTGGCCCCCGTCCTTCCGATGTCGATCATGAAGTTGGCGGCACCGTACGAGATCCACACCGCCGTCAACCTCATGATCACCCGCTTGCTCTTTCGGAAGGTCGGGCTCGGGGTTGGTCAAGGAGGTGCCACACCTCCAGACCGGCGCTGTCCGGGATCTTGGAGGGCGGTGGCCCCTGGGGCGGCACGCTCCACGATCGGCAGCAGCCCGAGCAGCCCGGGCCGCGGGTCGGGTAACCGTCCGGATCGATGCCCTCACGTCGGCGCCCGTGGAGCGGATCAAGCCGGCATCCGGCACGCGATACGGATCGAACGCTCGAAAGGATCACTCTATCGGGAACCTGACACTGCGTAGCGTGTCGGTTGGCGAATAGTTGATATCTGGCGCATGATCGTCCGAGGCGGTCTAATAGGTGGGACCGTATCCGAACCGCACAGTCTGGGACGTGAGGAATCAGCATGGCAGCCACCGGCACAGCCACCAGCACTGAGAAGGGTCGCCGGATCGTCGGGGCCGAGCGTCAGACGCTCGCCAAAGACCTGGTAAAGCGGTACACCGGGGGTGAGAGCATCCGTGCGCTGGCGGCCTCGACCGGCCGTTCCTACGGGTTCATCCACCGGGTGCTCACCGAGTCCGGGGTGCAGCTGCGGCAGCGCGGCGGCGCCCGGCGCCGCAAGAAGGCGTGACCCGCCCCCCAGCGTCGTCCATCAGCGTCGCGCTCCGGGTGGTCCGGTGACCGCCGAGACGACCGGAGTTCGACTCGACTGCGACGGGCCGGTTGCGACGGTGACGTTGTGCCGGCCCGACGTGCTCAACGCCCAGACCCCGGCGATGTGGCGTGCCATGAGCGAGTTCTCCCGGGACCTGCCGGGTGACGTCCGGGTCGTCGTCGTACGCGGGGAGGGGCGTTCCTTCTCCGCCGGCCTGGACCTTTCGGTCGCCGGTGCCTCCGGGCCGGGCTCCTTCGCCGAGCTGGCCGCGCTCCCCGAGAGCGAGTGCGCCGACCGGATCGCCGGATATCAGGGCGGCTTCACCTGGCTGCACCGGCCGGACGTCATCTCGGTCGCCGCCGTGCAGGGCCATGCCATCGGCGCCGGTTTCCAGCTCGCCCTCGCCTGTGACCTGCGCGTGCTCGCCGCCGACGCCCGGCTCTCGATGGCCGAGGTGACGCTCGGCCTGGTTCCCGACCTGGGCGGCACCCGTCGCCTGATCGACCTGGTCGGCTACTCCCGGGCGCTGGAGATCTGCGCCACCGGCCGCCGGATGGACGCCGCCGAGGCGGACCGGGTCGGCCTGGCCACCCTGGTGGTGCCGAACGACGAGCTGGACGGCGCGGTGCGTGACCTGTCCGCCGGGCTGCTCGCCAACAACCGGGACGCGGTCGTGGAGATCAAGGCGTTGCTCGCCGGCGCGGTCGGGCGGTCGCACGCCGAGCAGCAGCGGGCCGAGCGGGAGGCGCAGACCCGGCGGATCCGCGACCTGGCCGGCCGCGGCGAATAGTAAGGACCGCACGGGAAGATCCGGGTTACTCGCGAGGTTGTCACAGGCGTCGGGAGAATGGACCCCGACGGTTCTCCGTTGCCCGACGACCCGGAGGTGACGAGTGTCCAACCACATGGCCGGCGGCGGCATGGGTGGCTGGAGCATGCTCCGGTCGCTGCGCAACCGCGACGAGGTCTCCGCCCACCAGCTCAAGCGCGGCACCGCCCGGCGGATCGTCGCGTTCGCCCAGCCCTACCGGCGCGATATCGTCATCTTCCTGATCACCGTCATCGTGGCCGCGGTGATCGGCGTGGCCACCCCGCTGCTCGCCGGTGACGTCATCGACGCGATCGCCGGCGGCGGCTCCGACGCCCGCGACACCGTGGTCCGGCTCGCCCTGATCATCGCCGTGCTGGCCGTGGCCGACGCGCTCTTCTCGCTGGCCCAGCGGTGGTATTCCGCCCGCATCGGCGAGGGCATCATCCTCGACCTGCGCACCCGGGTCTACGACCACGTCCAGCGGATGCCGCTGCAGTTCTTCACCCGCACCCAGACCGGCGCGCTCGTGAGCCGGCTCAACAACGACGTGCTCGGCGCCCAGCGCGCGTTCACCTCGACCCTGTCCGGGGTGGTCAGCAACGTCATCCAGCTCGTGCTCACCGCTGCGGCGATGCTCGTGCTGTCCTGGCAGATCACCGTGCTGGCGCTGGTGCTGCTGCCGATCTTCATCATCCCGGCCCGGCGGGTCGGGCGGCGGCTGGCCGAAATCACCCGCGAGTCCTACAACCTCGACGCCAAGATGAACGCCACCATGACCGAGCGGTTCAACGTCTCGGGCGCCCTGCTGGTCAAGCTGTTCGGCGCGCCCGAGGTGGAGGCCACGCGGTTCGCCGGCCGGGCCGAGCGGGTGCGTGACATCGGCATCCAGTCCGCGATGTACTCCCGCACCTTCTTCGTGGCGATGCTGCTCGTCGCCTCGCTCGCCCAGGCGCTCACCTACGGGCTGGGCGGCTGGCTCGCCGTCGCCGGCGCGGTCAGCGCGGGCACCGTAGTCAAGCTGGCGCTGCTGCTCACCCGCCTCTACGGTCCGCTCACCGCGCTGTCCAACGTCCGGGTCGACGTGATGAGCGCGTTGGTCTCCTTCGACCGTGTCTTCGAGGTGCTCGACCTGCGTCCGGGCATCGCGGAGAAGCCCGACGCGGTGCCCGTCCCGCCGCGCAACGGCCGGGTCGAGTTCCGTGACGTGCGCTTCCGCTACCCGAGCGCCGCCGAGGTGTCGCTGGCCTCGCTGGAAGAGGTCGCCGCGCTCGACCGGACGGTCAACGAGCCGGTGCTCAGGGGCGTCTCGTTCGCCGTCGAGCCCGGGCAGATGGTCGCCCTGGTCGGCCCGTCCGGCGCCGGCAAGTCGACGCTGTCCATGCTGGTCTCGCGGATCTACGACGTCAGCGACGGTCAGGTGCTCGTCGGCGGCGTGGACGTCCGGGACGCCACGCTCGCCTCGCTGCGCGACGAGATCGGCGTGGTCACCCAGGATTCGCACCTGTTCCACGAGACGATCCGGGAAAATCTGCGCTACGCCAAGCCCGACGCCACCGACGACGAGATCTGGGCGGCGCTGGCCGGCGCACAGGTCGCCGACCTGGTCCGGTCCACGCCCGACGGGCTCGACACCACGGTCGGCGAGCGGGGCTACCGCTTCTCCGGCGGTGAGAAGCAACGGATCGCCATCGCTCGACTGCTGCTCAAGGCCCCGTCGATCGTGATCCTCGACGAGGCCACCGCGCACCTCGACTCGGAGAGCGAGGCGGCGGTGCAGCGGGCGCTGTCGGTGGCGTTGACCGGGCGCACCGCGTTGGTGATCGCGCACCGGCTCTCCACCGTGCGCGACGCCGACCAGATCCTGGTCCTCGACGAGGGGCGGATCGTCGAGCGCGGCCGACACGACGAGCTGGTGGCGGTCGGCGGTCTCTACGCCGAGCTCTACCGCACCCAGTTCGCGGTCAGCGACTCCCCGGCGCCCTACACCGAGCCGGAGCAGCCCGAGCCGGTGGTGACCACGGTGCCGATGGGCACGTACGTCGCGCAGGAGGCGATGCCGCCGGCGTCGGCGAACTAGGGCTCGCCGGTCCGACCGCGTGCCGGCGGATCCGGGGAGGCTATTCGCCGGTGACCGCCGCGCGCAGCTCGCCGAAGGCGGCACCGAGCGTCTCCGGCGTGAAGTGGGCGTTCAGGCCGCTCGGGTTGGGCAGCACCCAGAGCCGGGCCGGTCCGAGCGACTCCGGCTGCGGCCCGAAGCGGGCCTTCGGCCGGGCGAACCCGATCCGGTACGCGGTCACCCCGACCACCGCCACCCAGCGCGGCCGGTGACGCTCGACCTTCTCGGTCAGCACCCGGGCGCCGTCGACCAGCTCCTGCGCGGTCAGCTCGTCGGCGCGGGCGCTGGCCCGGGCCACCATGTTGGTGATGCCCAACCCCAGCGCCGGCAGCTCGTCCTGTTCGCTGGGGTGTAGCAGCCGCGGGGTGAAGCCGCCCCGGTGCAGCGCCGGCCAGAACCGGTTGCCCGGGCGGGCGAAGTGCCAGCCGGTGGCCGCCGACCACAGGCCCGGGTTGATCCCGACGAAGAGCACGTCCAGCCCGGGCGCGAGCACGTCGGGCAGCAGCCGGTCGGCCGCGGCGGCGAGCTGTTCCCGGCTGGGCCGGGGGTGGCGTCGGGCCGGCGTGCCCGGACCGGGGGCGGCCTCGGGCCGCCGACCGGCGGGCCGGCGGCGGGGCGCCGTCACAGCCCGCGCACCGCGCCGCCGTCGACCGGCACGGTCAACCCGGTGACGTAGCCGGCGGCGGGGGAGAGCAGGAACGCGGCCACCCGGCCGAACTCGGCCGGTTCGCCGAAGCGGCCCAGCGGGATCGCCGCCTCCGCCTCGGCGCGGGCCCGGTCGGCGTCGCCGGTGGCGGCCAGCAGCTCCCGGTTGCGGTCGGTCATGATGCGTCCGGGCAGCAGGCTCAGCACGCGTACGCCGCGCGGACCGTACTCGTCGGCCATGTCCTTCGCCACGCCGGCCAGGCCGGGTCGCAGGCCGTTGGAGATGCCAAGCCCGGCCAGCGGCCCGCGTACCGAGGTGGACAGCACCAGGGCGATCGCGCCGCCGTCGGTGAGCGCGCCGGCCACCGTGCGGGCGACCCGGACGCTGCCCAGGAAGACCGTCTCGAACGACTCCCGCCACTGCTCGTCGGTGACCTCGGCGGCGGTGCCCCGGGCCGGGCCGCCGACCGAGACCAGCGCGCCGTCGAGCCGGCCGAAGTGTTCGCGCGCCGCGGCGACCAGGCGGGCCGGGGTGTCGGGGTCGGCCAGGTCGGCGGCCAGCCCGATGGCCCGCGTCGGGTCGCCGAGCGACTCGACCGCGGCGGCCACCCGCTCCGGCGCCCGGGCGGAGAGCACCACCCGGGCGCCGTCCGCGACGAGCTGCTGGGCGGTGGCGAAACCGAGGCCGCCGGACGCACCGGTCAGCACGTACACCCGGTCGGCGAGTCCGAGATCCATGCGCCCGATCCTGCCGTACCGGGTGGGACCTGTCAGCGCGGGGCGGGCCGCAGCAGGCGTACCCGCCCGGCGAGCTGGACCGCGACGGCGCCACCGGTGCGGGCGAGCGCCGGGAGACGGCGGGGCCGGGGCGCGGCGTGGCCGTCGTAGCGGCTCGCGGCCTCGCGTCCGGCCAACTCGTCGGCGCCCAGCGGGGGCAGCGTGCCCGCGTCGCGCAGCGCGCGGGCCAGGTCCCAGCCGTCGCGCAGCGACCCGTTCGTGGGGCGGCCGGCGGCCCAGCCGGTGAAGGCCGCCGGCCAGTCGGCGCCGAGTCCGGCGGCGAGCAGCGGCCAGTGCCGGGCCACGTCGCCGGCCCGTTTGCGCAGCAGGGCCCGGCGGGCGGCCTCGACCGGCGCCGGGGCGAAGCCGGGCGGCAGCGGCCCGTCGGCCACCAGCGCGGCGACCAGCTCGGCCTGCCGGGCGGCCAGGTCGCCGCTCACGTGACCACCGGGTGGCCGGAGGCGGCGGCCAGCGCGTCCAGCTCGCCGCGCAGCTCGGCGGCGGGCGGATAGTGGCCGTCGCGTTCCAGCAGCAGCGCCGGCGGCCGGCGCCGCTCGCAGAGCTGGCGGACCAGGTCGAGCACCTCGGCGGGCACCGGGTCGGTGTGCGTGTCGTGGTAGAAGCCGCCGGCCTCGGCGCCGCCGGCCACGTGGACGTAGGCGATCCGCTCCAGCGGCAGCCGGTCCAGCAGCGCGGCGGCGTCGCCACCCCGGTTGCGGGCGTTGGCGTGCACGTTGGCGACGTCGAGCAGGAGCAGCGCCCCGGTGGCGTCGAGGATCTCGGTGAGGAAGTCGGCCTCGTCCAGCTCGTCGTCGGGCCAGTCGAAGAGCGCGGCGATCGGTTCCAGCGCCAGCGGCACCGGCAGCTCCGCCTGCGTCCGCCGCACGTTCGCCACCACCGCGGCCACCGCCTCCCGGCTGCGCGGCAGCGGCAGCAGGTGGCCGGCCTCCAGCCCGCCGGCCCGCACGAACGCGATGTGCTCGCTGACCAGCGGCGCCGCCAGCGTCGTGGCTACCCCGGCCAGGTGCGCGACCCGGGCCGGGTCGACCGGTTCCGCGCCACCGAGCGAGAGCCGCACCCCGTGGGGTACGACTGTGACGCCGCGCTCGCGCAGCTCGGTCAGGCCCTCGGGCGGCGGCCCGGTCGGGGCGACCGACTCCGCCACCACCTCGACGAACCGCAGCCCCGGCAGGCCGGCCACGAAACCGGCGATCTCGGGACGCCAGCCGATGCCGACGCCGGACGGGCCGTTCATCCGCCGCACCCGCCGCCGCCCCCGCACCCGCCGCCTCCACCGCAGGAGCTGCCGCCGCCGCAGGAGGAGGAGCTGCCACCGGAGCAGGAGCTGCCGCCGCCGCACGAGGTGCCGGAGGTGCCGGCGGTGCCCATCGCCTGGCGCTGGATCTCGGCCTGCTCGGCGAAGCCCGGGTCCATGGTCCAGAGCGTGGCGGTGCCGAACAGCGCCACGCCCAGGGCCGCGTCCGACGGGCCGTAGGTGGCGTACGCGGGTGCGGCGGCGGGGCGCAGCCAGGCGTGCCGGCGGCGCATGTCGCGCAGCGCGGCGGTGGCCGCCCGGGTGCGCCAGGGCACGCGGTTGAACAGCAGGAACGCGGCGAACAACGGGAACAGGGTGAGGAGCAGGAAGCCGGCCGGGCGGCCGTTGGTCAGCCCGACGAAGGCGCGCACGACGCCGATCGCCAGCAGGAAACCGACAAGCATGGACCCGCGCCGCAGCGACCGGCGGCGCTCCTGGTCCAGGGCCAGGCCCCGGCGGACCAGGCCGTCCCGCAGCTCGTCGAGGGCGCGCCGGATCCACTCGTCGCGGACCAGCTCGCGGGAGCGCAGCCCGCGGCTGGCGGCGTGGTGGACGGCCTGGTCGAGCGGGGTCATCCCGGCCGGAAGCGGCCCGCCGGGCGCCAACCGCCGGTCCGGGTGCGCGCCGACCGCGCCGGCCCGGCGCAGCCCGCCGAGGGAGGTCCAGACCGCGAGCTGGTCGCCCCCGTTGAGGTACGCGACCTGTTGCGGCCCGAGCGCGCCGTGCTCGGTCACGGCGGTGCCGGCGAGCGCGCGGAACCGGTACACCGCCGTGCCGACGACCAGGACGACGGCCGCGACGAGATACCAGCGCAGGAAGACGGGGCCGGGGACGCCCCAGGTGTCGGCCGCGAGGACGGTCATGGTCTGCTCCTGTCGCGAGGGGGTCGCGGCTCATTGTGGAGCAGACGCGCCAGCGTTGATCACTGGGAAGGGTGCAGTTACCGGACCGAGACTCAGGGCCGGCGGACGGCCTCCTCGACCAGGTCGAGCACGCGGCTCAGGTCGCCGGCCGGACGGCCCATCGCCAGGTGCAGCACCAGCCCGTCGTACGCCAGCTCCAGGAACTGGGCCAGCACGTCGATCGGCACGTCGTCGCGGAGCACGCCTGCCTCCCGCTGGCGCAGCAGCCGTTCCCGGGTCGCCTCGGCGATCGCCGCGGACCGCTCGGACCAGCGCCTGGCGAACGCCGGGTCGGTGCGTAGCCGGCGGGAGACCTCAAGCTGGCTGCCGAGCCAGCCGGTGGTGTCCGGGGAGACGGCCCGGGCCAGCAGGTCGCGCATCACCTGCACCAGGCCGTTGCGGGCCACGGTCTCCACCATGGCGGCGGCGTCGTCCTCGGCGACGGCGAGGAAGAGCGAGTCCTTGTCCCGGAAGTGGTGGAAGATCGCGCCCCGGGAGAGGCCGGTGGCCTCCTCCAACCGCCGCACGGTGGCGCCCTCGTAGCCGTGTCGGGCGAAACACGCCCGCGCCGCGGCGAGGATCTCCTGCCGGCGCGCGTCGAGCTGGTCCTGACTTACTCTGGGCACGGCACGATCGTCCCAGGTGGGAGGGGACCGGCGCAAACCGTACGTACGGTTCGCTACGATCCCGGTCGTGTCCCTCCCCACCCGACCGCTCACCGTCGCCGCCGTGCAGGCCGAACCGGTGCCCGGGGACGTCCCCGGCAACGCCCGCGCCGCCGCCCGCCTGGTCCACCGGGCCGCCGGCGCCCGCGTCGTCGTGCTGCCCGAACTGTTCCTGCCGGCGTACCACCCGCCGACGCTCGGCGCGGACCCGACCGGGACGGACGTGGCCGCCGACCCCGACGGGCGGGTCGACGACGCGCGGCTGGACCCGCTGCGCACCGCCGCCCGCGACGGCGGGACCGCCGTGGTGATCGGCGCGGCGGTCCGCCACCCCGACCGGCGGCGCACCATCTCGTCGCTCGTCGTCGACCCGACCGGCACGGTCACCGCGGCGTACGACAAGCAACAGCTCTGGAGCGGCGAGCGCGAGCTGTTCGACGCCGGCCGGCGCGGCGCCACCCTCATGGTCGACGAGTGGCGGCTCGGCCTCGGCATCTGCTACGACGGCTGCTTCCCCGAGCACGGCCGAGCGGCGGCGGCCGACGGCGCGCACGGATATCTGTGTCCCAGCGGCTACTTGGCCGGCTCGGCCCATCGCCGCGACCTCTACTACGCGGCCCGCGCCCTGGACAACACCATGTTCGTGGTCTTCGCCAACGCGGTCGGCGGCGCGGATCCCTGGCGGTTCAACGGTGGCGCGGCGGTCTACGACCCGGAGGGCCGGCCGCTGGCCCGGGGCGCGGACACCGGGGAGGACGTGCTGGTGGCGGCGCTGGACCCGGGCGTCCTGGCGGACACCCGCGCGGCACACACCATGCTGCTCGACCGGCTGCCCGACGCCGGGGCCGCCCGCGCGACCCTCATCGCGTGACCACGTACGCGGGCCCCTCGACCCTGCCGGTGTCCCGGCCGTTCCCGTAGGGTGCTCAGGTGCCGTTGCTCCTGCTTGATCTGGACAACACCCTCCTGGACCGCGACGGGTCGTTCCGCGCCTGGGGAGCACGCTTCCTGGACACCATCGGCGCGCCCACCGTCGACCTCGACTGGCTGGTCTCCGTCGACGCCGACGGGTTGACCGACCGCTGGGACGTGGCCGACGCCATCCGTGACCGCTACGGCCTGCGGATCCCCTCGATCGACCTGGTCGACGAGCTGCGCGACGGTGTGGTGGCGCACATGCGACTGGACCCGCTCGTGGCCTGCGCGCTGCGGATCGCCGCCGACGCCGGCTGGGTGCCGGTCGTGGTCACCAACGGCGCGACGCGCCAGCAGGACGACAAGATCCGGCGGACCGGCCTGGACCGGTACGTCGCCGACTGGGTGATCTCCGAGGAGGCCGGGGTCAGCAAGCCCAACCCACGGATCTTCGCGCTCGCCGCCCAGCGGACCCGGATGCCGCTGCGCGGCGCGTGGGTGGTCGGCGACAGCCCGGAGGCGGACATCGGCGGCGCGACCGCGGTCGGCCTCCCGAGCGTCTGGCTGCACCGGGGCCGCCGCTGGTCGGACCCCCGGTTCGCGCCGACCCGGGTCGAGGACGGGTTGATCCCGGCCGTCGCCGCCGTGCTGGCGGGCTGAACGGGGAAAATTGGTTGCCCCGCCCGAGCGGGCCCGCGACCATGGTGCCGCGCGAGGGCGCACCCGGGCGTCGCCCGGTCGAGGAGAGGAGGTCGGTCATGGCCGTCTTTGCAGGGTCGTTCCGCCTGCCTCCACCAGCCTCGACCGAAGGACAGATCCACCCGTGCGTGACCACGACATCCCGGCGCCGCAGCGCCGTGGCCGCGGCAAGAGCCGCTTCGACGACGACGAACCCGATTTCCTGAAGCGGGGCGGTCCCCGGCCGACCCTCGGCGACCCGGACGCCGAGCCCGACGCGGAGGACCGCTGGTCCACCTGGGACCAGGCCGTGCACGGCCCCGAGCCGTACCCCGCCTGGCTGGTCACCGAGTTGGCCGCCCGGGACACCGAGCTCGGCATGCTCAAGACCGGCAAGGAGGCGGACGTCCACCTGGTCCGTCGTGCCGTGCCGGACACCGATCGGAGCTGCCTGCTGGCGGCCAAGCGCTACCGGGACGCCCAGCACCGGCTCTTCCACCGGGACGCCGGCTATCTCGAGGGCCGGCGGGTACGCCGGTCGCGGGAGATGCGGGCGATGGCCGGCCGGACCACGTTCGGCCGGCAGATGATCGCCGGGCAGTGGGCGGCGGCCGAGTTCGCCGCGCTGTCCCGCCTCTGGGAGATCGGCGTCGCCTCCGGGCGGATCGCCGTGCCCTACCCGGTGCAACTGCTCGGCACCGAACTGATGCTGGAGTTCGTCGGCGACGCCGAGGCGGGGGAGGCCGCGCCCCGGCTGGCCCAGGTCCGACCCACCGACGCCGGGTTGCGTGACCTCTGGGAGCAGATGGTCGACGCGTTGGTGGTGCTGGCCCGCGCCGGATACGCCCACGGCGACCTGTCGCCGTACAACCTCCTGGTGCACGCCGGCCGGCTCGTCATGATCGACCTGCCGCAGGTGGTGGATGTGGTGGCCAACCCGCAGGGCGGGGAGTTCCTGGCCCGGGACGTGCGGGTGGTCGCTGCCTGGTTCACCGCCCGCGGCCTGCCGGCCACCACCACCGACCCGGCCGCGCTGACCGAGACGTTGTTGCGGGAGGCGGGCATCCGCTGACCACACGCCGTGTCCCGGGCGGGCCCGCTCGGTCCCCGCCCGTGGACACGGGTCGGCGTCGTGCCGTGGTCATCGGGTCGGCGTTGGGCCGTGGTTACCTGGTCGGCGGTCGTGGTCGCCCAGGGGCCGCCGGGTCGGCGTCGTGCCGGACGGGCCGCCGGATCACTGGAGGTAGCGCTCGACCTCCGGCACCGGGCGCTCGCCCTGCGCCTCCGGGTCGCCGTGCGCCTGACGGGCCGCCCGGCGGCGGCGGAGCAGGTCCCAGCACTGGTCCAGGGACTCCTCCAGGTGCCGCAGCCGCTCGCGGGCCTCGTCGTCGGTGCCGGCCTCGTGCTCCTGCGCGCCGGCGCGCAGCCGGTGCTCCTCGTCGACGAGTTCCGAGATCCGGCTCAGGATGGTCTTGTCGTCCATCCCCGAAGCTTGGCACAGCCGACGCGCCCGCGCCCGCGTTCCGCGCCGCGCGCCCGGGTGTCGCCCCCGCGCCCCGCCCGCGCTCGCGCGCCGAGTGTTAACAAGGGGCCCCGCCTCTACCGAATGCGTTAACAAGGGGCCCCTCCTTGCATGCAGGAAGGCTTGCGGCGTGGCGTATATCCCACCGGCTCCATTCTCGACAAAGAGATTGTTGTTACGTGAAATATCCTCTGTGCCGCCTTTTGATTCATCGCTCAGGATGGCATGCTCACGAGCAAGGTTCACGGGTCGAGACGGGGTAACGACCCTCAGTCAACCCGAGGGAGCGTTCAGGTGGTCGATTCGTCCGACCCGTCCCTGCCGTCATCACCCCGGAAGCCGCACACCGTGCCGCTGCGGCGGATCCTGCCCGCTGTCCTACGGGACCCGGCGCGCGCGCTCATCGACATCGGCAACCGCACCGGCGGCGACCTGGTCCGGCTCAACCTCGGTTCGTTCCGGCCCTACCTGGTCACCCACCCCCGGCACGTGCAGCACGTGCTGCGGGACCGGGCGGACAACTACGAGCGCGCCGGCGACGGGTTGTTCTGGCGTCCGGTCAAGCGGCTGTTCGGCGAGGGCATCCTCGGCGAGGGGCAGGTCTGGTCGGCCAGCCGCCGGATGTTGCAGCCGATGTTCACCGCCCGCCGGGTGGAGGCGCTCATCGACGGCATGGCCGACGCCATCTCCGACGCCGTCGACGAGCTGGACGAGCCGTACCGCGCCGGCCGCCCGGTCGACATCGGCGTCGAGCAGGCCCGCATCGTCAGTCGAGCGATCATGAAGGTGCTCTTCGCCGACCGGATCTCGGTGCCGGACGCGATGCGCGTGATCGACGCCCAGGACCGCATCGCCACCGCGGTCATCCCCCGGATCGTCGTGCCGTTCGCGCCGCTGTCGCTGCCCATGCCGGGGGACCGTACGTTCCGGCGTGCGGTGCGCGTCGTCGACGACGTGCTGGTGCCGATCGTCCGGCGGACCCGCGACGACGCCGACTCCGGCGACGACATCATCTCCACGCTCTGGCGGGCCCGCACCGACGACGGCCGGCGACTCGACGAGCGGCAGGTCCGCAACGACACCGTGGCCATGTTCGCCGCCACCACCGAGACCACCATCAACGTGCTCACCTGGGCCTGGCCCCACCTGCACCAGCACCCCGAGGTCGCCGGGCGGCTCTACGCCGAGATCGACGAGGTGGTCGGCGGCGGGCCGGTACGCCGCGAGCACCTCGACCGGCTCACCTACACCCGGATGGTGCTCGACGAGCTGCTGCGGCTCTATCCGATCGGCTGGATCATCCCGCGCCGCGCGGTCGCCGAGGACGTCATCGACGGCGTGCCGATCGAGGCCGGGGCCACCATGGCGGTCAGTCCGCTGATCACCCAGCGGATGCGGCAGTTCTGGGACCGCCCGGACGAGTTCGACCCGGAGCGGTTCCGGCCGGACCGGGTCCGCGCCCGCCACCGGTACGCCCACTTCCCGTTCGGCGGCGGCCCGCACCAGTGCCTCGGCATGTATCTGTTCTATCTGGAGGCCCAGCTCATCCTCGCCACCATGCTCAGCCGCTACCGTTTCCGCCTGCACCGCACCGACGTGCCCGGGCTGCGGCTGGCCGCCGCGTTGCGGCCACGCGAACGGGTCGAGCTGACGCTGCTCGCCGCCGGCCGGGTGGAGGCGGCGTGACCGGCGTACCGGCGTCGGATCCGATCGCCGCGGCGGCGGAGCAGGGCCGGATCTGCGCGCTCGCCGCGCACGGCCAGCGCGGGCTGCGCCGGGCCGCCGCCGCACATCCCGAGCTGTTCCCCGGTGACCCGTTCGACGCGACGTTGTTCAGCAGCATCGCCTCGGCCATGGCGTTCAGCGCGCCCTGGCACACGGCCGCGCAGCTGGCGGTCACCAACCGCGCGGTGCTGTGGGGCTTCGCCGTCGACTGGCTGGTCGACCACGAGGCGACCAGCCGCGCCGAGGTGGACCGGATCGGCCGTACCTGCCTGGACGTGCTCGACGGCGCCGGCGCCGACGACCCGCTGGGCCGGTTCCTCGCCGAGCTGCGCGACGACGTCGCGGCTGCGCCCGCCTACCGGGCGTTGCGCGGACGCTGGCGCGCCACGATGGAGCGCACGCTCGACGCGATGGCCCGGGAGTGGACGTGGCGACGCACCGGCCGCCCGACGCTCGCGGAATACCTGGCCAACGCCGACAACCTCGCCGCCACCGTGGTCAACGTGGCGCACTGGATCCACACCGGATCGGTGACCGACGCCGCCGTGCTGGACCGGCTGATCGAGGTCGGCGACGAGGTGCAGCGGGCCCTGCGGCTCGTCAACGACCTCGGCACCCACCGGCGGGACGTGGCGTCGGGCGACCTCAACGCGTTGCTGCTGGTGGACGACCCGGCGGAGGTCGAGCGGCGGTTCGCCGAGCAGGTGGACCACTGCCGCGTCCTGCTGGCGAAGCTGGCCGGCGAGGCGCCTCGGGAGGCCGACTTCCTGTCCCGGCAGCTCGGCTTCACCACCGGGTTCTACCGCCACACCGACTTCTGGGGTGTGCGGTGAGCCTCACCGCCCAGCCCACGACCCGGGCCGGCGCCGCCCAGCACCTGGTCGACGCGCTCGCCCGCGACCCGGCCGGGCAGACCTCGCCGTCGGTCTACGAGACCGGCCGGCTGACCGCGCTGGCGCCCTGGCTGCCCGGTCATGATGTGCGGGTGGCCTGGCTGCTCGACCGGCAGCGCCCGGACGGCGGCTGGGGTGGTCCCGGCGGCTACGCGCTGGTGCCGACGTTGAGCGCCGTCGAGGCCCTGCTGGCCGAGCTGCACCGGGCCGGGTCCACCAGCCCGGCGTCGGCGCCGACCGCCGCCGCGCACCGGGGCCTGGCCTTCCTGGCCGCCGCGCTGCGCGGCGACGCCCCGCCCGACCTACCGGCCACCGATCTGATCGTGCCCGCGCTGCTGGCCGCCGTCGACCGGCACCTCACCGGGCCGGCGGGTCCGCCGCCCGGGCTGGCCGAGTGGGCGGACCGGCCCCGCCTGCCGCTGCCGGCCGGTCTCGACCCGGCCCGGCTGACCCGGGTACGCGGACTGCTGGCCACCGGGCGGCCGGTGCCGGAGAAGCTGGCGCACGCGCTGGAGGTGGCAGGCGAGCTGGCGTACCGGGCGGCCGGGGTCCAACCCTCGGCGAGCGGGGCGGTGGGCGCCTCCCCGGCGGCCACGGCGGCCTGGCTCGGCCGACCCGAGCCCGGTCCCGCGCTCGACTACCTGCGCGCCGTCGCCGGGTCCGGGCCGGTGCCCTGCGCCAGCCCGATCACCGTCTTCGAGCGGGCCTGGGTGCTTGCCGTCCTGATCCGGGCCGGCGTCTCGGTGCGCGTGCCCGAGCCGGTGTCGGCCGGGCTGCGCGCCGCGGTCGGCGCGTCCGGCGCGGCCACCGCGCCGGGGTTGCCGGCCGACGCCGACACCACCTCGGTCGTGCTCTACACGCTGGCCCGGCTGGGCCGGCCGCTCTGCGTCTCCCCGCTCGCCGGGTACGACACCGGGCGCCAGTTCTGCACCTGGCCGGGGGAGGACGGCGCGTCGCTGACCACGAACGCGCACGTGCTCGACGCCCTCGGCGAGCACCCGACCCGGCCCGGAGTCACCGCGTCCCGCCGCCGGGTCACCGACTGGCTGGTGCGACGCCAGGAGCCGGACGGGCGGTGGGACGACCGCTGGCACGCCTCGGCGTACTACGCCACCTACGCGGTGTTGCTCGCCCTGGCCGATCACGCGCCCGACGGCGCGGCCCGCGACGCCGTGGAGCGGGGCGTGCGGTGGCTGCTGGACACGCAGCGGCCGGACGGCTCCTGGGGTCGCTGGCACGGCACCGCCGAGGAGACCGCGTACGCGGTGCTCACGCTGGCGCGGGCCGGCGGCTCGGGCGACGCCCGGATCGCCGCGGCGTTGGTGCGGGGTCGGGGTCGGCTGTCCGAGCTGGACCGTTGCGACGACGGACCGGCGCTCTGGCACGACAAGGACCTCTACCGCCCGACGCTCATCGTGCGCGCGGCGGTGCTCGCCGCCTCGGGACGCACCGGTTGGACATCGACGCAACCCCTACCTGCCATGATCAGGATCGCTTGAACGGAGTTCACGACGACTGCTAGCGTGCGCCGGAGTCGATCGAATGTCGGACCGACCGAAGACCGGGCCAGGACGGTGTGATGGGTTCCCGCAGTACGAATCTCCGTACGAAGATCATCGCCCTGCTGGCGTCGTTGGTCGCGCTCTGGGCGTTCGCCGCCTGGGTGACCGTGCGCGACGGGTTCAACCTGCTCGGCGTGCAGGCGCTCAACGCCCGGGTCTTCGAGCCGAGCGATCCGCTGCTGCTGGAGTTGCAGAACGAGCGCCGGCTCTCGCTGCGCTATCTGGGCGAGTCCGACCCCGGGCAGTTGGCGGAGTTGCGCACCCAGCGTGAGCGCACCGACGAGGCCGCCGGCGCGCTCTGGCGGTCGGTGCGGGACTGGCGCACCACGATCCCGGCCAGCGACGAGTTGGAGCAGCGCCTCGCCGAGCTGAAGGGCGAGATCGACCAGCTCGCCCAGGTGCGGGACGAGGTCGGCCGCAAGGCCATCGACCGGACCGCGACGCTCACCGCGTACGACGAGGCGGTCGACGGCATCTTCGCCGTATTCGACGCGCTCGGCGGCCTCGACGACGACCAGATCGCCCGGGACACCGCCGCGCTGATCGACCTGAACCGCTCCCGCGAGCTGCTGTCCCAACAGGACGCCCTGCTCACCGGCGCGGTCGCGGCCAACCGGCTGACCGTCGCCGAGCAGACCGCGTTCGCTCGGCTGGTCGGTGCGCAGTGGTTCCTCGGCGACCGCACCGCCCGGGAACTCGCCCCGACCGACCGGGCCCGCTACCAGCGGATGACCGAGGGTGACACCTTCAACCAGCTCCGTACGCTCCAGGACCGGGTGCTCGCGGCCAAGGGTGAGGACGTGCGGCCGCCGGTCACCGCCGCGGCCTGGCGGACCGCCGCCGACCAGGCGATGGCCGACCTGCGCGCGGTGATCCTCGCCGGTGGTGAGGACATCGTGTCCCGGGCCACCCCGGTCGCCGTCGGCGTCATCGTCCGGCTGGTGCTCGCCGCCGGTCTCGGTCTGATCGCCGTCGTCGCGTCCGTGATCGTCTCGATCACCACGGCCCGGGCGCTGGTCCGGCAGCTCGAACGGCTGCGTGAGGCGGCCCGGCGGCTGGCCGAGGAGCGGCTACCAAGTGTGGTGGAGCGGCTGGGTCGCGGCGAGGAGGTGGACGTCGCCCGCGAGGCGCCACCCCTGCAGTTCGGCGACGACGAGATCGGCCAGGTCGGCCGGGCCTTCAACGCGGTGCAGGAAACCGCCGTGCGCACCGCCGTGGAGCAGGCCGAGCTGCGCCGCAGCGTCCGCGACGTGTTCCTCAGCCTGGCCCGGCGCACCCAGGCGCTCGTGCACCGCCAGCTGACCCTGCTCGACGCCATGGAACGCCGCGAGCACGACGCCGAGGAGCTGGAGGACCTGTTCCGGGTCGACCACCTGGCCACCCGGATGCGGCGCAACGCGGAGAACCTGATCGTGCTCTCCGGCTCGACGCCCGGACGGGCCTGGCGACGCAACGTGCCCATGGTGGACGTGGTGCGCGGCGCGGTCGCCGAGGTCGAGGACTACACCCGGGTGACCGTGCGGCCGTTGGGCGCGGTGTCACTGACCGGCCGCGCCGTCGGTGACGTGATCCACCTGCTGGCCGAGCTGATCGAGAACGGCCTCTCCTTCTCGCCGCCGCAGACCACCGTGGAGGTTCGCGGCCAGCTCGTCGCCAACGGCTTCGCCATCGAGATCGAGGACCGTGGCCTCGGCATGAGCGGTGACGAACTGGCCGCCGCCAACGGCCGCATCGTGGACCGGTCCGAGCTGAACCTGGCCGACGCCGCCCGACTCGGCCTGTTCGTGGTCAGCCGGCTCACCGAACGGCACGGCGTGAAGGTGCAACTGAGAGAGTCGGCGTACGGCGGCACGACCGCGGTGGTGCTGATCCCCCGCGAACTGATCACCACGGACGCCGGTGAGCCCGCCGCCGTCGCGCCGCCGCCGGTCGACGAGCCGGCGGAGACGCCGGCCGCCGCCGAGGACACCGGCGCGGTCCGGGCGAGCGGCGACGGCGACGCCGGTGCGACCGCGCCGGCCACCCCCGCCACGCCCGAGACCGAGCCGGAACCGGCGGCGCCCCGGCTGACCCCGTCCGGGCTGCCGGCGCGTACCCGCAAACGACAGTCGGCGGCCGCCGCGCCGACCGCGGAGCTGGCCGTGGTCGAGCCCCGCGCCACCCCGGCGGCGACCGACGAGACCCCGCCGGTCACCGACGCGGGGTTGCCGGTCCGGGTACGCCAGGCCAGTCTTAACCCGGAGCTGCGGCACGACCCGTCCGGCGCGGGCGACGACGAGGCGGGGGACATGGCACGCGCGCCGGAGCAGGTACGCCAGATGATGAGCTCCTACCAGAGTGGAACCCGCCGCGGCCGCACTGACGCGGCCCGACTGCTCGGCGGGGCGCACGGGGCCGGCGGTGGGCCGGCCGACGCAAACGAGCAGGCCACCTGACCGGCCGTCGACGCCGACGGATCCGGGACGAGAACGGCACACCAGCCGGGGAGAAGAGGACGACGAGTGGCGCAGAAGACGGCTTCGGGCGCGGATCTTGCGTGGCTGCTGGATGACCTGGTCGGCCGGGTCAAGCAGGCGGAACACGCCGTGGCGCTCTCCACCGACGGACTGCTGATGGCCTCGTCCCGCGGATTGAGCCGGGACGACGGCGAGCACCTGGCGGCGATGGCGGCGGGCATCCAGAGCCTCGCCCGTGGCGCGGGCAAGCGGTTCGGTGGTGGTCAGGTGCAGCAGACCATCATCGAGATGCAGTCCTCCTTCCTCTTCGTCACCGCGGCCGGCCGCAACGCCTGCCTCGCGGTGCTGGCGTCGGAGGACGCGGACGTGGGTTTGATCGCGTACGAGATGGCCATGCTTGTCACCCGGGTCGGCCGGTTCGTCGCCTCACCGACCCGGGAACAGCCCGCCGGCGAGAACGCGGCACGATGACCGGCCAGGGGGAGCCCACGGAGCAGGAGTGGGTCGACGACCACGCGGGTCCGGTGGTTCGCCCGTACGCGGTGACCGGTGGCCGGGCCCGCCCGGTGACCGGCACGTTCGATCTGATCTCCCTGGTGAGCTCGACCCGCACCGAGGTGGGATCGGAGTCCGGGCTCGGCCCGGAGCACGTGGCGATCGTCGGCCTCTGCCAGCGGATCCAGTCCGTGGCCGAGATCGCCGCCCATCTCGACCTGCCCGTGGGCACCGTCCGGGTTCTCCTCGGAGACCTGGCGGCCCGCAGTCTGGTGCAGGTACGCGAGCCGCGCGCCACCCCCGCCGGCCTTCCCGACGAGCACGTTTTCGAGGCGGTAATCAATGGACTACGGGCGCTCTGAGCGGCCGGCGGGTGCGGCCCCGCTGCCCACCGCGATCAAGATCCTGATCGCCGGTGGCTTCGGCGTCGGCAAGACCACAATGGTCGGCGCGGTAAGCGAGACCCGCCCGCTGCGTACCGAAGAGGTGCTGACCGAGACCGGCATCGGCATCGACGACCTGTCCGGCGTGGAGGAGAAGTCGACCACCACCGTGGCGATGGACTTCGGCCGGATCACCCTCAGCGACGACCTGGTGCTCTACCTGTTCGGCACGCCCGGGCAGGACCGGTTCTGGTTCGTCTGGGACGAGTTGGCGCTCGGCGCGCTCGGCGCGGTGGTGCTTGCCGACACCCGGCGGCTGGCCGACTGCTTCCCGTCGATCGACTACTTCGAGGGGCGGGGCACGCCGTTCGTGGTGGCGGTGAACTGCTTCGAGGGCGCCCGCGAGTTCCGGCTCGACGAGGTGCAGGCGGCGCTCGACCTGGACCCGGGCGTGCCTGTGGTGCTGTGCGACGCGCGGCGGCGGGAGTCGGCCAAGGAGGTGCTGATCACGCTGCTGGAGCACGCCATGAAGCTGCGCGAGGCGCGCCGCCGCGCCGCCGACGACTGAGCGCGTCCGCCGTCCGGGCAGCCTTCGGCGTGGCTCCGTGCCGCACGTCTCGGGGCAGCCTGGGCGGGCGGATCGTGAGAGCCTGTGGCGCATGACCGAGGTGAACGTACGGGCGATGTCCCCGGAGGAGTTCGACCGCTGGCAGGACGAACTCGCCGCCGGCTACGCGCAGGAGCACGTGGCCGCCGGCAACTGGACTCCGGAGGAGGCGCTCGACCGCGCACGGGAGGCGAGCGCCGTCCTGCTGCCGCAGGGCATGGCCACACCCGGCATGCTGTTCCTGCTCGGCGTGCTGCCCGACGGCTCGCCGGTCGGGCGCCTGTGGCTCGGCCTCACCCATCCGCGCGGGCTCGCCGGCTGCGCCTTCCTCTACGACATCGAGGTGGCCGCCGAGCACCGGGGCCGAGGTCTGGGGCGGGCGTTGCTCGCCGCGGGCGAGCGGGCCGCCCGGGAGCAGGGCGCCCAGGCGCTCGAACTGAACGTCTTCGGCTCCAACGAGACGGCGCGCAGGCTGTACGAGACGTCCGGCTACCGGGTGGTCACCCAGCAGATGCGCAAGGACCTGCCCGCCTAGCGCCGGTCCGGGCCGCTCACTCCTAGCGCCGGTCCGGTGGGCCGGGCCGGGCCCGGCGAACAGGCCCGAGATCGTCAGAGGCGGGTGGCGGTCCGGACCAGGGCGGCGAGGGCCCTTGACCGGCTGTGCGGCGGCCACGCGATCACCGTGGTCACCGTGGGCGCGTCCGGCACCGGCACGGCGGCCAGGTCGGGGAGCAGCAGCGTCCGGGCCGACTCGGGCAGCACCGCCGTGGCCCGGCCGAGCGCGATGAGCTGGAACAGCTGGGTGTGGTCGCGGACCTCCGGGCCCGGCCCGTCCGGATACGTGCCGTCCGAGCGCGGCCAGCGCGGCATCGGCAGGTCGGTCAGCGCCTCGACGTCGGCCGTCCGCAGCTGCGCCCGACCGGCCAGCGGATGCGTGGCCGGCAGGATGACCACCTGCTGTTCCGTCACCAACTCCTCGGTGTCCAGCCCGGCCGTCGAGTCGAACGGCAGGTGCAGCAGCGCCACGTCGGCCCGCCCGTCGCGCAGCAGCCGGCCCTGCTCGCCGATGCCGCACAACAGCACGTCCACCGGGACCGCGTCCGGCTCGGCGGCGTACGCGTCGAGCAGTTTCGGCAACAGCTCGCTCGACGCGCCGGCCTTCGTGGCCAGCACCAGGCCCGGGCCGCCACCCGCGACGGACGCGGCGCGGCGGGTACGCCGGTCGGCGGCGGCCACCGCGTCGAGCGCGGCGTGTCCCTCGCGCAGCAGCACCGCGCCGGCCGGGGTCAACGCCACGGTCCGGCTGTCGCGTTCCAACAACCTCACCCCGAGCCGCCGTTCGAGCGCTCTGATCGCCCGGGACAGCGGCGGCTGGGCGATGCCGAGGCGTCGCGCGGCGCGGCCGAAGTGCAACTCCTCGGCCACCGCGACGAAGTAGCGCAGCTCCCGCGTCTCCACCCCACCACCGTACCGCCGGACCGATACCCGCCGGGTATCGGACGCTACCCGGATGGTGTTGGAGCACCGGCGGCGACCCGGACAGGATCGACTGCATGAGCGAACGCAGGATTGCGCTGGTGACCGGCGCGAACAAGGGAATCGGGTACGAGATCGCGGCCGGCCTGGGCGCGCTGGGCTGGCGGGTGGGCGTCGGCGCCCGGGACGAGCAGCGCCGGGCGGCCGCCGTGGCGAAGCTGCGCGCGGACGGCGTGGACGCCTTCGACGTGCCGCTGGACGTGACCGACGACGCGAGCGTGACCGCCGCCGCCCGCCTGCTGGCGGAGGCCGGCGGCCTCGACGTGCTGGTCAACAACGCGGGCGTCACCGGCGGCATGCCGCAGCAGCCCGGCGACGTGGACGTGGCGACAGTGCGGACGGCGGTCGAGGTCAACGTGATCGGCGTCGTCCGGGTCACCGAGGCGATGCTGCCGTTGCTGCGCCGCTCGGCGGCGCCCCGGATCGTCAACATGTCCAGCGGCGTCGGCTCGCTCACCCGGCAGAGCGCCTCCGCCGGGGAGCACCAGACCGGGCCGCTGTCCGTGGCGTACGCGCCGTCGAAGTCGATGCTCAACGCGGTGACCATCCAGTACGCCAGGGCGCTCGGCGACACGAACATCCTGATCAACGCCGCCTGCCCGGGTTTCACCGCGACCGACCTGAACGCCTTCCGTGGGGTGCGGACGCCGCAACAGGGCGCGGCGATCGCGATCCGGCTGGCCACGCTGCCCGACGACGGGCCGACCGGCGGCTTCTTCGAGGACGCCGGCGTGGTGCCGTGGTGACCGTCGCGGATCATGCGGCCCTCAGTGGGTGATCCGGTAGCCGTCGGCCGCCGTGTCGATCCGGGCGAGGTCGGCCGAGGTCAGGCCGCGACCGGTGAACCGCTCGACCGCCACCAGCCCTTTCTCCACATGGTCGCCGGCCTCGGCGAAGTCGAGGCCGGCGACCGCTGTCGACACCTCCGGCGGATAGACGTCGCGCCCCCACGGCTCGGACGCGGCGAGCAGCCGGCCGTCCTCGGCGAAGGAGAGCCGGGTGACGGCGTTGACGTTCCAGAACATGCTTGCCGCCCGGCCACCGATCGAGGCGGCGCACAGCACCGCCGCATCCGAGCCCCGGTAGCCGTTGTCCTCGACGACCACTACCGCGTCGTCGTCGGCCAGCACGGCGGCGACCCAGGTGTGGGCCGCTCCGCGCAGGGACAGGTCACGGCGGAGGGTGTCGACCGGCTCCGGGCGGGCCGGATCCGCGCCGAAGGCGCGCACCACCTGCTCGACCGAGGCGCCGGTGACGACCGTGACGGTCGCCGCCTGCGAGATCGGGGAGCGCTGGATCCACCGGTACGCGTGCTCGGGCGGCCGGGCCGGCTCGGGCTCGCCGCGCAGCCGGTGCCCGAGCTGATCGGAGCGCCGGTGCACCACCTCCGGCGCGGTCGGGGCCGACCAGACGACGAGCTTGTAGCCCTCCAGCCCGGCGTCGTTGTCGTCGCGCCCGCGGGCGTGCACCCGGACCCGGTAGTCGCCCGGCCACGGCGGGGTGAGCCGCGACGATCTGCCGTCGCCCGGCACCCAGGACGTGTCACCGGCGGCGGCGTGCCAACTGACCTCGACGATCTCCTCCCACCCCGACTCCACCTCGTCCGGCGGCCCGGCAAGCACGAGAAGCTCGACGCGCACGTGACCGGTCGCGACGCCGGTGCGCACCGCCACGCCACCGTCGACCACGGCGACCAGCCCGTTGCCCGTGAAGTCGACCTCGTCGGGGAGCCCGTGCTCGGCGAGCCCGAACCGGTGCCCCTCGACGTGCAGGGTGCTGGAGGAGTGTCGCGGCAGCAGATATTCCGCGCGGATCCGCTCCAGCAGCGCCGCCGCGTACACCGGCGGCAGTGGCACCTCGCGCAGCACGAGCGCTGCCGCGCCGACGGCCAGGCCCACGACGGCGGCGGCGCGCTCCACGATCACCGGCGGGTCCGCCTGGTGCACCGCGGCACCGGCGACCGCCACGGCGAGGCCGAGATGGGCGGCGCCGTGTGCGGCGGCGATCGCCGGCTCATCGGCCCCGGCCGGCGTGCCGGCGAGCAGCGGCGCGACGCTCCGATGCGGGACCAGGGCCCGCACCGCGGCGACCACCCGGTCGGTCAGCCCGGGGCGCAGCGCGTGCAGCACGGTCGCGGCGGACGTCGCCGCGCTGTCATTGCCGCCGCCGGTGGTCAACCACGCGTACTGGCCCGCCGGCGGCGGGGGTAGGTCGCCGACCAGATCCGGCGCGCCACTCCAGTCGTGCTCGGCGACCGTTGACTCGAGCGCGCCGAGCAGGCGCTCCACCGGCAGCGGACCGAGCGCGCGCATCTCGGCCATCCAGTCGGGCTCGTCGCCGCGCGGCTGGACCGGCCAGCGGTGCGCCTGGTGCGGATCCGCCTCCGCCGGTGCGGCCAGGCGCCCCAGCAGCCGCGCCGGCGGGACGGGCACCCGGGCCGCGAACACCGGTATCGTCGCGGCGGCGAAGGCGGCCAGCGCGTCGTTCACCGCATCCAGTGGTGCGGGCATGTGGGACCTCCCCGTCCGGTCTTCCGACAGCGGGCAGAGAATCGCATCAACCCCCGACAGTTCCGGCCGGCGTGCCATCATCGGCGGCGTGGCTAGCGAGTCCCGGCACCTCAGCGTGCACATCGACCGTCCGGTCGCGACGGTCTACGCGTTCGCGTCCGACCCGGCCAACCTGCCCCGCTGGGCACCCGGCCTGGGCGGCTCGGTGACGCGCGAGGGCGGCGACTGGTTCGTGGAGACGCCCGCGGGCCGGGCCCGGCTGACGTTCGCGCCGGCGAACGACTACGGCGTGCTCGACCACGAGGTGCGGACGCCGTCCGGCGAGACGGTGTACGTGCCGTTGCGCGCCATCGCCGACGGCGACGGCACCGAGGTGGTGTTCAGCCTGCGGCGGGGGCCCGGCATGAGCGATGTGGAGTTCGAGCGGGACACCGCTCTGGTCGAGGCCGACCTGGCCCGGCTCAAGGCTGTGCTGGAGTCCGCAGAGCGGTGAAGGTCGCCGTTGTCGTGACCACAGAGCGCAATTCCTTGATGGCTTGTGCCCCGTTTTGCAACCTTGATCCTTTCCGGATGTAGTTTTCATTGACTCCGGCTTGCGTCGTGGATAGCGTCGGGGCCAGGTTGATTGACCGATGACAACCACGGGGATGGCATGAGTGAGGTTCTGCGGCGCTGGCCGCATTCTTGGCTGCATTATTGAGCTGTCTCGGCAGACCCATCTCGGGTTTTCTGGTCCTGGGATGGGTCTTTTTTGGCATTCGCCTGAGGCGGTTCGCCGGGTGAATTAGGGGCATGGCCGCGCTGGTGAAGGCCGTTGCGGCGCATTGATCGCACCGATCGATTCTCGGCATTCTTCTGCCTTTTCCGCGATTGCGCCTGCCGCACTTTCGGGCATTTTTCCAGTGCTGTGTCGACACGAATTATTCGTGGTCGGCGTGGCGCAGCGTGTCCTTTTCCCGGCGGAAGCAGGTCCGCCGGTCCCTATTGGTGAGGAGTGTTGATGGGTCAACGTCGAGTGGCTGTGGGGGTGGCGTCCGCGCTGCTGGCCACGTCGGTGCTGGCGGTTCCGCCGGCTGTGTCATCCGCTGCGCCTGCGGTGCCGCAGAAGGAGGTGTCGGAGGCGCCGCAGGTGTCGCCGCGGTCGTCGTCGAAGGTGTGGTTGTTCGACTCGCCGCAGCGCGCCGTGGCACGGGCCGCGGCGGGGGCGGCGCCGTCGGTGCCGAAGGGCACCGGGCCGGTACGTAGCGGCACCCTGGTGCCGTTCTCGCTGGCGGATCGGATGGAGGTGAAGGTCAACGTCGGGTCCGGGAACCTGATGGTGAACACCACGGACCTGACGTTGCCGGGGATCGCCGGGAACGTGACGCTGGGCGCGTCGTTCAACAGCCTGATGTTGGGCAGTGACCTGTCGGTCGGTGCGCACGGGCCGGGTTGGCGGACCAGGGGCGGGCAGGATGTGAAGCTGTATCCGGCCGACGACGGGTCGGTGACCTACGCTGCCGCCGACGGGGTGGTGGGTAAGTTCACCTGGTCCGGGTCGGCCTACACGACGCCGGGTGAGTTCAAGGCCAAGCTTGTCAAGAACGGGACCGGCTGGAAGCTGACCGAGAACGACAGCGGCAAGGAGTTGTTCTTCACCTCCGACGGTCTGCTGGACAAGACCGAGGACCGCAACGACAACGTCACCGACTACTCCTACAGCGGCGGCCAGCTGACCCAGGTCGTCTCCGACCGGGGTGGCCAGTACGCTCGCACGGCCACGGTGACGTTCGTGAACGGGCGGCTGAAGACGTACGAGCAGAGTGACGGCTACAACGTGGTCCGGACGGTGTCCTACAAGTACGACACCAACAACCGGCTGCAGGCGATCGACCTGCTGGGGGCGACCCGGCAGTGGGCGTTCGAGTACAACGGCGCCGGTGACCTGACCAAGATCTGGTCCAAGGACGACCTCTACAGCGTCGTCACCTACGACGGGCAGCACCGGGTCACCTCGTTCACCCAGGTCACCGACACCGCCACCGGCCAGGGCGCGACCACCCGGTTCGCGTACCCGACGTCGTCGCAGACGAAGATGGCCGACCCCCGCCAGGACCTGTCGCAGCCGGTGGCGTCCGTGCCGCACACCACGTACGACCTGAACAGCGACAAGCGGGTCACCAAGGCCACCGACCCGGCGGGCCATGAGCGGTCCAGGACGTACACGCCGTGGCAGGACGTGGCCACCGACGTCAGCCCTGAGGGCAGCACGGTCACCAACACCTACGGCGCCAACGCCGGTCAGTCGCTGACCAAGTCGGCGTCGCCGTCCGGTGCCAGCGCCTCCGCGGCGTACGCGAACGCGGCGACCTCGACGAACCCGACGGCGAACTTCCAGCCCTCCTCGTCGATCGACACTCAGGGCAACAGCTCCACCTACACCTACAACGGCGCCGGCAACCGCACCTCCACCGCCGACGCGCTTGCCGCCGAGGCGGAGGTCGACTACAACAGCGACGGCACCGTCAAGTCCTCCACTGACCCGGGGAACACCGACAACCCCACCACCTACGCCTACGACAGCGACAAGCAGATCACGACGCTCACCCCGCCGACCGGCAACGGGCTGGCGGTCAAGACGTTCACCTACGACGTCCTCGGCCGGGTCCACACCGTCGCCCAGGGTGGTTGCACCACGATCTACGACTGGAGCAAGGACGACCGGCTGGACAAGACGAGCTACGCCGGCTGCGGCAACCTCACCCCCGTCATCTACCAGTACGGGCGCGTCGGAAACCTGATAAGCCGCACCGACTCCACCGGCACCACCACCTACGAGTGGGACAACCTCAACCGGCTGCACAAGCGCACCAACCCCGGCACCGCCACGTTCGTCTACGACCACGACCTCGCCGGCAACCTGACCGGGATCACCGACGGCCGCGGCACGACCAAGCACTACTACAACACCCGTAACTGGCTGGTGCGCACCGACACCGCCGGCGGCACCCGCTACAACTACTCCTACGACGACGACGGCAACCGCGAGAATACCTTCTTCGCCGCCAACACCAACAACAGCGTGTACGCCCTACGCGTCAAGACGGTCTACGACAAGTCGAACCGGCCCACCCGCATCACCGCCACCCGCAACTCCGCCGCCCCGGCGACGGTGTTCGACGTGACCTACTGCTACGCCGAGTACACCTCCGGGCAGCCCTGCTCCACCGCCACCGCCGACGACACCGGCCTACGGCAGTGGCAGAAGGACGAGAGCACGGGCGCGATCAGCCAGTTCACCTACGACGAGGCCAACCGGCTGACCAAGGCCACCAACTACAACGGCAAGACCTACGACTACACGTACGACAGCAACGGCAACCGCACCACCGTCAAGGTCGACGGCACCACCACCCAGACCCTGACGTTCAACACCGCCAACCAGATCACCACCACCAACAACACCTACGACAACCGCGGCAACCAGACCCGCGCCAGCAGCCCCACGGTCAACCCGATGACCTACAACGGCGCCAACCAGATGACCGGCGCGAACTCCGGCACCTACGCCTACGCCGGCACCGACCAGGTCGAGTTGACCCGCGCCGGGACCACCACCATGCAGTACGGCTACGAGGACCAGCACGGCATGCCGTGGCTTCAGTCCTGGACCGCTGGCGGCACCACCGTCTACGTCGAACGGGACGGCCTCGGCACCCCGCTGGGTTTGCGCGTCAACGGCACGGACACCGCCTTCGTCCTCGACGGACTCGGCACTCCAGTGGCGGTCGTCAAGGCGAACGGCGCGCTCGCCGCGACCTACAAGTACGACCCGTACGGCAACGCCACCACCACCGACGAGTACAACCTCGGCGCCAGCAACATCGTCCGTTACACCGGCGGCATCTACGACTCCTCGACCGGACTCACCAAGCTCGGCCAGCGCTGGTACAACCCTCAACAAGGCCGCTTCACCCAGCAAGACAATCTCAGTTTCATCGGCAGCCCAGAGCACGGCAACCGATACGCCTACGCTGGCTGCAACCCCATCAGCTACATTGATCCCACGGGACAGCTGTTCTCGCCTGAATTTAACTGTGGGGTGGCCGCCGTTTCGTTCGTGGTCGCCACCGGCCTGTTAGTCGCGGCCACTGTAACCGGGGCAGGTTTCGCCCTGGCGGCCATCGGATACGGTCTTGGCGGGCTCGGCATTCTTGGTAGCTGCTACGACGAGGAAGGTGACGCAATCCTCTAGCGTCACGGAAGAACTAGGAGTGGAGAATTGGGTAAAACCCCCCGCTGGATGTATTGGGGAATCTTGGTTGTCGCAATCGGCGTTCTTGCGGCTCAGGTATTCTCAGGTTTTGATCGACCTGTAGAGGTCACCGCAGGCTTCTTGGCCGCAGTAATGGTGATCTTCTGCGTTGTTGCACTAATCATCCATCGCGACAGAAGCGATTCGTAACGGTGCAGTTACTTTGGGTCGGGGTCCTGTCAGTGCGACTCCGACCCAAAGCGCTGCTATATCCCGCAGCCGCTCGAAGGGAAGGGCTTGCAGCTGCAGGGGCCGAGGAGGCTGGCGGCGTCACCGAGGATGCCGGCCGGCGATACGCACCCGGTCGGTCAGCTCTCGTGCCAGCGGGTCACACCGCTGGCCTCCTCGACCCGCTCACCCGCCGCCGCGACGACCTGGGTGAACGCGGCACGGATCTACTCCGGACCGCGCACGTCCCGGGCCAACCGCCGCTACCTGCGCCGGCGTGGGATCGTCGCGACCATCCCGTCCAAGGCCGACCAGGACGCCAACCGGCGCAAACTCGGGTCGAAGGGCGGTCGACCACCCGCCTTCGCCCCCGAACGCTACAAGCTCCTGATCCTTTCGATCATCCACCCGGCCATCTATGCGATCGCGAATCCCAAGGCCGACTACTTCGCGGTGACGAAATACTTCGAGGACTACGTCATGGACGGCCGGACGGTGTGGCTGACCTACTGGCACCGGCCGCTGCACGCCGTGACTGATGCTTTCGACGCGGCCGGGTTCCGCATCATGACGATCAGCGAGCCGCCCCCTGCTCCGGACACTCCCGCAGAACTGCTTCCGCCGGACCTGCCTTCCGGGTCCTTCATGTGCTTCCTGTTCTTCGTCCTCGAATCCGTCTAGCCGGCGGTTCGAGGACGCGGCGCTCAGCGGCGGGTCAGTGTCACGAACCGGGTCCACGCGGCCGGGGTGAAGGTGAGCACCGGCCCGGACGGGTCCTTCGAGTCGCGGACGCCGACCACGCCGCGCAGGTTGCCGGCCACCTCGACGCAGTCGCCGCCGTTGCCGCCGCTGCGGGTGCTCTTGCGCCACCGGGCGCCGCTCAGGCCGACGCCGCCGCTCAAGTCAATGCCGCCGCTCAGGCCCATGCCGCCGCAACTTCCCTCAACAGTTCCAGGGTCCGCGCGCGGGGCAGTGCCTCGCCCCGGATGCGTTCCCACCGACGCTCCAGGGTAGCAATCTCCGAGGGCTGCTCGATGATCTGCGCCTGCGCCTGGCTGTCCACATGCGCCACCCGGCTGCCGTCGCGCAGCTCGGCGATGATGAACGGCCCGTCCAGCCCGGGATAGGTGGGCGTGTCGGCGGGCACCACGTGGAGTTGTACGTTCGGCAGCTCGGCGCAGGCCGCCAGGTGTGCGACCTGGGCGGCCATCAGCGGCCGGTCGCCGGCGGCGGCGCGACGCAGCACCTGCTCGTCGAGCACTACCACGTACAGCGGTCCGCGTTGCCGGTTGAGGATGCCCTGCCGGTCCAGCCGCGCGGCGACCAGATCGGTGACCTCGTCGGCGGTGAGCGGTTGACCGAGGAACGTCGCGCGGGCGTACCCCTCGGTCTGCAACAGGCCGGGCACCCAGGCGAGTTGGAACGCGCGCAGCGCGACCGCCTCGCGTTCGATGTCCACCCACGGGCGGAACCACACCGGCTCGCGACGGCGACCCGCGTCCGGCCAGAGCGCGTCCATCGGCAGGCCGAGCAGGTTCGCGACCGTCGCGCGGTGCCGGCTCTGCCGAATGTGCCCCGGGTTCGCCCACCGGGCCACCGTCTTCGGATGCAGGCCGAGCCGTTCCGCCAGGGTCTCGGCGGTGTGGCCCGAGCCGGCAAGCGCGGTGACGAAGGCATGGTTCATGCCGGTTCCTCCCCGGAGCAAAAGAAGCGTCCGAAGGAGATTACACAACGCTGTGTGATTGTGTGGCCACGTTCGGCACGGTGGAGGCATGACTGACCCGACACCGATCTCCGCGTACCCCCGGGTGGTGCTGCCGCTGCCCACGCACCGCGCGTGCGGTCCGGCCTGGCGCTGCGACGACTGCGGCGAGCCCTGGCCGTGCCCGGCGCTGCGCGCCGTGCCCACCGACGCGGCCCGGCGCGCGACGCTGATCCCCGAGTTCTCCCGGATCACCCGCCAGGCCATCCGCGACCTGCGTGGGCAGCCCGGCGGACCGGACCCGGTCGCGATCGTGCGGCGCTTCCTGTGGTTCATGCCGCTCACCGACGCGGAGGCGCGCGCCGTAGCCCTCCGCCTCCGCTGAGATGCAAGGCGGGGGCCCTTCTTAACACACGTGTGTTAAGAAGGGCCCCCGCCTAACAGCAGCAGCCGATCAGCTCGCGATCATCCGGCGCAGCACGTACTGGAGAATGCCGCCGTGCCGGTAGTAGTCCGCCTCACCGGGAGTGTCGATGCGGACCACGGCGTCGAACTCCACGCCAGTGTCGGTGGTGACGGTCACCGTGCGCGGGGTGTCGCCGTCGTTGAGCGCGGTCACGCCGCTGATCGAGAACGTCTCCGTGCCGGTCAGGCCCAGCGACTCCGCGGTGGTGTCCACCGGGAACTGGAGCGGCAGGACGCCCATGCCGATCAGGTTCGAGCGGTGGATCCGCTCGTATGACTCGGCGATGACCGCCTTCACCCCGAGCAGCATGGTGCCCTTGGCCGCCCAGTCGCGCGACGAACCCGAGCCGTACTCCTTGCCGGCCAGGATGACGAGCGGGACGCCCGCCTCCTGGTACGCCATCGAGGCGTCGTAGATCGACGACTGCTCGCCGGTGAGGTGGTTGACCGTGAAGCCGCCCTCCACCCCCGGGACGAGCTGGTTGCGCAGCCGGATGTTGGCGAACGTGCCCCGGATCATCACCTCGTGGTTGCCCCGGCGGGAGCCGTACGAGTTGAACTCGTGCCGGGCCACGCCGTGCTCGGCCAGGTAGGTGCCGGCGGGGGAGTCCGCCTTGATCGAGCCGGCCGGGGAGATGTGGTCGGTGGTCACCGAGTCACCGAGCTTCGCCAGGACGCGCGCGTCGGCGATGTCCTGCACCGGGGTCGGCTGCTGCTGCATGCCCTCGAAGTACGGGGGCTTGCGCACGTACGTCGAGTCGCCGTCCCAGGAGAACGTGTCGCCGGTCGGGGTCGGCAGCGACTGCCAGCGCTCGTCGCCGGCGAACACATCGGCGTACGCGGCGCTGAAGCCGGTCGCGCCGATCGCGGAGGCGATGACGTCCTGGATCTCGGCGCTGTTGGGCCAGATCTCCCGCAGGAACACCGGGTTGCCCTGCGAGTCCTCACCGATCGGCTCGTTGGCCAGGTCGATGTCCATCGTGCCGGCGAGCGCGTACGCGACCACGAGCGGCGGGGACGCCAGGTAGTTCATCTTGACGTCCGGGTTGATCCGACCCTCGAAGTTGCGGTTGCCGGACAGCACCGAGACGACCGCCAGGTCGCCCTCGTTGACGGCGGCGGAGACCTCCTCCGGCAGCGGGCCGGAGTTGCCGATGCAGGTGGTGCAGCCGTAGCCGACCAGGTTGAAGCCGAGCTTCTCCAGGTACGGCGTCAGGCCGGACCGGTCGTAGTAGTCCATGACGACCTTCGAGCCCGGCGCGAGGGTGGTCTTCACCCACGGCTTGCGGGCCAGGCCCTTCTCCACCGCGTTGCGGGCCAGCAGCGCCGCGCCGATCATCACCTGCGGGTTCGAGGTGTTGGTGCAGGAGGTGATCGCGGCGATCACCACGGCGCCGTGGTCCAGCTCGTACTCGACGCCGTCGGCGCCGGTCACGCGTACCGGGTTGCTGGCCCGGCCGCCCGCGCCCACGGCGGCGGTCTCCAGGTCACGCGGCGCGTCCGCCGGATCGTTGACGCCGTTGGCCGGCGCGTCGCTGGCCGGGAAGGACTCGGCGCTCGCCTCGTCGGCCGGGCCGTCGGTGCCGAACGGCTTCTGCTGCTGCGGCACGCCCGGCTTGCGGGCCGGGTCGCCGCCGGTCTCGTCGGCGGCCACGTAGTCGGTGAGCGCGGAGCGGAACAGGGTCTTGGCGCTGCCGAGCGGCACCCGGTCCTGCGGGCGCTTCGGGCCGGCGAGGGACGGTTCGATGGTGCCGAGGTCCAGCTCCAGGCGCTCGGAGTAGTCTGGCTCGTGGTCCGGGTCGTGCCAGAGGCCCTGCTCCTTGGCGTACGCCTCGACCAGCGCGACCTGAGACGCGTCGCGCCCGGTCAGCTCCAGGTAGCGGACGGTCTCGCCGTCGATCGGGAAGATCGCCACGGTGGAGCCGTACTCCGGCGACATGTTGCCGATGGTGGCGCGGTTGGCGAGCGGCACCGCGCTCACGCCCGGACCGTAGAACTCGACGAACTTGCCGACCACGCCGTGCTTGCGCAGCATCTCGGTGATGGTCAGCACCAGGTCGGTGGCGGTGGTGCCGGCCGGCATCTCACCGGAGAGCTTGAAGCCGACCACGCGCGGGATCAGCATGCTGACCGGCTGGCCGAGCATCGCGGCTTCGGCCTCGATGCCGCCGACGCCCCAGCCCAGCACGCCCAGGCCGTTGACCATGGTGGTGTGCGAGTCGGTGCCGACGACGGTGTCCGGATACGCCTGGCCGTTGCGCTCCATGATCGTACGGGCCAGGTACTCGATGTTGACCTGGTGCACGATGCCGGTGCCCGGCGGGACGACCTTGAACTCGTTGAACGCGCTCTGGCCCCAGCGCAGGAACTGGTAGCGCTCCTTGTTGCGCTCGTACTCCAGCTCGACGTTGCGCTCGAAGGCGTCCTCGCGGCCGAACAGGTCGGCGATGACCGAGTGGTCGATGACCAGCTCGGCCGGCGCGAGCGGGTTGACCTTGGTGGCGTCGCCGCCGAGGTCGCGCACGGCCTCGCGCATGGTCGCCAGGTCGACGACGCAGGGCACGCCGGTGAAGTCCTGCATCAGCACCCGGGCCGGGGTGAACTGGATCTCCACGCTCGGGTCGGCGGTGGGGTCCCACCCGCCGAGCTGCCGGATGTGGTCGGCGGTGATGTTCGCGCCGTCCTCGGTCCGCAGCAGGTTCTCCAGCAGGATCTTCAGGCTGTAGGGCAGCCGTTCGTGCCCCTCCACCTTGCCGATCCTGAAAATCTCGTAGCTCGCGTCTCCGACGCGTAGCTGGGTCTTCGCACCGAAGGTGTCGAGGCTCGCCACGTCGTACTCCTTCACACCAGCGACCGTGAGTAGTCCTGAGCAGTTTGTCGCACCGACCGGGGCGCCGCCGTGCTTAGGCGACACTTACCTACGTCGGCATCTACAAAACCGTACGTCCGTCTTGCTATTCACGCAACCTCGCGCCACGCTGCGGGACGAGGAGGCGCCCACCATGATCCACCACGTCCCCGCCCGCAAGGCCCACCCGGTGCTGGACGGTGACGGCCCCTCGGGCTGAGCCTGCGCGGGTAGGGTCGGGGGCGTGGTCGACGTGCAGCACTGGCTCTCCGCGCTACCCCCGGGCGTGATCTACCTGATCGTCGCCGGGGTGATCGGCGTCGAGAGCATGGGCGTTCCGCTGCCCGGCGAGATCGTGCTGGTCAGCTCCGCCCTGCTCGCCGCCACCGGGGTGGTCCAACCCGAGTGGGTGGCCGCCGCCGCCGCGACCGGCGCGATCGTCGGCGACTCCATCGGGTACGCCGTGGGCCGCCGCGGTGGCCGGCCGCTGCTGGAACGGCTGGGCCGACGCTTCCCCAAGCACCTCGGCCCGGCGCACCTGGCCCGCGCCGAACAGAGCTTCGCCCGCCACGGCGTGTGGGCGGTCTTCTTCGGGCGGTTCGTCGCACTGCTGCGCATCCTCGCCGGCCCGCTCGCCGGGGCGCTGCACGTGCCGTACCGCAGGTTCCTGGTGGCGAACGCGGCCGGCGGCCTGGTCTGGGCGTTCGGCACGACGTACCTGCTGTTCTACGTCGGGCGGGCCGCCGAGCACTGGCTGAAGGACATCTCCTGGGCCGGGCTGGTGCTCGCCGTGCTCGCCGGCCTGGTCAGCACGTGGTGGCTGCGCCGCCGCGCGAAGCGGCTGCCCCCGGTCGAGGCGCCGGACAGGCCCGAGCCGGTCGGGGCGACGGAACGCTGAAAGGGCCCGACCCCCGGTGGTGGGGTCGGGCCTGCTCGGGTGTGCCAGGCCCCCGACCCCGTGCTCTTTTCGATACGCGAATGGGCCCGACCCCCGGTGGTGGGGTCGGGCCCATTCGTGTGGTTGTGGGTCAGGAGGTCGAGTAGCCGCGGGTGGCGATCCAGTCGGCGAGGTGGTCGACGGTGATGTGGTAGGAGGCGGTGTTCGGGTTGGCGCTGTCGGCGATGGTGACGGTCTTGCCGCCGTTCTGGTAGCCGACGATGCTGATGTAGTGGCCGCCTTCGAAGGCGTGGGGGTTGCCGTCGGTGTCGGTGGTGGTGCCGGCGATGTTGGCTACGACCGCGCGGCCGTCGTCGATGGTGCGGACGATGTCGGTGCGCAGGGTGTCGGTCTGCTTGTCGTCGGCCTTGGGTGTCTTGATTTCGACGGACTTGTAGGTTTTGCCGGTTTCCTTGTTCAGGACGGGGGTGATGTCGTTGATGCTGTTGGTGCCGTCTTCGGTGGTGCCCATTTCCTTGGCCATGGTGTCGACGTCGATGTTCTTGCCGAGGACGCTGATGGCGTTGCGGGCGGCGGCGGGGCCGCAGTAGTAGAAGTTGGGCTGGGCTTGGTAGCGCACGTCGAGTTCCCGATCGCCGCTCGTGCGGTCGGCGACGACGGCGGTCTTGGGGGCCGGGGTGGCGTGGGCGGCGATGGCGGGTCCGGCGATGCCGCCGGTGGTGGCGGCGATGCCGGCGGCGGTCAGCACGGTCTTACGCAGCAGGGTGGTAGCCATGATGGTTGCCTCCCAGGGGGTTGGGGGAAGACGCGGCAGGTTCCCGGCGGGGTGCCGCGTGCGGGGGAAGACTGTGGTGGGCGGGTCCGGCGGTCCGTGGGGACCTGCTCGGGTGGCCCGAGGGGATGGGTAACGACGGCCGGTGGCCGGTCATTCCCGACCGGGGCTGCCTCGGCGGGGGCCGGGCTCCACGCGGTCTGCCGGGTATAACGCCTGACCCCCGGCGGCGATTCCGCCGAGGCGGTGGCACCGACCACCCCCGAACCACCCGAAACCGGACATGCCTGACCCCGGCCCCACCCACGAAATCCACAATCCGCCCACACCCCCCACCCGTGGACAGATGCTCTCCTCCACAGGCCGAACCGGCGGGACGCCAACGTCCGCCCGGCTGCAGCTCCTCCGCCGCCTTGCTCTGCAGCCACCCGCGCGTCGGCGTCCGCGCGTGTCGGTGTCTGCGCCGGTCGGTGTCTGCGCCGGTCGGTGTCCGCGTCGATCGGTGTCCGCGCGGGTGTGTGGCTTCGCTCGCCGCCTTGCTCTGCAGCCATCCGCGCACCGCGCACGGAACGTCACCGAATTGGCCCCTTGCCCGCGCCGGCGGCCCTTGCGTCCGAGCAGGTCAACCGGCTGATGCGGATAGGGCTGCAGGTCAAAGGCGCCGAGCAGCGCCCTCTCACCCCGCCTCAGGCCGTTCACGCTCAGCTACCACTGCGGGCGAATCTTGGTACGGCACGGCCCCTCCGGGGCTTTCTGTGCCAGGATCTCCAGTTGTCCCGGGCGGTGGGAAAATGATGCCGGATAGCGGGACTTTCGCCTGACCGCACTCCAGTTCGCCGAAGTGGCGGCATCCCGGTGCGCCCGACCCCGCCACCTCGCCGAAGTGGAGTCGATCAAGGGCGCCGGATGCCGCCATCTGGGGGGGGGCGGAGTCGATCAAGGCTGGTCAGAGGGCGGTGAGCAGGTGGAACAGGGCGGCGCGTACGGCGGCGCGGGACTCCTCGCTGTGGTCCAGGGCGTCGAACCCGTGCCGCCCGTTCGGCACGTCGACCACGTGCAGCGGCAGGCCGCGCCGGCTGGCGGCAGCCGTGAACGCCGTGACCCCGGCGTCGACCTCGGGCCGCTCCCGCCCGACCCGGCTCAGCACGAGCGGCGGCAGGGTGGCCCCGCCCGTCGCGAGGACGTCGATCGGATGGAAGCGCGAGTCGACCGGGGGCCATTCGGGCAGCGGCGCCAGCAGGGGGTACGTCGCGGCGAGCCCGCGTAGCCAGCGGGGCGGATCGCGTAGCCAGTCGCCGATCAGCAGCCCGGCTCCGGAGAAGAACCAGAGGGCCACCCGTTCGGAGTCGACGCGCGGGTCGGCGCGGACGAGGTCGGCCGTGTCGGTGATCCGGGCGGCGACCGTGGTCAGGTCGTCGGGGCTCGCCACGGTGAGCCGGGGGATCGCGACGACCGCGCCGTTTTCGGCGAGCAGTGCGCCGTAGCCGCGGTAGAGCGGCCAGTCCCGGGCGTCGGGTGCGTCCGGTGGCCCGGGAACGCCGTGCACCACCACGATCGCGGTGTGGCCGCCACCGCCGCCGGCCGGCAGGTGCAGGTCGACGTCGCCGTGTCGCTCGACCGGCGCGGGCGGCGGGTCGAGCACAAACTGTGTCTCCCAGAAACTATTTGCCATGACGCCGATCATAGGGCAGCACGCTGCCCTATCAACCCTCCACTCAGGAGGACGAAGCCTTGGCGTGCCGCTCGCGTAGCCGGTCCCGGATCTCCTCCGGCGTGTAGGCCCGGCGCTGCCGTTCCGCCCGGGCCACCACCACGCCGGTCGCCGCCACACCGGCGAGACCGGCCAGGCCGAGCACCTTCCACCACCGCATCCGTTGCCGCATCGGCTTAGGGTAGTCCTCCATGAGCATCAGCCTGGACGAGGCCGTGGAGCTGACCCGCACCGGCGACCTGTGGGTGTTCCGCGGGCGCAGCGTGCCCGACCGCGCGATCCAGCTCACCACCAACAGCCCGGTCAACCACGTGGGCATGGCGGTGGTGCTGGACGACATGCCGCCGTTGATGTGGCACGCCGAGCTGGGCCGCTCCCTGACGGACATGTGGACCGGCACCCGCCAGCGTGGCGTCCAGCTGCACGACCTGCGGGACGCCGTCTGCGTCTGGGCCAACCGGTACGGCCAGCGCGGTTGGCTGCGCCAGCTCGAACCGCCCGCCGACGCCGCCATGGAGGAGGCGGTGCTGCGTACCGTGGCCCGTCTCGACGGCACACCGTTCCCGTCCACCGCGCAGCTCGCCTGGCGCTGGGCCCGGGGCCGGGTGCCGCACCCGCGCGGACGCGCGTTCGGGCCGGACGGCGGGAGAACGCCGGACGGCGGAAGGGTGTCGGACGGTGGAAGGGTGCCGGACGGTGACCGGCCGCAGCGCGGCGTGACGCCGGTGCGCGACCGGGCGCTGGAGACGGCGTACTGCGCGGAGGTGGTGGCGGTGACCTACGAGGCGATGGGGTTGCTGCCGGCTGGGCGACGGCCCAACTGGTACGACCCGGGCCGGTTCTGGAGCGGCGACGGCTTGGCGCTGACCGGCGGTGCGCGACTCGGCGCGGAGATCGAGGTGCGCATCCCGCCCCGGTGACCAGGTTTGCCTCGCTGACTGGCCGGTAAAGGTGATCGTCGTGACGGCTTCCACCGACCTCGACACGCTCACCGACTTCTTCGACCGCTACGGCGTGGCGTTGACCAGCGCAGACGTGCCGGCCATCGCCGCCTGCTACGCGCTGCCCGGGCTGGTCGTCGCGGACACGTACAGCTTCTCGTTCACCTCGCCGGCGGCGGTGGCGCTCAGCTTCGTCGGTGCCGCCCCCGACTACCAGGAGCGGGAGCTGGTCGCCGCGAACGCGCAGATCGAGGACGTGCAGCAGGTGTCGGCCCTGCTCACCGAGGTGGCGGTGCGGTGGGAGTTCCTGGACAGCCAGGGCGGCGCGGTGCCCGGAGAGCGTTACCGCTATCTGCTGCGGGCGACCGACGAGGGCCCGGCCATCTGCACCGTCATCCGTACCGCCTGACGGTGTTAAGAAGGGGCCCCTCCTCTACCGAAAGCGTTAAGAAGGGGCCCCGCCTTACATGCTCAGCGGTGGCTGGCGGCCCAGCGGTCGGGGTCGGGGGCCGAGTGGAGGCCGGGTTCGTGCAGGTTCTCCTCGTCGAGCTGGCCGATCCGGCGGTAGGTGTCCGGGCGGCTGGTCCGCAGCACCGCGCCCCAGATCAGGCCGAGCACCCCGGCGGCCACCGGGATCGCCGGCAGCAGCCACTTCAGATAGCTGGCGGTGTCCGGCGCGAGGAGCGCGTCGAAGTTGAACAGCAGCACCAGCAGCACGGCGGCGAGCAGGACCGTGCCGAGGCTCGGCGCGATGGCCCGCTGCCAGGCCGACTCCGGGCCGCCGCGACCCCGGAAGAAGCCGACGACTGCGGCCGAGGTGAGCGTCATCAGCAGGACGACGCCGACCGCGGCGGCGCCGGACAGCCAGGTGAACAGGTCGATGACCGGGTCGCGGCCGGTCATCGCGAACCCCAGGAACACGACCACGGCCAGGATGCTCTGCACCACCGAGCCGGCGATCGGGGCGCCGCTGCGGCTGGACGTCGCGCCGAGGACGCGGGGCAGCACGTTCTCCCGGCCGAGCGCGAACAGGTAGCGGGCCACGCCGTTGTGGAACGACAGCAGGGCGGCCAGCACGCTGGTGATGAACAGGACGTTCGCGATGTCCGCGACGACGGCGCCGGTGTACTGGTCGAGGGCGCCGAAGATCAGGCCCGGGCCCGCCTCGGCGCTTGCCTGCGGCGCGTTGTCCGGCCCGGTCAGCACGGTGAGCGCCCAGGCGGAGAAGGCGTAGAACAGGCCGGTGAACGCGACCGCGATGTAGGTGGCCCGGGCCACGGTGCGCCGCGGGTCCTTGACCTCCTCGCTGTAGATCGCGCCGCTCTCGAAGCCGGTGAACGAGGCGATGGTGAACGCGAGCACGGCCCCGAAACCGGCCCCGAACAGGTGACCGGGGCTGATCCCGGCGGTGGTGACGCTGCCGCCGTCCGGATGGGCGAACGCGACCAGGTCGAAGATCAGCACCGCGACGCACTCGAGGACGAGCAGCACCGCGAGCACGCTGGCGTTCAGGTCGATCCGCAGCACGCCGAGCAGGCCGATGAAGACCCAGGCCAGGAGCGCCCACACCCACCAGTCGAGGGTGAGCCCGGCCTTGGCCGTCATGAAGTCCGTCATGATCGCGCCGAACAGCCCGTAGAGACCGATCTGGATCGCGTTGTAGGCGGCCAACGCGACCGCCGAGCCGGCCACCCCGCCGGCTCGACCGAGGCCGTTGGCGATGTACGCGTAGAACGCGCCGGCGTTCGCGACGTACCGGCTCATCGCGGCGTAGCCGGTGGCGAACACGGCGAGGACGGCCGCGAGCAGCACGTAGCCCAGCGCGGCGCCGATGTTGCCGCTGACCGCGTACATGGTGGTGACACCGCCACCGAGGACGGTCAGCGGGGCCGACGCGGCGACGGTGAAGAAGACGAGGTGGGCGGTGCCGAGACGGCCACGGCGCAGCCCACCGTCGGAGAAGAACGGATCGGAGGACAAGGCTTCTCCAGGGGAGGGGAAGGGGTTTGAGGTGTCTATTTAGGAACAGCCTGAAGCAGGGTATTGGTGATCACGGATCGTGACAAGCCCACTTCGATATCGATTGGGATGCGCGTGAGAGAGCGGAATTGAGCTGTGCGTGGTCATGCCGTACCGTCCCGTGTCGACGATCACGGCCACCGTTCGAGGATGGACCATGACCTACCCCGGGGCACAAGCCACGTACCGGCTCGCCGATGCGCTGTTCCTCATCGGACATGACGAGTTCACCGGAAAGCCGCACGTCGCCGTCGACCGGTTGGAGTGCGGGCTGGCCGGCGCCGCGCTCGCCGAGCTGATGTTCGAGGGTCGGATCGCCCTCGACGGTGGCGGCATCGCCGCGGTCGACCCGCGGCTCTGGCAGGAACCGCTGACCGACCTGCTGATCACCGAGATCCTGCGCCGGGAGGGCGCGCATCCCGCCCGGCTGTGGATCCGCTACCTGCGGAGCCAGCTCAACATCAACGAGCGGGTCGGCACCCGGCTGGTCACCGCCGGCGTCCTCCGCCGGGAGCAGGGCAAGCTGATCGGCCGTCAGGTGCGGTGGCCGGCCATCGACCCGAACCAGGCGGCCTCGCCGCGGGTCCGGCTGACCGCCATGCTGATGCACTCGTCCCCGGCCGAGCTGGACCCGGGCACGCTGCTGCTGGCGAGTCTCGGCGAGGCGGTCGGGCTCGCCGCGCACATCTTCGACCCGCAGGTCGGCGGCCGGATGCGGGACTGTCGCCGGTTCCTGCCGGCGCAGCTCGACGGGTTGCTCGCCGCGGTGGTGGGCGCGCTCGACGTCAGCACCACGACCGTGCGCCGCTGACGCTCCGCCGCGCGCCCGACGGGAGCGGCGGGGCGCCGCCCCGGGCCGCGTCCCGCCCCGGCGGAAGCGGGGCGGGACGGGCGGGCCGTGCTCAGGCGGGTTCGCGCCACATCGGGTAGAGGCTGGGGCCGCCGGGCAGGTCGAGCGTGACGGGGCGGCGCCGGAAGCCGAGCCGCTCGTACAACGCGGCGTTGCGCGGCGTGCTGGCCTCCAGGTACGCGGCCGTTCCTGACTGATCCAGATCGGTCAACTTGTCGCGCAGCAGCGCCGAGCCGACGCCGCTGCCGTGGTGCTCGGGGCGCACCGCGATGAACGGTAGGTACCAGTGCGGCTCGCCGGGGTGGTTCGCGGCCATCAACTCGTCGAGCACCGCGAACCGCTTCATCGCCTCCGTGCCGATCGCGGACTCCAACTCGGCCAGTTCCTCGCCCTCGTCGCCGTCGTGATCGCCGTCGACCGGCAGCCAGAGCGTGGCGCCCAGCCCGTCGCCGGCCACATGCACTTCGCCGGTGCGCAGCGCCAGCGCGACGAACGGCCCGAAGAAGGCGGGGTGGACCCGCGCCCGGTGGTCGTCCGCCGGGAAGATCCAGCCGCTCACCGGGTCGCGCATGAACGCCTCGGCGAGGATGCCGGTCACGACGGCGTGGTCCGCTGTGGACGCTCGTCGGATGTTGCCCTGCCACTCAGTCATTGGCCACCCGTCCTGCCGCTGCACGAGCCATTGTGGTCATCGATCGGCGTGCAACTTATCAGGTGGCTCCGCCCTGCGGCAGGGCTGCGGATCGGACACTCGCCGCAGACCGGTCCTTCTGGCTAGGCTGGCGCAGTCCGCCAACGGGGGAGGGCAGTCGGGCGTTCCTCGCCCGCCGACAGGAGGAACATGTCCCGCACCCGTCGTGCCCCGTCGCCCGCGTCCGCCGTCACCTCGTCCCCCTGGATCCTCGTCGGCGCCGGGGTGGTCGTGATGGTGGTGCTGCTGGTGGTGGCGCTCGGCGCGGTGCGCGGGCGGCGGACGTTCCCGGCGCAGGGGCCGACGGATCCGGCCATGTCGTTGCCGGGTCTCCCGGTCGCGCCGGCGACCAGTCCCGCGGTGACCGGTGGGGCGCCGGGCGCGGCGTCGCGTCCGGTGGCGCCCGGGCTGTCGCCCCGGTCGACCGTGCTGCCCGCCCGGCCGACGCCGGCCGCGTCGACCGGCAGCCCCCGTGGTGACGTCCGACCGGCTCCGCCCGCGCCTCCGTCGCCTCCGCCGCCGGCCCCGCGGTCCGCGGTGACCGGCCGGTACGGCGTGGTGAACACGTTCGACGGCGGCTTCATCGGCGAGGTGCTGCTTGTCAACACCGGCCGGTCGGCGCACGGCTGGGCGGTGCGGCTGACGTTCCCGCGCGGCCGGCTGGTCACCGCCTGGGTGGAGGGTGCGGAGCAGGGCCCGTTCGGCTTCGACGGTCGGGTCTTCACCTATCGCAGCGGGGTCGACCTGGGTGCGGGCGCGTCGGTGCCGGTGCGGTTCCACTTCGAGCAGACCGGCACCACCCGTCCGGACGGCTGCACGGTCGACGGGGTGTCCTGCGCCGGTCTCTGAGTCGCCGAGCGCCGACAAATGCGCTTTCCGCAAGATGTCTGCCGTGTTGCGACGATGTTTGCAAGGCATTGCAGAATCTTTCCGCAAGGGCTAGCGTGCGGGCGAATCAGCGACCAGAGAAAGGCCGTCGATGAAACCGACGCCGATATCCCCCAAGGCGTTGCTCGCCCTGGTCTCCTCCCTCGTCCTCACCCTCGTCGGCGTTCCGGTGGCCCTCCACCAGGTGAACGCCGCCGGCGCCGACCGCGCCACCACCCCCGACGTCCTGGCGGCGGGCAACGCGCCCCAGTGGAACCGGGAGCCGTCCGCCGAGACGCTGCTCAAGGCCGGGACCCGCACCGCGAAGGCGGAACAGTTCTACTTCGTGCTGCCGGACCGCTTCGCCAACGGCGACAAGCGCAACGACACCGGCGGGCTGACCGGTGACCGGCTCAGCACCGGCCTGGACCCCGCCGACAAGGGCTTCTACCACGGCGGTGACCTCAAGGGCGTCATCGACAAGATGGACTACATCCAGGGCATGGGCACCACCGCCATCTGGCTGGCCCCGATCTTCGCCAACCGGCCCGTGCAGGGCACCGGGGCGGACGTCTCGGCCGGTTACCACGGCTACTGGATCACCGACTTCACCCAGGTCGACCCGCACTTCGGCAGCAACGCCGAGCTCAAGAAGCTGGTCGACCTCGCACACCGGCGCGGCATCAAGGTCTACCTCGACATCATCGTCAACCACACCGCCGACATCATCCGGTACGCGCAGGACAGGTACGGCTACGTCGACAAGAAGACCGCACCCTACAAGGACACGCGGGGGCGGGCCTTCGAGGACCGCAACTACGCCGACGGCACCCGGAAGTTCCCCGCCGTGAACGCGCAGTCGTTCCCGTACACCCCGACGTTCGCCAGCCCGGCCGACGCGAAGGTCAAGGTCCCGGCGTGGCTGAACGACCCGACCATGTACCACAACCGCGGCGACTCCACCTTCGCCGGGGAGAACAGCGAGTACGGCGACTTCTTCGGCCTCGACGACCTGTGGACCGAACGTCCCGAGGTGGTCCGGGGGATGACCGACATCTACGGCCAGTGGATCGGCAAGGCCGGCGTCGACGGTTTCCGCCTCGACACCGTCAAGCACGCCAACCTCGACTTCTGGCCGCAGTTCACCCGGGGCATCGACGCCTACGCGGCGAAGGCCGGCAAGAAGGACTTCTTCATGTTCGGCGAGGTCTACAGCGCCGACCAGGCGATCGAGTCGACGTACGTGCGGCAGGGCGGCCTGCCCGCCACGCTCGACTTCTCGTTCCAGGAGGCGGCGCGCGGCTACACCGCCGCCGACGGCTCGGCCCGGGCGCTCGCCGATGTGTACGCCAAGGACGACCTGTACGCGGCCCGGGACACGAACGCGAACCGACTCACCACGTTCCTCGGCAACCACGACATGGGCCGGATCGGCTCGTTCATCGCCGCGAACGGCGGTGACGACGCCGCCCAGCTACGCCGTGACCAGCTCGCCCACCAGCTGATGTTCCTCACCCGCGGCCAGCCGGTGGTCTACTCCGGCGACGAGCAGGGCTTCACCGGCCCCGGCGGGGACAAGGACGCCCGCCAGGACATGTTCGCCTCGCGGACCGCGGACTACCTCGACGACGACCTGATCGGCACCACCCGCACCCACGCCGTCGACCAGTACGACACCCGGCACCCGCTCTACCGGACCATCGCCGAGCTGGGCCGGCTCCGCGCGGCCCACCCGGCGCTGCGCGACGGCGTCCAGGTCACCCGGTACGCCGCCGAGGGCCCGGGCGTGTTCGCGTTCTCCCGCGTCCTGCCCACCGAACGGGTGGAACACGTCGCCGCCGTGAACAACGCGCCGACCCCGCAGACTGTCACCGTGGACACCTGGTCGGCCGGCACCCGCTTCACCGGCATCTACGGCGACGCCGCGACCGCGACGGCCGGCGCCGACGGCAGGCTGAGCGTCACCGTGCCGGCCATGTCGGCGGTGGTGCTCAAGGCCGAGCGGGCGATCCCGCGGCCCGGCACCGCCCCGACCGTCACGCTCACCGGGCCGGGCGCCGACCCGGTCGCCACCACCGCCGCGATCACCGCCCAGGTCACCGGCGACCCGCTCGCCACCGTCACGTTCGCCGCGCGCGTCCCCGGCGGGAAGTGGACGCTGCTGGGCAGCGCGCACCGGGCCCCGTACACCGTCCACCACGACCTGACCGGCCTGGCCGGCGGCGCCGAGGTCGAATACAAGGCGGTGGTCCGCGACGGCCGGGGCCGCACCGCCACCGCCCGCACCACCGGCACGGTCGGCACCCCGGCGCAGGGCGCGTCGCGGGACTGGGCGATCGTGCACTACCAGCGCCCGGCCGGCGGGTACGCCGACTGGGGGCTCTACGCCTGGGGCGACATCGACCCGGCGTACGCCACCGAATGGCCCAAGGGGCAGCCGTTCGCCGGTGAGGACGCGTACGGCCGGTTCGCCTGGGTGAAGCTCAAGCCCGGCGCGACGTCCGTCGGCTTCCTGGTGGTCGACAAGGACGGCACCAAGGACGTGGCGAACGACCGCACCATCGACGTGACGCAGACCGGCGAGGTCTGGGTCAAGCAGGGCGACCCGGCGCTCTACCCGACGCGCGAGGCGGCCACCGGCGAGCCCGACCCACCCGTCGACGAGGGCACCGCGGTCATCCACTGGCGCAAGGCCGACGGCGACTACGACGGCTGGGGCCTGCACCTGTGGGACGGCGCGGCCACCCCGACCGACTGGGCCGCCCCACTCAAGCCGGAGAAGATCGACGCGTACGGCGCGGTGTTCCGGGTGCCGCTCGCGGCCGGCGCGACCGGGCTGAGCTACATCATTCACTCCGGCGACGAGAAGGACCAGCCGGACGACCAGCGGCTCGACCTCGCCGCCGGGCACGAGGTGTGGCTGCTCGCCGGCGTCCCGGGCCGGCTGCTGCCGGCCACCAGCTCCGGCGCCGCCACGGACGTCGACCTCACCAAGCAGAAGGCGCAGTGGATCGACAGGGCCACCGTCGCCTGGGCCACCGGAGAGACCGACGGCAGGAAGTACGCGCTCCTCGCCGCCCCGGCCGGCGGGATCGGCCTCACCGACGGGGAGCTGACCGGCACGTACACCACGCTGCCGCTGCGGGCGCGGCGCAACGGGCTGACCGAGGCGCAACGGCAGGCGTACCCCCAGCTCTGGTCCTATCACGCCTTCTCGCTGGACCGCGCCGACCTGGCCAAGGTGCCGGCGGCGCTGCGCGGGCAGCTCGTGGTGACCGAACGGGACGCGGGTGGCGCGCTGCTGCGCGCCACCGGGGTGCAGATCCCGGGCGTGCTCGACGACGTCTACCCGGCGGCCACCTCGGCGAAGCTCGGCCCGACGTTCGCCGGCCGGGTGCCCACGCTCGCCGTGTGGGCGCCGACCGCGCGGACGGTGTCGCTGCAACTGTTCGACTCGCCCACCGCCCAGCCCCGCACGGTGGCGATGCGGCGCGACGACCGCACCGGTGTCTGGTCGGTGCGCGGCAGCCGGGCGTGGACCGGCCGCTACTACCGCTACCAGGTGCAGGCGTGGCAGCCGGCGGCGCAGAAGGTGGTCACCGCGTCGGTGACCGACCCCTACTCGGTGGCGCTCGCGCCGAACTCGACGCACAGCCAGATCGTCGACCTGACCGACCCGGCGCTCGCGCCGGCCGGCTGGGCGAAGCTCCGCAAACCGGCCGCGGCGCCGGCGGCGAGGGCACAGATCTCCGAGCTTTCGGTACGCGACTTCTCCATCGCCGACCGCACGGTGCCGGCCGAGCGGCGGGGCACCTACCTCGCGTTCACCGACCCGGACACCGCTGGGATGAGGCACCTGCGGGCGCTCGGCGACGCCGGGGTCAACTATCTGCACCTGCTGCCGGCGTTCGACTTCGCCACCATCCCGGAGCGGCGGGCCGACCAGGCCCAACCGGCCTGCGACCTGGCGAAGCTGCCGCCGGACTCCGACCAGCAGCAGAAGTGCGTCGCGGCGGTCGCCGACACCGACGGCTACAACTGGGGGTACGACCCGCTGCACTACACCGTGCCGGAGGGCGGCTACGCGGTCGACCCGAACGGCGCGAAGCGCACCACCGAGTTCCGGCAGATGGTCGCCGGCATCAACCAGGCCGGCCTGCGGGTGGTCATGGACGTCGTCTACAACCACACCTCGGCCGCCGGCACCGACCCGAAGTCCGTGCTCGACCAGGTGGTGCCCGGCTACTACCACCGGCTGCTCGACGACGGCAGCGTCGCCAACTCGACCTGCTGCGCCAACACCGCCCCGGAACACGCCATGATGGGCAAGCTCGTGGTGGACTCGCTCGTCACCTGGGCCACCGCGTACAAGGTGGACGGCTTCCGGTTCGACCTGATGGGTCACCACCCGAAGGCGAACATCCTGGCCGTACGGGCCGCGCTCGACAAACTCACGCTCGCCCGCGACGGCGTGGACGGCAAAAAGATCATGCTGTACGGCGAGGGCTGGAACTTCGGCGAGGTCGCCGACGACGCCCGGTTCACCCAGGCCACCCAGGCCAACATGGCCGGCACCGGGATCGGCACGTTCAACGACCGGCTCCGCGACGCGGTGCGCGGCGGTGGACCGTTCGACGCCAACCCGCGGGTGCAGGGCTTCGCCTCCGGCCTCTTCACCGACCCGAACGGCGACGAGGTCAACGGCTCGGCGGCCGAGCAGAAGGCCCGGCTGCTGCACGCCCACGACCTGATCAAGGTGGGGCTCACCGGCAACCTGCGCGACTACCTGTTCACCGACACCTCCGGCAGGCGGGTCACCGGCGGCCAGGTCGACTACAACGGCGCACCGGCCGGCTACACCGCCGCGCCGGGCGAGGCGATCACGTACGTCGACGCGCACGACAACGAGATCCTGTACGACGCGCTGGCGTACAAGCTGCCGCCGGGCACCTCGGCGCAGGATCGGGCCCGGATGCAGGTGCTCGCGCTGGCGACCACCGCGCTCGGGCAGGGCGCCGGCTTCGTGACCGCCGGCTCGGAGCGGCTGCGCTCGAAGTCGCTCGATCGCAACTCGTTCAACTCCGGTGACTGGTTCAACCAGATCCGCTGGGACTGCGCCCAGGGCAACGGGTTCGGCGCCGGCCTGCCACCGGAGCCGGACAACAAGGACAAGTGGCCGTACGCGAAGCCGCTGCTCGCCGACCCGAAGCTGGTGCCGGACTGCGCGGCGATCGATCTGGCCGACGCCCGGTACGCGGAACTGCTGCGGATCCGCCGGTCCTCGCCGGTGTTCGGGCTGCCCACCGCGCGGGAGGTGCAGAAGCGGGTCGCGTTCCCGCTGTCCGGGGAGAAGGAGACCCCGGGCGTACTCACCATGAGCCTGGACGCCCGCGGGCTGGACGGGACGTGGAAGTCGGTGACCGTCGTCTTCAACGCCACCCCGGAGACGGCGACGCAGACGGTCACCGGCCTGCGCGGGGCGAACGTGGCGCTGCACCCGGTGCTGCGCGACTCGGCCGACCCGGCGCTGCGGACGGCCTCGTTCGACCGGGCCGGCGGCACGTTCACGGTGCCGGCGCGCAGCGTGGCGGTCTTCGTCCAGAGCTGACCCCGCGACGACACCGGCCCCCTGCCACTTCCGTGGCAGAGGGCCGGTGCGTACCCCGGGTCGTCGGTTCAGTTGAAGCAGTCCTCGACGGTGTTGGCGCAGTTGGTGGGGTCGTTGTTGCTGATGAGGGATTCGTCGTCGAGCTTGACGTGTCCTTCGTGGTTGAGGACGCCGCCGGCGACGCGGTGGAGCTTGGCGGTGTCGGTGGCGGTGTTTTCGGTGACGTGGGTCTTGGTGAGGGTGATCTTTGCTTTGTTGTTGAAGATGCCGCCGCCGTTGAGGGCGGTGTTGCCCTTGATGACGGTGTTGCGCAGGGTGAGGGCGGCGTTGTCGTCCTCGTCCTGCGGTGTGGTGAGGAAGCCGTCTTCGATCTTGATGAGCCACTGGCCGTTGTAGATGCCGCCGCCGAAGCGGTTGGCGGTGTTGTCCACGATGACGCTGTCCGCGATGGTGGCGCTGCCCTCGTCCTTGGTGCTCGGGTAGCCCCAGTGCTTGCCGCCGGTGGTGACCACGCCACCGCCGTCGCCGTCGGCGTGGTTCTTGGCGATGACGGCGTGGTCGACGTCGAGGTCGGTGTTCTCCGCGTAGATGCCGCCGCCGTTCTCGCAGGCGGTGTTGCCGGTGATCGCGGTGAAGGAGACGGTGACGTACCCGCCGCTGCTGAACAGTCCGCCACCGTTCTTGCCGGCGTGGTTGTTCGACAGCGAGGACTTCTCGCCGTCCTTGCCGCCGTCCTTGCCGTGGTCGGAACCGATGATCTCGACCGTGCCGGCCTCGTCGTGCTTGCCCGACGGGACGTAGCTCTTCAGCTCCGAGGCGTCGGCGCCGTGCTTGCCGGAGAGGCCGCTGCCGTTGGCGATGCCGCCGCCGTTGCCGCCCGCGGTGTTGTCGTCGACCTTGGTCTCCTCGACCTTGAGGATGCCGCGGTTGAAGACGCCGCCGCCGTCGCCCTGGGCGTGGTTGTTGACGACCTTGCTGTCCTCCAGCCAGACGCGGCCGAAGTTCGCCACCGCGCCGCCGTTGTGCTCGGCGTTGTTGTCGGCGAGCTTGACGTTCGACAGGTGGGCGCTGCCGCCGCGCTCGACCAGCAGCGCGCCGCCGTCACCGTCGCCCTCCCGGTCCTCGCCGGCCGCCGTCGTGGCGGTCGTCGTGGCCGCGGTCGTCGTGGCCGCCTTCGCCGTGGTGGCCTGGGCCGCCGTGGCCTGGGCGGTGGCCTGGGCCGTGGTGGCCTGGGCCGCCGTGGCCTGGGCGGTGGTGGCGGTCGCCGTTACCGGAGCGGCCTTCACTGCTGCCGGAGCGGCGGGTGCGACAAGCGCGGGCGCGGTGGCGGACTGGGCCGCGGTGGTGGCCGCCGCCCCCGCGACCGCCGGCTGGGCCGGGGCGGCGGCGGGGGCCGGCAGGGCAGCCGTGCCGTTCGCCGCGGCGGGCGCCACCATCTCGGCCTCAACCGGGTACTTGAATTCGGAGGCGTTGCCGCCGGAGATGGTGAGGTCCTTGAGGGTGAGGGCGCCGCCGTCGACGACGCGGAAGATCCGGAAGGAGTCTTCGGCGTCGCGGGTGATGGTGGAGCCGTTGCCCTTGATGGTGACGTCCTGCTTGATCTCGGGCAGGGCGCCGCCGATCTTGCGGTCCTTGACGTCGAGTTCGTAGGTGCACTTCTCGGCCAGCTTCAGCGTGCCGCCGTGGTCGCGGTTGGCCAGTTCGATCGCGTCGACCAGGGCGTCGTCGTCGCAGGGCACCTCGCGGGCCTTGCCGTGGTCGCCCTCGGGGCCCCACTCGCCGTGGCCCTGGCCCCACTCGCCCTGGTCCCGGCCCTCCTTGCCGTCCTTGCCGTGCTCGTCCTCGCCGTACTCGCCCTTGCCGTGCTCGTCCCCGGCCGCCTCGTCGCCGTGCTCGCCGTCGTTGAGCTGCTGCGCGGTCGACCACTTCACGTCGGCGAGCCGGTGCGGACCGGTCGCCCCGGTGGTCGCGTACGCCACGCCGGCGAGGCTGACCGCTCCGGTCAGTCCCACAACGCCCGTGGCGAGCCAGAGCCGGCGGCGCCGGAAGGGGGAGATGGTCTCGCGGGTGGTGGCGTCATCGTTGTTGCGAAGGTAGTTGGACATCGGAGCTCTCTGCCCTCTCCTTGTACCTGACAAGGTCGCTTCGCCACAGCGAGGCGGCCTTCGCTACAAATCGGTTGTAGCTGCTGAGAACGAACTTATGAGAACGTTCTTCGCCTCGTGGTCGTATACGAAAAAAACCCGCATAAGGGTGCGGGTGGGTCGGGCTGGCGCAGCGGGGGCGGGATGCCCCGGCCGGGGACACCGCGCCCCGAAGTGGGAGCCCTCCTCCCGCCCGGGGTCGGCGGGAGGAGGCTCGCCGGGGTCGTCGGTTCAGTTGAAGCAGTCCTCGACGGTGTTGGCGCAGTTGGTGGGGTCGTTGTTGCTGATGAGGGATTCGTCGTCGAGCTTGACGTGTCCTTCGTGGTTGAGGACGCCGCCGGCGACGCGGTGGAGCTTGGCGGTGTCGGTGGCGGTGTTTTCGGTGACGTGGGTCTTGGTGAGGGTGATCTTTGCTTTGTTGTTGAAGATGCCGCCGCCGTTGAGGGCGGTGTTGCCCTTGATGACGGTGTTGCGCAGGGTGAGGGCGGCGTTGTCGTCCTCGTCCTGCGGTGTGGTGAGGAAGCCGTCTTCGATCTTGATGAGCCACTGGCCGTTGTAGATGCCGCCGCCGAAGCGGTTGGCGGTGTTGTCCACGATGACGCTGTCGGCGACGATGGCGAAGCCCTCGCCGGTGTCCACGCCGCCGCCGTCACGGCCGGCATGATTGCCGGCGACGATGACCTTTCCGACGTCGAGGTCGGTGTTCTCCGCGTAGATGCCGCCGCCGTTCTCGCAGGCGGTGTTGCCGGTGATCGCGGTGAAGGAGACGGTGACGTACCCGCCGCCGCTGAACAGTCCGCCACCGTTCCTGCCGGCGTGGTTGCGGCTGAGGGTGCTCGGCGAGGTGTCCTTGCCGTCCCACGCCCCGGTGATCTCCACGGTGCCGGCGACGTGGCCGACCCCGGTGCGGCGTCCACCGCCGCCGTTGGCGATGCCGCCGCCGTTGCCGCCCGCGGTGTTGTCGTCGACCTTGGTCTCCTCGACCTTGAGGACGCCGCGGTTGAAGACGCCGCCGCCGTCGCCCCGGGCGTGGTTGTTGACGACCTTGCTGTCCTCCAGCCAGACGCGGCCGAAGTTCGCCACCGCGCCGCCGTCGCCCCCGGCGTTGTTGCCGGTGAGCGTCACCTGCGCGAGGCGGGCCTTGCCACCGCGCTCGACCAGCAGCGCGCCGCCGTCACCCTCGCCCCGTTTCTCGCCACCGCCAGCCGGGGCCGACCGCACCGCCGCGGGCGGACGTGCGACGGGCCCGGCCTGGCGGCGGAGGCCGACGGATCCCTCCGGGTACGCGAATTCGGAGGCGTTGCCGCCGGAGATGGTGAGGTCCTTGAGGGTGAGGGCGCCGCCGTCGACGACGCGGAAGATCCGGAAGGAGTCTTCGGCGTCGCGTGTGATGGTGGAGCCGTTGCCCTTGATGGTGACGTCCTGCTTGATCTCGGGCAGGGCGCCGCCGATCTTGCGGTCCTTGACGTCGAGTTCGTAGGTGCACTTCTCGGCCAGCTTCAGCGTGCCGCCGTGGTCGCGGTTGGCCAGTTCGATCGCGTCGACCAGGGCGTCGTCGTCGCAGGGCACCTCGCGGGTCCCGTCGTGCTCCTCCGCGCCGCCCCGCGCCCCCCACTCCGGGCCTTCCCGACCGTCGGCGTCCTTACCGTCCGGTCCTCCCTGGCCGTGCACGCCCTCCCAGCCCGGGCCGGCGTCGAAGAGGTCCTCGGCCTTCGGGTCGTGGTCGGCGTGGTCCCCGGCCTTCGGGTCGTGGCCGGTGCCACTCTCGGCCTTCGGGTCGTGGCCGACGCTGTCCTCGGGGGAGGCGTCGTCGGCGTTCTGGGGCGCGGTCGCGCGGTTGTCCGCCACCCGCTCCGGGTCGCCGGCCCTGTCGTTGCGGGCGGCGAGCCCGCCCAGCGCCGCCAGGCCGACGACGCCGGTCAGCCCGGCCACGCCGGTGGCGACCCAGAGCCCTCGCCGCCTGCTCGCCCGCGGCGGTGCCATCGGTGTTCCGTGGTCGGGTGTCGTCTCGTCGTCGGACATGCGCGCGTTCCGCCCTTCGATCCGTCTCAAACGGTCATACGGCCACGGGCCGCACGAGAAGCCGCAAAGCTACGCAGCCTCCGAGGTGCACCGTAAGAGAGCGAGTTTCGCAAGGGAGGTTTATCCGAAGAAACCCCACATAAGGTCCGCCAAGGGCAATGCCAGACGACCGTACCGCAAACCCACCCCGGCCCCCATAACCGCACCGGACGACACGCCGGACGCCAGTTCGGTGATGTGGCGGTATCCGACCACCGGCGATGCCCCCACTTCACCGAACTGGTGTTGATCATGGCCAAACGATCACCGCCCGCGCTTCCTCGCACGAGACCCGGCCGGAGAGCAGGCCACCGTGCGGCCGGTTGCCCGTTTTCACGCCTGCGCGGCGTCCCGACGAGACCAGGTGACTTGGAAGCAAACGGCCCTCATAGGGGCCCTTTGCTTCCAAGATCTCTGTGCGGGCTGTGGGGGGGGCGGGGTGGGTCAGCCGGGGAGGCGGGGGCCGGCCTCGCGCTGCTCGGCCAGCCAGGTCTCCACCTCGTCCGAGCGGCGCGGCAGCCCGGCCGAGAGGTTCACCGGGCCGTCGGCGGTGACCAGGATGTCGTCCTCGATCCGGACACCGATGCCCCGCAACTCCTCGGGGACCAGCTCGTCCTCCGGCTGGAAGTAGAGCCCGGGCTCGACGGTCAGCACGTAACCCTCACCCAGCGAGCCCTCGCGGTACATCTCCTTGCGCGCGTTCGCGCAGTCGTGCACGTCGATGCCGAGCATGTGGCTGGTGCCGTGCAGCGTCCAGCGGCGGTAGACCGTGGAGGCCGGATCCATCGCCTCGTCCACGCTCACCGGCAGCAGCCCGAGGTCCTTGAGCGCCTCGGCGAGCACCCGCATCGAGGCCAGGTGGACGTCGCGGAACCCCACCCCGGGCTTGCACATGTCGATGCCGGCCTGCTGGGCGGCGTGGACCGCGTCGTAGACCTGACGCTGGAGCGGGGTGAACCGGCCGTCTACCGGCAGCACCCGGGTGACGTCGGCGGTGTAGAGGTTGCGGTTCTCCACACCCATGTCCATGAGCAGCAGGTCACCCGGACGGGTGGTGCCGTGGTTGTGCACCCAGTGCAGGACCGTCGCGTGCTCGCCGGCCCCGACGATCGAGCCGTAGCCGACGTCGTTGCCGTCGTGCCGGGCCCGCAGCGCGAACAGCCCCTCCAACAGCCGCTCCGAGATCGCCCGGTCGGCCGGCAGCGCCCGCGCCACGTCCTCGAAGCCGCGCACCGTGGCGTCGCAGGCCTCCTGGAGCTGCGCGATCTCCCACTCGTCCTTGACCAGCTTCAGCTCGGAGATCGCGATGGCCAGCTCCCGGTCACGGGTCGGCTGGTCCTCCGCCCGCGGCCCGTCGTAGCGGCGCACCGCGGCGTCCACCCGGGCGTCGAAGCCGCGCAGCACCCGGGTCCGTGCCGGGGCCAGCCCCGCCAGCGCCGCGTCCAGCTCGCTCAGGTCGGCCGTCGGCAGGCCCAGCTCGGTCGACTTCTCGCGCAGCGTCGGCCGGCGGCCCACCCACAGCTCGCCGTGGCGGCTGCGGAAGAACTCGTCGGTGGCGCGGGACGACCGGGGCCGCATGAAGAGCGTGGCCTCGCCGCCCGGCCGCAGCACGAGGACGCTGTCGGGCTCCAAGTCGCCGGTCAGGTACGCGAAGTCGCTGCCCGGCCGGAACCGGTGCTCGGTGTCGTTGGCGCGTACCTTCTCGTTGCCGGTGGGGATGACGAGCGTCTCGTCCGGGAACGCCTCGGCCAGCGCGGCCCGCCGCTTGGCGTGGTTGGGCACCTCGGGGCGGAGGGCGGTCGACAGCTCGGTGTCCCGCCAGCCCTGCCGCATGAACGCCAGGAACGCCTCCGGGAAGTCGGGGTCGTGCGACTCCGTGCCGTCCGCCGGCTTGCCCTGCCGCGCCTGATCCTCGGCCATGATCCCGCCCCTCCCTGAGCCTCGTCGCTGGTCCCGACGGTACCGCGCGCACGACAGCGGGGAGTGCCTGCGGTGCCGCGACGGTGGCTTCCGGCGCGTGGAAAGATGGCCCCCATGTGCGGACTCCTGGCCTTCTTCAGCGCGCGCGGCGACGCCGCCGCCCACCGCGACCACATCGCCGGCGCACTGGAGTGCCTGCACCACCGTGGCCCGGACGAGACCGGGGTCGAGGTGGTCGGCGACGCCTCCGGCCGGTACGCGGACGGCGTGTTCGCGCACAAGCGGTTGGCGATCATCGACGTGGCGCTCAGCCACGAGCCCCTGCCGTACGCGGGCGGGCGCTACCTGCTCACCTTCAACGGCGAGATCTACAACTACATCGAGCTGCGCGACGAGCTGATCCGCGACTTCGGCGCCCAGTTCGCCACGAACGGCGACGGCGAGGTGATCGTCGCCGGCTACCACTACTGGGGTGAGCAGGTGCTCACCAAGTTGCGCGGCATGTTCGCGTTCGTGATCTGGGACCGGCAGGAGCGACGGGCGTTCGGCGCCCGGGACTACTTCGGCATCAAGCCGCTGCACTACCTCCAGACCCAGGACGGTCTCTACCTCGCCTCGGAGAAGAAGGCGCTGTTGCCGTTCGCGCACTCCGCCTACCAGGGTGACGCGGGGATCGACACCGCGAACCTGAGCCACTACCTGACCCTCCAGTACGTTCCGGAGCCGGGCACGCTGCACAAGGGGATCAGCCGGATCGGGTCGGGGGAGTACCTGACCTGGAGCCCGGACGGCCGGATCGACGTACGCCGCTGGTATCGGCCGGTGTTCCGCCCGGCGCCGGTCTCCGACGAGCAGAAGCTCTACCACGAGATCCGGGAGACGCTGCGGGAGAGCGTCCGGATGCACATGCGTTCGGACGTGCCGGTCGGCTCGTTCCTGTCCAGCGGCATCGACTCCACCGCCGTGGTGGCCCTCGCGCGCGAGTTCAACCCGAACATCCTCACCTTCACCGTCGGCTACGACGTGCCCGGCTACTCCGAGATCGACGTGGCCCAGGAATCGGCCCGGCACCTCGACGTGACCACCATCCCGACGAAGATCGGGCCGCAGGACATGATCGAGGCGCTGCCGAAGATCGTCTGGCACCTGGACGACCCGGTCGCCGACCCGGCCCTGGTGCCGCTCTACTTCGTGGCGAAGAAGGCCGCCGAGCACGTCACCGTGGTCCTCTCCGGTGAGGGCGCGGACGAGTTCTTCGGCGGTTACACGATCTACCGGGAGCCGCTGTCCCTGAGCTCGGTCAACGGCCTGCCGGACGGCGTGCAGAAGGGCCTGCGGGCGGTCTCCAAGGCGATCCCGCAGGGGGTCAAGGGCAAGAGCTTCCTGGAGCGCGGCACCACCCCGATCGAGCACCGCTACTACGGCAACGCCCGGATGTTCACCGAGGAGGAGAAGCAGCACCTGCTGCGCCGCTACGACCCCTCGGTGCGCTACACCGACGTGACCGCGCCGATCTACGCCGAGTGCACCGAGCTGGACGACGTCACCAAGATGCAGTACGTCGACCTCTACACCTGGTTGCGCGGCGACATCCTGGTCAAGGCGGACCGGATCTCGATGGCGCACTCGCTGGAGGTCCGGGTGCCTTTCCTGGACCGGGAGGTGTTCAACGTCGCCGCCGGCATCCCGGTCGACCTGAAGCTGCCGCCCCGCTCCGAGGCCACCAAGTACGCCATGCGCCAGGCGTTGCAGGGTGTGGTGCCGCCGGCCATCGTCAACCGCAAGAAGTTGGGCTTCCCGACACCGACCCGGGTCTGGCTGCGCGGCGAGATGTACGAGTGGGCCCGGCACGTGCTGTCCACCTCGGGCGCCGGTGACCTGGTCGACCTGTCGTACGCGATGCGGCTGCTCGACGAGCACAAGCGCGAGGAGGCCGACCACTCCCGCAAGGTGTGGACCGTGCTGATCTTCTGCATCTGGCACGCGATCTTCGTGGCGAAGACGCTCGACCCGGGCATCCAGCGCAACCAGTCGGCGCTGCTCACCAAGCCGGTCGTCGGCAGCATGGTGCGCTGACCCACGGCGTGACGAAGGGCCCCCGGCGTGCTGCCGGGGGCCCTTCTCAGTGCGGTGTCACCTGCCGGTGCAGGTGACCGTGGGTAGGGTGTTCTGACCGGAGATGTTCGCGGTGAAGCCGAACGTGGTGGTGCCCTCCGGTGCGACGCTGCCGTTGTAGGCGGCGTTGGTGACCGTCACCGACGAGCCGCTGCCGCTCAGCGTGCCGTTCCACACCTGGTTGATGGTCTGGCCGCTCGGCCAGGTCCAGCTCGCGGTCCATCCGGAGTACGTCCGGCTGCTGTGGTTCATGATCATGACCTCGCCCTGGAAACCACTGCCCCAGGAGCTGACCACCTTGTAGACCGCCATGCAGTTGCCGGCCGGCATGGTCGGCGTCGGCGTCGCGCCGGTCGGCGTGGGGGTCGGGTTGGTGGGCGTCGGCGTCGGGTTGGTGGGCGTGGGGGTCGGGCTGGTCGGCGTGGGGGTCGGGCTGCCGTTGCCCGAACCGATCCCGGTCACCTCGCCGTTGCCACCGTCGAACGTCACGTCGGAGCAGCCGAAGAAGTTCTCCTGGCTGTCCGAGCGGACCCACCGCGAGTAGATGATGTGCCGGCCGCTCTTGTTCGACGGCAGGGTGCCGTTGAAGTAGTAGTGGCCCTCGTTGGTGCCGACCGCGCCGCTCTGCGGCGGGTTGGTCACCTGGAGGAACGGCTGCTCCTCCAGGTCGCTCCAGGCCAGCGCCCGGGTCGGGCTCCAACTGTCCTTGGTCACGTAGAAGTAGAACGTGCCCGGGTGGTGGGCCCAGTTGCTGTAGCGGAACTCCATCGTCCGTCCGGCCGTCAGGTGCGTGATCGGCCAGTCGTTGCGGGCCGCGTCGTAGCCGCTGAAGTTCGGGTTGCCGCCGCTGCACAGCTTGCCGTCCGGGATGAACCCGGTGGTCCGGCCACCCGCGTCGGAGCGCAGCACGCTGAACCAGTTGTAGAGCGAGTTGGGCCCGTTCTCCGCCACGGCCGACGCGCAGGCCGGGTTGTTCGGCCGGATCTCACCGCTGCCGGTGAGGCCGTCCTTCCAACACAGGTAGGTGCGGGCGCCCGGCGTCATCGCCGCGCCGTGCGCGGCGGCCGGGTCGGGACTGGAGGCCAGGGCGAACGCGCCCAGGGCCAGGGTGAGGGCCGCGGTGACCAGCGCGGCCGTACGGGATCGGTGCACGGGGATCTCCTGACTCGCGGAGCGTGACCCAACCTTCGGCCCGCCCCGCTGCGATGAGCGGATGCGACGATCGCGGTGCCCGCGCCCGGCGGTCGGCCGGGGCCTTCGGGGACGTGCACCGCCTGCGGTCCGTGTCACGGACCGTGGATGCCCTCGCGTCGGCTCGACCCGGCGACGCGGCAGCCCCCCGCGCCCTTCCCGGTAGGACAATCCCACCACGTCCGGCCGCCGCACGCAATAGCCGCGAGTCGATGTGCCGGGTCGCGTCACACCGGTCCGCCCGGATGCGTCAGGATCGACGGCGGGACAACCGAGGGGAGCAGGCATGGGGTACGCGGTAGTGCTCGGCGAGGCGTTGGTCGACCTACTCGACGCCGAGCACGACGGGGAACCCGTCTACCGGCAGGCGATCGGCGGCGGGCCACTCAACGTGTCGGTGGCGATCGCCCGCCTCGGCGGTGACGTGCAGTTCGTCGGATCGCTCGGCGACGACGCGCTCGCCGCCCGGATCCGCGCCTTCCTCACCGCCGCCGGCGTGGGCGTGGCCGGGGCGGTGACCGTGCCCGCCCCGACCGCGCTGGCCGTGGCCACCTTCGCCGGCCCGGAGCCGGAGTTCCGCTTCTACGGCGAGCCGCGCTCGTACGCCCTGCTCGGCCCGGACGACCTCGACGTGGCGTTGGTCGAGGGCGCGGACGTGCTCTACTGCGGCTCGATCGTGCTGCTCGACCCGCCGGTGCTGGCCACCGCCCGCCGGGCCTGGTCGATCGCCGGCGGACTGCGGGTGTTCGACCCGAACGTGCGCCCGAGCCTGCTCACCGCGCCGGGCGCGCTGGACGGGCTGCGGGCCGTGGTCGCCGAGTTCGCCGCCGCCGCCCACCTGGTCAAACTGAGCGCCGCGGACGCCAAGGTGCTCTACCCGGACGAGCCGGTCGCGGGCGTCGCCGCGTACCTGCGGGAGCTGGGCGCGGCCACCGTGGTGGTCACGCTCGGCGCGGACGGCGCCCTGGTCGCGGCCGGCGACGACGTGGTACGCGTGCCCGCGCCGACTGTCGACGCGGTGGACGCCACCGGCGCCGGCGACTCGGTGATGGGCGCGCTCGTGGCCGAGCTGCTTGCCGCCGGCGAGCCGGCCGACGCCGCCGGCTGGCGGGACCGGGTCGCGTTCGCACTGCGGGTCGCCGCCCTCGTGTGCGAGTCACCCGGCGGCGCCACCGCCATGCCCACCCGCCCCGCCGTAACCACCCGCTTCGCGTGAAAGGCGGGGGCCCCTATTAACGCATTCGGTATAGGCGGGGGCCCCTATTAACGCCGCGCGCCGAAGCGCCGCGCACTGCGCGCTGAAGCGCCGCGCGGTCAGCGGCGGCGGGCGAGGGTGAGGACGGCGGTCAGGGAGAGGGCGGCGGCGCCGGCCAGGACGACGGCCATCGGCACGGCACTGCCCTCGCCGCCCAGGCCGACCAGGGGCGCGGCGAGCGCGCCGACCACCGACTGGATGCCGCCCATCAACGCGGCGGCCGTGCCCGCGTGCCGGGCGTGCGCGTCGAGCGCCAGCGCGGTGCTGTTCGGCATCACCATGCCCAGTGAGCCGACGAAGGCGAACAACGCGACCGCCGTCACGGCGAGGCTGCCGGCGAGCGCGCCGGTCAGCACGCCGACGGCGGTCACCAGGCCGACCACGAGCGTGGGGACCAGCAGCCGGCGCGGGCTGAACCGGTCGAGCAGCCGGGCGTTGAGCTGGCCGGTGGCCACCAGCGCGAGCGCGTTCACCCCGAAGACCACGCTGAACACGGCCGCCGAGACGCCGAAGACGTCCTGGAAGACGAAGGACGACCCCGAGATGTACGCGAACAGCCCGGCGAACGCGAAGCCCTGGGTCAGCGCGTACCCGAGATAGACCCGGTCGGTGGTCAGGGACCGCATGGTCCGGGCGGTGGTGGCCAGGCCGCCGGTGCTGCGGCGCTCGGCCGGCAGCGTCTCCGGCAGGCGCAGCGCAACCGCGACGGCCAGCAGTACGCCGATGACGGCGAGGGTGACGAAGACCG